>CAMVKH010000004.1 GCA_947168065.1 uncultured Bacteroidales bacterium
TTTCCTGTAACCCCTCCAGGAACCGGAGGTTCGAGATTCGGAGTGTTTGGTCTACTCAGCAAAAGCCAGTCAATTGACTGGCTTTTCTATTATAATGAGTTCTTGCGATATTCGCTGGGCGTTGTGTTCATTACCCGCTTCATATATCGCGTGAGGGCAGGCTGGGAGGAAAAATGCATAGCGTCTACAATGTCAGTAAGCGTGAGGCGCTGATCCGACAGGAGTTTCTGGAGTTCGTGAGCGGCGTAACTGTCAATCCAGTCCCCGGCAGGACGGCCGGTGATGGACTTGCTGATTTCGGAGAGGTATTTGGGGGCAAGGCCCAGTTCCCGGGCATACCAGGCCACTTCCCGCTGCTCCCGGCAGTGCTCCTGAACGGACATCAGGAAACGGAGAAAATGGCGGGAGGTTATGTCTTCAATCTCCGCCGTCTCGATTTCCCGGGAATAAATATTCCACATGTCATAGAGGAGAATGGCCAGCAGCGAGCCGACAGTCTCCTCTACGAAAAGGGTCTTCGGAACACGTATCCTCTGAAAGAACTGCTTGAAATCCGCGCCGATCATCTCCAGCTCATCCGGGGCAAGACGGAACACTGGATGCTCCTTGATGTAAATATATCCTTTCGTCGCCCAAATCATTTCAGGATTATGCCTGCTCAGGAAAGGATTGGAAATCATCAGCAGGTCTGCGTCGAAATCTTCAGAGTATGAGATCTCGGTAAACTCTGTTGTCATCTGCCAGATGAGGAAGTCCCCCGCCGTGACCTCAAATGATTTGTGGCCACAGAAAAAAGACATCTTCCCACCCTTGCAGAGAAGATGAATGTGGTAGTCTCTGTGAAAGGCATCCGGACGGACGAAATCGGCAAGGGTATTATAAATCTGGTAGTCTTGCATTGCTCTTGGCTGCTTTACAAGGCAAATATACGCATTATTCCGCAAAACAGAAAAATGGGTAAATCATTCCGCATATGGGGTAACGCCCAGGTACTTGGAACCCCTTACCTTTGCACCAGAAACAAAAAAGGCCAAAGATATGGAAGCATTCAGAGTAGATCCCAGACAAACGACCGCCGAAGAGCACGCCGAAGGTGTACGTCAGGCCCAGGTCCTTTTCAAACTCAACCACACAATGCCCTTTACGGACGAGTATTATGCCCTAGTTCGCGAACTGTTCGGTGAAGACCTCGGAGAAGGTACAACCGTGATGTCCGGCCTGACCGGTGTATGCTTTGATAAAGTCCGCATTGGCAGAAACGTGATGATTATGAACAACTGCCTGATGATGTCCCGCGGGGGTATCACCATCGAAGACGGAGCCATGATAGCCGCCAATGTACAGCTCATCGCCAACAACCACGACCTTCAGGACAGGACCATCCTCCTTTGCAAGCCGGTGCATATCTGCCGGAACGCCTGGATAGGCGCAGGAGCGACCATCCTTCCCGGTGTGACCGTCGGTGAGAATGCTGTAGTAGCCGCAGGTGCGGTTGTAACCAAAGATGTTGCACCCGGCACTATCGTGGGCGGCAATCCTGCCAAGTTTATCAAGGATGTCTAAATCCACGTAATATGAAAACTCTCCTTGCCCTTGCGCTCATCCTGACAGCCGGATGCTCAACGCAGAACACGAAAACACCTGAAATCAATCAAAACACAACCCTTCCCATGAACCAGACAACCATCACCCTCAACAACGGCGTCGTCATTCCCCAGTTCGGACTCGGCGTCTATTCCATCCCTGCAGGCGAGACTACTTACAATAGCGTCCTTGCTGCTCTCAAGGCCGGTTACCGGCACATCGATACCGCACATGCTTACCAGAATGAGCGCAGCGTTGGACAGGCCGTCAAGGACACAGCGGCATTCCCCGTGAGGAGATTTGGATCACCTCCAAACTCTGGCCCAACGAGTACGGCGAAGGAGTAACGCTCAAGCAACTGGACAAGATGCTTGCACGCCTTGGGCTCGAATACCTTGACCTTGTTTACCTGCATCAGCCTCTGGGAGACTATAATGGCGCCTGGAAGGAACTTGAGAAGGCCCTTGAGATGGGTAAGGTCCGCGCCATCGGCATCAGCGACTTCGATTTCAATGACGAACTCTTCGAGTCCATCGTGGTTCCCGCGAAAGTCAAGCCCCAGATGTTCCAGATAGAGTGCCATCCTTACGCCCAGCGCGAGCATTGGCAGGAAATGGCAGCCAAGTACAACATCCAGATTGAAAGCTGGTTCCCGCTTGGCGGTCGTGATAGCCATGGCGAGATTCTCCGCGACCCGGTTATCAACGCCATTGCCAAAGCGCATGGCAAGTCCGCAGCCCAGGTCATCATCCGCTGGCATCTGCAGAAAGGCTTCTGCGTGGTCCCCGGCTCTTCCAATCCTGCCCATATCCAGGAGAACATCGAATCCTTCAGCTTTTCGCTTTCCGACGATGAGATGAAGCAGATTGCCGACCTGAACAAAGAGAAACGCTATTTCAATATGTCATACGAGCAGATCAAGGCTTGGATGGGCGATTACGAACTCTGGGATTAATTCGGTATCTTTACAACATGAAACAAACTGCAAAAACAATAATTACGGTCCTGCTGGCGGTGCTTGCCGCCGGCACGGCCTGTGGACAAAACAAGAATAATATGGACAATAAAGCACTTGTCATTTTCTTCTCTCACGCAGGGGAAAACTACTCCGTAGGCAACATCGAAGTGGGCAACACCAAGATTGTGGCCGACTATATCTCCGAAATCACCGGCGCCGACCAGTTTGAAATCGTCGCCGAGAAGAACTACGACATGCCCTATATGGAACTCATCAAAGTCGCCCAGGACGAAGCCAAGGCCGGAGAACTGCCTGCCTACAAAGGCGATGTGGACGTGACGCCTTACGATGTCGTTTTCATCGGCGGTCCCATCTGGTGGGGCACCTATCCGCAGGTGATGTTCTCCTTCTTCAAGGATCATGACCTCTCCGGGAAAACTGTCATTCCGTTCACCACCCACGAAGGAAGCGGGCTTGCCTCCACCGTCCGGGATGTGAAGAAAGCCTTGCCAAAGGCAACTGTGAAAGACGGTTTTGCCATCTATGGCCATGAAGTCCGCTCCGGCAGGGCCAAAGTAGAGAAATGGCTGAAGGGATTAGGCTGGTGAATTTGATTCTATCGGTGTAAAGCATCAATGAATCGCTGGATCTCCAGCAACCCTTCCAGGATGCGGAGGTTCGAGATTCGGAGTGTTTGATCTACTTAGAAAGCACTTGCATTGCAGGTGCTTTTTTTCTAAATAGCCATTCCGTTTCTTGCCGATATCGGCAAGAATTATTATATTTGTATCGGCATAGAAGCATTAATTGCCGATAGATTATGGAATTCATTACCGTCAGTCAATATGCAGAATTGCATAACCTTTCTGAACGCACTGTGCGAAACTGGTGCAGCGAAGGGAAAATGGACGGGGCTTTTCTTTCGGGAAAGACCTGGATCATTCCTGCCGACACCCCGCTGCCCAGAAAGGGGAAACGTAAGGCAAGTCCGCTCATAAAGCGGCTCAGGGAGGAAAAGGCAGGAAAAATGAGTGGTGGCATTTACCATCGGACGCAGATTGACCTCACTTACAATTCCAACCATATCGAGGGCAGCAGGCTTACCCACGAGCAGACGCGCTATATTTTCGAAACCAACACCATCGGTATTACGGACGAAAGCGTGAATGTAGATGATATCGTTGAAACCACCAATCACTTCCGTTGTATCGACCTTATCATAGACCGAGCTGAGGAAAGGCTCACGGAATCTTTCATAAAAGAGCTGCACCGCACCCTGAAAACCGGGACATCCGATGACAGGAAAGATTGGTTTAACGTAGGTGATTATAAGAAACTTCCCAACGAGGTAGGCGGGAAGGCTACCTGCCCTCCTGAACAGGTTCATCAGAGAATGAAAGCACTTCTTGCCGCCTACAACGCCAAGAAGGAGAAATCACTGGAGGACATCATCGACCTTCATCAGAGGTTCGAACTTATCCATCCTTTCCAGGACGGAAACGGACGAGTCGGGCGTCTGGTGATGTTCAAGGAATGCCTGGCCAACGGTATCGTTCCGTTTATCATTACGGACGACCTCAAGTATTTCTACTATCGTGGCCTTCGTGAATGGGGACACATCAACGGTTATCTGACTGACACTTGCCTCACGGCCCAGGACAACTACAAGGCACTTCTGGACTATTTTAAAATAAAGTACTGATAAAAGACTGTATCTGAACCAGTCCCTCAACGAACGACAGGTTCGAGGTCCGGAGTGTAGCCGACATACATTCCACATACCTGTGAGGCGGATGCTTTTGCGCCTGTTGGGCGAAAAGGGCGGTTTCAAATTTTGAATAATGAAGGAAGGTCCTTAACTTTATACCCTGCGCAAGGACAAAGACACAGAACAGTTATATTCTAATGAAAATCAGAATCACTGCCATCAGGAAGGCTTCGTATCCGGATTTGATGGAGAAATATGAGAACCCTATCGAACACACTTGCGATGTGCTGGAAGGGCAGGAATGGATTTCGATTGACGGACGGTGTCCTGAAGGGATGTGCCCTTCGGCCTGGGGCTCCATGAGGGAATTCGTCGAGGCTCTGGCCCGTGGTGAGGGAAACTTTTATGACGGATGGATGAAGAATCCGATGAGCGCCATGATCAGCTGTAACGACGGCTTCAGACCGGTGAGTTTCTACATTGAAGTGATATGAAGACCTGGTACTTTCTCTGAAAATAAGGTATATTTGTATAGAAAATGCGGGATTACTATGATTACACTGATTATTGTTGCAGCGATCTTCGTCATCATGGGGGTTGTCATTCTTATCGGGAAGGGTGATAATCTGATCGCAGGTTATAATACCGCGTCCCAAAAAGAAAGAGCTCAGTATAATATCAAGCGGCTCCGCGGCTTGATTGGCGGTCTGTTGATTGTGCTCGCCCCTATGTTATTCCTCCTGCTTGGGGAAACGATAGCGACAACAGGGTCTTTCGTTGCCCTTACTGTCATCCTGTGCATCATCGTGGTTATTCTTGCGAACACCTGGGCAAAGAAGAAGAGAGAATAAATTCTGACATCCCCTTGAATCCGACATGGTCCCTGTAAGTTCACTCATCATGATGGCCGCCAATGCCTTTCTGGGCATTGCCGTTCCTGTCTGCCTTGTTGTCTATCTGGTACGTAAGCATCGTGCCAAGCTATCTTCCATCCTCATCGGTGCCGGAACATTCATCCTCTTTGCGCTGGTTCTGGAAAGCATCCTGCACCAACTGGTACTGAAGGGGCCGCATGGGTCTGACATTCTGGGTAAGCAGAAGCCCTAGCCGTCGCCGCTATCGGCTACAATGTTGCTAAAAAAATATGACCGCGCCTATTATGGAATTCCGACAATTGAGACGATTCAAGCAGGCGGCTTCGCAGGAAGAATGCGAGGCCGTACTGGCCGCCGCGCCCCGGGGCGTTCTGGCGGTTCACGGAGAGAATGGCTATCCTTATGGACTGCCCATCAATTACGTATATGCCGACGGGAAGATCTATTTCCACTGCGCCAAGGCTGGGCACAAACTGGACGCAGTCCGTGCCAACGACAAGGTTTGCTTTACGGTGCTGTCGGAACCGGTCAAGAACCCCGGCGAATGGTGGTACTGCTTCACCAGCGTCATCTGTTTCGGACGCATTTCCGAAGTGACCGATGCTGGCGAGGCCGAGCGGCTGCTGCGGCTTCTGGGCGCCAAATATTTCCCGGAAGGATATGACCTTGAGGGAGATATGGTGAAGAATGCGCCTAATGCGCTGGTCCTGGAACTATCGATAGACCACCTGTCGGGAAAACACGTCCGCGAAAAATAAGCGGCAATAAGGATTACGGCTGCAGGACGAGCTCGACCGGGCAATGGTCGGAGCCGAAGATCTGGTTGTGGATGTCGGTACCGGCGATGCGGGGAGCGAGGGCTTCCGAGACCAGGAAATAGTCGATGCGCCAACCCACGTTCCGTTCTCGGGCGGCCATCCGGTAGGACCACCAGGAATACTTGGCTTCTCCCGGATGGGCGTCGCGCCAGCTGTCGCGGAAGCCGGCGGCGAGCAGTTCCGTCATCTTGGCCCGCTCCTCGTCGGAAAAGCCGGCGTTGAAATGATTGGTAGCGGGATTCTTCAGGTCGATCTCCTCGTGGGCTACGTTCATGTCGCCGCAGATAATCACGCCTTTGCGCTGGGCCAGGCCGCAGACATAGGCCCGGAAGGCATCCTCCCACTGCATGCGGTAATCCAGCCGCTTGAGGCCGTCCTGGGAATTGGGCGTATAGACATCCACCAGATAGAAATCCGGCATCTCGAGCGTCAGCACTCTCCCTTCGTGGTCGTGTTCCTCAACCCCGATGCCGCAGGTTACCGAAAGCGGCGTATGGCGGGTATAGACGGCCGTTCCGGAATAGCCTTTTTTCTCGGCATAATTCCAATAGGATTGATAGCCCAGGAATTCCAGGTCGATCTGGCCCGCCTGCAATTTGGTCTCCTGCAAGCAGAAGAAATCGGCGTCGAGCTGCGCGAACACATCGGCGAAGCCTTTGCCGGCTACGGCCCTCAGGCCGTTGACGTTCCAACTGATGAATTTCATACGGCGAAGATACGCATAAAAACCGAGAAAGCTTAATGCGCCACGGAAGGAAGGCTCGGATTGCCCGACGGCGAGACGCTGCGCACAGCGAAGAAATAATTGTCCTTGCTGTAATCGCAGCGGTAGCTGGGTACCATCCGGGAAGGATCTGCCGTAACTTTGTCGAGGACGATCCATTCCGGCTGGTCGGTCTCGCGGTAAAGGATCTGGTAGGAGGCGTCGTTGTCGAGGCTTCCGTCAGCCTTGCGCACAGGGTCCCAGGTCAGTACGGTATGATTCTCCAACTCGCGCGCATTGGCGATGCGTACGTTCCCGGGACGGGCCGGCGCCAGTGCCAGGTTCATCACCGAAGCGAGATTGATCTGGATGTTGCGGGTCAGATACGGGATGTCCACGCCGGAAATCAGGTCTCCGTAGGCAATGCCTCCTTCCGTGCGGATATCCTGATGCGTGCGGTCGTAATTCTCACAGTACTCGCTCATCCGAACGGCCGTAAAACCTTCCCGAAGGAACGAGGAATGATCCCCGCCCCTGCCGTAACGGTCGTTCCGGTAGATGAGTTTCACTTCCTGGTCGGGCACATAGGTACGGGCCGTTTCCTTGACGTAGCGGGCCAGCTGACGCGGGTCGCTGTCAACGCCGGTGCGGCTTTCCGAAAAGAGGCGGACCTTGTGGTCCTCGCGAAGCCCCGTTCCGCTTGCTTCGGCATTTCCGATCATGTCGTTGTTGATCATCGCCTCGATCGGCCAACCTTCTGACTTCGCCCGGGCAGCCAGGAAACGGGAGCCGTCGAGGCCTTGTTCTTCACCGGAGACGAACAGGCAGCGGACGGTCTGTTCGAGCGGGATTTCAGAGAGGATGCGGACCACTTCGAGCAGGCAGGCCAGACCACTGCCGTCGTCGTTGGCACCCGGAGCAAAAGAAGTGGAGTCCATCACGTCGGCCACGCGCGTGTCGATGTGGGCCGAGAGCAGGATCTCCCGCTCGCCTTTCGTGCCGGGAATCGTCACCATCACCTCGGGTACGGTCGTTACACGGTCATACCGCCCGCCATTCCCGCCCACCGGATAATGGATCACTTCAACCTGCAGTGCCGGACGCTTGCCTTCTGCCCGTTTCGCCCAGGTCTCGCAACGATTGACGAGATAAGCAACGGCTGCACCGATTCCTTTTTCAGGACTGGACTGGTTACTCAAAGTGTGGCGGGTGTGGAAAGCCACCAGGTCTTCGATGTACAGGGCAATGCTGTCGGCACTGACGCTGAGTACCGCGTCAGCGATCCGGGAATCCACGTCTGCCGCACCAGATGCTGACGGCTCGGCCGGACGGCAGGAACAGACGGAGAGCAGGCACACCGCAAACACGGCGGCCAGGGAGAAGGACGGACGAAGAGGTTTCATGATGGAATGATTTGTGTACACGAAGATACACATAATCGGTCATTTGCCGAATTTTTTATATCTTTGGCGGTCACCATGAATAGAATAACCCGATATCTGCGCCATATCGTCTATCTGGAAGACGATCTCGACCGGGCCGCCGCCTCGGCCAGCATCAAGAAGAACATCGCCTTCCGGGGGCCGAACGTCATCATCCTGGCCTGCGCGATCCTTATCGCCTCGGTCGGACTGAACGTCAACTCGATTCCGGTGATCATCGGCGCAATGCTCATCTCGCCGGTAATGGGGCCGATCCTGGGGTTCGGACTGGGACTTGGCACCAACGATACGGAACTGCTCAAGAACGCCGCCAAGAATTTTGCCATCATGGTGGCCATCAGCATCATCGTCGCCTCGGTTTATTTTGTGGTCACACCGCTCAGACTGAGCAACCCCACGGAACTGCTGGCCCGCACCCGGCCCACCATCTACGACGTGCTGATCGCCCTGTTCGGCGGCGTAGCCGGCATGATGGAATTTTCCCGCAAGGAACGAGGCACCGTCATTTCTGGCGTAGCCATTGCCACGGCCCTCATGCCGCCCCTTTGCACGATCGGTTTCGGCATCGCCTCCCTCAATCCCTCCTACATCTTCGGCGCCGCCTATCTTTTCCTGATCAACAGCTTTTTCATCGCCCTGTCCACCTTTCTGGTCGTCAAATTCCTGGGCTTCGAAAGCGTGGCCACCGACGATTTCCACCGCAAGCGCAACCCGCGCGTGGTAGCCGTCGTCCTGGTGCTCATGCTTGTACCCAGCATCATATCGGCCATCGGCACCATCCGGGACAACAACTTCACCACAAGCGCCGAACGCTTCATCCAGAATAACAAGACCATCGGCGCCACCTACATCTTCGACCACGACATCAACCTCAGCGGCCGCAACCCGACTCTCGACATCTACCTGGCCGGTGAAGCGCTCGACCATACGGCCAAGCAGGTCCTGCTCAAGAATGCCCTCAGCTACGGCCTCCACAGCGACCAGATCATCTTCCACGAAGAAGCCGCCGTGCAGACCATCAATAAGAACGAGCTGATCCGCGACCTGAACGAACATTATCTGAAAACCATTCAGGACCTCAACCAGACCATCACGGAGCTGCAGGTGGAACTGGCCCGCTACAAAGGGGCTGAAAAAGCCGCCGAAAAGGCGGCCGCGGACTCCGCGAAGACCAAACAATAGACAATTCGCATGGCAGAAAAACTGGATTTGATACCTGCATCGGAATGGGGCTTCTTCACACCCCCCGAGCCCATGGTGATCGCGGGGCCCTGCTCCGCTGAAAGCGAGGAGCAGGTACTGGAAACGGCCCGGGGCCTGGCCTCGTTCGGCATCCACATGTTCCGCGCGGGCATCTGGAAACCCCGCACCCATCCGGGCTGTTTCGAAGGCGTGGGCAAGCGCGGCCTGAAGTGGCTCCAGAAGGTCCAGCAGGAGTGCGGGATGTTCGTCTGCACCGAAGTGGCCGGCAAGGATCACGTGGAGGCGTGCCTCCAGCACGGCATCGACATGCTCTGGATCGGCGCCCGCACCACCGCCAATCCGTTCCTGGTCCAGGAGATTGCCGACGCACTGCAGGGAACCGACATCCCCGTGCTGGTGAAGAATCCGATCAATCCGGACCTCGACCTGTGGATCGGGGCGCTGGAGCGCCTCAGCCGCGCCGGTATCCGGAAAATGGGCGTGGTGCACCGCGGCTTCTCCGCGATGCGCTCCATCCCCTACCGCAACAATCCGGGCTGGCGCATCGCCATCGAACTGCGGTCCCGCTATCCGGAACTTCCCTTCTTCGCCGACCCTTCCCATATGGGCGGAGACCGCCGCTATATCCTGGAACTGAGCCAGCGGGCCATGGACCTGGGTCTGGACGGCCTGATGATCGAGACGCACTGCCATCCGGAATGCGCGTTGAGCGACGCGCGGCAGCAGCTCACGCCCGAAGAACTCCGTGTGATGCTGGGCGACCGCATCGTCGTACGGGAAGCCGACAGCCAGGAAGCCGACTATCGCAAGAATATCGGCCAGCTCCGGGCCCGGATCGACGTGATCGACGAGAACCTGATCGCGCTGCTCAAGGCGCGGATGGAAATCTCCCGTATGATCGGCCAGTACAAGAAAGAGCACAACATCGCCATCCTGCAGCTCACCCGCTGGGACGAACTGATCGAGGACATGATCCGCAAGGGATGCAACGAGGGAATGGAGGAACGCTTCCTCCGGGCTGTCTTCAACGACATCCACGAAGAAAGCGTCCGCGTCCAGAACGAAGTGCTCTGGGATAAATCCGAACTTACGGAATAATCTCCAGTTTCCGGAAAATCTTCGTCAGCTTGTCGATGCCTTCGTCGAGCTGTTCGAAACTGTGCGTGGCCATCAGCGCGAAACGCACGATGACCGAATCCTCCGGAACGGCCGGCGGGATAACCGGCGTGATGAAGACACCTTCGTCGAGCGCCATCTTCACGGCCGTCAGGCATTTGTTCAGGTCACGGACGAAGAGCGGGATAATCGGCGACTGGGTGTGGCCGATGTCGAAGCCGCGGGCCTTGAACTCGGCGTGGGCGTGACGGGTCAGCGCCCACAAGTGCTCGAGACGTTCCGGTTCGGAGAGCATGATGTCGATGGCCCGGCTGACCGCCGCGACATTGGCCGGCGGCATGCTGGCGCTGAAAATCAGCGAGCGGGAGTTGTGCTTGAGGAAGTTGATCACCTCATGGTCGCCGGCGATGAAGCCGCCCAGTGAACCGAACGATTTGGAGAAAGTGCCCATGATCAGATCGACCTTGTCGGTCAGACCGAAATGGTTGGCCGTACCGCGGCCGTGGTCGCCCATCACGCCGAGACCGTGTGCATCGTCAATCATCAGCGAGGCATTGTATTTCCCGCAGAGTTCCACCAGTTGCGGAATCGGCGCGATGTCACCTTCCATCGAATAGACGCCGTCGACCACGATCAGCTTCGGGGCTTCGACCGGAGCCATCTGCATTTTCTTTTCGAGGGCCTCCACGTCGTTGTGGGGGAATTTCAGCACACGGCTGAAGGAAAGCCGGCTGCCGTCGATGATGCAGGCATGGTCGAGCGCATCGAGGAAAATATAGCCGTCCTTGAATCCCAGGCATGACACCACGCCCAGATTCACCTGGAAACCCGTGCTGTAGGTCACGGCTTCTTCCTTGCCGACCAGCGCGGCCAGTTTCTCTTCCAGGGCCAGGTGGATATCGAGGGTTCCGTTCAGGAAACGGGAGCCCGAGCAGCTGGTACCGTATTTCCGGATGGCCTCGATTGCGGCCTCCTTGAGACGGGGGTCGTCGGAAAGGCCGAGATAGGAGTTCGACCCGAACATCAGGACGTCTTTTCCAGCCATCTTGACGACCGGATCCTGGCCGGATTCAATGGGACGATAATAGGGATAGATGCCGAGCGCCTTGACTTCGTCGGCAAGGGTATATTCTGCGCAAATCTTGTTCAGCAAGCTATCTTTCATCTTTTTCGGATAGAATTAACTCGCAAAAGTAACAAAAAAACGCTTTACCCTACTTTTTTTTCGCAGCCGCCCTCGCTGCCTTCTTTTCAGCCTTGGCCTTCTTGCGGGCCGCCGATTGGGCTTCCTGCTGATTCCGGGCCTGCTTGGTGGTGATCAGAATCACGCCGTTTGCTCCCCGGACGCCATAGATCGAGGCGGACGAATCTTTCAGGACGGAAACCGAATACACGTCGTACGGATTGATGGATCCCAAGTCTGACTCCATCCCGTCGACCAGGACCAGCGGTGCGGTGGAAGCGTTGATGGAATTCACGCCACGGATCCGTACGGAGGAAGGCGTATTGTCAGGGCCCACCTCAACGCCGGCCACGCGACCGCGGAGATAATCGTACATATTGGAATAGACCATCTCTTCTTCCGCGGGTTTGACGGAGGATACGGCGTAGGAAAGCTCGCCTTTGGAGGTATTCTCGTAGCCGATGTCGATCATTTCGTCACTCGGGGAAGCGAGCGGTTCACGGGTTGCGCGCTCCGCCGTACCGCAGGCACCGGTCAGTGCCAGCGAGCAGAAGCAGAGCATCAGGGTAAATAATCTGGACCTGTACTGCATAGCAAAATCGATTGGTGAGACATACAAAGATTGGCATAATTTTGTATATTTGCAAGAGAAACTTTTATGTGAAGATTATGCATTTCAAGACATTCAACCTGCTTGCCGTCCTTTTGGCCGTCCTGTTTCTGAGCAGCTGCGCAGACACTTCCATCAAACGGCAACTCTACGATGACTGGTGGCCCATCCATGCAACGGGCACCTTCGATGACGGCTACTTCACCGCCTCCTGGGACAGTGACCTCGGTGCGCGCGGCGGACTGTTCATCACCTTCACCAACAAGACCGATCCGAGCCTCAAGTACGACGACGTCTGGTATTTCGACGCCCTCTCCTTCGCCAAAGACCACAAAACCTTCCAATATATCTCCATCCGGAACCTCGACTACGAAACCAGCCGTGCCTTGAAGTATTACATCAAGGACAAGAAAATCTACTTCGAAATCAAGAACGAGGCCGGCCGCGGCACTGGTGAGTACGGGGAAGGCAAGGACATCAAGTTCCTGGACGACGACAGGGTCCTGATCGACGGCGTCACCTACGAACGCTACGAAGCCCACGTACGGCGCCTGGCTGCAGAAAAAGATGCGACCCGACCGCTGATCACGCCCGAAGGCCGGATCCCGGTCTCCATCTATCAATAAAAAAAAAAGGCGGCTGAATTTTCAGTCGCTTTTTTTTTCGCAGTTGTTGCGAGGGGGAAATTACTTCTTGTTGATTTCCTTCTTGACTTCCTCGGCGGTTTTCTCTGCGGCATCCTTGGTGGCTTCGGCGGCCTCTTTCACGGCTTCGCCGGCTTCCTTCAGGGCGTCACCCACTTTCTGGGCAGCCTCGTCGGAAACTTCATCAACCTTCTCAACGGATTCTTTCACGGCATCCTGCTGAGGAGCGGCTTCAGCCTTCTGCTCGTTCTTGCAGGAAGCGAAAAGACCCAGGCAAGCAATGATGCTGATGAGTGCAATCTTTTTCATAATACAGATACTTTTAGGTTATTAGCGCGGCAAAAATAGCAACAATCCGCTCACGTTGGACAAATTATTTTAACTTTGTGAGTTCAATCCTGCACAAACATGGCACAGAAACCGTCTATTCCCAAAGGCACCAGAGATTTCGGTCCGGCCGAAATGGTGGGCCGCAACTATATTTTCAACATCGTCAGAAGCGTTTTCCGCAAATATGGCTACCAGTGCATCGAGACCCCTTCGATGGAGAATCTCAGCACGCTGCTGGGCAAATACGGCGAGGAGGGAGACAAACTCCTGTTCCGGATCCAGAACAGCGGTGAGAAAGCCGCCCTTGCACCGGAAAAAGGCCTGCGCTACGACCTGACCGTTCCTTTCGCCCGTTTCGTGGTCCAGCACCAGAACGAGATCGTCTTCCCCTTCAAGCGCTACCAGATCCAGCCGGTCTGGCGCGCCGACCGTCCGCAGAAAGGCCGCTACCGCGAGTTCTACCAGTGCGACGTCGATGTGATCGGCAGCAAGTCGCTCCTGAACGAACTGGAGCTGGTCCAGATGGTGGACGACGTTTTCGGACAGATGGGGATCCGCGTGGTCATCAAGCTCAACAACCGGAAGATCCTGGCCGGCCTGGCCGAAGTTTCGGGCCAGCCGGACAAGCTGGTCGACATCACCGTAGCCATCGACAAGATCGACAAGATCGGACTCGACGCCGTCAAGCAGGAACTTACGGAAAAAGGCCTCACCGAGCAGGCGATTGCCGTCATCGAGCCCGTCCTGACGCTCTCCGGCACGACCGCTGAGAAGCTGGCCAGGATGCGGGAGCTGCTCGCCGCCTCCGAAACCGGCCTCAAAGGCCTGGAGGAAATCGGAACGCTCTTCTCCCTGATCGACGGAGCCGGCATCAGCCAGACCGTCGAACTCGACCTTTCGCTGGCGCGCGGCCTGAACTACTATACCGGCGCCATTTTCGAAGTCAAGGCACTCGACTTCGCCATCGGCAGCATCTGCGGCGGCGGACGCTACGACGACCTGACCGGTATCTTCGGTCTGCCCAACACCTCGGGCGTGGGCATCAGCTTCGGCGCCGACCGCATTTACGACGTGCTCTGCGGCCTTGATCTCTTCCCGAAAGATGCCGCGGCGGCAGCCACGGTGCTCTTCACCAATATGGGCGAACGGGAAGTGGCCTACTCGGTACCGGTAGCCGCGGCCCTGCGCAAAGCCGGCTTCGCCTGTGAGATCTATCCCGACTCGGCCCGCCTCAAGAAACAGTTCGAGTATGCCGACCGGAAGGGCATCCCCTATCTGGCCATCGTGGGCGACCAGGAAGTAGCCGAAGGCACCGTGACGCTCAAGAACCTGGCCACCGGGGAGCAGCGCCGCGTCGCCAAAGGCGACCTGGCAGCCGCCCTGTCCTAGCAACAACCCAAAACCGATCATACCATGAAAAAGCTGATCCTTTCGGTCATCCTGCTCTGCTCAGCGGTGGCCTCGTTCGCCTGTACGAACCTGATCGTCGGCAAGAAAGCTTCCGCGGACGGAAGCGTGATGTGTACCTACAACTGCGACAGCTTCGGCTTCCTCATGCCGCTGAGCTTCTCCGCTCCCGGCCGTCATGCGGAAGGCGACATGATCGCCATCCGGGGCTGGGGCCCGCAGACCGGTGAGAAACTGGTCAAGGAAGCACCTTATACCTACGGCGTCGTAGGTCTGATGAACGAGAACCAGGTAACCATTGTCGAAACCACCTGGGGCGGCCGCCGGGAGCTGGTCAACCGCGAAGGCTATTTCGACTATTTCACCCTGATGGACATCACCCTGAAGCGCAGCACGACGGCCCGCGAAGCCATCGCCGTCATCAACGAACTGGTCAGCGAATACGGCTATTCCAGCTCCGGTGAGTCGTTCGCCATCTGCGACAAGGACGAAGCCTGGATCATGGAGATCGTCGGCAAGGGCCCCGGCCGCAAGGGTGCTGTCTGGGTAGCGCTCCGCGTTCCGGACGACTGCGTCTGCGCCTATGCCAACTCGAGCCGCATCCAGCAGTTCCCCCAGGTCAGGAAAGTGGACAAGAAGAAACCTTTCTGCGAAATCGAAGGTGTCTGCATGTATGCCAAGGACGTCATCTCCCTGGCCCGCGAACTGGGACTCTACCAGGGAAGCGATGCCGATTTCAGCTTCCGCGAGGCTTACGGTCCGCTCGACTTCAGCGCCATCCGCTACTGTGAGGCACGGGTATGGAGCTTCTTCCGCCACCACTACGATACGGCCGAAATGGATGCCTACCTGCCGTTCCTCAACGGCCATACCGATGTCTGTGACCACCTGCCGCTCTGGATCAAGCCGAAGGCCCCCATCTCGGTCCGCGAACTGATGGACGACATGCGTGACCACTATGAAGGCACCGCCCTCGACATGACGGCCGACGTGAGCGCTGGTCCCTGGGCCTCACCCTATCGCAATCAGCCCGTCAACTTCTTCAGCAGCGACTCCACCGCCATGTTCCGCGAGCGTCCTATCGGCTGCCAGCAGAGCGGTATGACGATGGTCTGCCAGATGCGTTCCTGGCTGCCTGATGCCGTCGGCGGCGTAACCTATTTCAATATGGACGACGCCACGATGGTGGCCTACGTGCCGGTTTACTGCGGCATCACCCGCGTACCGGAACCGTTCCGCCGTGAGAACAACGACATCCGGGAATTCAGCACGGAAAGCGCATTCTGGATGAACAACTTCGTGGCCAACATGGTGTATCCGCGCTGGAGCGCCATGATCGGCGACCTGCGCGACGCCCAGAAAGAACTGGAGGACTACTACGCCGAGGACCAGAAATCCGTCGAAGAGCAAGCTTCGAAGATGACCCCCGGCGAACGTGCCGCCTTCCTGACCGCCAAGACGGAAGCCTACACGGATAAGATGATGAAATGTTGGGACAAGCTGGCCAAGTTCCTCATCGTCAAGCACAACGACCAGAGCATGATGCCCAGCGAAAACGGCGTATTCGTCCGCGGCCGCGCCACTCCGCCCGCCTACGCACCCGCTTTCATCGAAGCCGTCAAGGCCCAGACCGGCGACCGCTACGTCAAACCGGAATAAGCCCTCTTCCAGCTATTTGACGAGGGTGATCGGCGGGGAGACCTTCTTCCCATTGAGTCACGGACGGAGGTAAGCGTCGATGGCAGCGGCGGCGCGGCGGCCGGCGCCCATGGCCAGGATGACCGTGGCGGCGCCGGTGACGGCGTCGCCGCCGGCGAAGACGCCAGGGCGGCTGGTCGCGCCGGACTCGTCGGCCACGATGCAGCCGTGGCGCTCCGTTTCAAGACCTTTCGTTGTTTTGGCTATCAGCGGGTTGGGCGACGTTCCAAGGGCCATGATCACCGCATCGACGGGGATTTCAAATTCGGAATCCTTGATCGGAATCGGACTGCGACGGCCGCTGGCGTCGGGCTCACCCAGTTCCATCTGGATGCAGCGCAAGGCGTTTACCCAGCCTTTCTCGTCACCCAGGATCTCGACGGGATTGGTCAACATCCGGAAAACGATGCCCTCTTCCAACGCATGATGCACTTCTTCGGCGCGGGCCGGAAGTTCCTTCTCCGTACGGCGGTAGACGATGGTCACCTGCGATCCCAAACGCAGGGCCGTGCGTGCCGCGTCCATGGCGACGTTGCCGCCACCGACCACGGCGACCCGCTTCCCGACGAAGATCGGTGTATCGCTCGAAGGATCGAAAGCCCGCATCAGATTGCTCCGCGTCAGGAACTCGTTGGCCGAAAAAACGCCGTTCAGGCTCTCGCCGGGGATACCCATGAAACGGGGCAATCCGGCTCCGGATCCGACAAAGACCGCCTTGAATCCCTCACGGTCGAACAACTCGTCGATGGTGATCGTACGACCCACCACCACATTGGTTTCGATTTTTACGCCGAGGGCCCGGACGCTGTCGATCTCCGGCTCCACGACCCGCTGCTTCGGCAGACGGAATTCGGGAATACCATACTGAAGCACGCCACCGGGTTTATGGAGCACCTCGAAAATCGTGACGTCGTAGCCCAACTTCGCCAGATCGCTGGCGCAGGCGAGCCCGGACGGGCCACTGCCCACGATTGCCACCTTGATGCCGTTGGCCGGCGCCTTTTCCACAGGAACACCGCCTTGGGCCCGGCTCCAGTCGGCCACGAAACGCTCCAGCTTGCCGATGGCGACCGGCTCACCTTTGACGCCCAGGATGCAGCTGCCTTCGCATTGCGTTTCCTGCGGACAGACACGCCCGCAGACGGCAGGGAGCGAGCTGTCGCGCGCAATTACCCGCGCCGCTTCCTGGAAAGCGCCGGCACGGACCTGCGCGATGAATTCCGGAATCCGGATACCTACCGGGCAATGCTGCACGCAACGCGGATTGCGGCAATTCAGGCAGCGGGAAGCTTCCAGCAGCGCCTCTTCTTCATTGTAGCCGTAGCAAACTTCTTCGAAATTGCCGGCCCGGACCTTCGGGTCCTGTTCCCGCACGGGAACACGTCCTGTCTTCTCTGCCATCTTCAGTTCCTCCCGATTTTGCATTTGTGATCGGCCTCCTGTTCCTGCGGCCGGTAGATCGTCTGACGGCGCAGGGCCTCGTCGAAGTCCACCTGATAAGCGTCGAATTCAGGTCCTTCGACGCAGGCGAACCGTACTTTCCCGCCTACGGTGATGCGGCAGCATCCACACATTCCGGTGCCATCGACCATCAGCGTATTGAGACTGACTGTCAATGGAATACCCGACTCCCGCAGGGTCAGCGCCACGAACTTCATCATAATCATCGGACCGATGGCGACCGCCTGGTCGTAATGCTGTCCTTCGGCCAGCAGGAGCTTGACTTTTTCCGTCACCAGGCCGTGATGCCCTTCCGAGCCGTCATCCGTACAGACATACAGATTGTCACAGACCGCCGACATCTCCTCGCGCAAGATCAACAAATCCGCCGTCTTGGCACCGACAACCACATCGACGTATGCACCCCGCTCATGCAGGTACTTGGCTTGCGGATAGACGGGCGCCGTACCCAAGCCGCCGGCTACAAACAAGTAGCGGCTGCCTTTCAAGGCTCCGTCAGGCAGCTCTACGAAATCGGACGGGCAGCCCAGCGGGCCCACCACGTCGGTGAAACAATCGCCTTCTTCCAGGGCACAGATCAGGCGGCTCGAGGCGCCGACGATCTGGGTCACGATGGTGACCGTCCCCTGTTTCCTGTCATAGTCGCAGATGGTCAGGGGAATCCTTTCTCCTTCCTCCCGTGCCCGCACGATCAGGAACTGGCCCGGCTGTGCTGAAGCAGCCAGGCGGGGAGCCTCGACGTCCATCAGGCAGATGGTCGGCGTCAGCATGGCTTTACGGGTAATCTTATACATTGTCTGTTGTCTGGTCTTGTGACTGTTGCTTGGCTTTCCTGTCCCGGCGGCGTCGCACACGCAGCACCAGATAGACCACCAGGGCGGCCAGCAGTGCCTCCACGCGCAAGCCGATTCCGACCAGCACGCCGAGCGCAGCGACCGTCCAGACAAGGATGGCAGTCGTCAGGTTGAAAATGTCTTTCTCTCCTTTCTTGAAGATGATGCCCGCTCCGATGAAGCCCACGCCCGTGACGATCTGCGCGATGACACGGCTGTGGTCGATTCCGCAGCGAAGCGAAGCGTAGGCGAACAGATAGGAGCCGATGATCAGGATGATGGTCGACCGTTCCCCCATCGTCTTGCCCGCCTCGTGTCGCTCGCGTCCCACCACATAGCCGATGAGCAGCACGAGCACCATGTCGATGCTGAAGGTGAGCAGGTTCGAAAAATCGAAGAAATTCTTAAGGAAGTCTGTCAAAGCGGTACCCTTTCTTCTTTAGATAACGGATGATCTCGTCGAGCCGGTTGTAGAGGCGCTCGCTGTCCGGACGGTCGGGATGGATGCCCGGATGGATGAGCAGCAAAGCGCCGTCCAGTCCCTTCTCCTTTTCGAACTTCCAGAGTCCGTCGATAAGCGTCTGCGCCTTCTTGTAATTCGGCATATCCGGCGTCGTGTAGTCGGCGGGCGTGCCGATGCCCGGCGTGTAGTTGACCACGCGGACACCCATCGATTCGAGGATCCCCACGCTGAACGCGTTGTAATGTTCATACGGAGGCAGGAACCAGCGTGCGTCTTCGCGATTCACGCCGAACTTCGCCAGTTCGGCATAGTTGGCCTTCAGGTCGCTGATGATGCTGTCGGCGCTCATCAGATTGGGCCGCTCGGCGCCCCAGTCACAATAGAGCACATGCTTGTCCGAATGACCGCCCACGTAGTGGCCTTCATCCACGAGGCGGCGGACCACATCCTGGTTGGGTTTGTATCGCAGACAGTTGCCGGTCAAGAAGAAATTGCCTTTGATTTTCCGCTTCTTCAGTGTCTGGAGGATCTTCTCCGCACCGTTGAAGTTCTCGTCGGCCGTGAAGCACAGATAGACGACCTTCTTGTCGGGATTCACGCGGACAATCGTGCCGTAGCGGTCTTTCTCGCAGTTGTACTGGTGACCCTCCTGCTCCAGCTGCGCGAAATACCAGGTCAGGCCGGCCGTGCCGTCCATCGTGGGTTCGTTGCTGGCATAGTCGCCGATATCGTCGTGATAGACGGCGATACCGTTGTTCAGCGCCTCGAAATCGTCGGGGCGGGTCAGCGCAGCGCCGGCCCGCTCCAGGAAGAGCGTATTGTAGATCGGGCCGTCGATCAGACCGCCAAGCGGCAGGTCGCCATTGACCTTCACGTAAGAGGAGTGCGGGTCGGTGGGATAATCGTAGCCCGGCATTTCAGCCGCAGGCCAGCCGCAGATCATCGAAGTGCCCCATGGGTTGCAGCCGAAGAGCCAGTCGCGCAGCGCCGCTTCCATCTCGCGGAACGAAGCGTCGCCCGTGGCCATCTCATAGAGACGGGCCTGCGTCACGGCAGCGGAAGTCAGGTTATTGGAGCACCACAGATACGGTACGCCGTGCATGAACGGGTCGTCGCCCGCCCTGTCGCGCAAATCCTGCAGGCCCTGACGCATATAGCCGGCGAACTCGGCGCTGACGGCCTCATCGTCGCTCGTTGCCAGGAGCCAGTGGCCCAGATTGATGAAAGGATACCACTGATAGTGATGATACTCCTTGCCGGGGCCGCGGCCGCGCTCCATCCAGGGCGAAACGGGTTCCAGTTCGCCCCAATAGGCGGCCTTCTGCTTCCAGTCCCCGCCTTTGCCAAGGGCGTACTGCGTAGCCGCCGCCAGTTCGACGTCGTCCACCCAGGTGTCTTCTTCATAGAAATAGGGCGAAATCACGCACGCGGTCTGGGTATTGCCGGGAAATTCCAGGGCGAAATCCCAGGCATCCTGTACTTTACCTTCGATCTTGGCTGCAAACTCGGGATACCATTTGCGGATGACATCCGCACCCAGCGCAAAGGTCGAGGCGAACTTGCCGGCCGCCGAAGAGACGCCGGTTGTCCGGTTGACCTTCTTTCCGGCAATCTGCGGCTTGCCCGTGACAAAGTACACGGGACGGCCCTTACCCGGGCCGTAGCCATAATCCACCGAATCGAGATACGGCAGCCGCATACCGGCGTGGTCACGGTCGTCGGCGATCTGGTAGTACATCTCGCGCGGCGCCGGGTTCATCTTGTCGAGCCAGTCGAGACCCCATTTCACCTCGTCGAGGATGTCGGGGATGCCGTTGGCACCCGGACGGCCGGTCGCGTCATAGCAGTCGTGGAATACAGACTTGTCTTCCGTATATTTCCAGGCGAAGGCCATGTGATAGATCGACGTGGAGGTCGTGGTCATATACTGGAGGTAGTCGGTGGCATCGTGCCAGCCGCCCGTCACGTCGATATGCTCGCCCGTCCGGGTGGGATGGTACACGATATAGCCGTCATCCTGATGGCAGAGGTGGTCGTTGTAGGGATTGTCGCCGCAGCGCTGCTGGCGCATATAGGTCAGCAGGAAATCGGCTGCGGAGTCATAGACGTCCGCACCGATGCGGAAGACCGGCGAAGTCGCTCCGTCGCAAACGATGTAATAGGAGCCGGGCGTCTGAAGCCTGGAAAAATCGAGCCGCCAGGCACTGGCAAGTGCCCATTTCGAGGCGTCCGCGGCACGGCCCTGCCCCTTGAGGACAGGTTCGTCGGTGAGGGCGTCACGGACTTCAAAAGCACCCGTCGTAGCGGCATCCTGCGAAATGGCCACCGCAACTTTCAGATCATCGGGCAGATAGCCCGACAGGTTGACACGCACCCAGGTCTCCTCCGCACGGAGCGGCAGGAAGGCCAGGAAAGAAACAAGCAGAAGGAACAGTCTTTTCATTTATTATTATCAATCCTATTTAGGCATTTGGGCGCCATAGCCCGGAACAGCGCCGAAGAGCTTCAGCGCATCCTCCACGGGATAGTGGTTGGCGAACATCGTGACCTTCGACTGCATCGTGCCGGTCATGTTCATGCCCATCGCCTGCCGGAAGGTATTGTTGGAAGAATTCGGGTCGTAGGACAGTTTCTCTGAATAGGTCGCTCCGAGGAAGCCTTTCAGGTAAGCCTGGTTGATCTTGCCCTGGAAAATGGCCGGATCGGTGACTTCCTTGTTGTCGTCCGCTTCGGCCAGCTGTTCCACATCGTCGAAGTCCTTCACGTTGACGCGCAGGAACATGCCTCCGCCGGGAAGGGTGAGGTCCGCCTGCCGGTTCAGGAAGAAGAGCGTGTTCTCACATGTGGTTACACGTTCCGCCTCCTTGGAGGCCGGGCTGTCCACGTGGGTGCGGTCGAGACCGGCGAAGACGCTGCAGCCGATGATGTTGTGGTCCAGATAGCTGTCCATCTTGGGCAGATAACGGTAGCCGTAACCCATGTCGCTGAGGTCTTTCAGGCGCGACCAAGTGAAGAGGACGGTGTTGTTGGTGAAGTACGTCTTGCTGTTCATCGCGGCCGAGGCGCCCCGCAGTTCGACAGCCGCCATGCGGATGTTGACGAAGATGCAGTTGTCCACGATGATCTTCGTGGCGAAGGTCGATCCGAGCAGGCCGAAGTTCGGTCCGTTGAGGAATGCGCAGTTGCGGATCGTCACGTCGCATTTCGAACCGGTGTTGATATAGACGATGGCCGTCTCGGTCGTATAGACCTGGGCTTCCGGAACACCCGGAGCGCCGACACCCGACGAGCCGATAGGCTGCATCATGGCCGTCTCAACGCCCTCCGGCTTGCCTTCCCCGCGCGGGTTGTAAGCAATCGAGTTGCCGCGGTCCATGATCAGGCCGTCCAGTTCGACCAGCGTACCGGTCTGCATGACGTTGATCTGGATCGTCCCCTGCCCCTGCGCCGAACCGTTGGAGGTGGCGGAGGGCTGGATGTAGGTGCGGTGGCCCAGGACATCCCGCTCGGAGAAGTCGGCCGACCAGCCGCCAATGATCGATACACCCTTGTTGATCTTGATATTACCGGAATTCAGCAATCCGTAATAATTGCCTTCGGCGACGTTGATCACGTCGCCCGTAGCGGCCATGTCGATGGCCTTCTGGATGTTCTTGACAGGATTACCCTTCGAACCGTCGTTGCGGTTCGAACCGGTGGCCTGGCTTACGTACCAGGTCTTGCCCCGGTTCTGGGCGCCGGCCGGCAGCACCATGAGCAGTGCTGCAATCGCCAGCAATGTGATTCTCAAGTGTTTCATGACGCCGTTATTTAAGGTTGAACGTAATTTCAGGCATACGTGCGGCAATTTCCGGGCCATCCAGGCCAAGGAGCCAGCCGGCCGTTCGCTCCGCCACACCGACGGCATCGGTGCGGATATCCTGCTCCGTACCGGTTTCATTCATCGAAGACAGGAGCTGGTTGTACATCGGGACGACAGCGGGATACGTTACGAGCCGGTAGTTTTCCAGCGAAGCCATCGAGGCGGCGTAGCGGATGGCGTCGGTCAGGCCGCCGAGTTCGTCGACCAGGCCGATCTTGATGGCGTCGCCGCCGGCCCAGACACGGCCCTGCGCAATCTCGTCGACCGCTTCGGTCGTCAGACCGCGGCCGGCCGCCACGCGGCTGACGAAGTCTTCGTACGTGGCGTCGATCCGCTTCTGCATCATCGCCTCTTCCTCAGGATCGAGCGGCGACATACCCGTGGCCAGCGCTCCATGCTTGTGCGTGGATACTTCATATACGTTCAGGTGCACGTTCTTCCTGAGAGCCTTGCCGAAGCTCGGAATCAGGCCGAAGACACCGATCGAGCCGGTGAGCGTGCTCTTGTCGGAGAAGATCTTGTCGGCACCGCAGCTGATCCAGTAGCCGCCCGATGCGGCATAGCCGCCGTAGCTGGCAACCACAGGCTTGCACTCCTTGAGCAGCGCGATTTCCCGCTCGATGGCGGCGGAAGCCTGGACGCTGCCGCCCGGGCTGTTGACGCGGAAGACCACGGCCTTGACGGAGGAATCCTGCCGTACCTTGGCGATCTCTTTCGCGAAGTTGTTGCCGATGTTGCCGTTGCCGTGGTCGTCCATCACGATCTCGCCGTCCGCATAGATCACGGCAATCTTCTCCTTGGCCCGCAGGTTCGACTTGACCCGTGCAGCGGCATAGTCTTTCAGGGATACGTATTTCAGGTCCTTGGCCTTTTTCACGTCGCACAGCGTGCAGAAGTAGTCGCGCACCTGGTCGTCGTACCAGAGTTCGTCGACCAGCCCCTTTTCCTTGGCTGTTTCAGCGTTGCTGATGGAAAGGTTGTCGATCCACTCGTTGAACTGCTCCGCGGTGAAATCGCGCGAAGAGGCAATTGCATCGGCCATCATGCCCCAGATCGTGCCGAGCATCGTCTCGTACTGCTCCTTGTTCTCCTGGCTCGGCTCGCTCTTGATGTAGGGTTCGCCAGCCGACTTGTATTTGCCGTGCCGGATGAGCTGGATGTCGATGCCCAGCTGGTCGATCAGATCCTTGTAGTACATCATTTGCGAGCTCATACCGTTTATCATGACGTCACCGTAGGCATTGAGGATCACCTTGTCGGCCACCGAAGCCATGAAATAGTTCCCGGCCGACAGGCCCTGGCTGTAGGAGACGACGGGCTTGCCGCACTCGCGGAAACGGGCCAGCGCGGCGCGGAACTCTTCGGCAACGGCGATATCCATGTTCATGTCATCTGCCTTGAGATACACGAATTTGACCTGGGGATCCTCCGCCGCGGCGTCAAGCGCCCGGATGGCGTCGAGCAGCGAAAGGCCGCTGCTCATGCTCGCACTGCCGGCCAGAGGGTTGAAACTGAATGACTCCTTGCCCTGTTCCTGAATGGACTGCCGGAGATCGATTTTGAGAATGGCATTCCGGGGAACGGAAGGCTGCTCCTCTTTTCCGAGCGATGAGACAAGCGAGCCGATGAGTCCGAAAAAGATCAGGTTGACCAGGAGGAAGGCGATGATCGTGCCGAGGCACCCGCCGAAAACGACTTTCCAGAAAGGTTTCATATCCTAATAAATAATGATTTGCCACATTGTGGTTTGCAAATATACGCATTAATCTTTATTTTTGCACGGATGAAACGCGTCTCCAGAGCCCCTCTCTGCCTGTTGATGGCCGCAGCCTATGTATTCGCTTATATGGGCTTCGGCATCCACGTCTGCCACGATGACGGCAGCCGGCATTTCGTATGGCTCATCGGCGACGTCTCCTGCGAGGCCATCCATCACCACAGCCACGAGGCCGACCACGACCACCATCACGACGGCCACTGCTGCTCGACCGAGGTATTCGTCGTAACCGACGCCCAGGACAGCGACAACGGCGCCGACCGCCTGGCCGGTACGCCCGACTCCGGCCTCCCCGCCATCGTGGAAACCCCCTGCTTCGCGGCAACGCTACCGGCCGGCGTGCTCCCTGTCCTCATCAGTGACACCCCGCCGCCCATAGCGCCACCATCCCTTCCCCTCCTTTCTGTCTGGTTGGTTTGAGCGGTACGTCATTTCCGGCTTGACCGGGAATCTTATGCACGTATCCCATCCACCAAACAGAAACTTCATGAAAAGAATACTCATTATCATTCCCCTGTGCCTGACCGCATTCCCGGCCTTTGCACAGACGCTGCACGGAAGCGTCTTCTATAAGAATCCCAACGGAAAGACCGAACCGCTTCCCTTCGCCCAGGTCTATCACATGGAGAAGGCCCGTCTGATCGAGACCGATGCCAACGGCCAGTTCTCCCTCAATCTGACCGACCGCGCCACGCTGGTAGCCACTTACGTGGGCTACACCCGCGACACCGTCGTGGTGGAGCCCGGCACGGCTGAAGCCAAATTCTATCTGAGCGGTGAGAACGACCTCGATGAATCGAAGGTCACCGCCATGCAGTCCACCCTGCCCAAGATGAAGAGCATCAAGACCGAAGTCATCACGGCAGCCGGCCTGTGCAAAATGGCCTGCTGCGCCCTGGCCGAGAGTTTCGAAAACTCCGCCAGCGTCACGGTCGGCTACGCCGATGCCGTGACCGGCGCCCGGCAGATCAAACTCCTCGGCCTCTCCGGCACCTACACCCAGATGCTCGACGAGAACCGGCCCGTGATGCGCGGCATCGCCGCTCCCTTCGGGATGTCGTTCGTCCCCGGACAGTGGCTGGAGAGCATCCAGATCGCCAAAGGTCCCTCTTCCGTAATCAACGGCCTGGAAGCCATCACCGGCCAGATCAACATGGAGCACCGCAAGCCCACCGACGAGACGCCGCTCTTCATCCAGCTCTACGGCAGTTCGGACGCCATGTTCGAGGGCAACATCGCCTCGGCCATCCAGTTCAACGAGAAGTGGAGCGTAATCAACATGGCCCACGTGGGCGGCACCGCCTCGAAGATGGACCACAACCAGGACGGCTTCCGCGACGAGCCGGAAGACCTGCAGCTGAACTTCACCAGCCGCTGGCTCTATTACGCCCCGAGCGGTATGCAGATCCGCTTCGGCGGCCGCTTTATCAACGACGACCGCCTCGGCGGCCAGATGAACGCCACCAAAGACAACACCGTCAACATACGGAACGGGATCTGGGGCTCCAACATCAAGAACCGCGGCATCAACGGCTACTTCAAGATCGGTGTGCCCCTCAACGAGGAGAACACCGCCAACATCGCACTGGTGGCGGATTTCAACCATCACGAATTCGATGCCTTCTTCGGCATGAAAGAGTATGACGCCAGACAGAATTCCGCTTTTGCCAATCTGATCTACCAGAACGAAATCAACGAGACCCACAAGGTTGAATTTGGAGCCACCTGGCAGTTCGACGATCTCAACCAGGTGTACGGACAGTATCAGGATCCGCTGTCTTCATACCATAATCCCCGGGAAGACTTCAGCCGCCGCGAGAATGCCATTTCGGGATTTGCCGAATACACCCTCACGCCCGGTGACAGCTTCACGTTCGTGGGCGGCCTGAATCTGCAATACAATTCCCTCCACGGCTGGCTCTTCGCACCCCGCGCCAACGTCCGCTGGGCGCCGGCCGACTGGGTGACGCTGCGTGCCCTGGGCGGCCGCGGCTACCGCACCGCCAACATCTTTACCGACAATCTCGGCATCTTCTCGACCGGAAAGGATTTCTTTGCACCGGATATGCAGTTGAGCGACCTCGACCTGCTGGAGGACGCCTGGACCTGGGGCGGCAACGTGACCTTCTACCTGCCCTTCGGCGCGGAGGACACCGACACTTACCTGAGTTTCGACTACTTCCGCAACGATTTCAACCGGCAGGTGATCGTCGACCCGGAGACCTCCTCTCCCCTCGGCATCGCTTTCTACAATCTCGACGGAAAATCCTACACCAATACCTATCAAGTGGATTTCTCCGTCAACCCGCTGGAGCGCTTCAACATAACCGCAACCTTCCGCTACACCGACGCAAAGGTGACGCTGCGCGACAAGGGCCTGGTGGAACGCCCGATGACCAGTCGCTACAAAGGCGTGCTCAACATGCAGTACGCCACGGCCATGAGCAAATGGACCTTCGACTTCACCGCCCAGATCAACGGCCCGATGCGCCTGCCGAAGTATGCCGCCCAGGTCTGGGAGATGGAGACCTCCCCGGTCTTTCCGATGCTCTATGCCCAGATCACCCGCAAGTTCAAAGGCATCGACGTCTATGCCGGCGTAGAAAACATCCTGGGCTTCCGTCAGCACGACGCCATCATCTGCGCCGACCATCCTTTCAGTCCCAACTACAATGTATGGCTTGACGGGGCATCAACCGGTATCTACCGGATGCCTACGGCCAGCGAGGTTTTCGACGCCAGCAACGTCTGGGGTCCCCTGATGGGCACCAAATTCTACCTCGGCCTCCGTTATACTTTATGGAAATAAAACAGTCTAATCTTTAAAACCCTTTCGATATGAAACGCCTTTTCACCCTCCTGATGGCCCTGCTGCTCGTCGCCGGCACCGCCACCACCGCCCTGGCACAGGACAAGAAACAGAAGAAGAACGCCAACATCCAGGAAGTGACCTTCGTCACCACCATCGACTGCAAGAACTGCGTCAAGAAAGTCGAAGCCAACCTCCCTTATGAGAAAGGCATCAAGGACATGAAGGTCAACCTCGACGACCGCACCGTCTGGATTAAGTACGACGCCGCCAAGACCGACAAGGAAAAACTGGCCGCCGCCATCGTCAAACTCGGCTACGAAGCCGAAGAAGTCCTTCCCGAGGAGCCACAAACCAAGAAATAACCAGCCCCCGGCCCCCACTCTCATTCTTTTGCCGCGACGACACTCTGAGCATTCTCACATTGTCGTCGCGTCGCATTTTCGGCCATTTTCGCCCCAAACCCGGCCGCGACGACACCGTGAACCACCCCACAGCGTCGTCGCGTCGAAACTGGCTCAGCTTAAAAAAGGAAGCCGTATCGTAGCGTTATGGCGGGAGTGAAGACGTTCTGTCCTTGAACGTCGGTTCTGGTAGAATAAGATGGAGTGTCAGGTGTTCCACTATCTGTTGTGACGCGGTTCACGATGGCGCTTTGCTGCAATAGAAGGCCGAGCGACAAGGCGCTTCTTCTTCCTATTCTCCAGCCCAGTTGGGGCTCAACAAAGAACCCATTATAGCAAGGTTTCTTCTTACCGCCAGGTATCCAGTTGGCGCTGTAATAAGACAATACACCTATTGAATAGCCGGCATCCAAATTGGCGAATAGTTTCTCTTTACCATATCCAAAACGCAGGAATAGGGGGACATCCTGTTCGTTGCAGAAAGACCGGCTCTTGTTTCCATTATTGGTAATATACTGAAGGCAGGGCTTGGAGATGCGCATTCCCGCCCCAGCGCCAAAATTGAAACCTCTCCCAAGATCATATTGTGCAACAAACTCCGGGGTAATGGTGAAGAGGGGGCCCTTCCCGATACCGGCTCCGGCAGCAACTTCCACTGAATAAGAAAAGCGGTTTTGTGCCAAAAGCGCAAAGGAGATCAGGCTAAGAACGAGAATGGAAGTAATCTTCTTCATCGGTAAAAATAATTGGTAATCAATTATATAAGGCCAACGGGATAATTATGTATTCTGGCGCTGGATTATCCATTTGTATTGTACTCAGAGCATCCTTAACCTTTTGCAAGTATTTGGAACACTCATCCGGGATCGGCGTGTCGGAAGATGGGATGCGTGAAACAACTTCCAGAGAATGAAGCCGTGCATTGTATAACACGATTGCCCTGACAGGGCGTTCCGTTTGAACCAGTATCTTGTCCAGCACACTTTTTCCGTTTGCTACAACATAACCCGTATCCGTTGCTAATGAACCGTGTTCCTTTTGTACGGCGACAATACAGGAGTCTATCGCACCATAATCAAATTGGTTTCGAAACAGATATCTGCCAGCTTTGTTAAATGCCGCCGTACGGAAACCCTCCCAGAAACCTGGTTCATCCAAAAGGTACTTCTCATAATGCTCAAAACGGTAGAATTGACTGCCCTTGACAATGCTGCCCGTCGGATGACTGAAATCATGCACGAGGATGAAAGCAGAATCTTTATAAAACAGGGACTCTATTTTATTCGGAGCAAATTTTTTCAAGATGTCAGTACCCGTGAAGAATTCCAGTTCAGAAAACTCCTCTGGTACATTCTGTTTATAATCCTCCAAAAAGGAATAGAACTCAGCATAATCATCAGGTAGCGAGTAGTGGGTTTGGCGATAATAATCCAAAAGCCCCGTCAGCAATGTATTAATTTCGCTGTTTCTAACCTTGTCTTCAAAACGGCCCGGTTGGGTGTGACAACAAGAAGTCGCCAAAAGCATGATGAGAAACAGAAGCTGCAACAGTCTTCCCTTCCACAAGCAACACTTGGTCTTGCCATTTCTATCAGATATTATCTCATCCATCCCTGAACCCGATATATTTTTTCAGTTAATTTCGTTTCTTTCCCGGTAGCGGCTTCTCTATGCCAAACCTCTATCCTTGCGGCATAATAGTCACCCCAGTCTCCTTCATATATGGTGAACCTTTTCTTTTTTACATATTGCTTGAATTCCTCGGACTTCTCTATCGGAACTTTGGAACATTCCGAAATATTGGACTTCTTGTCCACCATGTTTTCAGATAAAGGCTCGTTTTGGGTGATCTCATAACACCTGAGGAATATGACGCCTTTCGCCAGGCCCGTATAGTAAAAGTCATATTGATATATTCCTCCCTCGAATTTTCCCTCCCATATTTGGAGATATGTGTTCCTGTCAAGGCTATCCACTGTGGCTTCCTCCAGGACATTCTGATAAGTTCTGTCCTGTTGATTGTTCAAAGGAATATTATACTCTATTCCCTCGGGTATTGTATGATCTCGGCCAAACCCGTCCGGACCATTCATTGCACCAATCATTGATATCGGCCCTGTCACCACAAGAACGCCTATTGACATAGCGACAGACAGAAGTACTGTTTTCCCTCTTTTGTCCCTGATCAGGAAGACCCATGAAGCAACCAGGGCGACGATAACTAACAGGAGAACTATCGAAAAGATTTCTTCGACAAACGATGGGGCGAAGAAGAAACAGATGCTAAGGATCAGCAAGCATGCTCCCATATACAATGGCAATGTCCACCAATTATCCGTCAGATATTGTCTTATCGTTTGGAACATACCTTCCTAATTTGCTGCATACAAAGTTAGTAAACAATTCAGATGAATAATCGTGGCCGCCTTCCCCTTTCTTTTGTCTCGAAACTAAAATCAGATGGTCGCCTTTTTCTCATTGCCATTCAATCTTTATCGTTTTCGTCGAGTCTTTGAAACAATACCAATTAAGCCCCATTGTAATTCTTTCCACATCAGGGTTTTCCTCAAATACCTTCTTCAGGACAGAGACTGTTTCATCCATGTACTCTTTACACAGATTCGGCAAAGAGTCTTTGACGGGCTGATAAGTCAAATCGTTCGCATCGAAGATAAACAAACTGTCTGTCGAAGCCGTTCGGCTCAACAATTCAACAGAATCAGTAGTACGTGAGAAAGAAACGATAGAAAGATACGGCATTTGCCTTATTTGAGGGCCCTCAGGAAAACCGGTATAAAAATAACCTTCATGCGTGATTCGACAGGTGTACTGGGAAGAAATGCTATCGATCGTTTCCTCGAATCGTCGATAATGAAATTCTGAATCAAAGAGATATTTGCCCTTTTTGTCATAAGCAGATGGGGAAAACCAGCTATCGTAATCTAATCTGTTTGGGTACCTTGGGTACCATTTATCCGGATTTTCCAGCCAATAAAACGGGGTGCCAATCACAGAACTCCCAACGTGATAGTCAGGTAGATAAAAAAAGACAGAATCCTGATAAGCGGCAAAGAGAAGATTGCTCTTTGAAATCGTTTTGATAATATCATATCCCTCTCTTCGCTCCCATTCATAGAAAAAAGGATCTCTTTTCTTATATTCTTTGATAAAGGACATGAACTCATCATAATCAGAGGGCATTGCATAATATGCATTGACATAGAATTTAAGAAACCGATTAATGGGAACAAACTCGTCGACATAATTCTCAATGGCCAATAACCGAATACGTTCCTTATCTCTCGTTTCATTTTTACATGATGACCAGAACGGCAGAAGCAGAAGTATGATGACGATTATCTTTTTCATTGTTTTTGAGAATATTGATTAACCTGAACCTGGCGGCCACAGAATGAAGATATCATTTTACTTCCAAGATGACGGAATGCTTATTCCTAACGAATATAAAAAGAAAACCGAAAACAATTATAAAAAAGCGGTCATTCATATTGTTTACTGGTTAGAAATAATCATTACAGAGCTCATCTACATCCTTCGACAACAAGTTAGTCCATTTCATGAACGAGCCTTTCAAGTTAGCATTAGCATTACTACTGAAAATCTACCCTTATTACCTTTTTACAGAAGACATTGACAGGAACTCCATCCTTTTTCCCGCACGACCAGTTTTGCAACGTTGACAAAGATTTTATACATGCATTCTCTAGCGGGGTTAATTCATCGTTCATCTTTCCTTCTATTTCCGGGTTCACCAATCTGCCCTTTTTATCAATAATAAACTTGACAAGTACAGATGTTTGCAGGCTGTCATTCGGTGAATAGTTATACTGAAGACCTTTGTTAAAGTCTGTTATATAATCAATTTCCCCGTTTTTATAAACAGGCATCTCTTCAACTAGCAGATAAACAGTATCACATAATACAGGATCATAATAAAAAGTCTTGGAATCATCCCTATTTCTTCCACAAGAAAAGAGGATAATTAAGCAATTACAAAGAATAAAGACACTATAGACTATGAACCGTTGACGACGAAGCATAAAGTGAGCAGATGCTTAATACCTTACAAATATACTCAATAAACGCGGTAGAGGCAAGCGTTAGGACACAAACAACGATGTCGGTCACAATGCTCTACCACTTATTCAGCTATCAATGCCTTCTTTTGAATCTCATATCTTTATACCACAAACAGCGTTTATTGAGGCGAATCATTTCATTAATTGGCGTATAATAGAAAATATCGAAGTTGATGGGCTGTGGGAAGGATATGAAAAAGAGGTTACTATTCCTATCAGACACCCGATAGGTAGTGTTTGAGTGCGACCACAGAATGAAGATTCAGAGGCTGGTGTCCATTCTGTGGCCGCATCCTGCCTTCTTTTGCCGCGACGACATGCTGAGTGCTCCTACATTGTCGTCGCGTAGCAATTTCGGGCATTTTCACCCCGAACACGGCCGCGACGACATCGTGAGCCAATCCACAGTGTCGTCGCGTCGAAACTGGATCAGCGCATGCTGCCCGTCGCTGCAGCGCCATTATTTGTTCTCACTCACTATCCATTCGCGAAAGAATGGATCCTCCATATTACGAATATTTTCGTTACGACTTTTTTCGTAATGCGAATGAATAATGGCCATAGAATGATAATTAACCCGGCACTTTGAGTCTATCGTACCCATTACGACCTGCGTTGGTCCATGATTAATCAAATTATTGATATATAATTGATTGAGCACTGCCCATATAATTACAATCCCTACTAGTATTATTCCAACGTAGTTGCTTGAAAAATGATGTTTTGTGTCACCACTCTCTTGTTTGCGTTTACTGGTTTTTTGCTTTTTTGCCATAGAAATACTGGTTATGGTCTCATCCTATTCACAATAAAGATAATTATCAACCTTGCGGTCACAGACTGGGCACCAGCCACGAATCTTCATCCTATGGCCGCTGGTCTCCGTCATAAATGCTCAATACACAAAGAACAAAACTGCCCTTCCGGTACCACGCTAGCCCCTGTTATTCTTTCAGCTAAAAAAGATTCAACGATTGCTTTGGAATAAAAATATGGATACACGATTCTATATGATATATACTACGAAGTTCGTTTGTCTTTAGAACCAGCTTGGTCGGTATATATTTGTCCTGATGTTTCAAGTAATCTTCTGTATTCTTGATAACTAGATTGTCACCTTTGTTATCACTTTTGTTATAAATATACTTTGACTGCTTGAAGTCAATTCCAGCGTTATGAATATTGATCATGGGAATGAACAGTACATAATACATATCCGGCTGATTAACAAGTTGGATAGGCTTTAACAAGTACTCCGACCGATTGATCACCTGTCTCTCTAATATCGCCTTAACCCTTTCACTTATACATGCAATCATTCCGGGACGATTGTAATAGACATCCATGAAATCCAAAGGCCTTTTATAATCAAGTTCTCCTATCAGCGGGTCAGGGTAGCGCTCCAGGATTACGGGTATCTTATCAAAATACTCATGAAATGATTCTCCCCTTCCGCATACAATAGCTTCTTCAACTCATCAAGAAACCCCGGCGTTAAAATCCTAACAGACTGAGGATGAGTCCTTCCCTTGAGATACTTTTCTTCCCAAGACACTTCGATTATTTGGTACTGGTTTACCTTATTCGAACTCATTTCTTTGACCTGATCTTTGAAAATGGGGTTACTCGATACTTCTTGAATCTGGTCGGATCATTGTCCGAAAACACATATCTTACATATGGCTTTCCGTCATTGATCACAGCGTCAGGCCTTATCGGCAAAACAGGGAGGACGATGGTATCAACTTGATTGAAAGCCTGCAAGGTGTTGATTGTTTGCTCAGACAAGGATTTGGTGGCGTTGTCCCAATAAAACAACTTACCCTCATATTCAAAAACAATTGTCGGGAAAGCCGAATAATTAATGACGACATTTGAATCATCCGCCCAAATCGACGGATGTTCCGAACTCCATTCAGATATGACTATTACGTTTTGAGACGTCAAGGTGTCATAATAGAAAACCGTATCATTGTCCTCGTCTATCCTAAATGTTACCGTGTTCCCTTTCGGTTCTATCTGGAGGCATGGTTTGTTGTCTTCCCCTATGATTATTATCTCTTTTGAAGGGTCGCCTTCCGAAGCAATCACGGCAAACAAATCATTGTCACGCAAAAGTCTTTTTTCCTTATGGACGAAATCATTTATGGCCGTGAAGTATGACTCATCTTCGAAGATTTCGGGTATCTTGTGAAGATAGATTCCATTCAAGTCATCGGACGTATAGATCGCATTATGAGCTTTTGCCTCGATTGCTACGATTTCTGTCGGGGAGATCTGGAGACCTTTAATGCCCAGATTCGGAGCCACGGCAATTCCCAGGAGCGTATCTGCCGGAAAAACCGGAATCAAATCGAAGTTATAGGAACGAAAGACTTTTAACTTGTTGTTTGACCGAACTTTCGAGTTGTCCTTGATAGGACTGATTATTTTGAAGGTCGAGTCATTCCTGGATGCGTAGATCAGGTAATACGATTCCTTTTTTTGTATTCTTATGATTCTATACTCGGCCGTATTACCCACATGGGCGACCCGGTCCGAGCAAGAGAATAGTAGAAGAAATAATAAACCGAGTATCATCATTTTTCCGACCATCCCCTTCCAGTCTGAAATAGCGACTCCGTCGTCATTGAGATGAGCCCCCACTGCTTCAGACCAGTATGTCACAAAAACCTCAGGATTGGTTTTTTGTAGTTCATTCTGGATAATAGCCCTGAGTCTCAACCCTTCTTTATCAAGATCTATTACGGCTCCTTTGCGAAGCTGTCTGCGGTATTCCTTAAAACCATTATATTTGGAAAGCCTATATCTTTCTAACCAAGCCGCTAACTCTTCCCTTGTTTGCTGCGTAAGAGAAAGCGTCCGGATGTCGATAGGCATCCCGTCAAGATGGAACAACCCTGTCCCTGACAATTGTCCGTCCAGCTGGATATACATTTCAAGCACTGATTATTTCCACTTCTCAAAGATATCAAAAAGATGGAGAAGAGGCAAACACTTTCTTGCTGGCCCTCAGTCTTATCAGCAACAACGGACCAGGTGTTATGCCCTGTTCCCTGAATGATTTCGTCGTTACCCTCAGCGGTTCAATACTTCTGTGAATAATGGTCGTATCTTGATTCAGATACTCCCAATTTGGAACGACATGAAAAGAATTATGCCATGTTTCAAATTCGACGATAACATAGGGATAGCGGGGAAGTACCCTTAAGTAGTCATACTTATCTATCACTTCTTTAATCAAATCATTATCTTCGATAAATAATTCGTCATCTATTGTTGCTGATTTCATCCGGCGGCATAAAGAAGTGTCTCCGGTCACTTTGAAAGATTCAACGCCTAATACAATTGAATCATTGGAAATGAATATATCCGGAGTTTCATGCGTCTTATTAATCCATATAACCGGACCATTGATTCGATCAAGCGGTCCTTCAATTTCCTGCAAATCTTTGGAAAGATAAAAGGCTTTGTACTTTTCCCCAGTAATATCTACCATTCTGGCATACCATTCCGTAGACGGAATCATGAAAATACCATCATAGCTATATTGATCGTCAGCGCTATATCTTGAGAAGCATCCGGAAGTCAATACTACGCACACTAGAAATAACAAAAACTTCTTTGTCATATTTGTCTTTCTTTTTCAGCCATCAGTTTCTTCTTTTGAATCTCATATCTTTATACCACAAACAGCGTTTATTGAGGCGAATCATTTCATTAATTGGCGTATAATAGAAAATATCGAAGTTGATGGGCTGTGGGAAGGATATGAAAAAGAGGTTACTATTCCTATCAGACACCCGATAGGTAGTGTTTGAGTGCGACCACAGAATGAAGATTCAGAGGCTGGTGTCCATTCTGTGGCCGCATCCTGCCTTCTTTTGCCGCGACGACATGCTGAGTGCTCCTACATTGTCGTCGCGGAGCAATTTCGGGCATTTTCACCCCGAACACGGCCGCGACGACATCGTGAACCACCCCACAGCGTCGTCGCGTCGAAACTGGCTCAGCTTAAAAAAGGAAGCCGTATCGTAGCGTTATGGCGGGAGTGAAGACGTTCTGTCCTTGAACGTCGGTTCTGGTAGAATAAGATGGAGTGTCAGGTGTTCCACTATCTGTTGTGACGCGGTTCACGATGGCGCTTTGCTGCAATAGAAGGCCGAGCGACAAGGCGCTTCTTCTTCCTATTCTCCAGCCCAGTTGGGGCTCAACAAAGAACCCATTATAGCAAGGTTTCTTCTTACCGCCAGGTATCCAGTTGGCGCTGTAATAAGACAATACACCTATTGAATAGCCGGCATCCAAATTGGCGAATAGTTTCTCTTTACCATATCCAAAACGCAGGAATAGGGGGACATCCTGTTCGTTGCAGAAAGACCGGCTCTTGTTTCCATTATTGGTAATATACTGAAGGCAGGGCTTGGAGATGCGCATTCCCGCCCCAGCGCCAAAATTGAAACCTCTCCCAAGATCATATTGTGCAACAAACTCCGGGGTAATGGTGAAGAGGGGGCCCTTCCCGATACCGGCTCCGGCAGCAACTTCCACTGAATAAGAAAAGCGGTTTTGTGCCAAAAGCGCAAAGGAGATCAGGCTAAGAACGAGAATGGAAGTAATCTTCTTCATCGGTAAAAACAATTGGTAATCATTTATATAAGACCAACGGGATAATTATGTAGATAGAAACCACAACGGAACAACGATTCATCATCTGATCATTTATAGTTTTCTCAGGCTAAATAAACCCGTCAAACGGCGTCAATTCATTGGCGAAAGTAAGGTTAATGACATCGCCCGCCTTGGAAATGATGACGATATCTATGTCTGTTTCTTCCGGATCAATGGCGGACAGTTGATACGAATTGATCCGTACCTCCTTAATCAGGTCATGCCCGTTTTCGTACTTGCCTTGATTCATGGGGATTATCAAATTGCTGCCGAGCCCCAGCGATTCGTCGAGTCCCAGAATACATATTCTATCAATCTGCTGACCCGGTTTCGTGTACTCGACACCGTTATGAAAGAAACCATCAATCCAAGCCAAAGGTTCCGCTTCTCCCAGATTGTATCCCTGAGGATATTTTTCACGGTAGAAATGACTGTATTGGGCTGATCCCTCCTTGATGTCGGGGATACCGCCACCCATAAACGCGGATCCAATGGAAATAATCATCGTTCCTTTTTTAGACAATAGCTTTGAATCTACCATGGACTGTTTGGCAGGCTTGATGACGAGGGCATTCCGATTGCCTCTATTGATATTGTACGTTTCGCACCCACTCAGGCATACTACCAGAAGGAGCGAAGAAAGGATAATATGGATATTTTTTCTCATAGTGTTTATAAGTGTTTGATATAAAGATGCACAAGTATTACCAAATTTGCGTAAGTGTCAGCGGAAAAAGCGGAGGTATTGTTCCTTGTTCAGGGAGGATGAATTCTGGATGCTTTCCTTCAGACGGGACTTGCGGGCATACGTGGCTGGGATCGACGGGATTTGGAAGGCCGCCTTCAAGATGCTGGCATCAAAACCCGCAAAAACGAAACTCACGAAATGATAGTCGGACTCCGCTTCATCGGGAAAATCGGCTCGATAATGTACCATTACGTCATCAAACAGTTCATTCAGACGACGTTCCAGCAGTATTTGCCCTTCCTTGTCTCCCGACAGGCGGGCAATCGCATTCGTCGCTTCATAATACACATTCTCGCGAACATCAAGGATATCATTGTTGCCAGGATGATAGTACGCCTTGTACAGCTGACCCCACTCCCGGAAAGACGATTGCAGATGCATGGTATACTCCCGTTGCAGCTGCGCCTGTTGGACATTCATCTCGGCCACTTTGTCGGAAAGAGCCGTAACCGCCTCCTGAAGGGAGGCATTCTCCTGCTCGAGCTCCAGGCTTTTCTCGCGGTCCTGTTCATGTTTACGCTTAACCTGAAGAATTGCAACAATCGCTGCTGTCAACAGAAGCAATACCACAAAGCCCCAGATCAGCCAGTGATTGACCAGCTTGCGCCGGGCTGCTGTTTCTGACTCCCGGTTCACTTCCTCCAAGAAGTCTTTTTGGGCTTTGATGGCAGACTGTCTGAAAGCTTTCTTAACGTTTTCATTTTGGATGTCAGATGCCGCCTTTTGAAGAAGAAATGCAGATAAATAATCTCCCGAATAGGCATCGGCCATGCTTTTCCAGTAGTCATAAACATATAATTCAATAGTTCGTTAACTTTTTCCCAGGCCTAAGCGGCTCTGGATGTAAATAAAACCAGTTCTTTGAAAAGTTTGTCAATAACTTGTGGGTTCGGTCGCAGACCGGACACGCAAATAAATCGCTCAAGCATGTAGGCGTTATGGATCATCGACTTGCAGGAAGATACAGAAAACGTAACTCCGAGGTTCTTGCAGGCGGCCTTAGCCAGGTTGATACTGGCGAAGGAAGCGTTGAAGTGGAACTCCAGTCTCCGAAGGTCTCTGGCCTGACAGTCGTTGAGCCCGGCGTAAGATTTGGCATCGCGAAAGCAGAACTCCAGCTGGAAACGCGTTCTGTAGCAGTTGATTACATCACGGGTGGTCATGGACTCGTCCGTGCTGAAGTAGATTTGCCACTTGTCCATCGAGTCCTCATCCGGATACCAGATGGCAACCTTAATGAAGCGTTTGAGGGACTTCGAATAGGCCTTGAGGCCAAACAGACGCCCCTTGTCCACGTGGAGTTCAACGCAGCGGGTAGGGTCAAGGTTGGCAAAGTCAATCTTGCCGTCGTACCATCTGGGATGGCCCCGCTTGCCGCTGGGCTTTTCCGTTGTGGGATACCACAGGGCGGCATCGTTCCGCATGCGGCTGACCACGTGAAAGCCCTCGTCCAAAAGCGGCAGAACAAAGGTCTGCTTGGCAAAGAAGGCATCCGCGACAAGAAGTTTGGATATGGCCTGAAGCCTGTCCTTCATGGATATCAGGAGTTCCCGATACCAGTCGACCAGGTTGTAGTCCATCTCCTCAAGGGTCTTGGCGTTGGGTGTCTGAAGGGCACCTAGAGCCATGCAATCGTGATTCTCAACGTCAATCAGGCCAATGCCCAGCAGTTCGAGGCCTCTCTTGGGACCTCCGGCAGCTCCAGACCAGAACTTTCCGAACCACGGAGTCTTGTTTCCCACCTTGGGGATAAAGCTCGGGTCCACCGCTATGGCTCTGAACTTTCCCGTACACACCTTGTTCGCAAGGAAGAGGTTGAACGCGAACCAGTCAAAGTCATCCCGGGTGAAGGTGTTCCGGTAGGTCTGTTCTGCGAACTCGCCATACCGGCCCATCTGCAGGAAATTGATCTTATCAGGTATCGCCATGAAGAGTTTTAGGGTATCGATGATTACTTTCTCGAAAGGTTTGCCTAAATTTGCTACTGATTTGAGGGCTTCAATGACCTCGGATTGGTATTGCGTAAGTGCGTTTGCGTTATTCATAACTTAAAGCGTAGGATACTCTAAGTTACTAATAATCAGCGACTTATGCAATACTTTTCTGCTTTGTTTTCGGCGCTTTACGCATCCTCTTTTTCGGAGTATTTGCACCCATTCTCAGCAGCCTTCTGAGCGGTCGTTATTGACAGTGTTTTCAATGAACTTTTGTTGTTAAACTGTATGTTTTCGTTTAGTCCGCCGCCTTGCGGCTCCTAAACATAAAATTTACCGAAGTATTGATAATTGGGAACTGTTTTTATTATTTTCAAGTTGTCGGAAAAGTTGTTCAGCTCGTTTTGTGTTCCCAATTCGCATCAATGCGTAGGCATAAGCACCCCAGAGATTTCTGTTTTTTAAGGAACCCGTAGAAGAGAGGGCCTCTTCGAAAAGACGAATAGCCATTTCATAATCTTTATCTTGCGTCACACAACTCAGTGCGTAACTACTCAGAAGATCGGACCGAAGATTGGGATGAACTTGACTGCCATCTATCAATAAACAGAATAAGGAATCTGCTTCTGCATTCATTCCCAGATCATAATATTCATGTGCGATACCGAGAAGAGCCGCATTCGCATTCAGCGTGTCTTTTGATTCTACAAAAAGGGAATAGGCTCGCTCTGAGTATTTGAGCGCCTCTTCATGAAGATGCGCTTGACTGTAAATAGAGGCTAAAGACTGGAAAATCAGTCCCTTGAAATAAAAGTCATCAGATCTTTCTGCATATCGTTCCGCCTTCATGAAAGAAATACTTGCCTCCGGGCGATCCCCAGCGTTCTGTTGAATCCTTCCCAGATAATACCAAGCCTTCGCTCGGCGGATGCCAGATGGATGCCGGTCATAGTATTCCACCGCCGGCATCACCACATTCACATCGGTCGTGTCGATCCAGTTCTTGTCGAGGGCCATGGCGTGGAGCAGCGCGTAGTGGGCGCGGAGGCTGCGGGTGGTGAGCGTCGTCGTGTCGATGGCCCGGATGGTGGCCAGGGCGCTGTCGGGACGCTGTTGGATGTATGTTTCTACGTCATTGAGTATCGCCGCAGCGTTGCGACTTGCGCAGGAGGCGAGCAAAAGAGCAGCCACCGAAATCGATATGAGAGATAAATAATGACGGAGCATAACATTTTAAACGCAGGAGCATTTCAAGTTTTAATCCGCCTTCTGCGTAATAGAAAACCAGCCGAAACCTGAAGGATGAGAGAGAGTATCTGATATTGCCGCAGCTATTACCGGGCGTGTCATTCCGGTCTCATTTTTCGTAAACAGGAAAGTATAGCGAACCTCTCGATCGCTGATTCTTTTCCTACCCTCGTAACTAACGAATGGGGCATCGAAGTTTATAGTTTCGAAGAAGAAATCATTCAGAATACGATTGCTTGGGGTTCCGTTAACCAGTGTATCAAGATAATAAGCCGTCACTTCAACAATCCCGCCTTCTTTACCGATGGAAATGCTACGCTTTGGAGAAACAAAAATGGTTTCTAGCGTAGCTCCTTGACGTACGAAGTATGTAGTGTCAACCGTCTTAAACACCAATTCTCGGTCTTCTTCTCGGTTTTCAATCTCTGAACAATCGCACAGTAACAAGGCAAACAGAAGGAATACAATTATTTTTTTCATACCCTTTAAATTGCTTTCTTTATTAATTTCTTACCTCCATCGAACGAGCCTTGAAAACGAGGCGCGCACCATTGTCAGCTTCGAAGCGGATAGTCCAGTTGCCGGTGAGTTTATCGCCGTTGCAGAGATGAGAATCATAACCGAAGGGGTACATGTCCCTTCTCAGTCTTGTATCAAAATAGAACTTCCCGGACTGGCCCTGGGAGCCCACATAATCTACCCCGCGATAGGTTTTTGTACACACAACCCTACCCGGGAAACCTTTGGCAGAAAAGACCACCTGATTCTTGCTGACCTTGCACGGCATCTTGTCAAAAGTAAACCGGACACGGACACTTTCAAGACCGTCGAATTGTTCACCGTCTACTGCCGTCCAAAAATTCAGGGCGGCCGTAACCTCGGAAGCCGAGGACGAGTTAAGCGTAAGAACCCCTTCCGTGGAGAACACGAAATCCTCATAAGTATTCTCCGCTACATCCCAACGCGGAATATCTATTTCCTGACACGCCACGGCTCCCATAAGAAGCGCCAGCGACAGTAAAACGAGGAATAATATCCTTTTCATAATGACAAATTATTTAATGCGTGTGTTTGATACAAAGATGCGCAAAGATTGCCAGATGTTGCGTTTCCGGGCTGTAGATTTATCTTACAAAGCGGGTTTTAGGTAATTATTGTAGTATACTGATAATTATGCGGTTACGGAGCAGCGGACCGGCGTGTAAGAAAATAAATCTTACACGGCAAAATCGAGGACTCGACAATTAACCCGTAAGCGGCTGACTATCATACAATTAATAAATAATCGCCTTTCGGCCTTCTAATACGGGCTTGTAAGGTATTTCCACAGAATGAAAAATGTGGCTGGATTGCCATTCTGTGGCCGCATCCTGCCTTCTTTTGCCGCGACGACATGCTGAGTGCTCCTACATTGTCGTCGCGTAGCAATTTCGGGCATTTTCACCCCGAACACGGCCGCGACGACATCGTGAGCCAATCCACAGTGTCGTCGCGTCGAAACTAGAAGCAAATGGTCGCCGTTTTCTCATTGCTCTTTACTCTTTGACGTTTTCTTGGAGTAAAGATACCATCCATTCCCCATTGGACAAAAATAAGCATCATTGATGAATCCATCAGGTCTAATCCTCTTTAGAATTATAAAATTCTTCCCTTCTAATCTCACATCGTATTCTGTTACTTGAACTAATTGTAATCCAGTATTTGTTATGAAATATGCGAGTTGACAAAAAACAGCATAATCCGCTTCAGGATAGCATTGATCCCATACCCCTGAAATCTTAAGATCATTTAATGAATAATAACTATTCTTATGTGATCCTTCTACGGAAGGAGCTACTACTACAATAGAATCTTTTTTAAAAAAGAGAATTTTGTCAAATGTGTCTCCATGTTCATAACACGCTAAATAATATCCTGCACCTTCCCGATAAGAAACACTCCAATCAATCCAATCCGTAAAGGGATAGGACCCATAATCTGCAATAATCTGTCTTTCATCAGGTTCTCTTCTTTGCCCAGAATGGTTACAACCAGAAACGACAAGAATAAAAAGAAAACCGAAAACAATTAAAAAACAGCGGTCAGTCATATTGTTTACTGGTTAGAAATAATCATTATTTCCTTTTAAAATCAATTTCACGGAGAGCACAGCTAACCATATAATGCTCAAATCCATACTCAAAACAGATACCAGGTTTCTTGTCATTAGCCACTGACTGTCTCCCGAACTGAATGTCATGGTAGCAAAAAGGGAAACTATAATCAGGGGATAAATACCCAATATCGCCAAGCATAAGTAGACAACAGCAACGCTTTTTTCCGCCTTACTGGGGTTGAAATGAATGCGGATCAAACGACAGATACAGGTAGCCAACGCTGATAACAGACTGACAAATATAAACAGTCCCAGAACGCATTCAACGAAATCAAAGGGGCGGCCAAAGAGATCTTTAGCCAAATCCCATGCAAAACCTCCGGCAAAAAAGAAACAGACCAGACCGATGATCAGGACACAAACGATATCAAGGAATTTTTGTCGAGTCTTCATTTATCGATTCATTTCCAAATATCGAGACAGAAAAACATTATAAACTGAATACGACGTACCGTCATCGGTAGTCGTTACCAGCACCAGTTCTTTGTCCATCAGTGCCTTTATGTTTCTCAATGCGGTCGGGCCGGAAGAGATCTTGTACTTGGACAGGAAAGCGGAGGAGGTAATTTGCGAGACGCTTCCTTCCTTGGCAAGAGCTTCCAGCATTTTCCATTGGGAGCGGGTAACCAGCCGGCGGATTTCCTGAAAACGGTCTCGTTCAGAATCAAGGATGGACTGGATGGCGGTCACTATATCATTCCGGACGATGACATTTCCGGAAAGGGAGAACACTTCATTACACAACCGTTGCGTATAGTAAGTATGGTCTTTCGTCCATTCGATGATAAAGCTGATGGAATCATCGTCGATGGTCTTTCCCGCTGATTCGAATTTCTCCTTGATGAAAGCCGAATAAACTGGAACAGGCAACTTGGAAAGATAGGAGAAAGAAGTACTCTCGTAGAAGGGCTTCTTGGCATTCGTAAACATATCGGTCATCGTATGCTTCTTGCTTCCGCAATAGATGAAACGGACATTATGCAGATGCTGGATATGCTTCCTGAGAACCGCTTCCATATTGACATCGTTGTATTCCCTGATTTGCTGGAACTCGTCTATGGCCAACACGACTTTCTGCGGATAACGCTCAAGATAGTCCATTACTTCTTTGAGCGTACTCTGCTTTTGACTGTCGTCAGCGAAAGTAAACGATACTTGGGGAGAACCGGTCAGCGGGTCGATGCCAAGCAGGGGACGGACACTCTTCAATGTCTTGAAAAAAGCCGTGATCTTCTGTTGTTTTTCGAGCTTGCTGACAACGGCATCTGAGATGACCTTGATGAACTCCTCCAAAGAAAGGGTGTCGCTGATGTCGCAATAGATGGTTTCATAGGGCAGTTTTCTCGCCATCATCTCGTCAAATACCCGAAATATGAGACCGGTCTTTCCCAACCTTCGGGGAGAGATGAGCGTGGTGTTCCGCCCGTTAGTAATATTGCGGATGATTTCCTCCGTTTCTTTCTCTCTGTCGCAGAAGTATGCCTTTGATTGATAAGGCTCCAGGATAAAGGGGTTTTCAAGCATAGCCACGTCTTTTCCGCAAAGATAATTAACAAAATGTTAATAACAAAATGTTAATTGCTTTTTTACGCTCAATAAGATTTGCTCCCGTGCGGGCACTAAAAGGGGCCCTGATGTGCCCGGGCAGTGAAAATCGGGGCACTCGGGCACGGAAACCGGCCCTGACGTGCCCGGTCAGCCAGACTTTTCACTATCTTTACATATCATAACAGAAAGTAACCATCAACAAATGCAGTAATGGGCGTACTGATCAAAGACTTCTTGTCCCACAAGTTGAGGCCGGTGTTAAAGCAACGTGGGTATGTTAAAAAGGGGAACTCTTTCTTACGTGAGAATGGTGAGATGATCTATATCATCAACATACAGGGAAGCAGCTTGTTCTCCTGGGAAGGGAAAGAGACTTTTTATGTCAACGTCGGGATTGTATCCACAAGCGTTGAGCGGGCCGTCGGCCACGTTTGCTCAATCAAGGAAACAAGTCCGTCCAATCTTCTTTTCTCTCAGGTCTTTTTTAGGGCCCAAGATTTATTGCCTCTTGAAAACCATGAGTATACCATCGATGTAATTGACAATTTCGACAATACTGACAAATGCCTGGAAGACATCATTCAAGTCGATGAGAGATTCAATCAGATCAAGTGTGTCGAAGACCTTTACGATTTATTGTTTAAAAGTCTCGGAAGCCAATCCAGGTGGAAACCCACCTATATGAGGTATTGGGCGATGACGGGAGATTGGCAACGATTTGACCGTATCTATGAGGAGACTTCGCATTTTTGCAAGGCGAACAGAATAGAAACATCTTTTATGAAAGAGCTTGAATCTCTTTGTCATGAATACGGTCATAAACCCGTGGCCATTTCAAACGCCGGTTAAAATGATAATTGTAGTGCATGATGGAAAAAGATGAAATTGTTTTCAAGAATGAGAAACTCACATGGTATCTGACATGTCTGCTCACAGTCGGATGCCTGGTCGCGGGTTATGTGTGGAAAGATTTCACAATTCTTATACTCCTTCTTTTTCTTATATATGAGTGCTTTGTAAAGTACCGACATTTAAAAAGGCGGATTATCCTGACAGAAAAAGGCTTCACAGATGAAAACGGTTCTTTCTATGCATGGGATAGCATAGACCACTGTTATTTCAGCAAGGCATACATTGGTGCTCGTATTCTTGTCATTGTGTTTAAGGACAAGGATACACCAAATGCGCAGGTTGGCCTTGGCAACTTCAACATCAAAAAAAGCGAATTTGAGGAAATCGTCGACCGCCTTTCTGGGAGAAACCTTATGCGTTATGCCGATGAAGACATGTCGGTAGATAAAGAAAAGGAAAAGTCACAAATCAAAGGCGCACTCATAGGCTTGTTAATTTGCCTGATTATTTCCGCATTGATATTGTTATTCAGAAGTTTATGATGTTTGCCGCTCCGAGACACTTCGATAGTCTGTTCTACAATTCTTATCTTTCCCTAAGATTCATCTAAAGCCCAGCAGTGGGAGTCCAAATCAAACCAGAGTTCATCGCCAACCTGCATATAAAACCTATTCGGTGTATTGATGGCAAATTGGCCGAAGTTCCGTTCGAGATCGCCATCGGTATCGGGTTTGATGTCCCCGTCAAAGATGATGATGCCGTGTGGCGATATCGTAGATAGCAACTTGACCTTTATCCGTTGTTGGCCAAAGTCAATGTCCGTTATTATTCCTTTTGGCAACGCGTCACAATTATCGGCAGATAACCAGATGTCTTGCTCTTCAGCCGTTGAGCAACCATAGGGATATTGAAAATACACAAGGCCTCCTTTACGGATTCCTTCTTCTTTAAGTTCTCGTCGTGTCTCAGATATTCCCTTTCTCATTCTCCACCATTCCTTATGGAAATACTTGGTTATCCCCTTCATACGAATAACTTCGACTCCATAGTTTTCTCCATTGTCGAGGTCGAAATCTTCCTCCACAGGATACACCATCCCTTTGATTTTCTTCTTGTAAAAAGCCTTGAGAATCTCGTGTGACATAGCGTCGGGATGATTGACCTGTTTGTCGCGGAAGTACCTTTGGAGACGAGAACCGCCCCATAATCCCCAGTTGTTTCTCATCCACATCCCTATTCCCATATGGGCCATGGCAGTAAAATCCTCCAATGAAAGGGAATCGGCAACATATCGTTTATCTTCTGCACTCAGGATGACATCCAGAGAATCGATCGCTTCGTCAATGTCTTTAGGAATATAGATCCCGTCAATTCTCTCAACGAGATATCGATAGTCACGCTCGTATGAGACCTTCTTCTGCGCCGCTGATGAAGTGCATAGAAGAAGTGTCAAAAATAGCAAGAACAGTATTTTTTTCATAGGGACTATTGTGTTTCATTCATTCTATGGAGTTCAACCTCTTGATAAACAATGACTTCCTGAAAACAGCCCTCCTCTCACAAAGGTGGGCTGTTTCTCGCATTTGGCTGAATATCACCCGCTTACGATCCACGCCACCTTCTGTTAAGTACTTCCTTACCGCCTTCTAGTATAAAAAACGTTGCCTGAAATGACATGATTGAACAGCAGCTTTATCCTGTCACCATTATCCAATTTCAAATCCACCCGAACAGGACCTGGGGACACATCCTCTGTCAAATGAGCAGATCCTCTGAAATGAGCTTTGGCAATTTGGTGCGAAAAAATGTATGTATAATCTCTACTTACGATTGATATGAAAAAAATATGAACGGTAGATCGGGCAGAAAAGGTCAATCGATTGTTTTCGATTTTACAAGCATCTTTCGGAATGCCCAACAAGATACCATAATCTCCAGAATCTCTCCTTTCGTTGGCGGATATCAAACAGGATAATTCAACTAACTCTTCCCCTGAAGCATAGGAATGAAGAATGTCCGGATAGTATTCAGAAAAGAAACAGCTGTCGCTGAAATGAAGATCACAAGCGGCATCTTCTTTAAAATACATGCCGGAAACAGCCGTCTCCTCCTCTTGTAATTCAAAAACACTGCAAGAAGACAAGGCCAGCAATAAGATCTGCATCACCAGGATGCACAATGGTTGTTTTTTCATCTCTGAAGGTTTATTGTCCAGGTGTCTAGAAATGGAAGCCGCAAGTGAAGGAGATGCGATCCAGATAAGTGGGGATTCGTGTCGGGCTGTCCGTGTATTGTGGGTAAGGAATGCGAATGTTGCGGACGCCGAGGTTGGCTTCGAGGCCCCACTGCCAGTGTTTGCCGGCCCGGAAGGTAATGCTTGACTGGACGGCGTAGTCGAAATGGTAGAATTTATCCTTGCCGTTCAACGGGTCGCCGGGATCGGCATCGATGTAGTAAGGACTTTGATAAAAGATATAGGAAACATCAGGACCTAGGCCGAAAATGATGCCGACGCCACCTGCGTCAAGATGATATCGAAGGGAACAGAAAGCGTCCAGGCTGCCCAGCAAGTCAACGTCTCCGCCGATGGAACCAATTAACCAGAGGCTCTGCACGTCACCGCGGAGGCCGGCACCGGGCATCAATGACCAGGGACCGCCAAGCTGGATGTCGAGGCCGTAAGAGATTCTAGAGGATGAACTCAGATAGTACAGGAGATATGAGGGAATGGATTTGGGGTTGTTCCGGACATACTTAAAGAGTTCTTTAACTTGGCCAAGCCTGCTTCCGCCCGTTTCGACAAACATGCCCTGGCTGAACTGGATGTTGCTTTCAACGCCTTTACCGTTCTGTGCAAATATAACCCCCGTCGCGAGAAAAAAGACAAAGAGGACAATAAGGATTCGTTTCATGATGCTCAATATGTGATGTATATTCTAGATGCAGTTGACCCATAAAACGTTGCGTCATAGGTTAATCAGAACGTGAATCCGAGCCGGATGAAAAGGGAGTGATGGATGGAGGTCGTCAGCAATTCCTTGCCATTGGACATATGGATCGCTTCTGAAAAAGCAGGATCCCAATAGCTTTTCAACGACCGCTCATAGCCGATTTTCAATGCAATGAAACGCAATTTCATCGAGAGGCCGGCTTGCCAGCCGAACAATGTGGGACAGATGGCCGAGTCGATCTGTTCATCGCTTGTGGTCTCGCGGATGATGTAGATTGGTACCTTATCACCCTGATTGTCGGCAACCCTGATACCGAAGCACGGTCCGGTAAAAGCCGAAACACGAAATCCTTTTGGCGTATCAATGAAACGATAGCCCACATTCCCTTCGATCTGCGCATAATTTACACGCGCATCTGCTCCTTTCGTATTAAATCCGACACCTCCCGTAAAATCCCATCGAGACATGGGAAAGGTATAGTCCACTCCGGCATTCGCGAGACGCCACTGGTAGAATAGTTGCGGGTCATTTGTATTGCCCGAATAATTGATACCATACCAGACAGTCCAGCGCTGCGCTGCCGCTGGTGAGACAACGCTTATCAATAATAGCAAGAATAGTATTTTTTTCATAGGGACTATCGTTAAATTCATTCCGTGGAGTTCAACATCTTGATAAACAATGACTTCCTAAAATCAGCCCTCCTCTCACAAAGGTGGGCTGTTTCTTGTTATTAGTTAATAATCAGCTGTTTAATCACCATGTTATTTTCATGAAGTTAAATCAGATTATTATTCTGCAGATTGCATTATCACAAAATGACCAGCCGCATTCGAATTGTATGAATCAACCACATACGCTCCGCTCACAATAGGCTTTCCCGTTGTATTGTTTTCAATCCTGAAAGAATAAACTGATTGTAACTCTGATTTTTTCGTCCTCGTAAAATTGAAGTGCTCGCCAGGGACCAAATACGAAGTATCCACTATGTCATCAAGCCTCTTCAGGCCCAGTGTCTCAGGGTAATATGCGACAATTCTCAACGCTCCTCCCTCCGCTCCAATATGAAATACTATTTGATTATGCAATGTTTCCCCCTCCAAAGAAAAAGATATGGGGATAACTTGAGGGATACCCCCCATTGTTGTCACTCCATTGCTATCACTCTCCACTTCACAAGAGGAACAACCGGAAAAAAGAAACAGAGATCCTAACAATAATGTGATTACGTATTTCATGACTATTGTTTTCGTTTTAATAAGTTTTAAGATGTGCGTGACGTGTTTTCTGTTGTAAAGATGCACAAAGATTGACAGATGTTGCGTTTCCGAGCTGCAAATTCATCTTACAAAGCGGGTTTTTGGTGATTTTATAACTCACTGATAATCATGTAATTACAGAGTGGCAGGACAGCATGTAAGAAAATTAATCTTACACGGCAAAATCGAGGACTCGACAATTAACCCGTAAGCGGCTGACTATCATACAATTAATAAATAATCGCCTTTCGGCCTTCTAATACGGGCTTGTAAGGTATTTCCACAGAATGAAAATCCAGCCTCAATTTCCATTCTGTGGCCGGAAATCGCTTGCATTTGCCCGATTCGGGGCCACAGAATGGATTCTGGCCCCGAATCTTCATTCTATGGCCGTGCCGCCGGCCGGGCAGACCCGGAACAGACAATCAGCTAGGCGGGCAGCAGGGAGATGGCGGCGACCCTGCGTGTAGCTGGGGTAATTTTGAAGCGGTCGTCGATGCGGCGGCCGGCGATGGCGACGATGATTTCGTCGCCATTTTCGTTGGTGGTGGTGACGACCACTTCGCGGCGTTTCTGCTCCACGTCGAGCTTGAGGTCGATAAAGAAGTCGCTGAGGAGTTTGGTGCCGCGGTGCATGCCGAAGGGGCGGAAGCGGTCTCCTTCGCGCGGGGCGCGGGCGGCGAGGGGGAGGCGGACCTTGTCGGCGTCGATGAAAAGGACGTCGTCGGGTTTCTGTTTCGGGTCGAAGCCCGGCGTTACGGTGAATGTGCGGACGTCAAGGCGGAACGTCAGGTCGTCCGGGGCGGCGGCGGCCAAGGGATAGACGCGCAGTTCATTGCGGTCCTTGACCAGGCGATGGGTCGGCGAGAGGAATTCCTTACCGCTCAGGGCTTCCAGCGAGCGCTCGATCTGGTCGAGCTGGTCGGGGTTGAAGCCGTAGCCTTCCAGCAGTCGGTAGAGCCACCAGCCTGTCTGCCCTTTGCGCACCAAGGCGGGGATGTCGATGGCCAGCACGGCGTCCTGCCCGTGGCTGACGCTGTCGCGGGAGACGCTGTCGCGGCAGAGGCCGTCGCGGCCCTCGGCAAAAACATGGTCGAGCAGTTGCTCCATCTGGCCGAAGTGCCGCATTTCCCTGCGGAAGGTCACGAGGAACGAGGGATTGATCCTGGCCAGTTCGGGGAACACTTCGTGCCGGATGCGGTTGCGAGGGATGGAGATGTCGGCATTGGTCGCGTCGATGCGGAATTCGACGCCGGCGCGGACGGCATGGGCTTCGATCTCGCGGCGGGAGAAGTTCAGCAGGGGGCGGATCAGCGTCACGTCTTCCGCGCCTGGCAGCGGGACGGATGCCCGGATGCCGGACATTCCGCGCATGCCCGTGCCACGCAGCAAGTGCAGCAGCAGCGTCTCGGCACTGTCGTCGAGGTTGTGGGCCACGGCCAGGTGCGTGAAGCCCTGTTCGCGGCACAGCTGCGCGAACCAGCTGTAGCGCAGTTCGCGCGCCGCCATTTCCACGGACAGGCCGTGGTCGGCGGCATACGCGGCGGCATCGGCTTCCTGCCGGAAGAACGGCACGTCGTGTGCGCCGCACCACGCAGCCACCAGGGCCTCATCGCCGTCGCTGTCGGCACCCCGCAGCTGAAAATTGACGTGCGCCACGGCCAGGGGAAGCCGCAGCGCACTGTGGAGGAAAAGGTCCGCCATCGTCATCGAATCGACGCCGCCGCTCACGGCCAGCAGCACCCGGGCATCCGGGCATCCGTCCGTAAGCTGCGCCAACGCGCTGTCGAAGCGGTCCTGCATCAAAAACTATTTCTTCTTCTCGCCGAAGGTGTAGGTGAATCCGATGGAGAAGAGCTCCTTGAACTGGATGCCCTTGCCGTCGTAGTACTCGTCCTTCGTACCCTTGCGGAGCTTCGGGACCAGCACATTGTCGTCGTAGATCATGTTGGTGCGGAGCGTCACCGAGAAGAACTTCGTGATCTTGGCTTCGGCGTTGACATCCCAGAGCACCTTGATGTTCTGCGGTTTGTTGAGATAGTCGGAGAAGAGGACCAGCGAAGTGCCCACCTTGAAATCCTGCACCTCCAGTTTGGCGTCCACCTTCAGCTGGGCACCGAGTTCAAACCGGGCGAACTGGTCTTCGGCATTGCCGTAACGAGCACGGAGCTCCTGGGGTTTGACCATCGTCACCTTGCCTGTCAGAGGCGCAAAGTTGATGGCCACGTTCTTGGCCGGTGTATAGTCGATACCAAGACCTAGCGAAGTATAGGCAGGGGCGAAGAAATCCGACACCAGCTCGACATCGCCTTTATAGCCCGGCGCGAACTGGGTCCGGAAGTTGAAGACGGCCGAAAGATAGAACTTCTCGGCGGCCTTGTAGCCCAGCTTGCTGTCGAAAATCAGCCGGTCGTCACTCTTCTTGAAACCGGTCTCGAAGCTCTCGATGAAGCCGTAACCGGCCTGCAATTCATTGGCCCAAAGGATCTTTCCCTTGGTCAGGTTGGCATATAGGTCGGCATAGGTATTGAGGGTCAGCTGCCCGGCGCCACCCGCCGCCCACTGCATCAGGGACAGCTGGGAGAAACCGATGGTCGTGGCGATTCCCTTGTTCCATTCCGCCTTGGGTGCTTCTTCCGCGGCAGGAGCCGCTTCCTGGGCAAAGAGGGAAAGGGTGGCAAAAATGGCGCAAACGGCCAGGAATAGTCTTTTCATGATATGTCAGATTAATAAGCTCTTGCAAAAATGACCCTGCGCTGCGAAGGCTTGCCGCTGTAGACGCACTTGCCTTCTTCCTCGCACACGCACGAGTCGATGGGGATGCAGCGGATCGTAGCCTTGGTCAGGTCCTTGATCTTCTCTTCGGTTTCGGGCGTGCCGTCCCAGTGGCAGAGCAGGAAGCCGCCCTTTTCGATCTCGACCAGGAACTCTTCCCAGGTATCGACCTTTCGGATATTCGCATCGCGGAAGGCCAGTGCCTTGGCGTACAGGTTCTTCTGGATTTCGTCCATCAGGGCGGCCACGTGGTCGGCGAGGCCTTCCTGCGGGATATTTTCCTTGGTGGAGGTGTCGCGGCGGGCCAGCTCCACGTGGCCGCCTTCGAGGTCGCGCGGACCGATGACCACGCGCACCGGCACACCCTTGAGCTCCCATTCTGCGAACTTGAAGCCCGGGCGGAGATTGTCGCGGTCGTCGATCTTGACGCTCAACCCCTTAGCTTCGAATTCGGCCTTGAGTTCCTGCATCCGCGCCAGGATCGCCTCCCGCTCCTCGTCTTTCTTGTAGATCGGCACCATCACGACCTGGATCGGAGCGAGGGCCGGTGGCAGCACGAGACCGTTGTTGTCGCTGTGGCACATGATCAGGGCGCCCATCAGGCGGGTCGATACGCCCCACGAGGTGGCCCACACGTACTCGAGCTTGCCTTCCTTGTTGGCGAACTGCACGTCGAAGGCCTTGGCGAAATTCTGGCCCAGGAAGTGCGAGGTGCCGGCCTGCAGGGCCTTGCCGTCCTGCATCATGGCTTCGATGCTGTAGGTATCCAGGGCGCCGGCAAAGCGCTCGGTCTCGGACTTATGGCCGATGATCACGGGCATCGCCATGAACTCGCGGGCAAACTTCGCATACACGTTCACCATCTTCTGCGCTTCGGCCACGGCCTCGTCGTAGGTTGCGTGGGCCGTATGGCCTTCCTGCCAGAGGAATTCGGCCGTGCGGAGGAACAGGCGCGTGCGCATCTCCCAGCGTACCACGTTGGCCCACTGGTTGCACAGGATCGGCAGGTCGCGCCACGACTTGATCCAGTTTTTATAGGTGTTCCAGATGATGGTCTCGGAAGTGGGACGGACGATGAGTTCCTCTTCGAGTTTGGCGTCGGGATCGACCACCACGCCCTTGCCGTCCGGCGCCACCTTGAGGCGATGGTGCGTCACCACAGCGCACTCCTTGGCGAAGCCCTCCACGTGCTCGGCCTCGCGGCTGAGGAACGATTTGGGGATGAACAGCGGGAAATAGGCGTTCACGTGGCCCGTCTCCTTGAACATCCGGTCGAGCTCATGCTGCATCTTTTCCCAGATGGCGTAGCCATAGGGTTTGATGACCATGCAGCCGCGCACGGCGGACTGCTCGGCCAAATCGGCCTTTACCACCAGATTGTTGTACCACTGTGAATAATTGTCTTCCCGGTTCGTGACCTCCTTGTTCGAAACCTCTGCCATAACTTTTTTATTGGTATAAAAATTGATATATTTGCGTAAATTAAACGTCGGGCCCTGTTTGGTGTCCAATACGTGAAGCGCAAAAATACAAAAATAAACTTACACAGGAGGTAAAAATGAAAAACAAACGATTCGGATTCCTCGTAATCCTTGCTTTTGCGGCACTTGCCAGCTCTTGTGGTACGTCGGGGTACTACTCCTCATCGGTGTACGACGACGGGATTTATTATCGCCCTACTGCCCAGTCACGCGCCAAGATGGTCGCCGAGCAGCAGGCCCAGCGTGAACAGCAGCGGCAGCGTCAATACGATCAATATCTTGCAAAAGACGAGGACGGAAATCTCTACGTGGTGACGGAACTTCTGGACGGCGAGACCTATGAATCGCGGCTCCACAAGTTCGACAGTCCCTGGTACACCAACTCCATCTGGTACGGTGGCTGGTACTCTCCCTGGTACAATCCCTGGTGGTACTCCTACCCTTACTACGGCAACAGCTGGACCTGGGGCTACGCCTGGCTCGACAGCTACTACGGATGGGGCTATCCCTATTATTACGGACGCTACAACCCGTATTACTACAGCTGGGGCGGCTGGTATGATCCCTGGTACTGGGGCGCCGGCTACGCAGGCTGGTACGGTCTCGAACGCTGGGCCTACCGGTATGGTCCCCGCGACTACTGGTATCACCACGGTCACGTAGGTCCGGGTCCGGGCCCCAGCAAGCACGGACACAACGTAGTCTACACCCCGCGCAACAGCGCAACCGGCAGCGGCATGTACCGCACTACCGGAACCTCGGGAAGCCGTGGCATGTACTCCACCCGTCGCACCAGTTCCGGCGGTACCGTGAGCACCCGCACCTCTACTGGAACGGTCCGCAGCAATACCGGCAGCAGGCCTACCCGTACCGGCGCCAGCGGCGGTGGCAGCTACTCCCGCTCGAGCGGTGGCTATAGCGGCAGCACCGGCGGCGGCTACAGTGGCTCGAGCAGCTCCGGCGGCTTCAGCGGCGGATCTTCCGGCGGCGGACGCAGCGTGAGCGGCGGCAGCCACAGCGGCGGCGGCAGACGCTAACCCATTCCCACAACCCTCTTAAAATTTGAACAAGCCATGAAAAAGATAGCAACGCTCTTCCTGTCCTTGTGCCTGGCGGCCGGTCTCTTCGCACAGACCGCGAACGACGCCCTCGGCATCGCACAGGAATATACTGAAGGTACCGCACGCTCGATGGCCATGGGTAATGCCTTCACAGCTCTTGGCGGCGATCTGGGCGCCATCGGCATCAACCCGGCCAGCTCCGGCGTGATGCGCTACTCGCAGCTCACCTTCACGCCTTCGATAACCACGACCCAGCACAACACGGACTACCTGGGCAGAAGCGCCTCGACGAGGAATACCGGGATGACCATCTCAAACTTCGGCACCGTGCTGAGCTTCGATACCGGACGCTACGACGGCCTGCTGAACTACAACTTCGGCTTCGTATACAACAAGTCGAACAGTTTCCGTTCGGCCCTGCGCGCCGAAGGTACGACCGACAACTCCTCGATGCTGAGTTCCATCGCCGCCGGCCTGGAAGGCATCGAATGGGAGACGATCGACCTGGAGAAGACCAGCAATCCCTACACTTCCACCTATGCCTCCTGGCCCGGCATCCTGGCCTGGAACACCTACGTGCTGGCGCCGCTGTCCTTCCTGGGCGGCAAGTACGCCGACGTGAATGATTCCTACATGGCATCGACGGAAAACTACAACGAGCTCACCGACGAACTGAGCATCGGCGGTCCCCTCAACCAGCGTTTCAACCGCAAGACCCGCGGCAGCAACGAGGAATACGCCCTGAACTTCGGCGGCAACTTCTCCGACTTCCTCTATTTCGGCATCAACGTGGACTTCCACACCATCAGCCAGACCACGGAAGAATACTATGAGGAGAAAGCCCAGAACCCGGACCACTTCCAGGACGGTTTCGTCTCGATGGACAACAGCTTCTGGCTCCACACGGCAGGAAGCGGCGTCAACTTCAAGTTCGGCGCCATCGTCACGCCGTTCGCCGGCTTGCGCCTCGGCGCCACGGTGACCTCGCCGACCTGGTACAACCTCACCGACGAGTGGGACTACACGATGAACACCGCCTTCAACAACGGCAACACCTACACGGAATACTCCCCGACAGGCACCTATTCCTACAAGATCAAGACCCCGATGCGCTGGAGCGTAGGCGCCGCCTACACTTTCTGGAACAGGGGCCTGATCAGCGTGGACTATGAGGGCGTGAACTATGCGGGCACCCGCATCAGCGAGATCCGCGGCGGCGAAGGCAACTACACCCAGGAAAACCGCTACATCGAGCAGACCTTCACCAACGCGCATATCATCCGGGTTGGCGCCGAGATCCGCGCCACCGACTGGCTCTCGCTCCGCGGTGGTTTCCAGAACTACTCGCCGGCCGTCAAGGGAGGCGCCAGCCGCAAGGCCTACAGCGCCGGCCTGGGCTTCAACATCAGCCCGACCTTCTCGGTCGACCTTGCCTGGAGCCGTCTCGCCGGCACGACCGACACCTTCCAGCTCTACGACGACTACTCCAGCGCCGTGACGGTTCCCACGGGCACCGACTGGCACAGCATGAGCAAAGCCGTCTGCACGCTGGCGATCAAATTCTGAGAAAAGCACCGGCGCCGGGGCCTTCGGCCGACAGCAGGTCGATGACCGACAAGTCCGCAACGAAACCGGCACCCGGTTCCCGGTTCACGAAAACCTGATAATAAGCCTGCTCGCAACCATATTCCGCGAGCAGGCTTCTTCCTTTGTATTTGGGCTGGATGACACTCCGGCCATCGAAGAGATGCCCGGCCGGGGCCGGAGATGACACCGTTCCGTAATCCTTGACGAAAGACTCCGTCAGGGAAACGGGGGTGGAAAGGCCGAGGAGTTCCAGCAGCTTTTGCAACAGCTTCCCATTCAGGTCGAAGAGAAAGGCCGGCTTGCTTTCCAGGATGGGGACCAGTTCATCGGCATAGTAATCGTAGAAAGCAGAAGCATTATAGGCGGCTTCCAGGGCGCGGATATGGTGCTGGAGCCAGGGTTCGCTGTAATCGATGCGGATGTCACGGATGGGGCGGCTGCGGCGCTCCTCCTTTATCACCGGGATGGAAAGGTCCTCGGGACCAGCCGCCGAGAAGATCCGGCAGCGGCTGCGCCACGACTGCTTCTGATAGGCCTCGTGCTGCTCGATGAGCACCCGGTCGCTGTGGGCGATGGCAAAGAAATACGATACCGGCGGCAGATAAGCCGTCGTCAGTATGCTGCAGGAGAAGTGCGGAGCCGTCATCGGACAATGCCCCGCTTGGAAGACTCGATGAAGTGCAGGATCTTGTTGCGATGGTTGCTTTCCTCGAACAGTTCGCTCACCTGACGGCAGGCATCCGACACGTTCAACCCGCTGTTGTAAATCAACTTGTAGATGGCGCTGATTTCGTTGATGGTCTCGATCGGGAAATTGCGGCGGCGCAGGCCGATCAGGTTGACGCCCTCAAAGATGGCCGGATTGCGACCGGTAATCGCATAGGGCGGGACATCTTTCGTAACCCCCGAAGCACCGCCCAGCATGGCGTGTTCGCCGATGTGGGAGAACTGGTGCACCATCGTTCCACCGCCGACGACAGCCCAGTCGTCGACGTCCACTTCACCGGCAAAGCCGGAGAAGCTCGAGAAGACGCAATGGTCGCCGATGCGGCAGTCGTGGGCGATATGCACATACGACATGATCAGGCAGTCGGAGCCGACACGGGTCAGAAGTTTACCGCTGGCTTCCGTGCCCCGGTTGATGGTGGCGCATTCCCGGATGGTGGTGCGGTCGCCCACCTCGACCCAGGTCTCTTCGCCATGGAACTTCAGGTCCTGGGGAATGGCGCCGATCACGGCGCCGGGGAAGACCCTGCAGCCCCGTCCCAGCCGGACATAGTCGAAAATGGTCACGTTGGGGCCGATCCAGCAGTCGTCGCCGATCTCCACGTGTTCGGCGATGGTCGTAAAGGGAGAGATCGTCACACCCCGGCCGATACGGGCCCCGGGATGGACATTGGTCATGTTATCGTTCATCATACAAATCCAAGAAACGTTTGAGTGCCTGGGTATTGACACGGTGGCCCGGCTTGTAGGCCGTTACCTTCCCCTGAATGAGACGGCCGGCCAGGCAGAAATCGCCGAGCAGGTCGAGGAGCTTGTGCCGGGCAAGTTCGTTTTCAAAATATGGTTTCTTTCCGCCCAGATAGCCTTTCGGTTCGTCGACTACCAGCGCATTGTCGAGCGTCCCGCCTTTGATCAATCCCAGCTTGAGCAGGAATTCGACTTCCTGGAAGAAGCAGAAAGTCCGGCACGGAGCTATCTCCCGGGCATAGTTGTCGCCAGCCGTGAAGCCGGCTTGTTGAATGCCGACGACTTCTGAGCGGTAATCGATGGTTACTTCGAACGAAGGCGCAGCGGCGGGCTCAATGGTGATGCAGGAGTCGCTGCGTGTATCTTCATAGACGAAAGGCTCCTTCACAACCAGGACATCGCGCGGAACTTCCTGTTCCAAGAGTCCCACGGAGAGAAAGGCTTCGGCATAGGGCTTGGCACTGCCGTCAAGGATGGGCAGTTCCGGCGCATCGAGCTCCACGCGTGCATTATCCACGCCCATCCCGTAAAGTGCCGAGAGCAGATGCTCCGCCGTAACGACTTTCACGCCCTTGCCGGCGAGCGAGGTACTGCGGCGCGTCTGGCTCACATACGCTACGCGGGCCGGCAGCAGGGCGTCATGGCCCAGGTCGGTCCGGTGGAAAAGGATGCCCGTACCTGCAGGCGCCGGCAGGACCTGCATCGTGACGGGTTTTCCGCCGTGAAGGCCTTTGCCCGAAAAAGAACAGGGAGCTTGTAGGGTATGCTGGTTCATCCTTTCTAAAAAAACTTATTGATCCGTGCCGCTCCGCTTGAAATGTGCGTAGGCACGCATATAGGTGCGATAATCCAGTGCGGGATAGCCCATCAGTTTCCGGCCGCTGGTGCGCACGTCGCCGATGATGCCGCTCTGGCCTGCCAGGACCGTTTTGTCGGCCACCGAGACGTGGCCGGCAATGCCGGACTGGCCGCCGATCGTACAGTTCGCACCCACCTTGGCCGATCCGGCGATGCCGCTCAGGGCCGCCATCACGGTATCGTGCCCCACTTCGACATTGTGGGCCACCTGGCAGAGGTTGTCGATCTTGACGCCCTTGCGCACGATGGTAGAGCCCATTGTGGCGCGGTCGACCGTCGCGTTGGCGCCGATCTCCACGTCGTCTTCGAGCACCACGTTGCCCAGCTGGGGAATCTTGCGATAGCTGCCGTCTTCCTGCGGAGCGAAGCCGAAGCCGTCGGCGCCGATCACCACTCCGGGGTGCAGGATGCATCCGTCCCCGATCACGCAGTCGTGGCCGATGCGCACGCCCGGATAGAGGATACAGTTCTTCCCTACTTTCACGCGGGGGCCCAGATAGACCTGCGGGTAGATATATGTGCCCTTCCCTATCTTTGCGGAAAAGGCGATGGAGCGACGCAGGGAAAGCCTGGCAAAGAGCCGGTTACCGCGCTTGCGCGCAGCGCGCATCCGGTTGAAGAAGTCGAGCAGGACGGATACCGCCACATAGGCGTCGTTCACCCGGATAAGCGTGGCGGGTACCGCTTTTTTGGGTTCGAAAGACTTGTTGACCAGCAGGACGCTGGCTTTCGTATCGTAGATGTAATGCTCGTATTTGGGATTGGCCAGGAAACAGACATCTCCCCGCCGTGCCTGTTCGATGCGGGCCGGGCCCGTGACCACGGTCGCGGGGTCGCCCACAATCTCGCCGCCGAGAAGGTCTGCCAGTGTTTGCGCGCTTATTTCCATACTGTACTGCAAAAATAGAACTTTTAGCGCAAAAAATTTGCCATTTAATCTGATATTGCTAAATTTGCGGCGATTTGAGGGGACGCGAGGTCTCCTTTTTTTATGCAACTTAAGTCACTATGATCCTCAAACAGACCATCGAAGCCCTCGCACAGGAACACCTGCAGGGTACGGAGCTCTCCCTGGTGGAAGTCTCCGTCAGTGAAGACAACGACATCGAAGTGATCATCACCCGCGAAGGCGGCGGCGTGTCGATCGACGACTGCGTGGCGCTGAGCCGCTTCATCGAATCGCGCCTCGACCGCGACAAGGAAGATTTCTCGCTGATGGTAGGATCGGCCGGCATCTAGGACAGACGAACAAGAATAAAAAAACGATATACAATGGAAGTCAATCTGATCAGCACATTCGCTGAATTCAAGGAACTCAAGAACATCGATCGTCCCACGCTGATGAGCGTGCTGGAAGACATCTTCCGCACCCAGCTCGCCCGCATGTACGGCGATGCCGACAATTTCGATATCATCATCAACATCGACAAGGGAGACATCTCCATCATCCGCAACCGGAAGGTCGTCGAGACCGTCGAGGATCCCAACAAGGAGATCTCGCTCGAAGAGGTCCAGAAGATCGACGACTCCTACGAGATCGGCGAGGAGTATCCCGAAGAGGTCCCGATGTCGAGCTTCGGCCGTCGCGGCATCCTCAACCTGCGGCAGAACCTTTCCAGCCGCATCACCGACATCGAGAAAGGCAATCTCTACAAGAAATACGTGGACAAGGTGGGCGACATCCTGGTGGGTGAAGTCTATCAGGCCTGGAAGAAGGAAGTGCTGGTGATGGACGAAGACGGCAACGAGCTGGTCCTGCCCAAGAGCGAGCAGATCCCTTCAGATTTCTTCCGCAAGGGCGACACCGTCAAGGCCGTCATCCTCAGCGTGGAGATGCGCAACAGTTCACCGGTGATCACGCTTTCGCGCACTTCGAACCTCTTCCTCGAAAGACTCTTCGAACAGGAGGTCCCTGAAATCTTCGACGGCTTGATCACCATCAAGAAGGTGGTCCGCATGCCCGGTGAGCGCGCCAAAGTGGCTGTGGAGTCCTACGACGAGCGCATCGACCCGGTCGGCGCCTGCGTCGGCGTGAAAGGCTCGCGTATCCACGGCATCGTCCGCGAACTGCGCAACGAAAACATCGACATCATCAACTGGACGACCAATACCCAGCTGCTGGTCCAGCGTGCGCTTTCGCCGGCCAAGATCTCGTCGATCCGCATCGACGAAGAGAGCAAGAGCATCCACATCGACCTGGAAGCCAGCGAACTGGCTCTGGCCATCGGTCGTGGCGGCAGCAACATCCTGCTGGCCGAACAGCTCTCGGGCTACAAGATCGACGTCTACCGCCTGGGCGACCAGCAGCAGGAAGACGAAGAAGACGTGCTGCTCGACGACTTCGCCGACGAAATCGACGACTGGATCATCGAGTCCCTCAAGAAGATCGGCTGCGACACGGCCAAGAGCGTGCTCGCCCTTTCGACCGAGGAGGTGATGCAGCGCGCCGACCTCGAAGAGGAGACCGTCCAGGATGTGCAGCGCATCCTCAGGGCAGAGTTCGAAAACTAAAAAAACATAAACGGGAGAAGCAAGTATGGCAGAAGGAACAATCAGAATCAACAAAGTACTCAAGGATTTCAACATCGGTCTTTCGACCCTGACCGACTTTCTCAAGAAGAAGGGCATCCAGGACGAGCTGACGCTCACCTCGAAGATCTCGGAAGATGTCTTCGCGATGGTCGCCAAGGAGTTCGGCAAGGAGCAGCTCATCAAGGAGCAGTCGCGCAAAGTAGCCATCAAAGTCAAGGAAATCACCGAGATGGAGAACAGCCGCACCGCCGTCGAGGAAGAAGAGCCGGTCAAGGAAGTCATCATCAAGACCAACGTGTTCACGGAGCAGAAGAAGGTGGAGACTCCCGCACCGGAAGCCGCTCCCAAGCCCGTCGTCGAGAAGCCGGCCAAGACCGAGCCGGAAGAGAAGGTTCCTTCCCAGCCCAAGGGCGATCTGAAGATCGTCGGTCACATCGACCTGACGCCCAAGAAGAAAGCTCAGCCCGAAGCCCCGAAGAAAGAGGTTCCCGAAAAGAAAGCCGAAGAGCCGAAGGCTGCAGCACCGGCACCTGCCGTCAAGCCGCAGCCTGTCACACCCAAGCCCAAGGAAGAGAAACCCGAGAAGCACGAAGATCGTCCCGTGGTGGAACACATCGAGACGCGCGTCGAAAAGCTCGCCGGTCCCAAGACCGTGGGTGTGATCGACCTGTCCCAGTTCGAGAAGAAGCCTTCCTCCTCCGAACACGGCAAGAAAGACAAGAACAAGCGCGAACGCATCCACAAAGGTGCCTCCAAGGTCGATATCAGCAATCCGAAGAACAGCGTGCCTGCACGTTCCGGCGCCAAGGACAGCACCGCCAAGGAAAGCGCCCGCGGCAAGGGGGCCAAGAAGGGTGACCGTTTCAAGGCCGTCCGTCCCGAATTCGACAGCGACGAGATCCAGAAGCAGATCAAGGAGACTTACGCCCGCATGACCGAAGGTCACGGCAAGACCAAGACCTCGAAGCACCGCCGCGAGAAACGCGAAGAGATATCCCAGAAGATGCAGGAAGAGCAGGAGCGCCAGGAACTCACCAGTAACGTGCTCAAGGTTACGGAATTCGTGACCGTCAACGAACTGGCCATCCTGATGAACAACACCCCGGTGACCAAGGTCATCGAGGCCTGTATGAACCTCGGTCTGATGGTGTCCATCAACCAGCGTCTCGACGCCGAAGCCCTCGTGCTGGTGGCCGAAGAGTTCGGCTACAAGATCGAATTCGTCACCGCCGAGATCCAGGGCGCCATCGCCCAGGAGGAAGACAAGGAGGAGGACCTCCTTCCGCGTCCGCCGATCGTCACCGTGATGGGTCACGTCGACCACGGTAAGACCTCGCTGCTCGACTACATCCGCAAGACCAACGTGATCGCCGGCGAGGCCGGTGGTATCACGCAGCACATCGGCGCCTACAACGTCGCCCTCCCCGACGGTCGTCACATCACCTTCCTCGATACCCCGGGTCACGAGGCCTTCACGGCCATGCGTGCCCGCGGCGCCAAGGTCACCGACCTGGCCATCATCATCATCGCGGCCGACGACGCCGTGATGCCGCAGACCGTCGAGGCCATCAACCATGCCCAGGCAGCCGGCGTCCCGATGATCTTCGCCATCAACAAGATCGACAAACCGGGCGCCAACCCTGAGAAGATCAAGGAGCAGCTTGCCAACATGAACATCCTGGTGGAAGACTGGGGCGGTAAGTACCAGTGCCAGGAAATTGCGGCCAAGAAGGGTATCAACGTAGAGGAACTCCTCGAAAAAGTCCTGCTCGAAGCCGACCTGCTCGAACTCAAGGCCAATCCCAACAAACTGGCCGTGGGCAACATCATCGAATCGTCGCTCGACAAGGGCCGCGGCTATCTGGCCACGGTACTCGTGCAGAGCGGTACGCTCCACGTGGGCGATCCCATCGTGGCCGGCTGTTTCGCGGGCCGCGTGAAGGCCATGTTCAACGAGCGTGGCCAGCGCCTCAAGGAAGCAGGCCCTTCCACCCCGGTCTCCGTACTCGGTCTGAATGGCGCGCCGACTGCCGGCGACACCCTCAACGCCATGGAAGACGAGAAGGAAGCCCGCGACGTGGCCAACAAGCGCGAACAGCTGATCCGCATCCAGGGCATCAAGACGCAGACCCACATCACCCTCGAGGAGATCGGCCGACGTATCGCCCTGGGCAACTTCCAGGAACTGAACATCATCGTCAAGGCCGACGTGGACGGTTCCATCGAGGCCCTCTCCGATTCGCTCATCAAACTCTCGACCGAAGAGATCCACGTCAATGTGATCCACAAGGCCGTGGGTGCCATCTCCGAGTCGGACGTCCTGCTGGCCGTGGCCTCCAACGCCATCATCATCGGCTTCCAGGTACGCCCGATGCCCAACGCCCGCAAACTGGCCGAAAAAGAGCAGATCGAAATCCGTCTCTACTCGGTCATCTACGACGCCATCGAAGAGGTCAAGAGCGGTATCGAAGGCATGCTCGCTCCTGAGGAGAAAGAGGAGATCACCGCCAATGCGGAAGTGCTCGAAACCTTCAAGATCTCGAAGGTCGGTACCATCGCCGGCTGTATGGTCCGCGACGGCAAGCTGACGCGCAGCGCGAAGGTTCGCGTCATCCGCGACGGCATCGTGGTCTACACCGGTACGCTGGGCTCGCTCAAGCGCATGAAGGACGATGTGAAGGAAGTCGCCGCCGGCTTCGACTGCGGTCTGAGCGTGGACGGCTTCAACGACATCAAGATCGGCGATATGATCGAGGCCTACCAGATTGTCGAAATCAAACGCAAACTGTAACAAACCTTTACCGCAATGGATCCGCTGCTGGCCATATCCCCCGTCGACGGCCGCTACGCCGGCAAGACGGCGGAACTTTCTGCCTTCTTTTCCGAATGTGCGCTGATGCGCTACCGCGTCCTGGTGGAAGTGGAGTATTTCATCGCCCTTTGCGAAATGCCCCTGCCCCAGCTCGAAGACGTTGACCCGGAAGTCTTTCCGCAACTGCGGGCCATCTACGGCGACTTTACGGCGGAAGACGCTGCCCGCATCAAGGAGATCGAGCGCCGGACCAACCACGACGTCAAGGCCGTGGAGTATTTCCTGAAGGAGCGCTTCGCAGACCTCGGTCTCTCCGCCTACGCCGAATTCATCCATTTCGGCCTTACCTCGCAGGACATCAACAATACGGCTACTCCGCTCTCGCTCAAGGAAGCGCTGGCTGAGGTTTACATGCCCGCCCTGCGCGAGCTGCTCGACATGCTTTCGCAGCGCGCCGCGCTCTGGGCCGACGTTCCGATGCTGGCCCATACGCACGGTCAGCCCGCATCCCCGACGCGTCTGGGAAAAGAACTGGAGGTATTCATCGTCCGGTTGAAAGAGCAGCTGCGCCAGCTGGAAGAGCGGCCCTACCCCGGTAAGTTCGGCGGGGCGACGGGCAACATGAACGCCCATTACGTGGCCTATCCCGACATCGAATGGAACAGCTTCGCCGAGCAGTTCGTCGCCTCCCTGGGCCTCAAGCGCTCCTACCCCACTACCCAGATCGACCACTACGACAACCTGGCCGCGATCTTCGACGCCCTGCGCCGGATCAATACGATACTGGTGGACCTGAGCCGCGACTGCTGGCTCTACATCTCGATGGAGTATTTCGGACAGCAGCTGGTGGCCGGTGAAGTAGGCTCCTCCACGATGCCGCACAAGATCAATCCCATCGACTTCGAAAACGCCGAAGGCAACCTGACCTACGCCAACGCCATCTACGACTACCTCTCCTGCAAGCTGCCGGTCTCGCGCCTGCAGCGCGACCTGACGGACTCCACGGTCTCGCGCAACATCGGCGTCCCCATCGCCCACTCGCTGATCGCCATCCGCTCCCTCCAGAAAGGTATCGGGAAACTGATCCTCAACGAAGAGCGCGTGGCCCAGGACCTCGAGCGCAACTGGGCCGTCGTCGCCGAAGGCATCCAGACCGTGCTGCGCCGCGAAGGCTTCCCCAAGCCTTACGAAGCCCTCAAAGCCTTGACCCGCACCGGCGAACACATCACCAAAGAGGCCATCAGCCACTTCATCGACTCGCTCGACATCGACGACGCCGTCAAAGCCGAACTCCACGCCATCACGCCGCATAACTACACGGGCCGCTGACCCGGACGACCATCTTAGCATCTGTCCAAGATTTCTATGGTATTTCTTGGACAGATACTCTTTCCGGCGGCAACTGTCCAAGGTTTTCGTCGTATCCTTTGGACAGTTTATTTCTTTTTAAGCGGGAAAAGAGCGACCAGCACTTCAACGGGCATCCTGAGGAGCCGGGCGATTTTGGCGTTGTCGGCATTGTAATCAAAGTGCAGTACCTTCGCCAGGGACAGTTTTTCATCCTTCCCTAACAGCGTTGCCTTCTGCCCATTATATTGCTCTTTGCAGATCCGGTAGACAACGTCGTTCAACTCATCGTCGGTGTAGAATATCGCATCACCCACCATTGTGGCAATATCACGGTAAGACTCTATCTCCTTGGACAGCTTATGGAAATAGTGACGCGCATCCCGGAAAACCCCTTCCCCAATATCCAGCCGACAATAGTTCATTGGCGAGAAATACCCATCGACTATCTGGTAGGACAGAGGGTAATCGGCCTGTCTTGAATGGACGAACGCCCGCCTTTTCAATATATTGACGTCCCCAAACAAAGACGTCTGACGCTCCTTGGCAATGGGATTGAAATAATAGCTGTTCGCACCATATGGATACGTGAAGGGCGTCTGGTCGGGATCGACGACAAAATTATTCCGGTTCGTATAACCGATCTGGTTCCGCAGCGATTCGAGTGTCTCTATCGCTATCGGTTCATCGCAGTTGAACCGGCGCAAATCTCTCTGGCCTCCATTCTTGACCAGATACCAGCGCAGGCGTTTCTTGAATAGTTCAAAAAACGCCAGAACCTCTTCCTTACTCCCACAAATCACGAAGTGTACATGATTGCTCATGATCTCGAAGGTGATGATCTGCACCTGCGGGCAATCGTATGCACACATCGCCACCAAAGTCATGGCAAACACATAATCTTCCGGATTCCTGAAAATGACCGGCTGCTTCTCCCCGGGCGTGCATAAATGCCAGATTCCACCGTATTTCCGCAGCGTCATTTGGAAGACGCGTCGACAGCGTTCTTCCTTCTCATAGAAAGTGTGTTCCTTAACCATATTCAATCCTCCATCCGTTATCCACCACCAACATGGTTATGGCCAACCACAAAGATACAACGGAGAAGCCCCGATTACAAATACAATCGAAACAAAAGAGCAACTGTCCAAGAATAGCTCAGGTATTCTTGGACAGAAGGCGTCTCTGCGGGCAACTATCCAAGGAAGCAGCCCGATTCCTTGGACAGATTGAAGAATCAGAACGGTTCTTGCCCTGAGTGGCGAAAAAGAAAAAGGCGCTTCTCCTTTGCAAAGGGAGAGGCGCCTAGTCCTTTTAACCTAAAAACTTAACCTATGAAAAAACTATTCGATTGTAGGTTAAGCAAAGGGTGTGCCAAAGTCGAATTCCGATCAGAGAAGTCCTTCGGGAATATCGAGGGTGATGACTTCGCCGTGGATATTGACGATGAGTTCTTCGTGCAGGGGGAGCAGGACTTCGCCGCTGTCTTCCGTTTCGACGGTCAGGACGATGTTGCCGCCGTAGTCGCTGAAATCCACGATTTCGCCGATGATGCGCCGCGTGCGGCTGTCGCGGACCCTGAGGCCGATGAGCGTGTCTTCCTCTTCTTCCTCTTCTGCGGCGAAGCGGACCTCGCGGCCGACCAGTTCTTCGGCCTGGGCGAGCGTATCGACATCCTCGAACTTTACGATCAGGCGATTGCCCTTTTCCTGCAGGGATTCAAAATAAAAAGGAACCGGCAGTCCATCGAATTCGATGAATACCGGTTCCTGTACGTTCAAATCCTGCGGACTGTCTGCCGGGCGGCTCAACACCACTTCTCCGGCTGCGCCCCAGGATTTCAGCACCTTCATCCCGAAAACTACGCTTCCGGATTCTCAGCGGGAGCCTCAGCTTCAGCAGCGGCGGCAGCAGCCTCTTCGGCAGCGGCCTTGGCGGCAGCTTCAGCAGCAGCGGCGAGCTCAGCCTTCTTCTTGGCGATCGCTTCAGCGCGCTCCTCGTTGACCTTGGCCTCAGCCTTGATGGCAGCCTTGGCGGCAGCTTCGTTGGCGCTGGCGATGGTCTGCTTCTTGGAGGCCAGTTTCGAATCTTTCTGGGTCTTCCAGGCAGCATAGCGGCGCTCGGCTTCCTCCTCGGAGAAAGCACCCTTCGCTACACCACCCTGGAGGTGTTTCTTCAGCAGGACACCTTCGTAGGAGAGGATGCGACGGGCGGTCGTGGTCGGCTGGGCACCTTTGTTGAGCCAGTCGAGGGCACGTTCACCATCGAGGACGATGGTCGCGGGGTTTGTGTTCGGGTTGTAGAGGCCGATCTGTTCGATCAGACGGCCGTCGCGCGGTGCGCGTGCGTCAGCGACGACAATGTGGAAATACGCGTAATTCTTCTTGCCGTGACGCGAAAGGCGGATTTTAACAGCCATTTTGCTTTTGCTTTAAGTTAGTAATCAGTTCAATAATTGTAACTTCCCTATCTTCTCGAGAAAGGGCTTGCAAAGATACGGATAAATTTTGAAATACAAACTTTTTTAAAGGGCATCGACGACCCGCTCCATGTGTTTGCCGTTGGAGCCCTTGATCAGGATGGTACGTTCCTCAAGCGGGTGCTCCGTCACATAGGCTTTGAGGTCTTCGATGGTGGGGAACGGCAGGATCCGGGCGTATCCTGCACCCAGTGCTGCCGCTGCGGCCGTGAATTCGTTGCCTACCAGATAAATCTCACCCGAGACGGAAACGGCGTGGCGAAGAATGGCCATGTGCTCGTCGGCCGAGTCGGGACCGAGTTCCAGCATGTCACCCAGCATCAGCACTTTGCCCGGGAATTCGGTGGCGGCGAAATTGTCGAGGGCGGCCCGCATGCTCGAAGGGTTGGCGTTGTAGGCGTCGATCACCAGCGTATTGTGGGCGGTCTTCACCAGCTGGCTGCGGCTGTTGGAAGGGGTATAGGCTTCGATGGCTGCTACCATCTTCTTGAACGGGACTTCGAAGTAGGTACCGACGGCCAGGGCGGCCATCACATTGTCGGCGTTGTAGTCGCCCACCAGATGCGTGGTGATGGTCACGGGCTTGTCGTCATGCGTGAGTTCGAGTTTCAGGAACGGGCTGTCCGGCGTTGCGGGCAAGACCTTCACGTCCTGCTCCCGGACGCCGTACTTGCGGACGCAAAGGCCGGGCCGGTGCGAAACCATCTCGCACAGATGCGGATTGTCGGCATTGTAGAACACGACGCCGCCCCGCTGGCGCAGGATATCGTAGAGTTCCCCCTTGGTTTTCTTGACCCCTTCGAAAGAACCGAATCCCTGCAGGTGTGCCTTTCCCACCGTCGTGATCAGGCCGCAGGTGGGCTGGACGATCTTCGTCAGCTCCGCGATTTCGCCCGGGGCGCTGGCACCCATTTCCACAACGGCCATGTCGGTGCGTTCGTCGATGCGGAACAGGGTGAGCGGCACGCCGATATGGTTGTTGTAGTTGGCCTGGGTGGCGACCAGATTGTATTTCTTCGACAGGACGGCGGCTACCAGTTCCTTGGTCGTGGTCTTGCCGTTCGTGCCGGTGATGCCCACGACGGGAATGTCGAATTGTTTGCGGTGATAGGCGGCCATCTGCTGAAGCATGGCCAGGGAATTCTCGACTACGATGCATTTGCGGCCGCGATAAGCCGTACCTTCCAACAGGAAACGGTCGACAACCGCATAGCGGGCGCCTGCCTTGAGCGCATCTTCCGCAAAATCATTACCGTCGAACTTCTCGCCTTTGAGCGCAAAGAACATCATGCCTTCCTTGATGTTGCGGCTGTCTGTCGTAATGCCCGTACACTTCCGGTAGAGCGCATACAATTCTTCAACTGATATCATGGTCTTGTCTTATTTTCCTGTTGAACCGAATCCGCCGCTTCCGCGACCGCTTTCCTCCAGCGCTTCCACGGGCTCCCACTGCACCGTCTCGTGGCGGGCGACGACCATCTGCGCGATCCGCTCGCCGGGATTGACCGTGAAGGGTTCGTTCGAGAGATTGACCAGCACCACTTTGATCTCCCCGCGATAGTCGGCGTCGATGGTGCCGGGGGCGTTGACGATCGAGATGCCGTGTTTGGCCGCCAGGCCGCTGCGCGGACGGATCTGCGCCTCAAAGCCTGCGGGCAGTTCGATGTGAAGGCCGGTGGGTACCATCGCCCGCTCCAGCGTCCGAAGCACCAGGGGTTCCTGCAGGTCGGCACGGAGATCCATGCCGGCAGACAGCTCGGTGGCATAGGCGGGCAGCGGGTAAGGTGAGTGATTGACGATCTTCACTTTCATACGGCAGCTCTTCTTTTCTGAACTACAAATATAACAAATGCAATGGCAATATAGAGCAGCACGAAGGCAGAATGTACGAGGATTTTTGCCCAGACACCCATCTCAGGGAGCAGCATGCTCAGGCCCCATACGCCCAGACCAGCCGCTACCAGCAGAATCACCACGCCCCAATTATAGGGGATAGGATAATGCTTGCGGCCCAGCAGGGCGGTCAGCAGCAGCATCGTCACATAGCTGGCGATGTGGCCCCAGGCCGCCGCGTGGTATGAATAGCGCGGCATGAAGATGAGATTGACCACGATGGTGACGACCAGGCCCGCCAGCGTGATCCACACGGCGTAACCGGTCTTTTCGGAGAGTTTGTACCAGATATTGACGTTGAACAGGATGCCCGTAATCACATAGGCCATCAGCATGATGGGCGTGATGTCGAGACCTACGCGGAAGTCCTTGCCCAGCAGCAGGCCGATCTCATCCATAAAGAGCATCAGCACCACGAAGCCGAACATGCAGAAGGCCGTGAAATAGTTCAGGACCTTGGCATACGTCTGCTTGCTGTCTTTCTCGCGCTCGCGCTGGAAGAAGAAAGGCTCCGCCGCATAGCGGAACATCTGCACGAACAGCTGCATGATGACGGCCAGCTTCACCGCGGCCTGATAGACGCCCAGGTCGGCGCGCCAGTTCACCGGATCGGCATTGACGAAGCGCATCAGAACGCGATCGAGCACGTCGTTCATGATGCCCGGGAGGCCGGCGATCATCAGCGGGAGCGAATAGACCAGCAGCCGGCCGATCAGCTTGCGGTCGAGCTGGAAAGAAAGCTTCAGCAGCTCGGGCGCAATCAGCACGAGGCAGACGATGCAGCTGACCAGGATGGCGAAAATCGGATAGGTGAAGTCGGGGGTCGAACTGACGAAACGCGTGAGCCAGAGGCTGGAACCTGCCGCGAAGCGTTTGGCCATCACCAGGTAGAGCCACAGGTTCACCGCCACTTCGGTAAGGATCTTGACGGTCTTGATGACGGCAAACTTGAGGGCCTTGTGCTCGTGACGCAGCTTGGCGAAAAGGATGGCCGTCGTACAGTCGATGGCCAGGATCAGGCCGCAGTACACGATCATGTTCCGGAATCCCGGATAACCCATCGCCGTGGAGATGTCGCCCGAGAAGGCGATCATGCAGGCCAGGAAAAGGGCACAGATGCCGAATACCGTGACGAATGCGTTGGAGAATACTTTCCTGGCGTCTGCACCTTCTTTGCTGGCGTAGCGGAAACAGCCCGTTTCCAGCCCCAGCGTCAGCACCACCTGGAGCATGGCGATGTAGGCCATGAATTCAGATACTACACCATATTGCGCCTGTGTGAGGACGCGTGTATAAAGCGGGACGAGGGCAAAGTTGATGACCCGGGCCAGGATGGTACTCAGTCCATAGATGGCGGTTTCGCCGGCGAGTTGTTTGAGGGGATTTGCCACGAGTGTCGTGTTTGTCTTACAAAAATAAGAAATATTCGTTAAATTTGGGCTGCGAAAAACAGATATAAACGTTTATACACGTCATGAAACGCCTATGCATCTATATCCTTGCGGCCCTGGTCCTGTTTGCGGCCTGCAAGAAGCCCGACAACCCGCAACCTGCTGAAGGCACGGAGGAAACAACCACGGAACAAACCCCTGAAACGAACAATCCGACAACCACCACTATGAACGAACAACCTGCTGCCCCCGCCGACAAATGGGCGGAACTCGGCGAAGAGCCGATGCTCAAGATCAAGACCACCGACGGCACGATGACCGTCAAACTGTATGCGGAGACCCCGCTGCACCGCGACAACTTCGTGAAACTGGCCCGCAGCGGCTTCTACAACGGCCTGCTGTTCCACCGGATCATCAAGGGCTTCATGATCCAGGGCGGTGACCCCTTCACCAAGGACTCCACCAAGATCGCACAGTTCGGCACCGGCGGCCCCGGCTACACCATCCCGGCCGAAATCGTAGCAGGCAAGACGCACAAGAAAGGCGCCCTGGCGGCCGCCCGTCGCGGCGACCAGGTCAATCCGGCCAAGGAATCGTCCGGCTCGCAGTTCTACATCGTCCAGGATGAAGAAGGCTGCAAGCATCTCGACGGCGAATACACCATCTTCGGCGAAGTGGTCGACGGCTTGACCGTCATCGACAAGATCGCCTCCGAACGCACCGACATGCGCGACCGCCCGATCCGCAAAGTGGAAATCATTTCGATAACACCTGCCGAATAATTTTTACTGCTGCCCGACTTTGGCACACCCTTTGCTTAACCTACAATCGAATAGTTTTTTCATAGGTTAAGTTTTTAGGTTAAAAGGAACAGGCGCCCCCCTTGGAAAAGGAGAGCGCCTTTTTCTATGCTATCTTCTGCCAGGAAGTTACTTCTTCCAGACGTGGAGGATCTCGCCGATATACATATAGTGGATGCCCAGGCCGGACCGTTCGTACCACTCGCGTTGTTCCTGCGGGAGAAGGTCCGCGTCGAATTGCTGCGCATAGATCTTCTTGCACTCGATGGCAAGATCCGCTTCGGCATAGATCGGATTGCCCAGTTCCGTGAATTCCACCGTCAGGCCGGCACCGGCTACCTTGTCTTCATTCCGGCCGGAGGCTCTGCCCAGATAACTCAGCTGAGGCCGCATCGATTCCGGGAAGTGCGTTACCGTGAAATAGTCGTTCTCCTCCATAAACTGGTGCGTGTACCGGCTGGTCGAGACATAGACGATGAAAACGGGTTTGTTCCACAGTTCCCCGATCGTACCCCAGGAGATGGTCATCAGATTCATCTTCCCTTCCTTGCCCGCTGAAACCTCCAGCCAGTCCCGGTCGATCATCTGGAGCGGATTCAACGTGATTTCGGTCGGTGCAATTTCCTGCCAGGACTTCGCCTGGACGTCATTCCGGACTTCTTTACCGCAACTCATAAGCAATGCCATTGAAAGGATAAAAAGGATAATCTTGTTCATATTGAATGGGTTAATCAGCTGCTAATATAGCTATTTTTCTTGAAAACTAAGGGATAGCCGTGCCGTGGAATTCGGGGGCGGCGGTGGCGGCGGCCAGGGCGGCGAGATTTTCGGGACGGACGCCACGGCCGGGCATGATGATCAGGCGGTCGCCGGCATGACGGACCAGGCGGGCGATCAGTTCCCTTCCCTCCCAGGCGGTGGGAGCCATCCCTGAAGTCAGCAGGCGGGTGCAAAGGAGCGAGATGATTTTATCGACAGCTTTGAATGGATCTTCGCTGCAGACATCGAAGGCGCGGTGGAAAGTCACGGAGAGCGGGCCGGCGGCGGAGACCAGCCGCCGCATGGCCGGCAGGTCGATGGCGCCGTCGGGCGTCAGCGCCCCGACGACCACGCCGGCGACACCAGCCGACCGGCAGAAGGCGATGTCCGACTCCATCTGGCTCACAGCCTCTTCGTCGTAGACGAAATCCAGGGCGGAAAAACCACCCAGGGAGAGGTGAGATGCCCGGTCAGGCCGAGCATGACGGTCGGGGTCAAGCCTGGCATGACGGGCGGAGGCTGGCCGGGAAGGATGTCCGGAGGCTGGCCGGGAGCCGGAGGCAGGGCGTATGAGGACATTTACGGGGATCGAGAGTCGGGCGACGGTTTCGCGGATTAAGTCGCGGGGCGGGGTGAGACCTCCGACGGAGAGGTCGGTGCAGAGTTCGATGCGGCCGGCACCGCGCGCCTCGGCGGCAAGAGCTTCGTCGAGGGTCGTGCAGCACGACTCGATGAGGAAAGATTCCCGGTCAAGCCGGGAATGACGGGCGGAGGCTGGCTGGGCTTGGCGTTCGAAGTCGCGCCAGAAGGCTTCATCATCGTCGATCCTGGGGTAACGCTGGGCAAAGCCGGGAACGAGCGAACTCATAGCTGCGAAAGGACGCGTTTGAGATCTTCGGCCAGGGAGGTGTTGTACCCCTGCGAGAAATAGACGATACGGCCGAAGCTGTCGCAAACGGTGATTACCGGTTTCTGGCGGGATTCGCTCTTGCACCCGGCGCACAACATCTCGAGGATCGAGCCGTCAGCATCGTCGACCGGAACCAGTTTCGACAGCCGCCCCAGGGAATCGTCCTTAGAAGAGGCCATCGCACGGCCGACAGCAGGGCCTGCCATCAGCAGGGGCCTTCCCCATTGCTCCAGCACGGGAACCAACGTCTCCAACTGACGGACGGCATGGCTTGTCGGTTCATCGCGGTCGCCCAGCACAGCCAGCAGATAGTAGCCGCGGCCGGTCTGCGGCAGGAAACGGTCGGCATCCATCGTGCCCAGTACCGAAATCCGGTCGTCGGCGCTGCGCATCACCAGCGGAACCTGTGTGACGGCATTGGGACTGACCGTGAAGAATTCCGTGTGCGAGAGCACGCTGCCGTCAGCCAGGCGCGTGCCGCTTGTAAGCATGTAACACCCGACTTCCACTTCCAGCGGGAAAACCGTATCCCAGGGATTATGGTCGGAATCTTCGCCGACGGTGCACAGTTCCGTCTTGCGATACGACTCGCCGGACAGACCTCCAGGGACAAGGGAAGACAGCGTAAAATGATAGTAATACTCCGGTGTTCCCGACCCCACATACTGGACGTCCACCTTTCCTTTCGCGATCCTTTCGTCTTCAATCAAAGTCGGCGTTTCTCCAGATTCAAGGGCAGCTTTTTCATACAAATCTGCCTCGGCCTGACCTGTCAGCGGATCGAGACGGGCCTCCAACCCATTGGCACGGCAGAGCGCGACAAAGAAGATATCCCGGTTCATTCGGTCGGCCTTGCGGCTGAGCATGACGTCTGCCGGCGCCATCCGCAGCCCTTGCGGGTTGCGCTGCGCATCGACTTCGATGTTCTTTCCGATCCATTCGGCCACTTCCTTGCGGGATTTCAAATCGAGACTGGCCAGCACGCTGAAATAGGGCTTGAGCGGTTCCAGATCCACACGCGGGCAGTCACGCAGCGGGTTGAAAGTACCGTCGATATGCGCGTAGGCATCTTCCAGCACGTCAAGCGTCACGTCACCGCGGTCCTTTTCAGAGAGCGAGGCGAGGAGCGCGTGTGCATTCGCATCGTCGTGCGCCGCCAGGAAGGCATCGATAACGGCCGCGTTGCCTTTGGGCCGCGCCTCACGCAACGAATCTTCGTAGCGCAGACGCTCTGCATTGCGGGCCACTTCCTCGTCGGTAGCGCCCGAAGGCAGCGGGTTCTCGGCCGGCGGTACGATATCCAGATCGATGGCACAACGCTCTCCGACGGTATGGTCAAGCGTCACCGTCACCGCTTCCCCATCGATCACGGCCAGACCGAAGCGGTCGGCTTTTGAAGCCCAGACCACCATATCTCCCAGCCCCATATCGAGCGCAGCCTGTCCTTTCCGGTCGGTCTGATAACTGGCCACCGTGTAATACTCGGCGTAATTATAGATCTTGAACTCCACGTGGGCTCCGGCGACGGGCTTGCCTTTCTCATCCACCACCGTCACCACACTCCGACGGGCAGGAACATACCCCCGGATCACATTGATTTCCGTGTAACAAGGTGTCCGCCGGATCACATCCTCGTCGCCGTGATAATCTCCGAAAACCTTGGTATGAAGGATCATAGCACGGGAAACAGGCCCCGTGAACCAGGCCATGTTGAGCCGCGGCTCCGGCTCGCAGGCGCCCATAAACTGCCATTTGCCGTCTACATAGACCTCCACCCAGGCGTGATTGTCGTCGGTATGGGCCCAGCGCGGCGTATAGACCTGCCGGGCGGGAATCCCGGCGGCGCGCAACGCCGCCACCGCCAGCACGGATTCCTCGCCGCAGCGCCCCACGCCGCGCTGGATGGTTTGCAACGGCGAAGACGTCCGACCGTCTGAGGGCTGATACGTGGCCATCTCGTGGCACCAGTGATTGATCTCCAGCGCCGCCTCCCCGATCGTCATCCCCTGCACACGGGCACAGAGCGTATCGGCATACAGCGTCCGGAAGTCGTCGAGCGGCTCGTTGTTGACACGCAGCGGCAGGACGAAATGCCGGAACTCCCGCTCGGGAATGTCCCAGCCCATCCGTTCGCGAACCTCGAGCGTCTTGTCGACATTGGCTTCCCAATAGGTGTAGGGATGGGCCGCCAGGTCGGGATGCGGCATATAGGCATACAGGAAATCGATGTACCCGTCCGCTTCGCCTTTCGGCTCGCTCCCGCAGGCTGCCAGCACCAGGACGAAGACCCCCAGCGCCTGCAACGGAAGCATCAGTGAATGAAGGAGTTGCCGAAACCGATCCCCCCGCTTTTGAGGGGGATCAGTTTCTGTAATAAACTGATTGACAAGTGTGTACATTGCAGCGGAAAGAGGGGGAAAAGAGGGTATGGACTGTCGGGACTGTGTTATTGGATGGTGACTTCATCGACGAAGATGTGGGCCTGGCCGCCGGCGCCCAGGTGCCATTCGGGCAGAGTGCCGAAATTCCGCGCTACCACTTTGACATAGCGGGCGTTCACGTTGACTGGAAGCGTGAATTCGTGGATCTGGCAGTTGTAATCCTGCGGATCGACATCATGCTCCAGGCGGCGCTGCCGTACGAAGTCCTTTCCGTTGAGCGAAGTGTAGAATTCCACCCAGACGGGCAACACGATCCACGAACGGGTATCCTGCAGGAATCCGGCGCTCAGCCGGGAGAGATGCTTCTCGGCTCCCAAGTCGATCACAGCCTCGAAGTCGCTGTTCTGGTAGCCCTGCCAACCGCCCAGGCGGAAGTTGGTACCGCCGCGCACTCCGTCGACGATCGCCTGGTCGCCGCCGGCGCTGTAGAGCCGGCTGTACGGATGGGCGATCTGGACCTTATAACTGTTCTCGACACGCCGCAGCGTGGTCTGCGTCGTAAAGCTGCGATTGCCGTCCGCGTCGGTGCAATAGGCATAGATCGTGCAGTTGCGGCTTACGGTAAAGGGACGCTGATAGAGGTCGAAGTCACCGCCGGCCACGCTGCCTTCCGGCACCATCTGGTACCAGATGCGGTTGCCCTTGGCCGGGGACTCGATCTCCACTTTGGTAAAAGCGTTGAACACCGGGGAGGGCACGACGAAGACAGGATTTTCCACGATGGTCTTCTCCACGGCCGAGTAAGGCCGGTCGTCCTCCCGGGCGCCGAAGCGCAGATTGGGCTCTGCATCCATACCGAAAATGAAGGTCGTTCCCTGCGCGATATCGGCATAGGTCACATAGGACTTCCTGTAGGGCAGACCGTCGCGCATCACGTGGTTGATGTAGCGGTTCGTGCTGCTGGTCCGCGGCGCGCGCAGGGTGAAATCCCGTCCGTTTTCGAGATGGATCACGGCATTGCGGAACATCGGCGAACCGAATACGTACTGGTCGCTGCCCGGGGTGACGGGATAGAAGCCCAGCGCGCTCATCACGTACCAGGCCGACATCTGGCCGCAGTCCTCGTTGCCGCAAAGGCCGTCCGGCGCGTCGGTGAAGAGTTCTTCCATGATCTTGCGGACAATCCGCTGCGTCTTCCAGGGCACGCCGACATAATTATACAGGTAGGCGATATGGTGGCTGGGCTCATTGCCCTGGGCGTATTGCCCCACCATACCGGTCATATCGGCGACCTTCAGGCCGCCGGTATCGCTCGAGGTCGAGAAGAGCTCGTCGAGCCACTGTTCCATGGAACTGTCTCCGCCGCTGGCTTCGATCAGGCCGCTGATATCGTGCTGCACGTGGAAGGAATACTGCCAGGCATTGGCCTCCGTGTAATGGATGTTGGCCTCTGCGGGATCGAAGGGATCGAGCCAGATGCCGTTGAGACGGGCCCGCATGAATCCGGTGGAGGGATCGTAAATGTTGCGCCAATACTGCGAACGGCGGAGGAATGTCGAAGCGGTACCGCGCTCGCCCATCCGCTGCGCCACCTGCGCGATGCACCAGTCGTCGAAGGCGTATTCCAGGGTCTTGGAGACGGATTCATGCTCTTTGTCGGCCAGGACCAGTCCGTTGTCACGATACACGTCGATGCCGAATTCCGGCCGGTTGGCGGTCTCCACCATGGCCTTGAGGGCTTCTTTCCGGTCGAAGTCGGTGATGCCTTTGGCCAGGGCGTCGGCAATCACCGGCGCCGCACTGTAGCCGATCATGCAGTCGGTTTCGTTGGCACTCAACTCCCAGCGGGGCAGTTTGCCCTGTTCTTCATAGATCGAGAGCATCGATTTGATGAAATCGACCGTCCGCTTCCGCTCGATCAGATTGAACAGCGGATGCAGTGTCCGGTACGTATCCCAAAGCGAGAAGATATGGTAGCGGTCCCAGCCGTCCGTGCGGTGGATCTTGCGGTCCATGCCGCGGTATTCCCCGTTTGCGTCGGAGTAGAGGCTGGGGGCGATGGCCGTGTGATAGAGCGCCGTATAAAAGATGCGCTTCGTCGTGTAGTCGCCTTCCACCTCGATTTTCGAGAGGAATTCGTCCCAGGCCTTGCGGGCTGACTCTTTCGCAATATCGAACGCATAGATGCCGCCTTTCTGCAAGGCTCCCTCCGATTCGAGATTGGCACGGGCGTTCGTCTCGGAAACCGAGGAGATGCCCACGCGGACAAGCAGCTCCCGCGCGCGGGAACGGCCGGATGATTTATCGAACATAATCAGGGCACGCGGCTGGTCATCACCTTCTATCGGCTCTTCGATCACCATTTCGGCAATCGGGCGGGAGAATTCCATATAGAAATAGACGATCTGGTCGTCGGCCCAGGAGTGGGAACGACGGTAACCCTGGACGGCATAATCGCCTACCTTCGTGATCCGTGCACCCAGCATCTTGTCGCGCGGGACCAGGTCGAGTACCAGCTGCGGCGTGACGCCGGCAGGGTAAGTATAGCGATGGAAGCCGCTGCGACGGCCCACCGTCAATTCTGCTTCAACGCCCCACCGGTCGAGGAACACTTTGTAGTACCCTGCCTGGGCGGATTCCTTGCTGTGGGAGAAACCGGATTGGTAGTCCTCTTCCCTGTAGGGAAATTCCTTGAAGGGATCGAGACCCGCCACGGGCATCACACGGATGTCGCACAGGTCTGCGCAGCCGGTGCCGCTCAGGTGGGTGTGGCTGAAACCCTTGATGAGCGAATCGCTGTAATGGTAGCCTGAACAGCCGTCCCAGTTGTCCTCGCGTGTATCGGGGCTCAGCTGGACCATACCGAAAGGATAGGCTGCACCCGGAAAAGTATGACCGTGGAAATCGGTTCCGACCATCGGGTTCACCAGGTCGGCATATTTTGTGCGCAGCACGCCGGCGGACAACAGGAAAGGCAGGCCAGCCGCCAGGACGAAGAGAATCAGAAGCTTTTTCATAATATGTAAAAATAGGCATTTTTTTATTATTTTTACCGAATAATTGTTCTCAAGATGAAAAGAATCCTGTTCGCGCTGGTCCTGACGCTGTTTTTCTTCCAGGACGTTATGGCCCAGTCGGGGCCCGTCGTCTACAGTCTTCCCAGGACTACCGTCAGCCTCCGCGTCAACGCCCGCCGTGAAGCCTTCACCGCCGGACCGTACGCCCAATATGCCCAGAAATACTTCGGAGTGGCCGCTCCCACGCAGAACCGCACCACCTATACGTTACAAGCCATCACCCTGACTCCCTATGTGGAAGCCGATCCCGCTTCCCGTTATACGGTGTCGATTCCCGAGCGCGCCTCGGCCGGTTTCCTGCAGATGTGCACCCAGGGCCTGGTTGCGATGTCCGACAATTACACGGGCCAGCCCGCCGCCTGGCGCTTTGCGCCGGTCGCGGGCGCAGCCTCCTTTGAAGGTATCGACCCGACGGGCAACCTCGGCAGTGAAACCACCGTCCTCTACCAGGCCGTCCTGACCGACGAAGGCTACGAACGTGTCCCCGTGACCCAGGACAACGTGGTTGAAAAATCGGCCGACCGGAAGGCCGCCGATGCTGCAGCCACGATTTTCTACCTTCGTGAAAAACGTCAGCAGATCGCCACGGGCGATACCGACGCCACCTTCAGCGACGATGCCCTCCGGGATGCCATCCATGAGATTACCCGTCTCGAACAACGCTATATGAGCCTCTTCTACGGCATCCGCGAAGTCTCCGACCTCGAGAAGACCTTCGACGTGACGCCCGATCCCGAAGCCAAAAACCAGCGTTACACGGCCTTCCACATCTCCGAAAAGAACGGGCTGCTGCCCGCCTCGGTCAATGAAGGCGAAGCGGTGACCGTGGAGTTCATCGTCGAGCCGCTGGCCTCGCCCGAAGCCTCGTCCGACCGTTCGAAGGAGCCACTGGTCCACTATCGCATCCCCGCCATCACCCGCTGCCGCGTGGTGCAGGGCGGTGCAATCCTGCTTGAGAACCGCGTGCCCGTCTACCAGCTCGGGGAAGAGAGCACCCTTCCGCTGAATATCCTGTTATCGAAATAATCTCTCAAAAACACTTTCATCATGCCTATCCGCAAATTAGAACCCAAGTGCGTTTGGAACAACTTCTATTCGCTTACCCAGATCCCCCGTCCCTCGGGACATACGCAGAAAGTCGCCAAATTCCTCGTCCAGTGGGCGAAGGACCGCGGCATGGAAGCCTTCCAGGATGAATGCGGCAACGTGATTATCCGCAAACCCGCCACGCCCGGCATGGAAGACCGCAAGGGAATCATCCTGCAGGCCCACATGGACATGGTCCCGCAGAAGAACAACGACAAGAAGCACGACTTCACCAAAGACCCGATCGAGACCCGCATCGTCCACCAGGACGACGGTGACTGGGTGTATGCCTGCGGCACCACCCTCGGCGCTGACGACGGCCTCGGCGTAGCCGCCGCCATGTCGGTGCTCGAATCCGAGACGATCAAGCACGGTCCCCTCGAGGCGCTCTTCACCGTGGACGAAGAAACCCGCATGGTCGGTGCCAAGGCCCTCAAGCCCGGCATCCTCAAGGGTGACATCCTGCTCAACCTCGACTCCGAGACGGAAGGCGAACTCTACGTGGGCTGCGCCGGCGGCATCGACGCCAACATCAGCTTCAAATACAAGGAAGAACCCATGCCCAAGGGCTTCAAGGCCCTGAAGATCGTGGTGACCGGCCTTCGCGGCGGCCACTCCGGCATGGAGATCAATGAGGGCCGCGGCAACGCCAACAAGGTGATGGCCCGCCTGCTGCTCCCCATCCTGCGGGACAACAAGGGCAAACTCGCCAGCTTCAACGGCGGCAACATGCGCAACGCCATCCCGCGTGAAGCGGAGGCTGTCGTCGCCGTCCCGGCCGAGAAGGTCGAGGCCGTGAAAGCGGGCGTTGAAAAGACCGCCGCCACCGTAAAGGCCGAACTCGCCCCCATCGATCCGGGCCTGGTCATCACTGTCGAAGGCATCCGCTGCGGCAAGGTCATCGCCGGCAACACCGGCCTGAAGCTCGTCAAAGCCCTCTACGCCTGCCCCAACGCGGTCGACCGCATGAGCCTTGAGGTCGAAGGTCTGGTGGAGACCTCCAACAACCTGGCCATCGTCCACACCGACAAGGGCGTGATCAACGTCAATACGCTGCTGCGCGGCTCTACCGACACGCTCAAGATGGACCTGGCCGAATCGGTCCGCGCCGCTTTCGAGCTGGCCGGCGCCAAGGTCTGGTTCGACGGAGCCTATTCCGGCTGGAGCCCGAACATGGCCTCCCCCATCCTCCACACCATGAAGGACCAGTACAAGAAACTCTTCGGCAAGGAGCCGGCCGTGATGGCCATCCACGCCGGACTTGAATGCGGCATCCTGGCCGGCGCCTATCCCAACTGGGACATGATCTCCTGTGGTCCGACCCTCAAGTCGCCTCACTCCCCGGACGAGCGCTGCTATGTTCCTTCGGTCGCCAAGTGGTGGCAGTTCATCCAGGCGGTCATCGAGGATGCGCCGAAGAAATAATTTGTCAAATAAAAAATTATCTCTATCTTTGCAGCCCTTTGGGAAAATCCCGAAGGGCTTGTTTATTAATTATTACCTACTTATGTTAAAACAGTACGAAACCGTTTTCATTGCAACTCCCGTTTTGTCTGATGTCCAGATGAAGGAAGCGGTTGCCAAGTACACCGGTCTGATCACCGAAAACGGTGGCAAGATCGTGTGCCAGGAGGACTGGGGCCTGAAGAAACTGGCTTACCCCATCCAGAAGAAAACTACCGGCTTCTACACCCTGATCGAGTTCCAGGCCGAACCGGAGTTCATTGCCAGATTTGAAACACAGTTCAAGCGTGATGAGCGCATCCTCCGCTTCCAGACTGTATCCATGGACAAACACGCCATCGCTTATGCCGAGCGCCGTCGCGCCAAGATGAGCGGTGCCGCCGCACCGGCCGAAGCTCCCGCCGAGGCTCCCGCTAACGAATAAGGAGATACAACTATGGCACAGAACGATGACATCCGCTATCTGAACCCCGTCAATGTCGAGGTCAAGAAGAAGAAATACTGCCGTTTCAAGAAAGCAGGCATCAAATACGTTGACTACAAGGATGCTGAATTCCTGAAGAAGTTCCTCAACGAGCAGGGCAAGATCCTTCCCCGCCGTATCACCGGCACTTCCCTGAAGTTCCAGAAGAAAGTCTCGCAAGCCGTCAAGAGAGCACGCCACCTGGCGCTTCTCCCGTATGTAACCGACCTGATGAAATAAGGAGGAAACACCATGGAAGTCATTCTCAAACAAGACATTCAGAACCTTGGTAACAAGGACGACATCGTGACCGTACGCAACGGTTACGGCGCCAACTGGCTGATTCCCCAGGGCCTGGCCATCATGGCCACCCCGACCGCCAAGAAAATCCACGCCGAGAACATGCGTCAGCGCGCCCACAAGGAGCAGGCGCTCCGCGACGCCGCCGAGAAACTCGCCGCCCAGCTCGCAGAGGTGACCGTCAAGGTCCCCGCCAAGGTGAGCGAGACCGGCAAGGTATTCGGTTCCGTGAGCAACATCCAGGTTGCCGAAGCCCTCGAGGCCGCCGGTTTCAACGTGGATCGCAAGAACATCACCCTCGTGGGCGAAAACCTGATCAAGCAGGTGGGCGACTACGAAGCCGTGGTCAAGTGCTACAAGGACATCAAAGCTACCGTCAAACTGCAGGTAGTCGGCGAAGAAGCCTAAACGAATACGGACAGAAAAACAGGACATGCCTATGGACATGTCCTGTTTTTTTTATATCTTTGTCCCAAACACTCAAACACTTATCTGTCATGAAAAGAATCCTCTCGACCCTGGTTATCGCGCTGATGGCGATTACTCTGACCTGTTCTTGCGACATCTTGTTTGGCGAAGAGGGCAGCGGCAGCAACGAACTTGCCGGCACTTCCTGGAAACTGGACAACCAAAGCGACCCGGTGTATTACGGCGCCCATGTCGTCTATCTGGTGACGATCGGCAAGACGAATGAATTCACTTTCACCCGCACGGTGGACGGCACCGAATACACGATGAAAGGCACCTACGATTACGATGGCGGAAAGGGCAAGGCCTATCTGTACAATACTTATGGTGACGACCAGACTTCGGAGTACTGGCTCACCTTTACGGTCAGCGGCGATACAATGGTCCTCACCTACAGCCTTCGCGACGTTACGCTGACCAAGGTCAAATAATCAAAGATGTGTTCTGATAATAGACGCGCCCATGGCCTGGAGCGTTCTTCATACTGGCGCACGATGTATGACAAGTGCTCCCAATAGCGTCAAATAGCCGCCATTGGGAGCATTATTGGCTTTATTTGCTCCCAATGGAAGAAAAAAACCGCCATTGGGAGCACTTATGCGTCTAACACGTCAGAGATTCCGCTCGATATCACTCCAGCGGAGTTTCTTTCCGGAGAGGAAGAAGCGCAGGACGATACTGCCGTCATAGAGGCCGATGTTGTTGCACTCTTCTTCGAAGGGAGACGGATCTTCGTCGCGGCGCATGCGGCGATAGTCGCGATGTGCCCGCCAGACGGATTTGAAGAAACTCCAGCGGCCCGTTACCAGATAGACGGCAGCGGAAGCACCGTCGAGGAGCATCCTGACAAAGATACGGCGTCTGCGGATGCGCTCCGGAAGGTTCTTGTAGAGCATCAGCAGGTTGTTGCGGTAGTTGAAATAGAGTTTCTGCGGTGAATTGTTGGGCAGGGTGCCGCCCCCTACGTGCCAGACCGTCGAAGCGGGCACGCACCAGACCTGATAGCCCAAGAGCTTGGCCCGCCAGCAGAAATCAATCTCCTCCATATGGGCGAAGAAACTGTCGTCCAGACCGCCGAGATGGTGGTACAGTGCGCTGCGCACCATCATGCAGGCGCCCGTCGCCCAGAAGCACTCTTCCGGCGTGTCGTACTGTCCCTGGTCTTTCTCCAGGTTCGAGAGGATGCGGCCGCGGCAGAAGGGATAGCCGTAGCGGTCGATGAATCCGCCGGCCGCACCTGCGTATTCAAAGCGGTCCCGCTCGGCCATGGAGAGGACCTTCGGCTGGCAGATGCCCACATCGGGGTGCTCTTCCATGAAGGAGACCAGCGGCTCGAGCCAGCCTTCGCCTACCTCGATGTCGGAGTTGAGCAGGATATAGTAGTCGGCGTCGATTTCGCGCAGGGCGCGGTTGTAGCCGCCCGTGAAGCCGTAGTTCCGGTCGAAGCAAAGCGTGCGGATTTCGGGATAAGCCTCCTTCAGCCAGTCCACGGAACCGTCGGTTGAACCATTGTCGGCCACCACGATGAAGGAGCCGCAGCAGGAGGTGCGTTCCACCAGCGCAGGCAGGTAGGTTTGAAGCATCTTCAGCCCGTTCCAGTTGAGAATGACGACGGCGATATCCATGGTCAGCGGAGTTTGATGAACGATTTGCACAGGATCCGCATCAGGGCCATCAGGACGAGCGCTCCGGCAATCAGGATGCTGGCATAGAGTTGTTCACGGATACGGTGGCGCAAGATTACCACGTCGGGATCTTCTTCCAGCACTTCGGCCAGGTTCACGTCGTCCAGCTCGACATTGGCCCATTTCGAAACGATGGTCCCGTCGTAGAAATACACGGCGCCGCCGTTGCTGCGGTTGAGGGTCATGAGCGACTTGCGGTCGGCCGGTTCGTAATCACCCGAGGGACCGTACATAATCACCTCGTGTCCCTGCATGAGCGCCGCGTTGCGGAAACGGTCGATGCGGTCCAGATGTTCTTTGTCGAGCGATTCGGGGCTGTAAACCGTTACGGCCAGCACCGGGCCATCCTTCCGCTCGAGCGTGAAATCGACCTGAGCCATCTTGGTCGAGCCGCCCACCTGGACGGTCTTGCTGTCAAGGTAGGTCCAGCTGTCGTCGGGCAGATTGTCGAGCGTGAATTCTTCCGTATGGCCGTCCTTGGTATAGAGGAAGGTCGTCTCGAAACGCGCCTGATTCTCCTGCGCGAGTTCATCGAGGCTGTTGCCTACACGGTAGGCCGTGAAATCAACCTGGGGGATGGTGGCCAGCGCGCGGACAGAAACGGCCAGCGCCAGCAGGGCGAAGATGCCCACGAACAGCCATTCCATCCACGCCGGGGCCAGCCGGGTTGCCCGTTTACGACCGAGGAAGATCAGGAAGGCAAGCACCAGCAGGATCACGTTCTTGATGAAAGTCTGGGTATTGGTCAGATGGATGGCCTCGCCGAAACAGCCGCAGTCGCTGATGGGATTGTAGAGCATCAGGTAGAGCGTCAAGGCCGTGAAAAATGCCATCATCAGGAGGGCGACCCAGGCGATGATGCGGATGCGCAGGCCGCTGAGCACGCAGATACCCGTCGTGAATTCAACCGTAGCCAGGCCCATGCCCAGCAGCACGGCGGAGGATTGCAGGAAATCCAGGTGCATGAAGTCGAGGTACTCCTTGACGATGAGCCCGGTCCCGACCGGATCGAGCAGTTTGAGTGCCCCCGACACGATAAAGGTCAGGGCGAAAATCACCCGGCAAAGGCCACGCAGGAATCTCATAAGGCGGCGTCGATTTGGTCGCGGATGCGGCGGAAGATGTCGGCGGCGGGGAGCATGTGCCCCTCGCAGTCGCTGCAGTCGATGCGGATGAACGACGCGTCAAGTGCGCACTGCTCCTCATAGAGGGCCCGCACTTTCTCCTGGAAGTGGATGTCTGCTTCGTGGATGTCAGTCTTGCCTTCCAGATAGGAGCGGTCGCCGCCCTTGCGGCTCGCGCGGAGTTTGGCGTCCACGAATCCGATGGGCACATCGAGGAAGAGGTTGAGGGTCGGGCGAGGGATGTCGAAATGCTTGTATTCGAGATCAAAGATCCAGTCGCGGAGCGCGTCGGATTCCGCCCGGGTGGGGAGCTTGGCGCACTGGAAGGCGATGTTGGAATAGACATAGCGGTCAAGCACGACCACGCGGCCCTGGTCCATCCAACTGCGGATCTGGGCGGCTGCATCCCGCCGGTCTTCGGCGAAGAGCAGGGCGACGAGCTGGGGATGGACCTGGTCGATCGAACCGAAGTCTCCCCGCAGGAACTTCGCGATGAGTTCGCCGTAGACCGGCGCGCTGTAGCGGGGGAAGTGCAGGTATTCCACTTTCCGGCCCAGGGAGGAGAAGTAGGAAGTAACCATCTTGAGCTGCGTCGATTTACCGGCGCCGTCCAAACCTTCGATTACGATCAGCATATCGTTTTTTTTCTTATATCTTTGTATTCAACTTGTAAAGGTACAAAAAGAAACGACATCATGGAAAGCGGTCCGACGAAAATCATGGGGATCATCAACCTGAATCCCGACTCGTTCTACGAGCCTTCCCGCGCCGCGACGGAAAGTGCTTTCCGTCGCCGGGCAGACAGCCTGCTGGCACAGGGAGCCGACATCCTGGATCTGGGCGCCGTGTCCTCCCGGCCGGGGGCGACGGATGTCGGTGCAGATGAGGAGTGGGCGCGCCTCGAGCCTGCCCTCGAGACGCTCCGGCGCTATTACCCCGGCGTCACGGTCTCGATCGACACCTTCCGTTCCTCCATCGTGGTAATGGCCTACCAGGCCATCGGCCGCTTCTGGGTCAACGACATTTCCGCCGGAGAATGGGACGACGCCATGCTGCCGGTCGTCGGCAGGCTGGGGCTCCGCTACGTGGCCATGCACCACCAGGGAACGTTTGAGACGATGCATGACGACTATCACTACGACAACGTGGTAGAGAGCGTCAAACAGTATTTCCGCGACTTCGCCGTCCGTGCCAAGGAAGCCGGCGTAGCCGACTGGATCCTCGACCCGGGCTTCGGCTTTTCCAAGAGCGACCAGGACAACCAGACGCTGTTCGACCATCTCGACGAACTGAAGTCCTTCCGCCGTCCCATCCTGGTCGGCGTCTCCCGCAAACGCTTCATCTGGCGTCCCCGCCTGCTGACCCCGCATACCTGCGACGCCGTCGTGCGCGAATACGAAGAACGCGCCCAGGCCATGGGCGCGTCCATCATCCGTCGGCACTGATCCGATCCTGGCTGATAAATATCTAATAAACAGATGATTCCAAAAAATAGCCCCCATACTAAGGCTTCTGCACAACGACAATTCGCGCAAAACCATAGTGATTGGGCGCAAAACCGGTAGTATCAAGCAAATCTATTCCCAAAGCCTGTTTCTCACCGGTTGTGTTTTTCAATGCTGAAATGGTATAGCGAGTTTCCATCGACGATATCTTTTCCCGTGTTACAGAAAAATGCCCCTCTGGCGCAGTACTGCCGATCCGTGCCCAGTCATCCAGTTGTTTCTTCTCTGGATTATCAAGATAATATGCTATGAGTTTGAGGCTCCCGCCGTCTGGGCTTATCTCATATTCGCTTTGGTTGTTCAGTTTATTTCCGTCAATGGAGACGAATATCTTGAGATAGCCGTCTTGATGAAGTTCGTCCGCGCCTGTCTCTTCTTGAATAGCTGCGCATCCTGCAATCATTGAAACGACTGCCAGTAAATCCAATAAATAAAGAATTCTTTTCATAGTTTATCCTTTTTAATAATTGATGCAGATTGAAGGGAAAATGTTGCGTGCTACTTACATTAATTTTGGCTCCATCCAATAAACGTAATCGTGAATTCTACTTAGAAGTGCAACACACTTCAAAAGTCTGAGTATCCGCAAAAAAATAGAAGCTGAAGGGTTGACTCAATTAAAAGAGATTCGATCACTAGAGATAATGAGTCCTGGAAAAAGGAGCGAAGACTCGAATAATCGTTTGTAAACGCCGTCCCTGGAGGGCAAATGTCAAATATCCAGTTAATTCCGAAAAATAGCCCCCGCTCGGCGAGCGGGGGCTATTTTCAGCTATAAACTGTAAATCAGGCAGATAGCCTCCATGCGCGTCTAGAGCGTGCGGTACTTCTTGCCGTACTGGAGCTGCTGTTCGAGGAAGTCGGTGCCGTAAACGATCTTGTAGTCGACGGTTTCGCCATCCTTGACGACCGGGACGATCTCGGGGTTGATGAAACCGCGGTAGGGTTTCAAGCCGAGGCTGGCGTAACGTGTGAGCACTTCCTTGTGGAGTTCGGGGTCGATGTCCACGGCGTAGTTCAGGACCAGGGCTTTGCCGGCTTCATAGTCGCCTTCCGACTTGATGCGCTGGATTTCGGCGAGCAGCTCGCCAAACAGGCCGCGGAGTTTCTCGAAGTCGTTGATCACGAAGTAGGTCTTGCCGTCGCGCACTTTCTTCTCGATGACGTTGTCGGCGCGGCCGTGCTCATAGCACCAGTCGGCGATCAGCTTGCGGTTCTGCATGTGGGCTTCGGTGTTCTTCTTACCCAGTTCGACCCGGCTGAACTGCGTCATGATGCCGTTGCGGATGTAACTCATATAGGCTGCCTTATACGCTTCGGGGCTGTCAAGCAGGCCCAGTTCCACCAGCTTGGGATCGGCCACGTAGTAGAGGCCGAACAGGTCGGCGCGCGCCTCTTCGAGCGTAGAGGTGAATTCCTTCAGGGCATTGGCAGGAGTGGTCTCGAGCAGCTGGCCGGAGCCGTGGCCGAGGCATTCATGAAGGTCGGTGTGGAGATTGTCGGTGATGCTGCCGTATTTCTTGCACAGGTCGATTTCGGCCTGGTCCCAGGCGAACTCGCTCAGGACGCTCTTGGGACGCTGTTCCGAAGCGAAGGTATAGGCGTCGGTGATGTTGGCGATGGTCACCGACTTGGAGCCGTGCTCCTTGCGGATCCAGTCGGCGTTGGGCAGGTTGATGCCGATGGCCGTGGCCGGATAGTTGTCGCCGGCGATGACGGCCACGTTGATGACCTTGGCCGAGACACCCTTGACCTCTTTCTTCTTGAAACGGGGATCCACCGGGGAATGGTCTTCGAACCACTGGGCGTTGCCGCTGATGATCTCGGTGCGGCGCGAAGCCTCGCGGTCGCGGTAGTTCACGATGCCCTCCCAGGATGCCTTGCGGCCGAGCGGGTCGTCATAATCCTCGATGAAACCGTTCACGAAGTCCACGTCGCTCTGCGTATCGCCTACCCAGGTAATATTGTACTGGTCCCACATCCGGAGGTCGCCGGTGCGGTAGTATTCCACCAGTTCGTCGATGTATTGTTTCTGCGTATCGTTCTCGGCGAAGGGACGGGCCGCCTCGAGATGGCCGATGATGACCTGGATGGCAGGTCCGTAGAGGCCGTCGGCCTTCCACGTCTTCTCGACGATCTTTCCGCCTTCCTTGACGACCTTGCTGTTGAGTCCGTAGCTGATGGGGTGCGGATCGGACGGATCTTCCATCTTCGTATAGAAGTCGTTGACCTCGTCGGCCGTTACTCCGTCATAGAAGTTGACGGCGGAAGCTTCGACCAGGTCTTTCTCCGTGCCCTGATACTGCAGCGTGGGATAGAGGTCGGGATCGTAGATCACCTGCAGCAGGAAATCCCGGCGGACGGGATCTTCGCCCACGGCGTCCATCAGCGTGGCGAAATAATCCTGCGCGCAAGCAGGCAGGATCTTGTCGTTGGCGTAGTGATGGTGGATGCCGTTGCTGAAGAACACGCGCTTGGCATAGACCAGGAAGTCGTTCCACTGGGCGCCCTTGCGTTCGCCCTTGTAGTTCTCGAGGATATCCTCCAGCAGATGCCGGATCTCGAGGTTGTAGCGGAAATTCTGGTCCCAGGTGATGTCGCGGCCGGCCTTGGCGGCTTCGCTCAGATGGTAGATGTACGATTTCTGCTGGAAGGATAGTTCGTCCCAGCCCGGCACCTGGTAACGAAGCACCTCGATGTCAGCGAATTCGTCGATGGAGTATTGGAAATCGGGGTCGCCGGTCTTCGAACCGCATGCGGTCAGGACCAGGCCCAGTCCGGTGGTGATGATCATGGCTTTGAAAAGTCGCATATACACTGAAAATAAAGGATTGGCACATTTTTTCCTTGACAAAGATACGGAATTTTCCTATCATTGCCTTATGAAACGGATTTTGGGATTTCTGCTGGCACTGCTCTGCGTGACTTCCTGCCACTGGTTCGATCCGGTGCAGAAAGACCGCCACGCCCTGCTCGTGTTCTTCTCAGGCAACAACAGTCTCTCCGGCTATGGCACGGAAGACCTGCAGAACTTCATGGACGCCTACCTGCCGACCGCCCGCGACAAGGAGAACTACGTCATGGTCTATTACCACTTTACCGACCAGACCCCTACCCTGAGCCGGCTCTACAAGGACCGCCAGGGCCAGACGGTGGAAGAGACCATCAAGACCTATCCTTTCTCGACCAATTCCGCCACCGCTACAACGCTGGAAACCGTCATCCGGGATGCCGAGCAGGCCTATCCCGCCGAACACCACGGCATGATCCTGTGGTCACACGCTACCGGCTTCCTGCCTGCCGGCTACTACAGCAATCCCCGCGAATCCACCAAGGGAGAGTCGATGATGAGCGTCGAGGCCGACCCGTACGCCTTCATGGTCAAGTCGTCCGAACCCGATTCCAAGAGTTTCGCGGAAGACCACGGCAGCGAGATGGAACTCCTCGACCTGCAGAGGGCCCTGTCCAACTTCCACTACGATTACCTGATCTTCGACTGCTGCCTGATGGCCAACATCGAAGTCGCCTACCAGCTGCGCGACTGCTGCGACTATCTGCTCATGTCTCCTACCGAAATCCTGGCCGACGGCCTCCCCTACGACCAGATTACCCAGCCGCTGCTGACCCTGCCCCCGGAAGAGGCGCTCCGCCTCATCGGCGAGAAGTATATGAGCTACTACCGCGGTTTCTCGGGCGCCTACCGCTCGGCCACGATCACGCTCGTCAAAACCCAGGAGATGCAACGGCTCGCCACGGCCTGCCGGCAGATCTTCAAGGACCGCAGCGATGCGATCATGACGCTCGACCGCTCCAAAGTCCAGCCCTACTTCCGCAACGGATGGCACTGGTACTACGACCTGGACGACTTCGTGAGCCAGCTGGCCGATGGCGACGAGTATGTGGAATTCGTCCGTGCGCTCTCGGACGTAGTCGTGTACAAAGACGCCACCGAGCACTTTATCGACGTGGACATCAAAAAGAATTCGGGTCTGAGCATTTACATCCCCAGACCCGGATACACTGTCTTGAACAATTACTACAAGACCCTGGCCTGGAACAAGGCGACAGGGCTGATTCCGTAATTATTTCTTGTTCTTGAAATAGCGGTTGTAAAGGCCCTCGAAGCCTTTGCCGTGGCGTGCTTCATCCTTGGCCATCTCGTGGACGGAGTCGTGGATGGCGTCGTAGCCCAGCTGTTTGGCGCGCGTAGCGATGGCCTTCTTGCCTTCGCAGGCACCGGCCTCGGCTTCCATGCGTTTCTTGAGGTTGGTTTCGGTATCCCAGACCATTTCGCCCAGCAGTTCGCAGATCTTGGCGGCGTGCTCGGCCTCTTCCCAGGCGTAGCGCTTGAACGCGTCGGCCACCTCGGGATAACCCTCGCGGTCGGCCTGACGGCTCATGGCCAGGTACATGCCCACCTCGGAGCATTCACCCCGGAAGTGATCCTGCAGGCCCTGCCAGACTTCGGGGTCGCAACCCTTGGCCACACCGAGCTTGTGCTCGTCGACGAAGGTCAGTCCGCCTTCGCTCTGGACCAGTTCGTTGAATTTAGCCTTGGGAGCCTTGCACTGCGGGCACCGCTCGGGCGCCTCAGGTCCTTCGTGAACGTAACCGCAAACGGTACAAATCCATTTCTTTGCCATGATTTCTATGATTTTAAGTGTTTTGTAGTTTAGAATCGTTATAAACTATTACAAAGATAGATATTAATTGTGCTTTCACAAAATTATTTTCTTATCTTTGCGGCCTGCCGAAAAGGGAAACCTTTTGGTGCAATGGGAGCCGGGCCCGATCCCGGCTTGAGTAACACATTTTAAATTCAAGGCAATGAAGCATTTCGAACTGCAAGGTAAGAAGAGAATTACCGGCAAGAAGGCAGACGTCAAGAGCGTCCGCAAAGAAGACAGAGTTCCTTGCGTCATCTACGGCGCTGGTATCAAGAACGTTTCTTTCTCCGTTGACGAGAAGGAACTCAAGGGCCTCACCCACACCCCGTACTCCCACATCGTGGACCTGAACATCGAAGGAGAAGCACACCAGGCCATCCTCAAGGCGATCCAGTATCACCCGGTGACCGACCGTGCCCTCCACGTCGATTTCCTCGCCCTCGATCCGGCCAAGCCCGTGACCATTGAAGTTCCCATCAAGATCACCGGTAACTCCATCGGCGTACGCCAGGGCGGCAAACTCAACGTCCCCACCCGCAAGCTGAAGGTCTGCGGTGCCATCGAGAACCTGCCTGACGAACTCCCGGTCGACATCACCGAACTGGGCCTGGGCAAGCAGATCAACGCCGGCGACCTCAAGTACGACGGTATCCAGATCGTCTCGCCGAAAGGCACGCTGGTATGCGCCGTCCGCGCCACCCGCAACTCCGCAGCCGCCGCTGCCGAGACTGCCGAATAATCTCTTCCTATGAACTATCTTGTCGTCGGACTGGGTAATATCGGCGCCGAATACGCCGCCACCCGACACAATATGGGATTTATGGTATTGGATGCCTGGGCCCAGGCATCCAATGCTGTTTTTACGCCGGGCCGCTACGGTGCGACCACGGAAATCTCCTTCAAGGGCCGGAAGTTCATCCTGCTGAAGCCTTCCACCTACATGAACCTCAGCGGTAAGGCCGTGCATTACTGGCTGCAGAAGACCCGTATCCCGCAGGAAAACCTGCTGGTAGTGGTCGACGACTTCGCCATCCCCTTCGGGACGCTTCGCCTGCGCAAGCGCGGCTCTGACGGCGGACACAACGGGCTCAAGAGTATCGACTACTCCCTGGCCAGCGACGACTACGCCCGGCTGCGCGTGGGAACGGGCAACGGCGGGTTTGCCGAAGGCCACCAGGTGGACTTCGTGCTGGGTGAACTGCTGCTGGAAGAGAAAAGGGCGATGCCCGAATTGCTCGAGCGTGCCGTGGCCTGCATCAAATGCTATGGTACCGAGGGAATCGACCGGGCGATGACCCAGTTCAACCGCGCTCAGTCTTCCGCGTCGCCGGCATCTCCGACAAAAAACGAATCGTAGAGCGAATCCATGTCGCGGCGCTCTTTTTTCGTAGGGCGTCCCGTGCCCCTGTCACGACGGATGAAGAAAGTCTCCACCGGTGCGTGGAGTTTGTCGAGTTCGCTCTGCGGGGTCAGGTTCTCGGCGTAGCCGGGAACGTCTTTGGCACCGACCCGTTTCTCGAGCGGGGCCAATACCTTAAATGTATAAAGAACGGGGCCTTTGCGGACCTCGATGCGGTCGCCAGCCTTCACTTCGCGGGAGGGTTTGACGTCGGCACCGTTGACGGTCACCTTACTGCCCTTGCAGGCGTCGGTCGCATCGGTGCGGGTCTTGTAGACCCGGATGGCCCAAAGATATTTGTCTATACGTACGGAATCCATGATGGCTGGTGGGGATGCAAAAAAAGAGCCGCATCGCTGCGACTCCTTCATTTTTCTCAGAAAACCGAAAAGCTTATTTGGCAGCTTCAACAGAGGCTTTTCTGAAGTCCTTCATCAGCTTGCTGATGTTGAGCGCGTTCTTGCGAGCACGGGTACCGGCAGCTTTGTTGCCTTTGGTCACCTGAAGATTGGCGTTGGCTTGGAAGAGCGCAATCTCGGCATTGATTTTTTCAACGAGTTCTTTCATGGGTTTTAGGTTGTTATGAATTGATAATTACGTATAAATTCTTATTACTAAGCGCTTACGAAGGTAGGGAGATTCAGCTAATTCTCCAAATTTTATGCTGAAAAAAATACAAAAAAACTCACTTTTTTATTAAAAACCTCCTCTGAGGACCTTGTAGAGGCCATACCGGGGGCTATCTTCCTCCCTGTCAATCCGATATCCAGTTTTCGGGGTAGCTTTGGTCGAAACTGCCTGCGAGGAGCGTGTAATGGCAGGCCAGGTGCCTGAAACCATGTGCGTCAGACAGGCCCGGATGTTCTCTTCCTCGACGCCGAAATCGTGGAAGACGTCGTCGGGACGGTATTTGTCGGGGATGAAACCGTCGTAGGGAATCGCTTCACCTGCCGAATTCTGGTTGAAGAAGGCGATGGGCAGGAAAACCCACTGCAGCTTGCTGAAATCTCCATCCAGATAGGCTTCGTAATCATCGTTCGAGCCGGGATACATCAGGACATACATACCGTTGGGCTTGCCATAGGTCGTATCGCCCACCATCTGCAGCTTGTCGCCCATATAGGGCCGCAGGCCGTTGATGACCATCTCGCTGGCGGAGGCCGATCCAGGACCGACGATGAAATAGATGCGGTCCGGACGAAGCGCATTCTCGTTGCTCTTGACAATGGAAGTGTTTTCCTCGTCGGAGAAGGACTTGTCGAGGCTGGCCAGATAGCTGTTGTGCTTGCGGACGACATAGGGTTTCCCGACCGCATCGGCGGGAGCCAGGCAATCCATCAGCAGCTGGCTGGCGCGTGAATCGCCACCGCCGTTGTAGCGCAGGTCCACGATCAGCTTCTTGACTCCGGCGCTGCGGAAAGTGGTCATCGCCTCGGTGATGTCATCGAGGAAATTGGCCTTGAAGGCCATATAGAGGAAATAGCCCACCGGCTCGGTAAGCCCCGGGAAATCGCCAGGCTGGAAAACACGGGTTATCAATGAGGTACGCGTAGAGAGTGACTGCGCCATCGAGGCCGTGAAAGTGGTGTCGCGGCCATCCTTGAGCCGGAAGGTCAGATTCTGGGGAGACTTGTAGTAATTCTTCTGGAAATACTGAAGTTTCTCGTTCGTGAAGCCCGTCTCGTCTTCCTGGACGCTGACACCGTTGATGTGGGTGAGCTGGGCGCCGCGGGTGACGCCGTAGCGCTCGAGCGGGGAGCCGGGCCAGACATACCGCACACGCAAATTGTAGTCGTTATAATATTCGTAAGCCTGTCCCAGGCTGATGCCCCAGGTGCCGGAGATGACGCCGGTCTCATCGGAGATGTATTCTTCTTTGTCGCACATCCAGCTCCAGCGGTCCTCCCTGTAGAGCATCCTGTCGAAGAAATCGTAGATGTCGTAGTCGTAAGGCTTGAGGGTAGCGTTGCGGTCCTTCACTTCGTCCCGCCAGAAGTAATAGACGTCCATATACTGCTTGCGGAGGAAGGATTTGGCTGCGTAATCGGGATCGGCGTCGATCTTCTGCTGCTCCTCGTCCGGAATGGGATCCCCGCAACCCTGGAAGAGGCAGGATGCGGAAAGGAGGGCCATAAAAAGAAGGATTCCGGGTATACGGTTGACTTTCATTTTCACGCTCAATTTGTTATCTTTGCAAAGATAAAGATTTTTTTCCATGCAATCCATCTCCTCCGTCATCGAAAGCATCTCCACGGCTGTCTGGGGCTGGCCCATGATCATCCTGCTGCTGGGCACACATATCTTTATGACGATCCGCCTGAGATTCCCGCAGCTGAGCGTCGGCAAGGCGATCCGGCTCTCCATCACCAAGGACAAGCATTCCCACGGCGACGTGAGCCAGTTCGGCGCACTGGCCACGGCCCTGGCCGCAACCATTGGCACGGGCAACATCGTCGGCGTGGCAACGGCCGTTGCCCTGGGTGGCCCGGGTGCCGTTCTCTGGTGCTGGATCACCGGTGTCTTCGGCATGGCCACCAAATATTCGGAAGGCCTGCTGGCGGTCAAATACCGTGTCAAGACCAAGGACGGAAGGATTCTCGGCGGACCGATGTTCGCCCTGGAAAGAGGTCTCCACGCCAAATGGCTGGCCATCCTGTTCGCCGTCGTCACGGCCATCGCCGCCTTCGGCATCGGCAACACGGTGCAGGCCAATTCCATCTCGCTGCTCTTGAATGAGACCTACGGCATCTCGCAGTACCTGATCGGCGTCATCCTCGCCGTCCTGGTGTTGCTGGTCATCGTCTTCGGTGTGAAAGGCATCGCAAAAGTCTGTTCGACGCTAGTCCCGTTCATGGCCGCCTTCTATGTGCTGGGATGCCTGGTGATCCTGGGCATGAACTGGCCGTACCTGGGCGAGAGCATCCGGCTCATCTGCCGCTCGGCCTTCACAGCCCGCGCGGCCGGTGGCGGTTTTGTCGGCTCGACCGTCCTGATCGCCTGCCGCTTCGGTATCGCCCGCGGTCTGTTCTCCAACGAGTCTGGCCTCGGTTCCGCCCCGATCGTGGCGGCCGCGGCCCAGACCCGCAATCCTGTCCGTCAGGCGCTGGTATCCTCCACCGGAACATTCTGGGATACCGTGGTGGTATGTGCCATTACCGGACTGGTGCTGGTCAGCAGCATCGTGGCGCATCCCGATATCGACTGTACGCAGGGCGCAGCCCTGACCAAGGCGGCCTTCGACAAGCTTCCGCTCATCGGCCCGATCATCCTGTCGGTCGGCATCGTCACTTTCGCCTTCTCGACGATTCTAGGCTGGTCGTATTATGGCGAACGCGCCGTCGAATACCTGGCCGGACACAATCCGAAGACAGCCCGGATCATTACCGGCATCTACCGCACCCTCTTCGTGGCCGCCGTCTTCTTCGGCTCGGTGATGAGCCTCTCGGTGGTCTGGAACCTGGCCGATATCGCCAACGCGATGATGGCGATTCCGAACCTGATCGCCATCCTGCTGCTCAGCGGGGTAATCGTACGGGAAACCCGGAAATATCTGTGGGAAAACCGGCTCGACGAGGAAAGCGACGAGACGCCGCCTACTTTATGACGTACACGTCTTCTCCGTCCTTGTGATAGAAATACTCTTCGCGGGCGAACTTTTCCAGGGAGTCGCGCTCTGACTGGAGCTGTTCGAGTTTGCGGTCCATCTTCGTGATTTCCCGTTCATAGAATTCCATCTGCTGCCGCTGGTTGCGGAGCGTGATCCGGGAACGGATCATCTGCCCCACGTTGTTGGTGTCGAGGAAGCAGATGTAGACCAGGAAAATGAAGCCGACGATGAAGTACTTGTTGAGCAGTACCTTACCGACGGGATGCTGTTTCCACTGGCTGATTTTTTCCTTGACCGGGGTAAAGAAGGACATGGCTGCGGATGTTTTCACAAAAATAATGATTATTTTTGACGAATGATTCAAGAATTGAAATATTACAAGCCCACGCTCGGCCAATCCTGGTGGCTGGTCCTGCTGATCCTTGTCGGCAGCCTCGTGGGAGGCGGGATTGCTCTTTTCTGGAGCAGCGTTCCCCAGTCGCTGTCCTATTTCATCATGATGATGGTACCCCTGCTCTGGTGTGTCATGAAAGGCCGTCTGGCTGAGCAGGCCGGGGTCCGTCCGCTGGCCATCCACGCGCCGCATTATGGAAAACTGCCCGCCTGGGTGTTCTTCGTGCTCGCCGGCATCGCCTTGATTGCCGTTTCTTTCCTGGTCGAACCCCTGGCCAACCTCATCCCGATGCCCGACAGCATCAAGGCCATCTTTGAAAAGGCCTTCGTGGAATCCACGCTGTGGGACATGGTCGTCTCGACCTGCATCCTGGCGCCGCTGCTCGAAGAACTGCTCTGCCGCGGCATCATGCTGCGCGGGATGCTCCCGCGAATGAAGCCCGGCAAAGCCATCTTTTGGTCCGCCCTGCTCTTCGCCGTGATGCACATGAATCCCTGGCAGGCAATTCCGGCCTTCCTGATCGGCCTGCTGATGGGCTGGATCTACTGGCGGACCCACAGCCTGTGGGCCACCATCTTCCTGCACTGCCTCAACAATTCCCTGTCGACGGTCCTTTCCCGCGTGATGCCCGACGTTTCGATCGAAGCCAGCTGGAAAGACATCCTTCCTGCGAACATCTACTGGCTCTGCTATGCCGGCGCTGCCGTGCTGCTGGCAGTCATCCTCTATATCCTGCATGAAAAAACTCTATCCCCTCAAATTTCGTCCCCAGTGGATGCCGAAGGCCTGGGGCGGTGAATACTGGGACCTCTGCGGCTTCGAAGATGCCGCTTCCGTGGTCTCAGAAGGCTATCTGGCTGAAAACGACCTTCCCGATATCCTGGAAACCTACCTGGGCGACCTGGTGGGCGACGAGATTTTCGAATGGCACAATCTCTATTTCCCCCTGCTGATCAAACGCCTGGTCGTGAAAGACCGCCTGTCGGTGCAGGTCCATCCTGACGACACGGTCGCCGCCGAACGGTTTGGAGAATACGGCAAGACCGAGTTCTGGTACGTCCTGGAAGCGGAGCCGGACGCCCGCATCTGGATGGGCTTCAAGGAAGACACCGACGCCGGTGCACTCTACAAGGCCTGCCAGGAAGGAACCGCCGAGCAGCTGCTCAACGCCTATGCTCCCAAACCGGGCGACTGCTTCTTCATCCCGACCGGCACCGTCCACGCAGCGGGCGGCGGGCTGAAGATCGCCGAGATCCAGGAAGCCTCCGACATGACCTTCCGCCTCTACGACTGGGGCCGGGAATTCAACCCCGCCACCCGCCGCCAGATGCATCTCGACGAAGCGCTCGACAGCATCAACTACCGCAAATACGACGAAGCCGCCTGCAGCTGCCATCTGGAAACCGATCCCAAAGTGGCTTCCGGAACGGACGACCGCGTACGCGTCCTGGTCGAAGACCCTCACTTCATCCTCACCAGCCTGTCGCTCACCGCACCCGCCAAGGTTCCGATGGAAGATTTCAAGAGTTGTGTCGTGCTGCAGTGCCTGTCCGGATCGATGAATGTGGAAACCGACGGCGCGACCTTCCCGCTCGCAGCCGGCGAGACGATGCTCCTCCCCGCTTCGCTTGAAGACGTGATGCTTATCCCCGACGCCTGCGGCGTCCACCTCCTGCAGGCCCATCTCCCTCAACCTCCCAAGGACGACGTCTACGACGGCCCCGAACCGGAAGCATAGCCGGAAGGGTTTTAGATGAAAAACCCATGGCCGCCCGCGCCTTCAGGCGCTAGTGGAGGCCGCAAGGGCCGGCAATTTGGAATAGGAGGCCGTAACGGAGGGGTTTGGGGCAGCGGCCCCAGTAACTCAGATATGGGAGGGGCCCAAGCTTGCTTGGGAGGGATGGAGCGAAGCGGAAGGTTTTTCAGCTAAAACCCTTCCAGCTACGCTGTAGGAAAGACGATTATTTCTTGACGAATTCGACGCGGCGGTTCTTGGCACGGCCTTCGTCAGTGCTGTTGTCGGCGATGGGTTCGTGGGCGCCTTTGCCGACGGCAGTCAGACGCGAAGCGTCGATGCCGTTGGCCACGAGGGCGGCCACGATGGCCTCGGCGCGCTTCTGGGAGAGCGGATCGTTGACAGCGTCGGAGCCCGTGTTGTCGCAGTGACCTTGGACTTCGAAGTGGATCGACGGATCGTCCTTCATGATTTTCGTAATACGGTTGATCTCGCCGGTCGATTCGGGTTTGATCGTAGCCTTGCCGGTATCGAAGGTAATCGCGTAAGTCACGATCTTGCCGTCGGAAGCCAGACGGTCGTACAACGGCACGGCACCCTTGGCGATGCGGACGTTCTTGATGAAATGCGTGCGGGGAGCATCGCTGTTGCATTCGATGGTCAGCCATTTGGGAGCATTCATGTTGGGAATGTTGATGACCCGCTGCTCGTCGACATAGACTTTCAGCGCCCGTTTGTTGAAAGACACGGCGATGTGATGCCATTTTTCAAATTCGATGTTGCGCAGGTCATATTCACCCGACCGCCAGTCTTCACCGACTTTCCACCAATAACGAACGACTTTGTCATCCGTCATCTGGTTCCTATCGACATCGGTCTGCGATTCCAGCCTGAACTCGAAAACGTTTTCCCTCCAGTTCTGACTGATATCATCGGTACCCTCCAGCCTGAACTTTGCCTCGGACCACCCGTGAAGGTCCGCACCGTTCTCCTCTTCCCAGATTTTCTCGTGGATGAAGTAGGCGTCGAACTCGAAGGTGAACTGCTCCGTGAGATAGGGCTTGTTCTCATTGAACAGCGGGGTGATGATGGCATCCTGATAATTGAGGCACTTCTCGCCGTTGATCTCGACAATCTCCGCATTTCCCTTGAAGATATCCCACCGGGACGGGAACTCACCGAGCTGCTCATTTTCCATCGTATCTTCAAAGATGATCTCATCGCCGGCGACGAAATCGTAGTTGTTCCATTTCATCTGGGCGCCTTTCTTCACCTCCTTCTGCGGAGCGGCAGCTTCTTCCGGCACAGCCATCTCATCCGGCACGACATCCCGGGCCTGCTGCTGATTCTGTTGTTGATTCTGCTGCTGGTTGTTTTTCTTGTCTTTTCCCAATTTCCCGTTGAGCAGGTCGTTGACGCCCTTCTCAACTTTGTTGCCGATGTTCTGTTCGGCAGCGTTTTTCGCCCGGTTCTTGAGCCGGTTGAGCACATCACTCTGGGCATAGGCACCGCTGCAGACCAGCAGCAGCGCGGTTAACAGCAATACGAGCTTTTTCATATCGGTAAAACTTTGATTTTCGTGGGGTTGCATTCCTACGCAAATCTAACAATAAATATTGAAAATGCAAAAGACAAGATTCCCGGTCAAGCCGGGAAGGAGGGGAGAGTCAAGCCGGGAAGGAGACCAGACCGAGTTCGGCGGCCTTTTGTTCCATCAGGGCGTAGGCGGCGTCGAATTCGTTGGGGATGATGCCGTCGAGGATGGCTTCCTTGACGGCCTCCTTGATGACACCGACCTGGCGGCAGGGCGGGATATGGTATTTCTCCATGATGAGCTCGCCCGTAATGGGGTTCTTGAAATTGCGGACGGCGTCTTTGGCTTCGACCTCGACGAGTTTTTCCTTTACGTGGTCGTACTGCTTCTTGAAACGCTCCACCTTCTGCTCGTTGGCCGAGGTGATGTCGGCCTTGCAGAGGATCATCAGGTCGTCGATGTCGTCGCCGGCGTCGAACAGCAGGCGGCGGACCGCCGAATCGGTAACCTCGTCGGTGACCAGCGCCACGGGACGCATATGGAGCGAGACCATCTTCTGGACATACTTCATGTCGTCGGTCTGGGACATCTTGAGTTTGTTGAAGATGCCCTTGACCATTTTCGATCCCACGTACTCGTGGCCGTGGAAAGTCCAGCCCGTACCGGGCTCCCAGTGTTTGGTGGGTGCCTTGCCGATATCGTGCAGCAGCGCGGCCCAGCGGAGCCAAAGATTGTCGCTGGCGGCCGCCACGTTGTCGAGCACCTGGAGGGAGTGCCGGAAATTGTCCTTGTGGCCGCGGCCTTCCACCGTCTCCACACCCTTGAGATTGGCAAGCGCCGGCAGGATGGTAGGCAGCAGCTCACATTCGTCGAGCAGCAGGAAGCCCGTCGAGGGCTTCGGTGTGCGCATGATCTTGTTCAGCTCGTCGGCGACACGTTCCCAAGAAAGAATCTCCAGCCGGTCTTTGTTGCGCCGGATGGAGGCGATGGATTCCGGTACGATGGTGAAGCCCAGCTGCGTGGCGAAACGGATGGCCCGCAGCATGCGGAGCGGGTCGTCGCTGTAGGTTGTGTCCGGATCGAGCGGCGTGCGGATCAGGCCTTCGTTGAGATCGCGGATGCCGCCGAAGGGATCGACCAGGGCGCCGTAGTCGGCTTCCTGCAGGCTGAAGGCCATGGCATTGATCGTGAAATCGCGGCGCTGCTGGTCTTCCTCCAGCGTACCGTCTTCCACGATGGGCTTGCGGGAATTGGCGCGGTAAGATTCGCGGCGGGCGCCGACGAACTCGACTTCCATATCCTTCCAACGGAGCATCGCCGTGCCGAAATTCCGGAACACGGACACTTTGGTACGCAGCTTTTCGGCCACGGCCTCCGCCAGCGCGATGCCGCTGCCCTCGACCACAATGTCGATGTCGTTGTTGGGGCGCTGCAGGAAGAAATCGCGCACATAGCCGCCGATGACGAAGGCACGTACGCCCTGTTCGCGCGCAATCTGCGACACGACATCGAAAACTTTTCCTTTCAGCGCCTGAGCAAACATAGTGCAAATATACAAAAGATTCCCGGTCACGCCGGGAATGACGTTTTTTATTCGTACATTTGTGGAGTTATGGCAAAGGCGACGACAGACACGGTTCAGGAGTACAAGGCGCTGCGGGAAGAAATCCTCCGGGGCGACATCCAGCCTTTCTACCTGCTCTTCGGCAAGGAGCACTATTACATCGACGAACTGTGCAAGCTGCTTATGAAGCAGGTCGTCCCGCCCGAGGAGCGCGACTTCGGCCAGCTGGTGTACTTCGGCGCCGACGTGACGGCGAACCAGGTCGTGAGCGCCGCCCGGCAATACCCCATGATGATCGCGCGCCAGATCGTGGTGGTCAAGGAGGCGCAGATGATGAAGAAGGTGGAGGACATCGGCGTCTATTTCGAAGGCATCCAGCCCACCACCGTCCTGGTAATCTGCTACAAGACCAACAACGACCCTACCAAGAGCGGCAAGAACATCGATAAACGCTCGACTTTCTACAAGCAGGCCAAAAAGGCAGGTGTCGTATTCGAATCGAACCCCATCCCCGACTACCGCATCGCCCGCTGGATCGACGCCTACGTGGCGGAACAGGGTATGCGCATCGACCCCGACGCAGCCGCTCTGCTTGCCGAATCGGCCGGCACCGATCTCCAGAAGCTCGCCCTGACGGTCGACAAGCTCCGCAAACTGCTGCCGGAAGACCGCAACCGCATCGGCATCGCCGACATCGAAGAGAACGTGGGTATGAGCCGCGACTATTCTGCCTTCGAGCTGACCAAGGCCCTCTCGCTGAAAGATGCACCCAAAGCCTTCCGCATCGTGCAGTTCTTTGCCGATTCACCCAAGCGCTTCCCCATCCAGATGACGATGGCCGCCTTGTCCAGCCACTTCATCCGGCTGCTGCGCTACCATGCCCTGCTCCAGAACGGTCTTTCGCGCAATGAGATCCTTGCACAGCTGGGCATCAACCCTTATTTCGGCAGCGAATACGACGCTGCCGTCCGCAACTATCCGGTCAGAAAGGCCATGAAGGTCATCTCCCTGCTCAAGGATTACGACCAGCGTTCGAAATCGAACACGCGCGGCGAGGCCAGCGATGGCGACCTGCTCAAGGAATTGACAGCCAAGATTCTAGCTTAAATCTTCCGGAATATCGGAAAGATACTCGTAACCGCTCCCGTCGGGGAGACGGCGCAGCAGGTGCACGTTCGTCCCGTTGGTTACCAGCACATATTTGACGGTCAGGACGCGGGTGTAGCGCACCACCTGCTCCACGACCTTCGCGTCGAGCGTCACGCCGGGCGCCTTGCATTCCACCAGCAGATGCGGCTGCAGCTGACGGTCGAAAACCAGGATGTCGGCCCGGTAGGTGCGCCGGTTGTAACGGAAAGCATATTCGCTGGCCATCCGTCCGGCCGGGAAGCCCTTTGCCCCGCACAACCACTGGATGACAGCCTGACGGACCTCCTCTTCCGGAGTCCGCGCCACATACTTGCGCCGCAAGGGATCGTAGATTTCGTTTCCGGAGGCCACGGTCAAGGAAGACGCTGAACGATCATTCCGACCTTCTGGAATTCGTTCCAGAGCCAGAGATATTCATCCGAAGCCTTGACGACGACCAGCTTGACGATCAACGTGGTCGATTCGCCGGCGGCCAGCCGGTAATGGATTTCGCACTCCACTTCGTCATCGACCGTCATCGGGATATCCTCCGTGTAGCGGACATGGAGATAGAGGGTCTGGTCGTCGCTCTGGATGCGATAGGTCCTGCGCTGAAGGCTGACTGCGCGCTGGAAGGTTGCCAGATCGAACGGAAGGACGCACGAGCCCTTGAGATACAGTCCTTCCACATAGGCGGATTCCAGTTGCTTGCGCTCCGCAGATTTGGTGTCGACCGGGATGGGCGGCTCAGGCTCCGGCGGCGTGGGCTGGGGACACGAGACGGCCATCGTGGTGGCCACCACGAAAAGGGCGAGCGCAAAGCGCCACATGAAACCGGCTTTTTGGCTAATTCCCATCTTTTACCTCCAGGATTTTGGTCAGCACCTCCTTGCTTCCGTCGGAATAAGTGATGGTGGCCGAGATTTTATAGGATCCCGCCTTTTCAAAGCGGAACGCTTCGCCCGCGGACGGCTGGCTGTCGATGCTCCACGACACGGACGCGCGGTCGTCGTTCATGTTGAGCAGGAAAAGGCGGAACAACTCACCTGTATGCCAGACGCGGTCCAGTCCACCGATCAGCGGATAGTCGCTCAAACGGTCGAGTGCGCGGAATTCGATGCGCTGCGTCCGGCCCTTGACATTCCAGCGGGTGTAATAGATTTCACAGAAATACGATTCACCCGGGACCAGGTCTTCGAACACATAGCTGGTCTGGCTGCCGGTATTCACCGTCTGGCTGGAAACCCCGTTGAGAATACCCCAGCGAAGTTCCCATTGGCCGGAAGAAGACTTGTCGCTCTGCCATTCCAGCAATGCGGAGATCTGGGCAGGGACGATCGACCAGCCCGTCACCACCGGAAGGTCCCAGCTGTCGTCGTTGACCACGTTGCACCGGATACCGTCGGCTTCACGGGTAATGCCGGACAGGCCCAGGCCGATACCCTTCCCATTCCAGCCCGTCAGCGGGAAGTTGCTGGCTGAATGGATATCCCTGACATTGCGATAGCCCGGATAGAAGGCGTCCTTCACATCGAGGGCTTTGCCGGCATCGGAGCCGACAAAGACCGCACAGGGATGCGCGGCGCAGCCGTTGACCGCATTGGCCGACCATCGCAGTCTCGCGTTCATCGAGCCGGCCATGTTGGTACTCTTGTCGATATGGTAGACCACCAGGCCTGTTCCGCCGATATAGGCGTCCCAGCGGTAACCGTCACGGAATTCAAGCCAGAAATCCTCACCCGGAATACCGGAAGGCAACACGTACGCCTTCGATGCCTCCTGAACGGGCGGCACGACCAGTTCCTGCGGACGGCGGACCGTTTCCATCTGGGTCAGGCCGATCTGATGACGCTCGAACACGGTCAGGTACGGCGGTGTCCGGCCCTCGTTGTTGTAGTTGCCGTGGTCCATGATCGAAAGCGAACCGAAAAGGCCGTCGGAAGGGCCTTCCGTCAAACCATTGACATCATAGAGATCCTGGAGACCGAGGAAATGGCAGTATTCGTGGCAGATGGTGCCGATACCGGCGAAATGATAGCCGGAAGGGCCTGTGTATTCGGAATAGAGCGAAAAGTTGGAGATCCGCATGCCGTCCAGATAGAAGCCCATATCGGAAATGTTCCACGACTGGGGCCACAGGGTGTTGTCGCCGCCGCCTTCGGCCTCGTTGTGGCCGGCGAAAAAGAGGAAGACATTGTCCACCACACCGTCTCTGTCGAAGTCGTAGCGGGTGAAATCGACGCCGGCTGCATCGGCCGCTTCACAGGCGTGGACCACCAGTTGACGGATGTTCTTGTCTGTGACGCCGTCGAGGTTGGCACCATAGAAGGACAGCGTGCCCGGTACGGTCACTACGTCACAGACCTCGAACGAGAAATTGCCGTATCCGTCAAGATTGTCTCTGAACCAGTCGAGGACGCTGCCCGTGGCGCCGTTCTCGGCGTAATACTGCTGGTTGAAGAGGTTATAGATGGTGCTGCGCGGAGTCGGGATGGTGAACTTCCGGTCGCTGAACTGGACGGGGATAACGAGCGTCCGGACGGAGACGGGCGCCTTCGTGGCAAGGAACATCGACAAGGTGCCGCCCTCGGGATTAAGGTGCTTGATCGTCGTCCCTACCGCGGGAAGGGAATCCGTCACGTGCCAGAAACCGCGGGCGTCCTGGAACACGGGGCGACCGTCGAGGGTCGTCTTCCAGGAACGGTTCTCATCGCCGTGGATCCGGATGGTCAGCGTGGTGCCGTCAGGCTGGGTGACCGTGACCGGATACGGGTAGGCCTTCACTGCAAGAAGTTGCAGCGAGAAGGCCGTCAGGGCCAGCAGGAGCAGGGCAATCCGTTTCATTCCGTCGGCAAACGTTTCGACGCGTTTTTACACGTTTATAAACGTTTCTATGTGTTTATACCTAATTTCAAACTACATAATTACAAAAAAATTTCGACTTCACCAAAAACTGTTTCGTAACTTTGCACGGTTTTCGCAACAAAAGGCCTGCCAGAACCCCAATTGCATGAACCCTACGGCTTCCTTCCAGTTTACCATCATCGTCCCGGTCTACAACGAACGGGAAGGCCTTCTCCGGCTGGAAAACAGCCTTGCCGCTTATCTGGAAAAAGCCCTGGTCCGGCCCGCCTGCGTCCTGCTGGTGGACGATGGTTCGACCGATGGCGGGAGCGCCCTGATCGAGGAGATCTGCGCCCGCCACGCCGATTTCTTCTTCCTGCGCTTCGCCCGCAACTGCGGATTGAGCGCCGCGCTGAAAGCAGGGTTCGAGGCCTGTGAATCTCCTTACGCCGGCTATATCGACGCCGACCTGCAGACCGATCCGGAAGACTTCAATCTGCTGCTTCCTTACGCAGCCGGATTTCCCCTGGTCATGGGCATCCGCGCCGAGCGCAAAGACAGCTTCGGAAAGCGTCTGATCTCCAGGATCGCCAACGCATCGCGGCGCCGCATCGTCCACGACACGGCGGCCGACACCGGCTGCCCGCTGAAAGTCCTGCAGACAGCTTATGCCCGGCAGCTCCCCAGCCTCAGCGGCATGCACCGCTTCCTTCCGGCCCTGATCGCCATGCAGGGCGGTTCCTATAAGCAAGTGCCGGTGCGGCACTATCCCCGCCAGGCCGGAAAGAGCAAATTCGGTCTTTCCAACCGCTTCTGGGGACCGATCCGCGACGCTTTCGGCTACCGCTGGTACCAGCGCCGCCTGTTCCGCTATACCATTGAGCGCAGCAACCTGGACTGATGGACAATCTCTGGATCTTCGCACTCGGACTTCTGGCGCAGGGACTCTTCTCTGCCCGGATGCTCGTGCAATGGATCCTTTCAGAGAAAGCGCACAAAGTGGTCAATCCCACCTTGTTCTGGATCCTGAGCCTGGCCGCCTCGCTCCTATTCCTCTACTACGGCTGGCTTCGCAACGATTTCGCACTGATGCTCGGCCAGGTGATCGGCTATTATGTCTACATCTGGAACCTCGGGAAGAAAGGCGTATGGGGCCGCATCGACAAGCCGCTGCGCATCGCTGTCCTGACTGTGCTGGTTTTGATTCCGCTTGCCGCTCTCAGCAGAATGGCCGGTAACTGGCCGGCCGTCTCCGAGGCACTCTTCCACAACGACGCGATTCCGCGCTGGCTGCTCGTCCTCGGGACGGCCGGCCAGGTCGTCTTCTCGCTGCGCTTCCTCTATCAGGCGCTGTACTCCGCCCGCCGGGGCGAATCGCTCCTGCCGGCCGGCTTCTGGACCATCAGCCTCATCGGGGCTGTCCTGATCCTGACCTACGGCATCCTGCGTCACGACCCTGTGGTGATCCTGGCCCAGTCCTGCGGACTGGTCACCTACATCCGCAACCTGATGTTATGGAAACAAGGCACGCGCGCATAATCCGGCTGCTGTCCGACCAGCGGGTACGGCTGGGACTCTATCTGCTGCTCCTGCTCCCGCTCCTGCTGCGGCGCGACATCACGCCCGAAAACGAACTCAAATACCTGCAGATCGCGGACGAAGCACTTCGCGACGGGCATTTCTGGTGCCTGTTTCTCGATGGTGCGGCCTATGCCGACAAACCGCCGCTCTACCTCTGGATCGTAATGGGACTGCGGCGTTTGCTGGGCTTCCACTGCATTCCGCTGCTGGAACTGTTCTCGCTGTTGCCGGCTTTCGGCATCCTGGTCGTCTTCGACCGCTGGTGCGGCGTTTCGATGCAATTGCGCTGGCGGGTCGCGGCGGAAGCCGCCCTGCTGACCACCGCCTATTTCCTGGGCGGGGCCGTCGTGCTCCGGATGGACATGCTGATGGTTTTCTTCATCACAGTGGCGATGCGTCTTTTCTGGAAGATCGACCAGGGGGACAACCGGCCCGCGCTGCGATGGGCTTTTGCCTTTTCCGTGTTCATGGCCATCTTTTCAAAGGGACCGGTAGGCTTCCTCTTCCCGCTAGCCGGCATTTTCGTCTGGCTTGGACGTGAAAAACGTCTGCGTGACTTCGGCAGGGCGTGGGGCTGGCGTACCTGGCTCGTCCTGGTCGTGCTCTGCGGCATCTGGTGGGGCGGCGCCTGGCTGGAAGGCGGCGGGGCCTATCTCGACAACCTGCTTATCCACCAGACAGTTGACCGGGCCGTGAACGCGTTCCACCACAACCGGCCCTGGTACTACTACCTCTATACCATCTGGTACGCAATGGGACCGTGGGCCTTGCTTACAATTCCCGTATCGACCTGGGGAGCGATCAAAAAGGTAGGAATGGAACCGCTGGTGCGTTTTTTCCTGACCATCTCGGCGACCTTCTTCCTCATGCTGTCGGTCTTCAGTTCCAAACTTCAGATCTACCTGCTTCCGCTTTTCGGCTTCGTGAATTATGCGGCCTTCCTGATCCTGCAGGCAGCCGACACGCCGCAGCGGCGCTGGCCGGGAATCCTACGCAAGGTAGTGTACGGCGTGGCGGCGGCGATGCTCCTGCTCTGCGTGGCGGCAGGGTTCTTTTTCCCCGACATTTTTTGATTTTTTTCTGGCCAACGAGGGGTACAAATTGTTATTTTTGTACGATAAATAGCATTGGATACAATGGCACAGAATCCCCCGCTCGCGCGACTTGAACTCAGCCGCAGCGGTATCAAAAACAACTTCCAGCATTTCCGTTCCCTTCTCAAACCGGAGACCCGGATCCTGATCCTGGTCAAAGCCAACGGCTACGGCCACGGCGCCGTCCCTTTCGCCCGCGAGATGGAGCAACTGGGCGCCGCCTACCTCGGCGTCGCTCTCCCCGGAGAAGGCGTGGAACTCCGCAAGGCAGGCATCGACCTGCCCATCCTCGTACTCACGACGGGCACCGACGACTACCCGGAGATGATCCGCTACGGGCTCGAGCCCGGTATCCCCGACCTGTTCGCCCTGACGCGCCTCAGGGAAGAACTCCGCAAGGCAGGACGAAGAGACTATCCTGTCCACATCAACATCGACACCGGCATGCACCGGCTGGGCTTCATGGAACGGGAAATCCCCGGCCTGATCGACTTCATGGCCGAAAGCCCTGAAATCCATATCGAAGGCCTCTATACCCACCTGGCCGCCTCCGACGAGAAGCAGCACGACGAATTCACCCTCGGACAGATCGCCCTCTACGAGAAGCTCAGCACGCAGATCATGGCGCACCTGCCCTACAAGCCGCTCCGCCACGTGCTCAATTCCGCCGGCATCGAGCGCTTCACGCAGTATCAGTACGATATGGTCCGGCTGGGCATCGGCATCTACGGCATCAGCGCCGTTTCCGATCCGGGTCTCAAACCCGCTGCCTTCTACCGCTGCCCGATCCTCCAGATCAAGGACCTCCTTCCGGAAGACGGAACCGTCGGCTACGGCCGCCACGGCAAGCTCGGCCCCGGCGTCACCCGTTCAGCCACCCTGTGCGTCGGCTATGCGGACGGCATCAACCGGCATCTGGGCTGCGGCAACGCCAGCTTCGAGGTCAACGGACACCTGGCGCCCACCCTCGGCAACATCTGCATGGACATGTGCATGATCGACGTGACCGGCATCGACTGCAAGGAAGGGGACATGGTCACCATTTTCGGCGACAAGCCGACGGCCGGCGAACTGGCAAAGATCCTCGACACGATTCCCTACGAGATCTTCACCTCCGTGCCCCGGCGGGTCAATCGCACGATTGTAGATTAAAATTTTAAAAATTTTATTGTATTTCGATATTTATTTATATATTTGCATAAAATTTTGAATCCACTAATACCTGAATCACTATGGCAACTGAGAAACTCGACATCGTGAAGACCATCGGAGACGGCATCCGCTATGGCCTGAAGAACTTCTTCCCTCTCTTGCTGATGGTCATCCTCTACATCGTGACTGTCTGGATCCCCTACCTCAACGTCGGCACCACCATTGGTCTTTATAAAGCCGTCATCGGCATCGGACGCGGTGAAACCATCGATCCGACTTCGATCTTCGCCAAGGAGAATTTCCATAACCTGAGCGGGCTCTTCCTGCTGCTGGGTCTGCTCTACATCGGCACGGTCGTCGCCATGATGTTCATGCTCATTCCGGGCATCGTGATGGGCATCGCCTGGGGCTTCGCCATCTATTTCTTCCTCGACAAGAAGGTCTCCCCGCTCAAGTCACTCCAGCTGAGCTATGACACCACCTATGGCAACAAGTGGCGCATCTTCTTCGTGGAATTCCTCACCGCACTCGCCATCGGCCTCGTCTGCGGCCTCCTGGGAGCCATCCCGAAAGCCGGTACCGTCCTGGCCATCCTGGGTGCCTTCCTCTGCAGCGCCATCGCCGTGGCCATCGAAGGTGTGATGTACGATTTCTTCTCCAAGAAAGCCGACGCCATCCTGGCTGAGAAACGCGAGCGCTTCGGCCACGGCCGCTGCTGCCACGGTGAAGAAGCAGCCGCTGAAGCTGCTGAAACCGCTGAAGCCGTCGAAACCGTCGAAATCGTCGAAGAAGCCATCGACGACGTCCAGACCGAAGCGTAAGCCTGCCTGGAGGACAACTATCTGATAAACAGCGATTAGCTTAAACCTGCCCCCGTTTCCATAACAGGGGCAGGTTTTTATTATCGCCAGACTATCACCGCTTTAGTCGCCAGAGCTCAAATACCCCCTCTCAAAAGCCGCCGGGAACTGGAAACGGGATTCCCGGTCCGGGAACTTGACGATCAGGTATTTGTCGTCAAGAGCCATGACTTGACCGGGATTTACTTCAATCAATCATTTTCGGAGCTGGAGCCAAAGTGCCTGACATACAGCAAATAACGTAATCTTGCCCTCCTGCCCAACAGGAGGGCAAGATTGCACAAAATGCTGTTAATCAGCAGAAAAGGCTCCAGCGAGAGAAAAGACAAGGCCCGCATCCTCTTTGGCAAAAAAATAATTTGGAGAAGGCTATCAGCCGACAGTATATTTGTAGAATAAAAATAAGTTGAGATATGAGGGGAAGGATTTCTTTCAGGCCGGGGGCCATTCAGCACATCTATCAAAACACAGTTGACGGTGTCCTGATCTTTTATTCCCGTTGGGATGCCCTGGTCTTCTTTACGACATTATCTGTCGCTGCGCGGCGCTACGATATTCGTATCCTGGGCGTCTGCCTGATGGCCGACCACATCCACATACTGGCGGAGGCGCCCTGCAAGAAGATACTCGACAGTTTCGTCTGCCTCTATACAAGCTGGTTTGTCCGGCAATACAACATGTGGTATGGCCTGACGGGGTCCCTGTTCAATCCCAGATACGGTCTGGCCTCGAAAGTGACGGACAAAGACATCCGCAGTGCCATCGCCTATCTGTACAACAATCCTGTTGAACGGCAGCTTTGCAGACGGGCAGAGCAGGCGCATTGGAATTTCCTGGCTTATGCCGATAATCCCTACCCTTTTTCTCAACCCATCCGGCTGGACAAGGCGCGTGCGCCGATGCGCAGGGCAGTCGAAGAAGTCAGGGCTGCCCGCAAGGAAGACCGTCCCCTGAACCATGCCCAGCTGAAAAGGATAACGGCCAAACTGAATCCGCTTGAACAGCAGCAACTTACAGATTTCATCATCACTTCCTACAATTGTGTGGATTATAAGGATCTGTTCTACCGCTTCGGTGATTACACATCCCTGATCACTGCCATCCATACAACGGCAGGCAGTGAATACGCAATAAGGGAAGATTTTGTCGGGCGATCCGACACGATCTACAGACAGATAACGGAATTCCTGCTTCAATCGCACAGGATCGGCAGCATCGAGGAACTGCTCAGACTGCCTATGGAAGAACGACTCGGGATGGTCGCGCCCCTGAACCTCCGGACAGGAGCGTGGCGACGCCAGATTGAAAAGTATCTCCATCTCCCGCCGGGCAGACAAGGATGAGCCTGGCGCAAGCCATTGAGAAGATGGAGCTCAATCTATTGAATTTCAGCATAGTATTCAACATAGCCCACCCTTTGCCACTGGGGGTTGATAACAGCAACTCGCTAACAGACAGTTGATTATCCTCCAGCTTCATGCTCGACGGTGCCATACATCACACTGACAGCAAAAGTGCCTGATTATTAGTTGCTGAAATGCTGAATTAGTCTTAAATTTGCGGGATTTTTGAACTTTCTTTACAAGGAAAAAAGAATGCACCGGGTTTTTGTTCCGATCTATCGATTTTTTCGCAGCCATAAGGCTTTATTATATGTTTTGCTGGCGCTCAGTACGCTGGTATTCGTTTTTTTCGGCACGAAGTTGCGCTATGAGGAGGACGTGGCCAAGCTGCTGCCGCGCTCAAGTGTCGAGAGTGAGCTGGCGTTCAGCGACATCGGACTGAAAGACAAGATCTTCATCCAGATTACCTCGGCCGACGCCGAAACGCCGCTCGATACCTGGACGCTGAGCGATTATATCGACGAATTCACCGGTGCGCTGGAGCAGCGCGATTCCACCGGAAAGTACATCCGGAGCATCCTGCGTTCACTCGATGCGGAGACGGCCCTCGGGGCGATGGACTATGGCTTCGAGCACCTTCCGTCCCTCATCGACACAGGCTTCTACGAGGCCTTCGCTGCAGCACTGGAACCGGCTGCCCTCGATGCGCAGATGGCCCGGAACCTCGAACTGATTGAGAGCGACATGACCGGTGAGACGACCCGGCTGGTGTGCACCGATCCGTTCGCCCTGCGCGACATCTTTCTCGCCCGGCTGATGCCCGAAGGTGCGATGGACGGCTCGGTCGGCGACTACACGATTGAAAACAGCCACTTCTTCTGCCCCGACCGGACCGTGGCGATGGCCTTCCTCTCTCCCAGTTTCCAGCAGACCGACTCGGGCACTTCCACCAAGTTCGCCCGCATCCTCAACCAGGAGCGCAAGGCCTTCGAAGCAGCGCATCCCGACGCCCGCATCTATTTCCACGGCGCACCGCTGGGTGCCGTGTCGAACGCAGGTACCATCAAGCAGGACCTGGTCTGGACCGTAGGCATCTCGCTGCTGGTCATCCTGACCATCCTGCTGCTGGCCTTCCATCGCCTGCGCTTCATCGCCCATCTGCTCCTTCCCGTAGTCTATGGCACCTTCTTCGCCCTGGCCTGCGTCTATTGGATCAAAGGGTATATGTCGCTCATGGCCCTGGGCATCGGCGCCATCATCCTGGGTGTTGCCCTAAGCTACTGCCTGCACGTGCTGATCCACTACTATTACGTGGAAGATGTGGAACAGATGCTCCAGGAAGAATCCACGCCCGTGGTTCTGGGCTGCCTGACCACCATCGGCGCCTTCCTGGGCCTGCTCTTTACCGAGAGCGACCTGCTGCGGGACTTCGGCCTGTTTGCCACCTTCGCCCTGATCGGCAGCACCTTCTACGCACTGGTATTCCTGCCGCACTTCCTAAAAAAAGAAGACGTCAACTACAAGAAATACAAAGGTTTCCACCTGATAGACCGCATCAACGGCCTGCCGTGGGACCGCAATCCGTGGATCCTGGGCGCATTGGTCGCACTGCTGGCGGTCGGCATCGTCTTCAGCCCGAAAGTGGGCTTTGACAGCGACCTGCGTAACCTCAACTACGTGGACATCCCGCTCGACGAGAGCCAGCGCCTTTACAGCGAAAAGAACGAAAGCGGCCATATAAACCTGTATTTCGCCGCTTACGACAACGATTTTGACAACGCGCTCGAATACGACAAACTGCTCGGTGCCCGCCTGGATTCCCTGCAGCGGACCGGCCTGGTGAAACGCTATTCCTCGATCGTATCACTGCTCTTCCAGACAGAGCAGGAACAGACGCTCCGCATCGATGCCTGGAAGAAGTTCTGGACGCCGCAGCGGATTGAAAAGGCCCGCCGCGACCTTTCGGCCTCAGCGCGCAGGCAGAAACTCGACCCCGGCCTGTTCGAACCGTTCTTCGCCCTGGTCGAAGCGGACTATCTGCCCGGAAACCTCTACGAGGCCGGACTGATCCCCGACGCGCTGCTTTCCTCGTTCATCGAGAAGCAGGACAGCGGCCGCTGGATGATCTTCTCGACCGTTGCCTTCGCGCCGGAAGATATGGATACCGTGACCGATGCGCTGGTCAGCGGTCCGCAGACCGTGGTCCTGGAACCGTTCTACTACTGCCGGGACATGGTCCAGATTGTCCACGACGACTTCCAGAAGACGCTGCTGATCTCCTCGCTCTTCGTGCTGCTGGTCCTGCTGATCTCGTTCCGGAACCTGTGGGTTTCGCTGGTAGCCTTCTTCCCGATGTTCCTTTCCTGGTATGCCCTGCAGGGCTTCATGGCCCTCTTTGGCCTGGAATTCAATCTGATCAACATCGTCATCGCCACCTTCGTGTTCGGTATCGGCGTGGACTACAGCATCTTTGTAATGGAAGGGCTTCTGCAGGAAGCCCGTACCGGTGAGAAGACGCGGCTGGAATACCACAAGGTCGCCATCTTCTTCTCCGCCCTGATCCTGATCATCGTGGTGGGCTCGCTGGTCTTCGCCCGTCATCCGGCCATCAGTTCCACCGGCCGGATCACGCTGATCGGCATGGTCTTCACCATCCTGATGACTTATTCCCTTGAACCTTTCGTGTTCCGGAAACTGCTCAAGACAAAATGGTTCCGGCGCAGTCTTAAACTCCCTGAAAAATGATGGATACACTGGATGGAACCCTCTTCTTGTCGATGGTCCGCAGCGGCGGAGCCCGGCTGGATGCCCATCGCAAGACCATCAACGACCTGAACGTCTTCCCCATCCCCGACGGGGATACGGGCGACAATATGTTCATGACCCTGGAGGCCGGATGCCGCGTGCAAGCCGGCCCGGTCGATGAGACCGCGGAGGCCGTTTCGCAGGGGATGCTCATGGGCGCCCGCGGAAACTCCGGCGTCATCCTTTCGCGTATCTTTTCCGGCATTGCGCGGGGCCTTTCCGGCATCCGGGAAGCAGACCTGAAGGCCTTCGAAAAAGCCATGGAATGCGCTGTGGAAGACGCTTACAAGGCCGTCGCCATACCCGTGGAAGGCACCATCCTGACCGTACTCCGGGAAGGCGTGGCAGCCGCCGAGGAAAGCCAGGATTTCGAAACCTACTTCGACCGGCTCATCGCCGGAATGGACTGCTCGCTCCAGCATACGCCCGAACTGCTCGACGTCCTCAAAAAAGCCGGCGTCGTGGACAGCGGCGGCGCCGGGTTGCTCTACGTTGCCGAAGGTATGCGCGCCGCCCTCAGCGGCGAAGCCGAAATGATGCCCGAGTCCACGGCTGCAGCCCCGGTCCAGACTGTCGACCTGAACGCCTTTACGGAAGACAGCACGCTGGAATTCGGCTACTGCACGGAGTTCCTCCTGCGGTTGCAGCGGAGCAAGGTCGATCCCGACCACTTTGACGAGAAGGTCATCGCCGACTGGCTTTCCGCCCACGGCGACTCGCTGGTCTTCTTCCGCCAGGGAACGATCATCAAGGTCCACGTCCACACCTTCCATCCCGGCGAGATCCTCAACCACTGCCAGCAGTACGGCGAATTCCTGACCTTGAAGATCGAAAACATGACGCTCCAGCACCACGAAAACCATATGGACGAACGCTTCCACGTGGACGGCAAGGCTCTCGGCGTGGTGGCCGTCGCCGCCGGGACGAAACTGCAGCAGGCCTTCCGGGAGATGGGTGCCGACGAAGTGATCGAGGGCGGCCAGACCATGAACCCGCCGGTACAGGCCTTCCTCGAAGCCTTCGACCGCATCGGAGCGGAGAATATCCTCGTGCTGCCCGACAACGGCAACATCCTGCTCACAGCCCGGCAGGCTGCTGAAATGTACGACAAGGCCCGCGTCGAGGTGCTGCCCACCCGCAGCCTCGGCGAAGGCTACTACGCCCTGGCCAGCCTCGACACGTCCGAGACGATCGACCAGATCGTGCCGGAACTGGAAGAGGCGCTGCAGGCGACCGTCACGGGACTGGTCTCACGCGCCATCCGCGAGAGCGAAGCCGGACACACCGGCGACTACCTGGGCCTGAGCGGCAAAGATATCCTTTGCGGCTCGCCCGACCGGGAAGAAGCGCTCCTTGAGCTGGCCCGGAAACTGGACGCGGGCAGCCGTGACATCGCCCTGCTCCTGACCGGCGCCGAGGTGCCGTCCGACGAGGCCCAAGCCGCCCTCCAGGCACTGACCGAAGCCTTCCCCCGCACCGAAACCACCCTGGTCGAAGGCGGACAACCTGTTTACGATTATATCCTTCTGTTATGTTGACACTATATACTGACACCGACACCGACATCACGCCCGCCATCGCAGCGGAATACGGCTACAAGCTCATCAGCATGCCCTACAGCGTGGATGCCAAAACCGTCTATCCTTACGTGGACTTCGACCAGTTCGACGCCCGCAGTTTCTATGATATGCTTCGCCGCGGCACGCTTCCCACGACCAGCGCCATCTCCAAGGAGCGCTACATCGAGTATTTCGAGCCCGAAATGGCCGCCGGCAACGACATTCTCTACGTCCACTTCTCCCGCGCGATGACCATCACCTTCGATGCGATGGACCAGGCCGTGGCCGAACTCCGGGTCAAGTACCCGCAGTGCCGCTTTGAGGAGATCGACACCAAGGGCATCACAACCATCAGCTATGCCGTGGTCCGCGCCGTAGGCGATCTGATCAAGGCTGGCAAAAGCCTCGACGAAGTGCTCGAATGGGCCAAGACCGAGGTGGACCATTACGCGATGTACTTCTACGCCGACGACCTGAAGTTCTTCCGCCGCAGCGGCCGCGTCAGCGGCCTGGCGGCCACGATGGGCACGCTCATCGGCATCCGTCCGATCATCTATATGTCGGCCGATGGCAAGATGGTCTCCTGCGGCAAGGAGAAAGGCCGCACCAAGGCCATGGAGCATCTGATCGGCCGCGTGACCGAACTGGGCGACGACATCAAGAACTACCGTTTCTACGTGGGCCATACCGACGCCCCGGAACTGGCCAAGGACCTGGGAAAGGCTCTGAAAGCACGCTTCGGCCAGGATCTGAATATCGAATATGTGGTCTGCAATCCCACGGCGGGCAGTCACGCCGGCCCGAACGGCGTAGCCGTCTGCTTCCACGCCAAACACCGCTAGGATGATCGAGGTCCGGCAAGTCACCACACGGCGCGAGCAGCGGGAATTCATCGAGTTCCCGCTCGACCTGTACAAAGGCAATCCCTTCTTTGTACCGCCTTTCTACGCCGACGAACGGAAAATGTTCCGTCCGGGCTACGTCTATACCGACTGCTGCGACTGGATCTGCCTGAACGCCTACAAGGACGGGAAGATGGCCGGCCGTATCCAGGGTATCATCCAGAAGGCCGCCAACGAGAAAAACGGCGAGCGGCGGGCCCGCTTCACCCGTTTCGACGCCATCGATGACGTCGAAGTGTCGCGCGCCCTGTTCTCGGCTGTTGAAAAGTGGGCCCTGGACAAGGGCATGGACACGCTCTGCGGCCCGCTCAGCTTCTCCGACCTGGAGCGCGAAGGACTGCTGGTCGAGGGATTCGACCAGCCCCAGACCTTTGAGGAGCAGTACAATGCGGAATATTACCAGCACCACATCGAGCAGCTGGGCTTCGTCAAGGAAATAGACTGGACCGAGTCGCGCATCTATGCGCCGGAGCCGTCGGAAGACGAGGAAGACCTCGACAAGCTCACCGACTTCATCTTCCGCCGCTACAAACTGCATTTCGGCCCGTCGAAGAACGCCAAAGATTTCCTCCGCCGCTACGCCGACGGCGTCTTCGAACTGATTGACAAGTCGTACGACGGACTCTACGGCACCGTCCCTTTCACCGAGGGCATGAAGCGGCTTATGATCGACAATTTCCGCCTGGTCATCAGCCCGAAATACACGGCCGTCATCCTGGACGAGAACGAAAAGATGGTCTGTTTCGGCTTTGCCATTCCCAGCCTGGCCTCCGCACTGGCCGGAACGAAGGGACGCTACACCCCGAAAGTGCTGTGGCGCCTGCTGCGCAATATCCGCAAGCCGAAAGTCATCGACCTGTGCCTGATCGGTGTGGATCCGGAATACCTCAACCGCGGCGTATCGGCCGCCTTCGCATCGGCCATCATGCATATGCTGCGCGACACGCCGGTCCGCTACGCCGAGACCAACCTCAACCTCGAAGACAACTACGCCATCCAGAACCTGTGGCACCGCTTCAATGCCGTACAGGCCAAGCGCCGCCGCGCCTATGTGAAGAAACTCGCATGATCAAGATCCTCGTCGACTGCTTCGGCGGCGACCATTCGCCGCAAGCCCAGGTGGCCGGTTCGCTGGCCGCCCTGGCCAAAAACCCGAACCTGCATCTTCTTCTGACAGGCGACCAGGCCCTGCTCGAAGCAGAACTGAAAGGGAAGACTTATGATGCCACACGACTGGACATCATCCACGCACCCGAAGTGATCGGCTGCGACGAAAAGCCTACCGACGTGATCCGTCTCAAGCGGAACAGTTCGATGATGAAGGCCATCATCCTGCTGCGCGACGAAGACGATATCGCGGCTATGGTCTCCTGCGGCTCCACCGGCGCCCTGGTAACCGGCGCCCTGGTGCGCCTGGGACGGATTCCCGGAGTCATCCGTCCGGCATTCTGCCCGCTGCTTCCCACGATGGAAGGGGGGATCGTGGGCATCTGCGACAGCGGAGCCAATCCCGAAGTCACGCCTGCCCACCTGCGTCAGTTCGCCATCATGGCCAGCCTCTATCTGGAGAACGTTTACGGCGTGGACAAGCCCCGCACCGCCCTGCTCAATGTGGGCAAGGAAGCAGAAAAAGGGGATGATATCCGGCGCGAAGCCTACCAGCTGCTGCAGCAGACCCCGTCGGTCAACTTCGTCGGCAATATGGAAAGCCGCGACCTGCTGTCCGGCGCCTACGACCTGGTGGTGGCAGACGGATTCTCGGGCAACGTGCTGGTCAAGACCACCGAAGGCACGGCTATCGAACTGCTCAAGAAACTCAAGAAGGACATCTATTCCCGGACGCTCTACAAGGTAGGCGCGCTTCTGATGAAACGCATGTTCCAGGAAGAGAAGGAATTCATGAACTACCAGAACTATGGTGGCAGCGTCCTGCTGGGAACGGCCAAGGTCGTGGTCAAGGGCCACGGCAGCAGCAAGGCCGTGGCCGTGGAAAAATGCATCGAGCAGGCCTACCGCATGGAAATCAGCAAGCTTTCATCCAAGATCGAGACGGAAATCGCCCGATACGAACATTACGAAGAATAATCAACCCGTCATACCCGGCCCGACCGGGCATCTGTCCATGAATATGTTTGACAAAGTCAAGGCCATCCTGGCCAAGCAGCTCCGGAAGGATCCGGCCATCATCACTCCCGAATCGAGAATCAAGCGCGACCTGGGTGCCGACTCCATCGACATCCTGCAGCTGCTGATGCGCATCGAAGACCAGTACGGTATCGTCATCCCCGACCAGGAACTCGCAACGTTCGAGACCGTAGGTGATGTCGTAGCCTTCCTGGAGAAGCAGGAAGCTGCTAATATTTAAAGAGATACTCTGTAGAGATACCGCCGAATTCCTCGAGCACCATACGCACGGGGAGACCTTTTCCGTTGTATTCCATGATGATCTGGGAATAGCCGCGGGGAGCGGCTTTGCGGGCCTTCATCTGAACCGTCTTGATCCCATTCTTTTCGGATACGGAAAGATCGGCGTCGTTGTCCTTGGCCGCCTGCTCATAGTTGCCGTCGATGCAGTTGAGCAGCGTATTGCGCAGGACCTTGAAATGCGCGTTCTTGCCGGTGTCCACGGAAATCTTCTGCCCCATCGTGTTGGAACGGAGCATCGGACCTGAAATGACCAGGTACTCCCCTGCCGGGTCGGTATAGGTCATCGTCAGCTGGTCGGGAGATTTGTACGACACGACGCCTTCGGAACGGATGACCTTGCCGGAAGCCTTGATGGTGCGTGCCTGGGTGAATTTGCATTCGGTTGTTTGTGCCTGGACAAGCCACGCAAAAAACACGAAAAAGACTAAAAACAGTGATTTTTTCATTCTCAATCGTAAAAACAGGGACAAAGATAGAATAATTATTCCTAAATTTGTGCCAAACGATAGAAAAATGCCAGCAATCGAACCTTATTGGAATCCGCAAATTGATTTATCCGGGCACCTGTTCCATATGAGAAAAGTGGAAAGGACGGGTTTTTTCGATGTCTCCGATGTGCCCGAAACGGTTTTGCCCCTGTTCTCATTCGTCTATCTGCTCCGCGGAGAAGTTCTTCTGGAAGTGGAAGGAAGAGCCTGTCTCTGCAAGCAGAACCAGATACTCCTGGTGCCGCGCAACGTTCCTTTCAGGGTCCTGTATTTCAAAGAGAATATCGGCTATGAATGCGCATTCTCGCTCCGTTTCCTCAAGGACGTTTCCTACGATTGCCTGCACGTCCCGCATCCGCTGCTCCAGACCTTTGAGGCCGAAGATGCTGCTTTTACCGCCGCCCTGCTGGAGCAGATCTATCAGTCCTTCCACAATGACGACCTGGCTTTGACGGCCAGTGCCCTCGACTTGTTCCTGTGCCGGCTCAGGCAACGGGAGGGGAAACCCGAAAACGCCCTGGTCAGCCGTTTTCTGGAGATGGTCTTCAACCGCAATGAAAAACCGGGGAAGGTGTCCGATTATGCGGAAACGCTCTTCATCACCCCGAACTACCTCAACCGGCTGGTCCGCGCCAATACCGGCCACTCGGCCATGGAGTGGATCGAAATCTCCCGGCTGAACCTGGCCAAGTCGCTGCTCAAGCAGAACCGGCTGCAGGTTTCAGAGATTGCCGCCGCCGTCGGCATCGACGATCAGTCCTACTTTACGCGCTTCTTCAAGAAGAACGAAGGCTATACGCCTACCCGGTACCGGGAGATGCTCATATCAGGTATAAAAAATCCTGATTAAGGGCGTCTTACCCGGCCGGAGCCAGCAGGATTTCAGCACAGAAAGAAGAACGGCCGCCGACTCTTCCCTCGACGACCCATCCGTCCTCGACGGACGAACGGAACAGCTCGACCACTTCGCCGGGCAGGGCTTCCTTGTTGAAATTGATACGCAAACTCCGGACGCGGCGCGTGGCCAGTGTCTCGTAGTCCAGGCAGTCCATAGCCCAGACCACATAACGGGCATTGTTGGTGTGCCCCACGAAATCGATGTCCGAATAGGATACTTTGTGTTCGGCGACCTGCTCGATCTCGCCTTCCGGCATCTGAACCTTCCCGCAAGGGGTTTCAATGGCGTTTTCGGGACAGATGGTATCGAGGGGAAGCTGGTCTTCCAGATGCTCGCGCCGCAGGAGCCGGCGCGTGTTCATATCGATGATCAGCCAGGAAGAAGTGGCCACGACGGCAGGTTGCCCGTCAGCCCCGGTCATCCGGAAGTCACGCACATAGAAGGGGCCTTCGAAACCCTTGTGCCAGGTCTGCAGCGTCACGGCATCCTTCCAGCGCGGCATCGCGAGAAAATGTGCCTCGAAGCGTGAGAGCACCCACGCGGTTCCGTAGCGTTGCAAGGCATCGAAACCGAAGCCCAGCGAATCAGCCGACACATTGGCGATTTCCTGCGCCATATCCATGAAGGCGCCCGGTTTCAGATAATGGGACACGTCGGTGTCGTAACAGGGCACCGTCAGTCGTTGCGTGGTTATTTTTTCGGTCATTTCCATGAGGGTCAGGCTTTGTAACGGGTTTCCGCATCCGGAGTTTCCGTCCTGTAGCCGATGGGATTTCGCCGGTTGGCTTTGGCAAGGGAGGAAGGGTTGCAGCGGATGGATTCTTCCAGGTGACGCTGGGTAATCACTTCGTCGGCCAGGGCCGCGATCAGGGCGGCATCGTTGGCGATGAAGGCGATGTCGGACGAGGCGTAGCCATCCGTCAGGGAGGCCAGCCGGTCCAGATTGATGTCGTCGGCCAGCGGACGGCCTTTGAGGTGATGGATGAACATCGCGCGACGGGTCGCGGCGTCCGGAGCGGGCACTTCGATCTGCAGGTCCAGACGGCCCTTGCGCAGGACAGCCGGGTCGATCATATCCATCCGGTTGGTGGTTCCGATGACGAAGATGCCGCGCTGGGCGCAGTTGTTGAGCTGGGAGAGGAACTCGTTGACTTCCTCCGGACGATGCCGCGCCGCATCGCTGCCACGCGCGGGGACAAAGGAGTCGAATTCGTCAAAACACAGCACTGTCGGCGCTTTGGCCTGGGCTTCCTGGAAAAGGGCGGCAATCTTGCCCTGCGTACCGTGGATATAGGTACTGCCCAGGTCCGAACCGTTGACCACCATATAATTGAAGCGGGACTCCTCGGCGAATTTTTCGGCGAAATAGGTCTTTCCGCAGCCCGGAGGGCCGTAGAGCAGCATACCGTTGGGCGGCAGCAGACGGTACTTCCGCGCCTTTTCGCGGTCGCGCAGGACCCAGATCACCCGCTCGGTGAGCATCTTCTTGAGATCTTCCATCCCGGCCACGTCGGCAAAGCCGCCCTGGCGCGTATTGCGCTGCATGGCTTTCTTGAGTTCCGTGCCGTCGGTCGTCGCCACCAGGCCCGAGGGAGACGAAGGACGGGCGGGGCGCTGGGGAGTGGCCGTGCGATGCCGGTCCTCTCCGGACGCCGAGACGCCGAGAAGTAGCAGCATCTTGGCGGGAGAGGGCCGCTGCTGCGGATTGATGTGCAAACCGGTGAGCACCAATTTCTGCAACTGGGGATCGGCCGCGTGCAGGGCCGCAGGCCATACCGGCTCGCGGCGGCGTGCCTCCCGGAGCTGGTCGATCTGCTGCCAGAGCGGCTCCTGTTCATCCAGGGTCAGGTTCCACGGCGCCTGTCCGCAAAGCATCGTAAAGACCAGCGCGGCGACGGAGAAGGCGTCGCTCTCCGGCGAGAAATGGCCCTCCAGCGCTTCAGGCGCCGTAAAGAGCAGGTTCAAATCCTCCAGGGGGAAGGGTGGATTGCCGTCGAAGGGCGCGCAGGCGTGGCCCAAGTCGATGATCTTGGGGACCACCGCGCTGCCGGCCTGCGTTTCCAGCAGGATGTTGCGCGGAGTGATGTCGTTGTGGTTCAGGCCCAGTGAGTTTTGGAGATAGACCAGCCCCTCGAGCACAGGGATGATCATCGCCCGCACTTCCGGGCCTGTGAAACGCCTCCCTTCGCCGAGCAGTTCTGAAAGGAGCACACCCCGGAAAAACTGCATGGCCAGCCAGGGGTAACTGAGCCCCTGGACGGAAAGGACGCTGTCGGTGACATACGAGATGACATTGGGATGGTCGACGCGGCGGCTCGACACGATTTCCGTCACCTCCCCTTCCGTGAACCAGGTGGCGGGCACCTTGTCCGGATCGAAGAGTTTCAGGAAGAACGTGCCCTTTTCCGGATTTCCTACCACATAGCAGTCGTTGTACAGACCCTCCTTGATGAAGCGCTGCACCTTGTAGGGGCCGATCGGAGCATTGTCAGGCAGACGGATCATAACGACGTAGGATTAAAGCGGGGTGACGTCCAGACTCAGGGACGAACTGTAGAAAGAAAGGCTGTTGACCTGCACCCGCTCGAGTAAGCGGGCGAGCTGCGGAATGGCCGCCAGATTGAGGACGGCACGACCGCCCGAGAAGCTCTCCACGAACCCCTCCGGCAACTTCTGCATAAGTTTCTGCGAAGCCATGTCAAGGGCCATGTTGCCGGCTTTTCCCGCATCGAGCTGCAGGACCGCGCGGCGGCCGTCGAACTCGACCAGCTGCAAATCGGCCGAGACCGTGTGGGTGATCGGACGGTTGATGACCGGCAGGGAAATCGAGGCCTCGTAGGTGAACGTCAGCGTATCCGGGCCTTTGTATTGGATGCCGACAGACTGTCCGCTCCGCTGGCGGACCAGCTGGGAAATCTCGTCGTAAGATGCAGAAATAACCATTCTTCCTCAATTTTTTCTCAAATTTAACGATTGTTTCACGATATTTGCAGATAAAGCTGGAAAATTTCCCCCATGAGACGATTTATACCCGTCCTGATTCTTCTGACACTCTCCTGCGCGCTCCAGGCACAGGCCCTGCCGTTCGGCTCCGAGACCCTCTCCTACTCCGTACGGCACAATCTCTTTCCCGGCGACATCGGCACGATGACCTTCCGCGGAAAGGATGCCGGCGGCAACTACAAAGTTGAAGCGACCCTGAAAGCCGCTGTCGGAAACATCTATACGCTTGATTGCGATTATACCTCCGTCTTCCAGAAAGATGCACAACTGACACCGGTTTCTGCCACGCGCAGCCAGACCGAAAAGAAATACTGGGCCAAAGGCAAGTATGACTGGTCCGCACCCGGAAAGGTCCACCTCGACGTGACCAAGAGCACCCGGGCGCCCCGCAACGAGACCCTCAACTGGTCCGGCACCGTCCGCGACCTGCTGGGCACCATCTGGTGGCTCCGCAGTCTCGATTACGACAAGGCGATGACTTCCAGCAACGCCCTGCTTCTGGATCACGACGCCCTTCCCGTGACCATCTCTTCCTGCACCCGCAAGACCATCAAATCCGGCGGCAAGCAGACCCCTGTCATCGAAGTGGCCATCGCCCAGAACGGCAAGGAAGCCCTCCGCCTGACTCTGACCGACGACAGCCGCCGTATCCCGCTCAAGTTCTCCCTCTCCCTGCCCTTCGGTACCATCAAGGGCACCCTCAAGTCCTAACTATCCATCCGATATGAGTCTGACCCCATTTGCAAGACTGGTATTCGCGCCGCGGGCGCGGGAGTTGAAACGTCAACGGACAGAAGGGGACGCCGCCCAAAGGGAGGCGCTCTCCTTTTTGATGCGCAGGGCCGCTGGTACCGAGTACGGGAAGCAGCACGGCTTCGCTTCGGTCCGCACCTACGAAGATTTCGCGGCATCCTGCCCTGTCAACACTTATGAGGAACTCAAGGGCGGCATCGACCGGATGCGGCACGGAGAGCGCGACATCCTCTGGCCCGGGGCCGTGAAGTGGTATGCCAAATCTTCCGGCACAACGGCCGACAAGTCGAAGTTCATCCCCGTAAGTGCCGAAGGCCTGCAGAATGCCCACTACCAGGGTGGATTCGATTCCCTAGCCTATTACCTTGACAATCACCCGGAAAGCCGCATCTTCGACGGCAAGGCGCTCATCCTGGGCGGCAGCCACGCCCCAAACTACAACGTGAAAGACTCGCTGGTAGGCGACGTGAGCGCCATCATGCTCGAAAACATCAATCCCATCGCCAACCTGGTGCGTGTCCCCAAAAAGGAGACGGCGCTGATCGCCGACTTTGAGGTCAAGCGCGACCGCATCGCCCGCGAGACCATGAACCAGAACGTCACCAACATCAGCGGCGTTCCGTCCTGGATGATGTCGGTCCTGACGCGTGTGATGGAACTGTCCGGCAAGTCGCATCTGGAAGAGGTCTGGCCCAATCTCGAAGTCTTTTTCCACGGCGGCGTAGCCTTCACGCCCTATCGCGCCCAGTACCAGCGCCTGATCACCTCGCCCAAGATGCATTATATGGAAACGTACAATGCCAGCGAGGGATTCTTCGGCCTCCAGGACGACCCGGCCGATCCGGCCATGCGCCTGACGCTCGACTACGGCATCTTCTACGAATTCATCCCGATGGAAGACTTCGGGAAGGAGAACCCCGCTGTCGTGCCGATCTGGGGCGTCGAGACCGGAAAGAATTACGCGATGGTCATCTCCACGTGCTGCGGTCTGTGGCGCTATCTGATCGGCGACACGGTCCGCTTCACCTCCAGGAATCCGTACAAGTTCGTCATCACCGGCCGGACGAAGCACTTCATCAACGCCTTCGGTGAAGAACTGATCGTCGACAATGCCGAACAAGGCCTGGCCTTCGCCTGCCGCGAAACCGGCGCCGAAGTGCTGGAATACACCGCCGCTCCCGTGTTCATGGACGACAATGCCCGTTGCCGGCACCAGTGGCTCATCGAGTTCGCGCGTCCGCCGGAAGACCCGGCGCTCTTCGCGCAGCTGCTCGACCGCAAGTTGCAGGAAGTCAACAGCGACTATGAAGCCAAACGCTTCAAGGACATCACGTTGCAGCCACTCGAACTCACCGTTGCGCGCCCCGGCCTTTTCAACGACTGGCTGCGCCAGCGCGGCAAACTGGGCGGCCAGCACAAAGTCCCGCGCCTGAGCAACAGCCGCGAGCACATCGACCAGCTGCTCGCACTCAACACAAACCCTACCTTGTAAGCCTCCGAAACCATGCCCGTCAACGAAACCGTCACGCTCGACCTCGACCAGATCGTCAAAAGCCGCTTCGGCGAGAAAAAGATCCCCCAGTTCGTCCTGAACTGGCTCAAACGGTTCATCCACCAGGACCACCTCAACGGCTACCTGAGCAAAGGCTACCTGGGGGTGGAATTCGCCGAAAAGTCGCTGGAGTACTACGACGCCCACGTCACTGTCGAGGGGTTGGAGAACCTCCCCGATGAAGGACGGTTCACCTTTGCGGGCAACCACCCGCTGGGCGGTCTCGACGCGATGAGCATCATCGGCACGGTAGGACGCAAATACGACGGCCATATCGTCATTCCCGCCAATGACTTCCTGATGGCGATCAAGCCGATCGCCGAATATACCATTCCGGTCAACAAGATGGGCGGCCAGAGCGCCGACCTGGTGGGCAAGATCAACGAAGCCTTTGACTCCGACCGCCAGGTCATCATCTTCCCGGCCGGGCTGTGCTCGCGCAAGATCGACGGCATCGTGCAGGACCTCCCCTGGAAGAAGACCTTCATCACGAAGAGCCGCCTGTCGCACCGCGACGTGATCCCGATGTGGTTCAGCGGACAGAACTCGAAACGCTTCTACCGGCTCGACAAGCTGCGCAACCTGCTCAAACTCAAGCTCAACATCGCCATGCTCACCTTGCCGGACGAACTCTACAAAAGCCAGCACAAGTCGTACCGGCTGATTTTCGGCAAGCCGATCCCCTGGCAGACCTTCACGTCTGAAAAGCGGGATGCCGAGTGGGCCGCCTGGGTCCGGGAAAAAGTTTACGAACTCCCTAAAACGGAAAACCTATGAAAATGGAACCGATCATCGCACCTGTGGACAAGGAACTGCTCAAAGCCGAACTGACGGAAAAGCATTTCCTGCGCGACACCAACCACGCCGACAACAAGCTCTATATCGTAGACAACCAATGCGCACCGAATGTCCTGCGGGAAATCGGCCGCCTGCGGGAGATCGCCTTCCGGCAGGGTGGCGGCGGCACCGGAAAATCCATGGACCTGGATGCCTTCGACCTGGATCCCGCTTTCAAATACAAGCAGCTCGTCCTCTGGGATCCGGAGAATGAATGCATCATCGGCGGCTACCGTTATGTGCTTTGCGACCAGGTGATGTATGACCGCTACGGACAGCCCATCATGCCGTCGGCCCATCTGTTCCGTTTCACGCGCCGCTATCTGAAAGGAGCTTTCCCGAAAACCATCGAACTGAGCCGTTCTTTCATCCGTCCCGAATACCAGAGTGCCGCACAGGGGATGAAGAGCCTCTACTCGCTCGACAACCTCTTTGACGGCCTGGGCGGCCTGATCGTGCTTTACAAGGGACGGATGGAGTATTTCTTCGGCAAGATGACCATCTACCCTTCCTTCCCCGAGAAAGGGCTCCAGATGATCCTGTACTTCCTGCGCAAGCATTTCGGGAGCCGGGAAGCCGACCTGTACGGCCGCATTGACCGGATGGTGATTCCCAAGAACCCGGTCAAGATCCGCCTGTCCCGCGAACTGGGCAAGATCTTCACGGAAGACGATTTCCGCAGCGACTACAAGATCCTCAAGCGTGAAATCCAGCAGCTGGGGGTCAACATCCCGCCGCTGGTCAACACCTATATGAACCTGTCGCCGACGATGAAATCGTTCGGTGCGGGCATCAACGACGAGTTCGGCGACGTCATCGAGGCCGGCATCCTGATCAAATTCGACGAGATGCACCCCGAAAAGACGCGCCGGCACCTGATCTTCCCCAATCTGAAGGGACTCCGCAGGCGGCTGAGCCACCTGCGGAAGAAGAACTAGAGCAACGCTTCAATCGCTTTTTCCAGCTGCTCAGGCGCTACGGTAGGTTCGTAGCGGGCCACGACTTTGCCCTTGCGGTCCACCAGGAATTTGGTGAAATTCCATTTGATGTCCGGATTGGACGCGTAGTCGGGATTCGAACGGGCCAGCATCTGGTCCATGAATTCGGCCGTCTGGCCTTCGCCGAACCCGGCAAAAGGCTTCTCGGCATACAGCCACTTGAAGACCGGCGTAGCCTGCTCGCCGTTGACATCCACCTTGTCCATCAGCGGGAAGGTGACGCCATAGTTGAGGCGGCAGAACTCCGCGATTTCGTCGTTGGTGCCGGGCTCCTGGTGACCGAACTGGTCGCAAGGGAAACCGACCACGACCAGACCCTGGTCGCCATACTTCTTGTACAGCGCTTCCAGGCCGTCGTATTGCGGCGTGAAACCGCATTTGGAGGCCGTGTTGACAATCAGCAGGACCTTGCCTTTGTAGTCGGAAAAGTTCACCTCCGTTCCTTCGTTGGAAAGGGCCTTGAATCCGTAGATCGTGTTCGCGTCCGACGATTTGCAAGCCGTCAGCAGCAGTGCGGCCGCAAGCGTCATGATCAGAGAAATGTTTTTCATGTCAGGGAATGAATTGAATGGATGGATTACTGACCGCTAAAATACGGAAAAATATTTGTAAATTTGACATCGGATCCCAAAAACCAGTCGGATGAAACACGCAATCCTTCAATGGCTTCCCGCGCTGATGCTGCTGCTCGCAGCCACAGCCGCCTACGGCCAGCGCATCACCAACGCCAATTACCAGACCGTCGCCTACATCAAGTCGGACGGCACCATCCAGGACGCCTCCTACCGTACCGTCGGCTATATCAAATCTGACGGCACCGTCCAGGACGGCTCCTACCGTACCATCGGTCACCTGAAAAGCGACGGCACCATCCAGGACAGTTCCTACCGCACCGTCGGCCACATCAAGGACGACGGCACCGTCCAGGACAGCTCCTATCGCACCATCGGCCACGTCAAGAAAGACGGCACCGTCCAGGACGCCTCCTACCGCACCATCGGCTACGCCCGCGACATCCCCCTCCGCTGGGCCGCTTTCTTCTTCTTTTTCAGTGCGAACTGAAAAGAAAGGGACGAACCTCACAGTTCGTCCCTTTCAAGAATTTAAGGTTTCTTTCTGTATTATACACAAACTTGTTGATCCAGAGATTCTTTCTTGAACAACAAGTATGAAGTCCCCTTTTATTATCTCATTGTTTGTCCGGATTCGTTTTCCTCCCCGGCATCCAGGCCGGGAGGAAGAAGATCAAGGCAATGAGGGAGAAGGCCAGGCCACCGATGGTGCCGAGGGCGAAGGCGTACCAGAAGACTTCGTCGGGGCCGTCGAGGAGGAAAGGGATCAGGCCCAGGGCAGTGGAGAGGACGGTCAGGAGCGTCGGGACGATCTTGTGGTTGAATGCGCGCACGAACAAACGGCGGCCCTCTGTCTGCAGCCGCCATTCCTGAACGATGTAGATGCCGGCGTTGACGACCAGGCCGGCGAGCATGATCAGTGCGGCGAAGCCACCCTGGTCGAAGGGGCTGCCCGTGATGGCGAAGATGAGGAAGCAGCCGATGAAGGATAGGGGGATCAGGCCGATGATGGCCAACGGCAGCAGGAGGGACTCGAAGAGGATGGAACAGACGAAATAGATGATGGCAATTACCAGCAGGATGAGCAGCACATTCTTCCCTTTGTCGTCATTCCAGCTGTACTGGGTTTTCTCGGCATGATAGCCAACGGGGAGAATTTCTTTATTGAGGCGTTCGACCTCGGCGTCAATGACTTTTTGCGCAAGGTTGGCGTTGCCGATGAATTCCCAGGCAACGGTCAGGGCGTATTGATGGTCGAGGCGGTGGATATCGTTGCCGCTGTGGCGGCGCTCGATGGTCCCGATGTCGGTGAAACGCAAATGCCGGCCTCCTACATCAAGGTATTCGTTCCTCAGGTTCCAAACGTCGAACGAAGTGCGGCGATCGGATACCAGATCTACGCTCCGGATTTCATCGTCCACGGTAACGGTTCCCACTTGTGCCGAAAACAGAGGATCGCGCAAGGTAACATAAGCATCCGCCCGGGAAAGTCCATGCGAGGCAAGCGCATCGGAGTCCCATACCAGGACAAACTCATCTGTAGAGAGCGTACTCCCCCATCCGACTTCTCCGTAGATGTCAGGCTCGCTGACGCGCGGGTTACGGGCAAGTCGTTCCACGGATGCGCGGCAATACCGGTAGAGGTCGTCGTAATTATAGCCTGTTACGACGATGCGCTGCCCCTTGTAGGAGGCCGCCATCACGTTGTTGCTGAAACTCTGGTCGTTGATGCCATAGACACTCCAGGAGGCGCCGCCAAGGTCGGCGGCCTTGGAGATAACGCGGCCCTTGAGTTCCACCGGAAAAGAAGTCTTCTCTACCTCCGGCTTGAAATCCACCACGATGGAAGCGTTGCTGTGACTGGTTACGGAAGTACGGAAGGACTCTATCTCTTCGAATTGTGCGAGATAGTTCTCCATGGCGAGCACCACTTCGTTGAGTTGTGCCGTCGTGCACCCGTCAGGCAATGAGGCTCGAATATAGAGCGACGGGCGCTCCGTATCGCGGTAAAAGTTGCTGTGGCTACGGCGCAGGAACAGTCCGATGCTGCCACCGAGCGTCCGGTCGAGTGTCCGGCGCAAAGGATCTTTCATCACCGTATCGGGCAGTTGGCCGAACGGGAGGCCAAAGGCCAGGACCACGAGAACGATGGTGGCCCAGCGCCAGCGGCGGGCCAATGCGATATAGCGGCGATACCATCCGTTCCAGCGGACAGTCCGCCGCCTGGCACGCAAGCTGCGCACTCGCTGCTTTTCGCGCATTTTCAGCTTATCGACCAATGCTGGAATCAGGAGCATCGCCACGGGGAGGCTTACTGCGAGATTGACCATCACAACAGCCGCAAAGTCAGTGAAACCTTGGCGCTGACCTTCCGGCAGCAGAAAGACGACCGACAAAGCGCCGATAGTGGTCAGTTGTGCGGCCAGCAGGGCGAGGAAAACCCTGCGGTTGCGGTAATACCCGTAGTGGGCCACCATCACGATGACCGTGTCGATAAGGATACCAAGTGAGACCGTGATGCCGGCCATGGACCACAGGTGTATCTCCAAGCCAAAAAGGACGTAAAAGATGAAGGAGATGAGAAGGTTGGCGGCCAGACCTGCTACCACGACGAGCAGATAGCGGAGATTGCGGGTCGTCAGCAGGACGAAGATCAGGAGAATGGCCACGGAAAGCAGCGTGCGCCGCAGGATCTTGCTGATCTCGCCGCGAAGATACTCAGAGCTGTCATAGGTCACGGTGGCGGCGAAGCGCTCGGGGAACGAGGCGGAAAGTTCCGTCATCCGGGCTTTTACGGCATCGCAGACAGCGAGGTTGTTCACGCCTTTTTCGGGATAGACGGTCAGGTTGATGGTGTTCAGGCCGTTGATGCGGTAGTAGCGCTCGGGCACGCGCTCGCGGTCCGTGATGCGGGCCACGTCACCCAGCCGTACGATGCGACCGCCGACATTTCCCACGGGCAGCGTTTCGAGCCGTTCCGCATCGGCACCATAGCGCAGCGTCACGCCGACGCCTCCTGCCGTACCCACGACGTCGGCCTCGCGCAGCGCCGCAGCGAGGGCCTGCTGCAGGTCGGACGACGTCAGGCCCGCGGCCCTGAGCCGGTCGGCATTGAAGGCCACCTCGCGGTACAAGGGAGTTGCACCTGAAAGGACGATGCTGCCGACACCCGGAAGTACCGATAGTTCATCGATGATGCTGCCCTGCACATAGCGTTCGATCTGCCCCGAAGGCAGGTCGGCGTTGACGGTGTAGGTCAGGATACTCTGGACATCGCCGCCCGTAGAGGACCCGGAAACGGACGGGTAGCTCACGCCGGAAGGGAATCGGTCGAAGCTTTGCCGGATGAGCGTGGAGAGTTCGAAACGCACACGCTCCAGCTGTCGTTTGTCCTTGACTTCAAGCGTAACGCTGCCGCTGCCTTTGCGCGAGACGCTCCGCACGCTTCCTACACCCTCTATCGACGAGGCGAGTCCTTCGACAACCTGGGTAACCTCGCTTTCGATGAGTTTTGCCGAGGCCCCGTTCCAGGCGTACGAGACCACGAGGCTCCCTTTCTTCTCGGTGGGAGTATATTGCAGCGACAACAGCGGAATCATCGCGGCGCCCACGACGGACAGCACCACGAAGACCAGGATTACGGAGAAGGCGGGCAGGCGTTTCATCGGACGGCTGGCTTCTCTTTCCGGCGATAGAGTTCGTAGTAGAAGAGCGGAACGAAGAGCAGGCTCACCAGCGTACCGACCACCATGCCGCCGATCAGGGCGACGGAGAGAGGGAACTGCAGGTCTGCGCCCATCGTGCCATGGATGAGGAAGGGCGCAATGGCGCCGATGGTCGTAAGGCTCGTCATCAGGATGGGCTTCAGACGCCGCTGCCCGCCCACGAGGATGGCACGCAGCAGCGGCATTCCCTCCCGACGCAGGCGATTGATGGTGTCAACCTTCAGGATGGAGTCGTTGATGACGATGCCGGCCATCACCACGATGCCGATGAGCGACATCAGGTTGATGCTGCTGCCGGCCACCCGGAGGGCCAGCAGGGCGCCGAAAATATCGACGGCCACTTCTGAAAGGATGATCAGCGGCTGCGAAAGCGATTCAAACTGTGCGGCCAGGATGAAGAAAAGCAGCAGCAGCGCCACCAGCAGTACAAGAGTAAGTTCTCGGATCATCGCCCGGCTCTGGTACCAGGTGCCGGTGTAGCGCACTTCAAAGCCGCCGTTGCTGCGGACGGCCCGGTCCAGGGCCTTTTCGATGGAAGATATCTGTTTGCCGTCAGCCTCGATGCCAAGGGGATAGTAGTTTCCTTCCCGCCCCGAAACGATGCAGCTCAGGTCGCGGCTGCGCCGTTCCTGAAGGAGGTAAGACAGGGGAATGGAGACACTGTCCCGGCCGGTCACCTGCAGCGCAAGCAGATCGGAAGTCCGTCCGCCGGACTGGCCGCCCGTTACGATGACCGGGACCTGGGATGAGCCGGAACGGATGGTCAGAAGTGTCCGTTCGTGCGTGGCGCGGCTGAGGGCGGCATGGACCGAACTGAGTTCGACACCGTAGAGCGCCAGCTTTTCGGGATCCGCGAAAAGCACCACCATCTCCTGCCAGGGCACGGCTTCGAGCCGCAAGTCGGGACGTTCGCTCCGTATCCGGTCGATCAGTCCGTTGAGCCGGTCGGGATCGGGCACGGTCCCGTCGCTGCTGCGCAGCTGCGCCACAAGCGCAGGTCCATCGCCCGTGAAGACGAGATTGAAAGGATTGGCGGCTTCGGAGAAGGCATAGGAAGCTTCGGGCCATTGTCCTTCCAGATGAGCGGCCAGCGCCGTTTCAAGTTTGGCCCGGGCCATGGGTGAACGTGCCTTGAAATACAACCGGGCTCCGTCGGGAGCGATGTCTCCGCTATGGCCCAGGATGAAGTCCTGCCGGCCGGCGAGCAGGCTCCACTCCGCAATTTCCCGGGACAGGTCTTCGGGCAGACTCTCCAGCAGCGAGCGGGCACGCGCATCATTTTCAGGAAGGGTGAGCGGCGTATTCCAGGCAATGTCGAGCAGCGCGTCGTCGTGGGTCAAAGGCGGGAAGGTACGTTTCTCGAGCGTAACGGCCAGGATGGCGGCGGCGGCCATCATCCCGAAGAAGATGGCCCATGCAGCCTTCTGATGGCGCAGCACCCAGCCCAGGGCCGACTCATACCAGCGCTCATGCACAGGTGTGCGACGGGCCTTTTCAGTCTCTGCATCTTGCCGGCGATAGAACAGGACATAGTAAACCGGCAGCACGAATATCGATACGGCGAGCGATGTGACGAGTGTCACCACCACGGCCATGGCCTGGTCGTAGAACAGTGCTCCGGCTACGCCGCTCAGGAAGATCAGCGGCACGAAGACCGAGCAGGTGGTGAGCACCGAACTGACCATCGGGGCTATGACCTCGCGCGTAGCGCCTACGGCAGCATCTTTCAATCCGGCGCCCCGCAGCCGCCACTGCGTGATGTTGTCGATGACGATGATGGAGTTGTCCACCATCATGCCGATGCCCAGGATCAGACCCGAGAGTGAGATGATGTTGATGCCCACGCCCATCAGGTACAGGAGAAGGAGCGAGGCGATGAGCGAAACCGGGATGGTGAGTGCCACCAGCAGCGGCGCACGCCACTGGCGCATGAACAGCAGCAGTACGAGTACAGCCAGCAATGCACCCACGAGGATGTTCGTCTTGAGATTGTCGATCGAGTAGTCGAGCAGTTCGGTCTGGTTGCGCGTAACCGTGATCTGCAGTTCAGGATACTCATTCCCGAACTGCCGGAGTTGGGCTTCAAGGTTCCGCTTGAGCGCTGCCATCTGTGCATCGGACTGTTTGATGACGGCCATGGTCACGGCCCGCTCGCCGCTGCTGCGGACCAGTCCGGCCGCATCGGCCGGGACGAGTGTCACGGCCGCAAGGTCGCCGAGTCGATAAACGCGGCCTCCTATGCCCAGACGCACGTCTTCGATGTCTGCTGCACTTCGCAGCTCCGCATCGAAGCGGACATTCCACTGGTAGTGTCCGTCGCGGATGGTGAGGTTTCCCAACGAGAGGTTGGCGCCGTTGATGGCTCTTTCCAGCGATTCGGGTCCGATGCCCAATGCGTCGAGACGGTTCCGGTCTGGTTCTACCAGGACGGCCGATCCCAGCAGGCCGCTGACATCGACCATCGCCACTTCCGGTATCTGCTCCACCCTGCGGACGAGGACTTCGCGTACGAAGCGGCTCAGTTCGATGAAACGCTCATCGGACACTTCGCCGGCCGACACATCGAGGAAAAAGGCCGGGATGTCCGTCGCGCTGGCGCGGACGACCTTCGGGCGCTCCGTCCCCTCGGGCAGGGAGCGAAGCGCCCTGTCGATGCGTTCATTGGTCTCCACGTAGTTGAATCCGGCGTCACTTCCGTGGGTGAAGGTCAGCACGATCGTCGCCCCGTCGTTCTTTGCTTCGCAGCGGATGTCCTGCAGAGAAGGAAGTTGCAGCAGTTCCCTGCGAAGGGGCTGTACCAGCGCCAGGTCCACTTCCCGGGCGGAAGCCCCGGGCAGTGCGGCCTGCACCGTGATGCGCGGCACGTCGATATCGGGCATCAACGACACCGGCAGCCTCCCGACCGAGACCATGCCGACGATGAGCACGGCAACAAGTGTCATCGTCACAGCCACAGGACGTTCTATGAGGCGGCGCAGCATAGCTTAATCGTGCTGGCGGATTTCAACGGCCGAGCCGTCGGCCAGGTTGATGTTGCCGGAGGTGATGACGATGGCTCCCTCATGGACTTCGGTACGTTTGCGCTCACAGCCGGTAACAGCATGATGCGTGGTATTGCTCCCAACTATGTCAACGTATAGCCACTGGGCTTTCATCGCCGTGGTGTCGAGGGTGAAGATCACATCGTAGCCATCGCGCATGACGACGGCACTTTTCGGCACTGCCAATTGCAGTGTGCCTTCACTCTGGATGTACAACTTGACATTCATGCCTTCCACCAAACCTCTGGCACCGCGCACGGAGGCCACGACCTCTACCTGTCCTTTGGCATCGACGAAGGGGTTGATTTCCCGGATGCGTCCTTCATAACGGACCTCCGGCTCTATGAACGGGGATACTGTCACGCTCCGGCCCACCGCGATGGCAGGAAGTTCAGACTCCAGCAAAGGGAAGCGCACGTCGAACGTACCATCATCGATGACCACGCAGACCGTACCGGAGGCCTGCTCCCACGGCTTGACCTTCAAATTAGCCACCACACCTGAAAACGGTGCACGAAGCACGGCGCCGCGGAGATTCAGTTCCGCAGTACGGACAGCCAGTTCCGCCGCCGCATAGCCCGAACGGATACGGGCAGCATCCCGAAGGTCACCGGGGATCTGTGTCGTATCGCTGCCGTAGCCATAGCTCACCAACCGGTCGAGATAGTCGAGCCGCGACCGTTCCAGACTCTGCCGGGCATTCGCAAGCGCCAGCGTCAGCGCTTCCGTGTCAAGCTCGGCGATAGGACTCCCCTTCTGCACCCGGCTGCCATTATGGACATAGACCTTCGCAACGGTGCCGGAAGCGGCAAAGGCGAGCTCTGCACGCCTCGCCCCTTCCAGCACTCCGTTGCTCACGATTTCCCGCGAGAACAACGTTCGCCGGAGCGTCATCGTATCAACCAGATTCTTCTCGGCAACCGGCACGGCGCGCGCCGCATCCGCGTCATCGGCCTTCCCCTTGCAGGAAAACAGCAAAGGAAGCAGAATTGCTACCAGCAGGACTTTTCTTTTCATCGCGGTCAGAGATGTTCAGTTCAGAAAATGATCGCAATACACCAATCGAGGACCCTCTTCCGGGGTAATATCAATCGCATACAGAGTGTCTTTTTCAAAGTCATAGGTGAACCATGACACATCTGTATCCAGCTGAAACCGCCGCAATAGTTTACCATTCCAGTTGAAAAGGAGAATATCCCGATCGGCGAATTTGGCCAGAATGTGTTTTTCGTCGGAACAAGCATTCCCGGAAAAACAGAAAGGACGGGCGTAAGGTTTTCTTTCAACGCCTTCCAGGGGCAACAACACCTCTTTGAGAATCTTCCCTTCCGACGAAACAATCCGCAAATAGGGATCGAAACCATAAAAGGCCGCAAACTTGTCCTTGTCAGGATGCACGGTTAGCGTTTTATTGAAACGCATGGGCATCATATCGTTGGGATCTGTTTCAAAATCCGGGTAACTGCAGATGTAGTCACCGACTCCGTCCTTGTTGGTGAGTCTGTACTCAAAGGAAGGATCCATGCTCATGTTCAAGTAACCCGTCGACAGCTCTTTCACCCCATTTAGAGGTTCAGCACCGATATTGATGTCTTGTGTTGAAATGCAGCGGAAACTTCCGGTATCATCCCATTCGTAGCTTTTTTTTACGCCGCCAAGATCAACGAAAGAAAAGCCGTTGGTAGTTCCGACAAAACTTCTTACATCGGGCCGAAGAACCTCTCCCGGCCCCCTTCCCCTTGTTCCTTCATAGAATCCTTCTCCTGTCAGAGGTAGCGGATACACTACAAATGGATAATCCGTATTGTCTTGATATATGACAATTTTGTCGGATATCGCAAGAATACACCTTGGATTGACAAGAGAAGGATTACATACCACCGTCTGCATTCCTCTCTCTTCTAAATCACAAAGTTTCCCCTCCTGCTTCGTACACGAAGAAAGCAGGAGAATCAGGGAACAAGACAGTAAAATTAAATTACGCATGTTCCACGGTTTGAACAAGAAGTAACAGAAACAATTACGCATGGATCACACTTATAGACATCTATCCACAATGGATCGAACATGCTTATACCCTCAACTGTATGAAAGCATTTGATTGAATTTCTAGGATTTGAGACAGGATCAGCAAGCGCTTCGGCATTCGCCTTCATCAAATACGCATCGCTGTGAGACGCTTTCATGAGCGATAAGGCCGCGGAAAGAAACAATACGGCGATTACCAGAATCAGTTTTCTTTTCATGATAATGAATTGATTAATGGTTATTATTATTTATTGACAGGAGAGTTTTCGTAAAGACAGACATCAAAGCTTTGCTTGATAACGGATTGCCGACCATGACGGGATGCTTGTCATACAACAAGAAAGAATGAAACCGCTGGTCTGTCGGGATAAGCGTTGCCGGCATCAAACCGTCAAAATCAACATATACCGGAAAGCCTGTTTCCCTTTCTGAAAGAGCCCGAATGACATGAGAGACATCTTCGGGCTTTGGAGAAAAGAGTACGACAACTTGAAAGGTCTTGAGCGAATCAGCCATTTGAAACATTGGTTTCTTATCTGGCAGATGATTAATCGCGCAATCGGTACATTCGTCTTTACCGTGAAAGTAAACAATGGTCGGCAGGGAAAGATCGATCTGACAAAAGCTGCTGTTTTGCCCTTCGATCTTGAGCAAGTTATCGGGCAGGTCGATTGACGACTCCTCGAACGATCGGAGCATCTGGATAACCTTCCTTGTTTCAATGTCACTCTTGCAACCCATGATGAATGTCGGGAGCATTAGCAATAGCCCTATGTAGATATGACGTTTCATTTTACTTTATTTTACCCAACGATTCGAAATTTGCTTCGATGTTGGTTTGATTCAAATAATCATAAAGCGTCATCTGGCGGATGGCGTAGTAGTACTGCCACCAGGCAGCGAGGTCCTGGAGGTAGCGGATGGCAGCGCTCTCCATCTCCGACTGGGCGGTGTTGAGTTCCGTGACACCCGTCGACCCCGCGAGAAAGCGCTCCCGGGCAGCAGCATAGCGGTCCCGGCCAACGGCTTCCGCCTTGCGTGACACCTCGCACTGCCCGCCCTGACGGTTGAACTGCATGACTTTCAGCGCGACGTTCTCACGCAGCGAAGCAAGCGCCTGACTGATCTGTGCCTCGACCACCTCGGCCTGAGACTGCGCCACCTTCACGCGCCCTTTACCGACGCCCCAGTCGAGGATGGGCAGCGAGAGCGTCAATCCCACGACCTCCTGGTCAAGTGGATTGCGGTAGGCTGCAGGCAGGTCGCGGCCAACCTGGTTCAGGCCGAAGCGGGCAGACAGGTTGGCCGATGGCCCAGCGGCAGCCTTGGCCTGCGCCACGGCACGCTGAGCGTTGAGCGTCCGGACTTCGTACCCGAGGAGCGTGGACGAATGATCAAAGACCTTCTCCAGCACATCGTCGTAGGGAAGCATCAGCGCCTCTTCGGCTTCCGGCGCGTCGAGCGAGAGCGTGACAGTCTCATTATATCCAAGATAGTTACGAAGGCGCATCATCGCCACCTGCTCCGTCACGGAGCAATCGCTGATCGAGAGGTCGTCGTTGAGGAGCTTGAGCTCCAGTTGCAGCACCTCGTCCCTTGAGAGACTGCCGAGTTTGAAGCGTTCCTGCGCAATAGCGTACAACTGTGCCGTATTCTCGCGGCTGGCCTTTGCGGTCTCCAGACGCTGCTGCGCCAGCAGCAGGTCGAAGAAGTACCCCGCCACCGTAACGGTAATCGCCTCCATCGCTTCCAGGTACTCGCGCTTGGCCAACTCGTACTTGCGCGGCTCGATCTTCTTCTCCCAGCGGAAGCTGTTGTACGCACTGATAGGTTGGCTCAGGCTCACATACACAGGACTGGAGCTCCAGGTAAGGCGGCTCTCAGGAGAGAACTGGTCGAGACGCCCCAGGCCCGTCGTGACGGACACGGTACCGCCCGTCCACGTGATATTCTGGTTGAGCGAGAGCGACAGGCTGTTATTCAGCGTGTTGTTACCCACATAGTTGAAGGCTCCCGTCGTCGCATCCTGCAGGGCAACCAGCGAGCGGTTGTACTGCCCCAGCGATCCCGAAAGTCGCAGTGCCGGCAGCTGCTCGGCCTGAAACGCCCGATACTCCCAATACCCCGTCAGGAAGGTATGCCGCGCCAGCAGGGCCGCCGGCGACTGGTCGTGGGCTGTGGCGATGGCGTCAGAAAGGGAAAGGGTAAGAAGATGATTATTACTGGTTTCTTGAGATTGCCCATTTGCTTGTCCGAGGAAAAGCAAGATCATCCCAAAAAGCAAGTGCGTGCGTTTCATAGAGACCAATCGGATAAAGCATAGTACACGAAAAATAAAGGCCAAGAACAAAGTTAAGCTATTTTTCCGGGTTATAAAGAGAAAGAATACAACTCACCATTCATGGTGATTCCGGTCAAAGTTTCCCCATTAGACGACACAATGAAGCTTGTCAGCGGTTCCTTGATTCGCAGGGCGGAAGATACTTTCCCTTTCAGATCCAAAACATAAAGAATCTCCTCAAATCTGCCCGATCTGACCGCATCCTGGTCCAGTGTGAGATAATAAATCCGTTTATCCTTGATTTGTATCCAAACGCAATACTCCTCACTCGCGGTTACGCCCTGGCTCAATTTGTCGTTTATCTGTGCATCTGTTTCCTTGTTATCAAAAGCCACTGAGATATTCTCTCCTTCCCTGTTGAAAATGAAAAGTCTCGGGAAAGAGGCCATGCCCATCAGCAGGTATTTCCCATCTTCAGAAACGGCATTCACAGCAAAATAATCAGACGCATCAACAATATGACCATTATCACCAAACGGCTGCACCTTCTCAATTTCTCCGGATTCGTCTGATATGACCCAAGAAACTGTCTGATGGTCTTCGAACACATAGCAGAACAAATCCGAGGAGCTGGAAAGAGCGTACATGGTGCTTTTAGGCAAAGGTCTCCGATAGGCAATCACATCGCTTCCGCCAGAAAGGCACTGCGTAAGATTTACACAAGCCAGTTCTTGTGAAGAAAGACTGTATATGAGAATCTCTGTGTCACCAGCCTCATTTATCCTGCTGCCGGAAAAACCGGCATCAAGCATTTCATTCGGCCCTCTGCCGCGTTGAATGATACCCTTCGTTTCGCCTGTAGACAGATCAATCCATGTGAAACAATAAGCTCCTGCCATCATGTGGAGGAGGGCACAGCCGCCACCAATATCGTAAATACCCGCCGCCCCGATGAAACTGTTTCCATTCAGGAGAGGGTGTATCTGGCTCTCATCCAATTCCGAAACAGAATAGCTGCTGTTAACGACAATCCTTGCTCCCTCGACAATCTTTGACACTTCTTTCTGGCACGAAACAGTGAAGAACTGGAGGAAAACGGAAATAATGACAATTGTCGGCAATGAAAACTTTTTCATAACTCTTTTTATTCATCTCCAGGCTCTTCTTCGATAGAAACTGAGCAATAACCACCCTCGGTAATACCCTTACCCCACGCGTATTCGCAATGGATACATATAAGTACGCGTTTAAAAAGACTGAAGTCATATTGATTAAAACAAATTGAGGAGCTGTCACGAAGTACTATCAAGGCTTTAGCGTTTTCTTTTACGAACGAATCCTTGTCCATGTTGTTTGCAATCAGAAAAAAGGGGAATGCAGAAAACAGTACTGCCACGAATAGTGAAATGATTAATCTTTTCATAATGCAAAGTGTTATAAGGTAATATGTTAATGAGATATATCATTGCTATCCACTAAAAATTGTGGACGTAGTTAAAAGTTAAAGGTGAATTCTAATTAGAAGTGCAACACACTTCAAAAGTCAAAATTAAATAATTGTTTACAATATTCCAATGGTGTCCTGTAACCCAATGACTTACGGGGCCTGTGGTTTAGTTTCCATTCGATCTCGGCAAGCATCTCATCAGTCAGCTCGCTGAAGTCCGTACCTTTCGGGATGTATTGGCGTATCAGCCCGTTTGTGTTTTCGTTTGCGCCACGCTCCCAGGAGTGGTACGGACGGGCAAAGTAGAACTCGGCATCGAGTCCCTTCGCAATCTCCTTGTGGCGTGCAAATTCTTTTCCGTTGTCAGCCGTTATCGTGTGTATTTTGTCCTTATAGGGCAGCAGCGCTTCGATTGCCGTGCTGGCCAGCGGGGTGGCTTCTTTCCCAGCAAGCCTGCGGATCAGCACCAAATGCGTGCACCGGTCGTTTGTTGTCATGATAGCACCCTTGTGGTTCCTGCCAATCATCGTGTCTATCTCAAAGTCTCCGAAACGCTTCTTCTCAGCTACAACCGACGGCCTCAGCGATATGTCAACCCGGACCTGGATGATTCCCCTGGATCTGTATAGGTTGTCTCGTCTTCGCTTCCGTCGCCCGCCATGCCTGAGGCTACGCGCCAACTCGTCATAGCCCTGGCGCTTCTCCTGCCAGATCCACCGGTAGATCGTCTCCGCACATACCATCTCTTCCCCTTTCAACCGGAACCGGCCGCAGATTTGCTCCGGACTGTACTGGCCGTAGATGATGAACCTTCGCACGGTTCGTTTCCTCTCGTCGGTGAACTTCAGGTAGTGTCGCCTGGTCTTCATCCTCCTTTCGTACTTCTTTTGGGCCAGTTGCCATCAATACCGATGGTAGCACGCCTGTCGCAGTTCCTGCGAATCTCACGGCTCACCGTACCTGTACTGACCCCGATTACTTCTCCTATCTCCCTTAGGCTCATTGGTCTCTGCAGCAACGCCTCAATCGTATATCGTTGCTCCCTTGTCAGATGCTTGTATCCCATTCTTTGTCGCTTTTCTGGTTATGACAGTAAAGATATACTGTCAAGCTTCAAAGCGTTGCACTTCAGAGTAGAATCCAGCTAGTGTGGCTCAAGTCCAAAAGTGCAAGTTTAGGCATAGATGTTCCCGAGTTTCTGCGTTAACCAGTATGCCTGCTCCAGAATCGAATACTAATAAAAGAGTATCTTATGGGAAGGATACACATTTATTGATATAATTATGAAATAAGCGTTGACAAGTTGGCAACAAAATTGGCAGAATTGATAGTATTCTCCAAATCATCACAAAGACCATCTATAAAAATATCAATTCCTGTACCTATGCTATTTAATTCTTTCTGTAATATTCTATAAAAGCTTTTATTATCATCTGTTTTTCCAGCCAATGTCCCTTTGTTATAATCTGATACGATTTCATCCAAAGAACGAACGATAAAGAACTGATCGTTAAGTATTTTTCTCAAAGGAATATTCTTCTTTTCTTTAATTACAGAATATACAAGCTTTTCGACGCTTTGAATTGGTAAAAAACAATGTGGCAGACTTTGTTGCTTTCTGGTTAATTGTCCTTGGACATCACCGTCTAAGATTGAAATTATCTTAGTATTGGTTCCTAATACTTTTTTAGAAAATAATTCTTGATGTAGCTCCAACACATTTTGCCATCCACCGACTGGCACCGTATGGATCAACTTACTATTCCTGAGATTATTTTTTATTAATACACGATTGACATATTTCTGCGCCAACTCATCTTCAACGAGTAAAAGAAAATCTGGTGAAATACTGCTATACAGGTCCCTTATCAAATAGCTGGGGTAACAGTTCGTTTCCAATGAAACGTTACCGCCATCATTATTAACCTTAAATATATCTCTTGGAGGCAGGGTTTTTATTATTTCTGGAGAGTGAGTTGACAAATAAATAATCAAATTACCATGCTCATCTATAATCTTCTTAAGAAGTTCTAACAATCTAAGGACAGCAACAGGGTGTAAAGCCAACTCCAATTCATCAATAAGAACAAGTATCTTCTTATCAACAGGCAGAGACCTCCTTTCCAAAGCATTGTATACAAAATGCAAAAGAGAAACGAGCAAACATTCACCAGAACTCATTCTATATTGACTGATGAGATGACCATTTACATCCAAAAAATATGGTTGATTTGAGAAACCAAGTTTTTGAGCAATTTTCCTATTCTTCAATCGTTTTAATGTGCGATAATGAGTATTATCACCATGCAGGATAAAACTAAGTTGATCTTTAACATAGTCATCGGCATCAACAATCTCAGCATTCTGGATAAGTCCTCCCTTTAATAAAGTCTCCACATTTGAAGAATCCCTAAAGCGCGTGCCATAAAACAAACTACCTTCATACATCCCATTAAAATGAATATCGTTTCCCGACAAACTCCATTTACATGGGCCTGTTTCCTTCCATATAGCACTATGCCCATCATATGAGAAACCAACTTCTGAACACCCTATCGTATCTCCATCTAATAACGTGTCTAACCGTTTGTTAGATATTAATTGTGAGAGACATAACATAATTGTGCTCTTCCCACAACCATTTGTCCCAACAAAAGAATATAATCCATTTTCAAATGGAATACTGATATTTGCTATAGCTATGTTTCGTATTCCTTTAATGGAAATATCAATTGTCTCCATAGTAAAAAAAAGATAAGATTAAGAACATGTAAAGTTAAATCATTAGTGTCCGGTAAAATCCGTAAGGGTTCTTTGAAAATATTGAAAGTTAGGTAATTACAAAGGTTTTCGGAGTCAACCGATTAGAAATTATCTTTGCCAGACTAACGTAGAATGGCATATGAGTAATGGAAAATTGGTGTACTCACAGCTTTTAGGCTTCCTTGACCGAAACGATTTCAACTACCTTGTGAGGAAGTATTGTGGCGATCGGTATGTCAAAAACTTCACCTGCTACAATCAGCTCGCTGTCTTGATGTATGGCCAACTTTCCAACCGTGAAAGCCTTCGTGACGTTGTCTTAGCGACCCAGGCTTTGGCCGGTAAGGCCTATCACCTCGGGTTCGGAAAGTATGCTTCCAAGAGCACGTTGGCCGATGCCAACAACAAGCGCGATTACCACATCTTCGAGGAGTTCGCTTACCAGGTAGTGGCCGAGGCCAGGAAGTGCCGGGCAACCGATATCTTCAAGCTTGGAGGTAACGTATATGCCTTTGACTCAACGACTATCGAGCTTTGTCTGGAGACATTCAAATGGGCCATCTTCAGGAAGCACCAGCGGAAAGGCGGTATCAAAGTACATACCCTGTACGACCTTGAGACTTCCATCCCGACGTTCTTCCACATTACGGAAGCCAGGGTCAATGACATGAATGCGATGGATGCCATTCCGTACGAAGAGGACTCGTTCTACATCTTCGACCGTGGCTACAACGACTTCGAGAGATTGTTCCGGATTAACGCCATCGGAGCCTACTTCGTCGTCAGAGGAAAGAAGAACAACGACTTCAAGCCCATGAAGTGGACGAGACGCTTCCCGAAAGGATCGGGTATCCTGTCAGACGCCATAGGGTACATGAACAGCGAGCAGACCCGCTTCAAGTATCCGGAAAAGATCAGGCGCATCACCTACTTGGATGAAGAGCAGAAACGGAAGTTCATATTCTTCACTAACGCACTGGATATCAGTCCGAGGATGGTTGCGGAGCTCTATCATAACCGCTGGCAAATCGAGTTGTTCTTCAAGTGGTTGAAGCAACATCTGAAGATAAAAAAGATCTGGGGTGAATCCGAGAACGCCGTGAGAATCCAAATCTACACCGCAATAACCGCCTATTGTATGATGGCAATCGTGCAGAAGAAGATGGGAATCGACAGGCCGATTTATGAGATGCTACAGCTCGTAAGTGTCTCATTAACAGAGAAAATACCTCTCGACAAACTCTTTGGAAAACCTAACTACAATATTGTCAATGAACTGGATGGTTCAAGTGAACCGACTTTGTTTTATATGTTAAACTTTATAATAATCGTCCACAACTTTTAGTGGACACACATGCAAGCACATAGCAAATAATAAAAAAAAGCATCGTAATTTCATACCCAAATTGTTTAGAATAATTGATTTGGATTCATATTAATAATTCGTAATTATCTATCAATACATCATAGAAGGATAAACAACCCATAGAATTGCGTTCCTCCCATTGTGATAAACTCTATTCGATAGATGCCAGAACCGTTAGTTACGGGAATAATACAACTACCGAAATTAGAATCAATTACCGTATTGACACTAGCATTAATGGATAGATTCGTAAGTTGAATCGTTACCTCTCCTATATTAGAAAGGAAAGCAACTTCAATACAAGATAATGATTGGTACAGAGTAACTGTGAGAGGAACGATACTTCTACCGGCTCCGTTTTCTGAAGTATATTCTTCTATTCTTACCTCAGTCCCTTCCTCTTCATCGGGGATGTTTTGAGCATAAGAATGAAAGGGGAAAACAAACATGGCTGTGACTACCAGCATCAGTGATAAAACATACTTTTTCATAGGCTTATCTTTTTTACAAATTTACTCTCTGATTCTTGATTGGCGAAGAAATAAAACCTATCATTTTTACAAACAAAATCGGCCCCAGATATGCGTCTAGGGCCGATTTTAGCTTTTGAGAGGTGTTATAAATCTATCATTTTATAACACGTTGGTAATCAATGTGTTATACCCCCCCCCCGTTGATACGGTCGATAGAAAAGACCGTAACTTTCTGTGTCTATGGGTATTACGAAAGCATTCTCAAGAACACCTCTTTATATTGAGAATCCGAGTGCACAATTAATTGCTTGAGTCGATGTCTTTCAACATACACATTGTGCTTCTGATAACCGGGAATAATAGCGCAAATCGTAGAAGAATCGTAACCGGCAAATAGATAACTGACAAGCCTATAATAACGCGGCTTTTTATTAGGGAAAGCTTCTCGAAAATGAGCCATCACATTGTCGAAAGTCTCGTTAAGCAACATCTCAAATTCGTTTAGATTCTTGTCATCCATTCCGATGCTTCGAATGGCTCTCTTCAACTCCTTGTATAGTTCATTGTCCCTATCCTCAGCGTGATAATATAATACCTCATTGATGCGGCCGATTTTACTGAAATGCGATTGGCATAGTTGAATATACTCCTCGCGGACAAAAGACTTTTCTTTTTCTAATTGGTTTACTTGGGCACTTAACTCTGAACAATTGGAATTGAGCACAATGTACTCTTTCGATAAACTCTTGTAAGCATCTACCAACTGCTCCTTTTCCTGAATACTTCTATCTTTTCGAAGTCTGAACAATATCAATAATACTATAATAATTGCTAACAATAGGGCAATTGAGCCCCAAGCAATGAAATGCTGTTTCTTTGCCAACCTCTTCGATTCCAAATTAACTTGCTCCAGAAAGTCTTTTTGGGCTTTAATCGTCGACTGCTTTAATGCAATTACAACATTCTCATCTTGAATTTCAAAGGCCTTATTTTGCAAGCGATATGCAGAAGCAAAATCTCCAACGTATGCATCAGCAAGGCTTTTCCAATAAGAATAAGAAAGATATGCATCCCCTTGCTTAGCCTCAAGTTGCTTGAAAATCTGCTCAGATTGTTTTACCCTTCCCACTCGTAAAAGAGAGTAAGCATAAGCGCCCCAGGCATTCCTATTCCTTAATCTTCCCGTTGAAGTGATAACTTCTTCGAAAACACGGACAGCCTGTTCATAGTCTTCTTTTGGCTTCACGAGACTTAGCGCATAACCGCATTGTAAAGAAGATCGAAGATTGGAATAGACGTCACCGTTCTTTATCAAATCCCTATATAACGAATCGGCCTCCGAATATCTTTCCAGATTGTAATAATCATTAGCCATACACAGAAGAGCGGAATTCGCATTCGACGTGTCCTTCGCTTCAACAAAAAGCGAATAAGCCCTCTCCGTGTATTCTAATGCTTCTTCATGAAGATGCGTTTGACTGTAAATGGTCGAGATTGCGAGACATATTAACCCTTTGAAATCGACGTCTTTCGATGCTTCAGCATATTGCTCCGCTTTCATGAAAGAAATAATCGCCTCCGGGCGATCCCCAGCGTTCTGTTGAATCCTTCCCAGATAATACCAAGCCTTCGCCCGACGGATGTCGGAAGGATGCCGGTCGTAGTACTCCACCGCCGGCATCACCACATTCACGTCGGTCGTGTCAATCCAGTTCTTGTCGAGGGCCATGGCGTAGAGCAGGGCGTAGTGGGCGCGGAGGCTGCGGGATGTGAGTGTTGCGGTGTCGATGGCGCGGATGGTGGCCAGGGCGCTGTCGGGACGCTGCTGAATGTATGTTTCTACGTCGTTGAGGGTTGCGGCTGTGTGGCGGCTGGAGCAGGAGGCGAGCAAAAGAGCAGCCACCGAAAACGATATGACCGATAAATGAAGACGAAGCATAATGTATAGCAGATGCATATTATATTACAAATATACTCAAAAATGCCGACATGAAAGATGGGGCACAGGCCTATAGTAGACATAAAAAAAGCGGCAGGACTTTTCGGGTCTGCCGCTTAATGTCAAGCGTTTACAAACGCTAGAGTTCCACCTTCGTGGGCTTGACCATGTTCTTCGGGTCGAGAATCTTGTCGAGCTGCTGCTTGGTGAGGTATTTCTTTTCGAGGACGAGCTGATAAACGCTGCCGCCGGTGACAAGGGCTTCCTTGGCGACCTCGGTGCACTTGGCATAGCCGATGTACGGCTTGAGGGCGGTGACGATACCGATGCTGTGCTCAGCCAGGTCCTTGCAACGCTTCTTGTTGGCGGTGATGCCGTCGATACACTCGATGCGGAGGGTGTTGAGGGCGTTCTTCATCCAGGTCTGCGATTCGACGATCGACTCGACGAGGACCGGTTCCATCACGTTCAGCTCGAGCTGGGCGGCTTCGGAGGCCATAGTGATGCAGGTGTCGTTGCCGATGACCTTGAAGCAGACCTGGTTGGTGACCTCGGGGATGACGGGGTTCACCTTGCCCGGCATGATGGAGCTGCCCGGCTGCTTCGGAGGGAGGTTGATTTCGGCCAGGCCGGTGCGGGGACCGGAGGCGAGCAGACGGAGGTCGTTGCAGATCTTCGAGATGCGGATAGCGATGTTCTTCAACTCGGCGTGGTAGCACACCATGCAGGAAGTATCGTTGGTCGCTTCCACGAGGTCCTTGGCGAGGCTGATCTTCCAGCCGGAGATCTTCTTGATGTGCTTGGTGCAGGCCTCGGCATAGCCCGGTTCAGCGGTGATGCCGGTACCGATGGCGGTAGCGCCCATATTGATGACGAGGAACTCCTGGGCAGCGGCGTCCAGGCGCTTCATTTCCGTCTCGACGGCGGTGGCGAAGGCACCGAAGGTCTGGCCGAGGGTCATCGGAACGGCGTCCTGCAGCTGCGTGCGGCCCATCTTGATGATGTTGGCGAAGCTGCGCTGCTTGGCGCGGAATGCCTTGGCAAGGGCCTTGAGGGCTGCCATCAGGTCCTGATGGATCATGTAAAGGCCCAGGTGCATGGCCGTCGGATATGCGTCGTTGGTCGACTGGGCCATGTTGATGTGGTCGTTCGGGTGGATGAACTGGTAGTCACCGTGTTTCTTGCCGAGGATCTCGAGGGCGCGGTTGGCGATGACCTCGTTGGCGTTCATATTGGCCGAGGTGCCGGCACCGCCCTGGATCATGTCGATCGGGAAGTGCTCGGTGTGCTTGCCTTCCATGAGTTCCTTGCAGGCAGCTACGACGGCGTCGGTAATCTCGTCGGAGACGAGGCCGAGGTCGTGGTTGGCGAGGATGGCGCCCATCTTGACGATGCCGAAGGCCTTGACGAACTCCGGATGGTCACCCAGAAGGTTGCGGCTGATATCGAAGTTCTCGATGCAGCGGAGGGTCTGTACGCCGAAGAGGGCCTCTGCGGGAACCTCCTTGTCGCCCAGCAAGTCGTGCTCTGAACGGGTCTTGCCGGAAGTCTTGAATTTGTATTCGATCATGTCTTGTAGTATAGTATAATTAAGGGTTAGGCAAAAAACTTTTCTATGCGCCCCAGGGCAGTCGGCAGGGCGAAGATCACGACCCGGTCGTAGGGTTTGATCCAGGTGTCTTCCGTGGCGATGATGGTCTCGTTTCCGCGGATGACGCCGCCGATGATGGTGTCGGAAGGGAGGTGGAGGTCCTTGATCGGCGCTTTGGTAATCTGGCTGTCCGGATTGACGATGTATTCGATTACCTCGGCGTCGGAGCCGCCGATCACCTTGACGGTGCGGACCTTCGTACTCATCGTGAAGCGGAAGATGCGGCCGGCGGTGATGATCTTCTTGTTGATGACGGCATCTACGCCCATTCCTTCGGCCAACTTGATGTATTCGATGTTCTCGACCTCTGCGATGGTCTTGGCTACGCCCATCTTCTTGGCGGCCACGCAGGCCAGGATGTTGGTCTCCGAACTGGAGGTTACGGCCACGAAGGCGTCGCAGCTCTTGACGTCCTCCTCGTAGAGGAAGTCGGAGTTGCGGCCGTCGCCGTTGATGACCAGCGTCCGGTCGAGGTTTTCGGAGAGGACTTCGCAGCGGTCGCGGTTGATCTCGATGATCTTCACGAACTCAGCCGTCTTCTCGAACTGGCGGGCCACCATCTCGCCGATGCGGCCGCCGCCCAGGATGGTGAGCCGTTTGATTTCGAGATATTGTTTGCCCGACCAGGACATCAGCTCGCCGATGTATTCCCGGCGGGTGACGACATAAACCATATCGCCCCGCTTGAAGAGCGTGTCCCGCTGGGGGATAAGGGTCTCGCCGCTGCGGGCGATGGCCACGACCTTAAAGGGGAGGGCGTTCTGTTCATAGGGGAAGTCGGCGGTGCTCTTGTTGAGCATCCGCGAGCCTTCTTCGATGCGGAAGACCACCAGCTGGAGCTGTCCGCGCGCGAAGTCGACGAACTCCGAGACGTCCGACTGCTTGAGCAGGTCGCCGATCTCGGTGGCGGCTATCTTTTCGGGATAGAACAGCAGGTCGATGCCCATATCGGTGAACATCACCTTGTTGTCGTAGTTGAGGTATTCCGCGTCGTTGATGCGGGCGGTGACTTTCTTGGCCCCCAGTTTCTTGGCGATGATGGCTGACACCAGGTTGACATCCTGTTCCTTGGCCGGGCTCACGGCCACGAACAGGTCGGCCTTGTCGACGCCGGCCGACTTGAGGACGGTGATGGAGGTGGGATTGCCCTGGACGGTAAGCACGTCCATGCTTTCACTTACGAGGGCGAGCCGCTCCTCGTCGTGGTCGATGATGGTAATCTCGTGATACCCCTCGCTGAGCATCTTGGCCAGGTGGCATCCGACTTCTCCGGCTCCGGCAATGACTATCTTCATATCCTAATGCAGTTTGGCTCCGATGAGCGTCATGAATTCGTTGCGGGTGCGGATGTCCCTCAGGAAGGTGCCGGTGAAGGCGGAGGTGGTGGTCACGGAGTTCTGTTTCTGGACGCCGCGTACCTGCATGCACATATGGGCGGCTTCGATGACGACGGCCACGCCGAGCGGATGCAAAGTGTCGTGGATGCAGTCGCGGATCTGGACCGTAAGCCGTTCCTGGACCTGGAGCCGGCGGGCGAAAGTCTCCACCACACGGGCGATCTTGCTCAGGCCGGTGATGTATCCGTCGGGAATGTAGGCCACGTGCGCCTTGCCGTAGAAAGGCAGCATATGATGTTCGCACATCGAGTAAAGTTCGATGTCCTTGACAACCACCATCTGATGGTACTCTTCCCGGAACATGGCCGAGCGGAGGATTTCGGCGCCGTCTTCTTCGTAACCCTTGGTCAGGAACTGCATCGAGCGGGCCACGCGCAGCGGGGTCTTGAGCAGGCCTTCCCGTTCGGGATTTTCGCCGATGAGCCGCAGGATCTCCCGGTAGTGACCTGCCAGTTCCCGTGTCAGGGGTTCGTCGTAATCTTCTTTCTTGATATAAGCCATATCGTATAAAAGTATGGCAAGTTACGAATTAAATTTCACTTTTTCGAAATAATTCGTACTTTAGGACGCTAAATGCTAACCTATGCGGATTCTTGTCGTTGCCGCCGTCGATTTCGAACTGGAGACAGCCCGCTGCCTCCGGGGAGGGCTTGACGTCACTTTCCTGTGCGCCGGCGTAGGCGCCGGTGAGACGGACCGCTCCTTGGAGCGTCTGCTTGCATCCGGTGATTTCGACCGCGTGCTGGACATCGGCATCGCCGGCGGATACGGCCGGCACCTCCCGCTCGGGTCGGTCGTCCATGTGACTGAAGAGCAGCATGGCGACGCCCCCGGCGCTCCGCTGCGGAATCCTTCGCCTTGGCCGGAACTCTCATTCCTTCCTTCTGTCAGAGGCAATACCCTGCAGACGCTGGACGACCGCTACCGTACCGTCCAGGCCGACGTGGAGACGATGGAAGGCGCCGCCTTCTTCGAAGTCTGCCTCCGGCACGGCGTGTCTTTCGCCCAGATCCGCGCTGTCTCGAACGTCGTAGGGGAACTCGACCACGCCCGTTGGGATATCCCGGCCGCGCTCTCGGGACTGGAATCCACGCTGCAAACCCTCAAAGCCCGCTTATTATGAAACTTTCCCTCGCCTTTTCCTCCTGTCCCAACGATACCTTCATGTTTCACGCCCTGGTCCACGGGCTGATCGACACGGAAGGCCTTTCTTTCGACGTGGACATCTACGATGTGGAGGAACTCAACGAGCGCGCGCAGCGGGAGACCTACGACGTGACCAAGATCAGCTACCACGGCTGGTTCACGGTCCGCGACCGTTACGACATCCTTTCGTCGGGCTCCGCCCTGGGCTGGGACTGCGGGCCGCTGCTGGTGCGACGTGCCGACGATGCAGGCGTGATGGAACGTCGCCCCCTGCGGATCGCCGTTCCCGGCCGCTATACCACCGGCGCGCTGCTCTGCACACTGGCCTATCCCGGACTCGGCGTGCAGGAACCCATGCTTTTCTCAGAGATCGAGGGCGCGGTGGGCCGGGGTGACGCAGACCTGGGCGTCCTGATCCACGAAGGACGCTTTACCTACCGTGACAAAGGACTGGAACTGGTCCGCGACCTGGGTGCCTGGTGGCAGGAGGCATCGGGTTGCCCGATCCCGCTCGGCGGTATCGCCGTGAAGCGTTCCCTTGGCGCGGAAATTGCTGCCTCTTTCGACCGCGTGCTGCACCGGAGCATCTCGTATGCATTCGCTCATCCGGAAGCCTCGCGCGATTATGTCGCCTCGTACGCCCGCGAGTTGTCGGCACAGATCCAGCAACAGCACATCGATATGTTCGTGGGCCGCTTCTCTCTCGACCTGGGAGAGGAAGGCCGCCGGGCCGTCGATACTTTGTATAAACGATATGAGCGAGATTATCTGCATGGAGGGAGTCAGGAAGCTGTACCGCACGGGCGACAATGTGGTCAGGGCGCTTGACGGCGTGGACCTCCGGATCCGGAAAGGAGCGTATGTCGCCATCATGGGCCCTTCGGGCTCAGGCAAATCAACGATGATGAATCTGCTGGGCTGTCTCGACGTCCCCACGTCGGGCCGCTATCTGCTGAACGGCTGCGACGTGAGCCGCATGGACGACGACCGGCTGTCCGAAGTAAGGAACCGGGAGATCGGTTTCGTGTTCCAGTCGTTCAATCTGCTGCCCCGTATGACCGCGCTGGAAAACGTGGCGCTGCCCCTGCTCTATGCAGGGGTGGGAAAGGAGGAGCGACTGCGCCGGGCCGCAGAATCCCTGCGCCAGGTGGGCCTCGCGCAGCGCATGGAGCACAGGCCAGACGCCCTCTCGGGCGGACAACGGCAAAGAGTGGCCATCGCCCGCGCGCTGGTCACCCATCCTTCGATCATCCTGGCCGACGAGCCCACGGGCAACCTCGATACGGCCACCTCGGAAGAGGTGATGAAACTTTTCGCCGCCATCCATCGTAAAGGAAATACAGTGATACTCGTAACACACGAAGAAGACATCGCCCGCCATGCCGGAAGAATTGTCTATCTTCGTGACGGAAAAATCGAACGCGATGAAAATCTACACGAAAACCGGTGACGCCGGCACCACCTCCCTCGTCGGCGGGACGCGCGTCAGCAAAGCGCATCCCCGCGTGATGACCTACGGGGACCTCGATGAACTGATCAGCTATCTGGGCCTGCTCCGCTGCGAGACAGCCGGCAAGGAGCTGCCCCTGCGCCGCATCCAGATCCATCTGATGAATGTGAGCGCCCACCTGGCCAACGACGGCCGTTCGCTCAAGCTCAAACCGCTCGACGAAGCCGAGACCGCTTTCCTCGAGAGCGAGATCGACCGCATGACGGCGGAACTGCCGCCCCAGACCGCCTTCGTCCTGCCGGGCGAACCCCACGCCGCCTCGCTGGCCCACGTGGCCCGTACCGTATGCCGCCGGGCCGAGCGCAGCGCCGTCGGAATCGAGCCCAAAACCGACCAGGACGCCATCGCCATCCGTTACATCAACCGCCTGAGTGACTATTTGTTCACATTGGCAAGATACTTGTGCGAGGGGCACGATGATTACTGGTTGCCGTAAAGTGTTATAAAAAAAATTGTTGTATTGTTTTTTTTATATATTTGCGGCCCCAATTTGAGAGAGAAAAACAATAACACAAAAGCACTATGTATTGGACACTTGAGCTTGCATCCAAACTGGAAGATGCCCCCTGGCCCGCAACCCGGGAAGAATTGATCGATTATGCCACCCGCTCGGGAGCTCCGCTCGAAGTGATTGAGAACCTGGAAGACCTCGAAGAGGACGGCGAAGTCTACGACTCCATCGAAGACATCTGGCCAGACTATCCGACCAAAGACGACTTTTTCTTCGACGAGGAGGAGTATTAATGCCAAATAACTCCCTGAATTTCAGATAAGTTATTGAAAATCAATGCATGGGACAGGTTTAAAATAAACTTGTCCCATTCTTTTTTTATCAATTAATGTCAAAATAAATTTGTCTGTTTTTGTACTTTTTGTCTTTTTTGGGGTTTTATGAGGATTGCATCGCTACGAATTATTGTTTAAATTTGTCTTTGGATGCTTTTTCAATCTTAGCGGCATTCCCGAAATGGCCATGAAAAAACTTGCCGGACTCCTGACGATAAGCTTGCTGATGCTTGCGATAGGCTGCGAAAAACTGCCTGATCCCTACATCCAAACCGATCCAACGCCCACGCCCACGCCCACGCCTACGCCAACCCCCAATCCGCAACCAGAACCGGTTCCGGTTGAGTCGATCTCGCTCGACCATACCGCTATCAGTCTTCTCGTTGACGAGTCGTTAACCCTTGTGCCTACGGTATTACCTGAAAATGCCGCAGACAAAAACGTGACATGGGTGAGTTCCGACCCCCTTGTCGCGTCCGTCTCCTCCGGCCGCGTGACGGGTATCAGCCCCGGCACCGCGACCATCATGGCCAAAGCGGGCGATAAAGAGGCGAATTGTGCCGTCACCGTGGTCAAGGGAGGCTTCCCAGACGGAGAAGTTCCGCCGAGCAATGAAATCTGGTATACGACGAAAGACAACCAGCCGCTTTCCCAAGTCAATAACCAAGGCGCCTGTGTCCTCACGGCCAACACTTACAGCAACGGAATGGGTGTCCTCCGCTTCAGCGGCCCCATTACCCGCCTCGAGGCAGTTTCCTCCGAAGCGAAACAGTGTTCCCGCCTCACCGGACTGCTGATCCCCGACAGTGTGGAACAGATCGGCCCGCGAATTTTCTGGGATGCTCCCGGTATCAAAGAGTTCCGGATTCCGCTCTCTTTGAAGAGCGTGTCCCCGTTCACTTCGCCCGAAAAGTTGTCCCTGGAACACTTGACCGGACATCATATCTCAGAAGACGGACGCTGCGTCATCATCGACGGCGCTCTCCTGGCCTTTGCGCCGGGAGGACTCTCTTCCTATGAGATTCCGTCGGGTGTCGTCCGGATTGCGGAGAGTGCCTTCTCCATGACGCAGGAACTTCAGTCCGTCGTGATTCCCGACGGAGTCACGGCTTTGGAAAGAGAATGTTTCAGCCGTTCGAATCTGGAATCCGTCACGATTCCCGCGTCCGTCCAAGCCTTGGACGTATATTCCTTCCTCGGCTGCCCCAATCTGAAAAACCTGCTGGGCGACAGTCATTTCATTTCGGCAGACCGGAAATTCCTCTTCGATGAGCATTCCTTCATACCGATGATGATGTTCTTCTTTGCCGGACGGGACGATGAGTCCTATCAGATCCCCGAAGGAATCTGTGCCATCGAGAACTATACCTTCCAAGACTGCAAGAAACTCAAGAGCATCACCTTCCCGGAGAGCCTCTATTTCATCGCGGGAGTGGCCTTCGAAGGATGCGACAACCTGGACGGGCTGTATGGAAGCCACGTCACGTCGGACCACAAAGGATTCATCTACGACGGTATCCTGCAATTTCTGCTGCCCTCCATCAGCAACGACTACGTCGTCCCTGACGACGTGACCCGGCTCGGCGACCATATCTTCAACGGCAGGGAGAAACTCCGCTCCGTTACGATGGGTGACCAGGTGACCGCCATCGGCAATTACGCCTTCGCCAACTGCCCGTCGCTCAAGACTGTCACCTTGTCCGCCAACCTGATCGAAATCGGATTCAATCCGTTCGATCATTCCCGGGCACTGGAATCGGTTTATTTCCGAGGCATTCTCCCGCCGTCCTGCAGTGCGATCGATATGGTTGAAAATCCCAAGCTGACCATTTACGTTCCCGCCCAGGCCCTCCGGCTTTACACCGAAAACATCCAATGGAAGTTGTACTGGGATGTCATGAAGCCCTATGAGTACAACGACCTCCCCGAACCGGACTTCTACCTGTCCAAGGATTATTCCAAGGAAGGAGAGGTTACTGTCTTCCAGAAGGCTTCCGAAGGGAATGGCATCGATATCGTCTTCATGGGCGACGCCTATTCCGACCGTCAGGTAGCCGACGGCACGTATATGAATGATATGAAAGCCTGCGTCGAGCAGTTCTTTGCCGTCGAACCGTACAAGTCGTTCCGCTCGCTGTTCAATATCTATATCGTCACCACCGTCTCCGCGACGGAAGGCTACGAGCGGGGCGGCCGGAGCCTCGGCACTTATTTCGGCATGGGCGCCTTTATGGGCGGAAACGATGCCAAGTGCTTCGACCTCGCCCGAAAGGCCATCCTGGAAGAGAAGCGGATGGACGAAGTCCTGATCCTGGTCTGCGGCTACCAGTCGCTCTCGGGCACTGTCCACATGGCCGGTTGCTGCAACTTCAATGAACCCAAAACCTGGAAAGGGCATGAATTCGCCTGCGGTTCCGCAGTCACCTATTTCACGAAACTGGACGAATCCTTCGAGAGAACCGGCGAAACGCTCCGTCACGAAGCCGGCGGGCACGGATTCGCCAAGCTGGCCGATGAGTATCATTATTCGGGAACCCTCTCGACAAGCGACAAAGAGCTGATTGAGCGGCGCTCGGCCTATATGTGGTATTCCAATGTGGACATCACCTCCGACCCCGCCAAAATCAAATGGGCCCAATTCCTGGCTGATGACCGCTACAAGAATCAAGTCGGCATCTACGAAGGAGGTTTCACCTACCAGTATGGCGTATGGCGTCCTACGTTGAACGGTATCATGAATGACAACCGGGGCGGTTTCAACGCACCTTCCCGCTACACCATCTGGTACCGGATCCACAAGCTGGCCTACGGAAGCAGCTGGGACGGTACTTTTGAGGACTTCGTGACCTACGATGCCATCAACCGTTAGTTTCCGTCAGGTCCGAACACTTTTTCCCGCATCGCGCAGGCTCCGCAGCCTGCGCTTTTTTTGATGTAGCGGTTCATCGTGTCCACGTGCGAGAAACCGCTCATCTCGGCGATATCCCCGGGCGGCGTATCCTTGTACTTTTCGCTGAGCATCAGCTCAATGGCATACTGCGCCCGGTAGGCGTTCACGAACTGGGAGAAGTTCAGTCCGCGACCCTTGAGCGCCCTTGTGATGTAGGTCCGGTTGGTAAGCACTTCCCGCGCCATATCTTCGCGGGAAAGGTGCTTGCGCAGAAAAAGGTGCTTTTTCCGCATCAGGGCATCCATCCTGGCCAGGATCTCATCGTCACTGACCCGCCGCTTTCGACTCATTTCTTTTGCGAAACTCCTTACACCACTCGGCAGGTGTGAATCCGGTATTCCGGCCGAAGGCCGTGTTGAAAGTCGTCATCGAATTGAAACCGACTCTCCGGCAGAGTTGCGTGATGGTCAGTTCCGGATTCTGGGCATAGAGCCGCATCGCCTCGCGCACGCGATAGTAATGGACCAGCTGGCAGAAGTTCTTGTTGAGTTTGATCTTGATGGTCTGGGCCAGGTAACTTTTGTTGGTGTAGAGCCGTTCGGCCAGGTCGCCTACCCGGATATCGGGATTCAGGTAGAGTTTCTCGCGCTCGAGGACGTTGCAGAGCCTGTCCTTGAGTTCCTCCATATCCGAATCCTTCAGGCTGGGTCCGGCGTCTTCCAACATCCGGTCGGCGTGGGGAATCGCCCGGTCCTGGCGGGGATATTCCTTTTCGGCGGCAGGCTCTTTCGGCGGTGACGCCTTCGCACGCTTCCGTTCGCGGATGAAGAGGAAAACCAGCAGGCCGGCCAGCGGTACATAAGCGATCAATAGGATGAGTCCGTTCATAGTTTCACTGCATAATATCGTGGCGCGAAACTACGAACAAAAAAGGCGGTTTGATCGCAGAACGATATAACCACCTTATAACCAGCCTAAAATCGGATTTATAAAAGACTGTTTCCCTGCTGGTTCAAGAAAGCGTCCAAGATTTTTCTACTCCGCATTGACGGCAAACAACACGGCTTCGGTTTTCTCGGAATGGTTCGTCAGGATGATACGGGCGGTCGTTTCTTCCGGGAATGTGCAGTAATACGCGTCGCTGCCATCAAAAGAGGCCGTGACATTTCCGGAGAGAGAAAGGGCGGCGATTTCACAATAGCCCGAGCAGACGACAGCCAGTTCAAGGGTCTGGCCGGGCTGAAGGACGTAGTAATTGCACAGGATATTGCCGCCGGACACTTTGTTGTCCGTCGAAGGAGCCATCGGGACAGGGAAGTCGGCCATCTGGTCGGCAAAAGGGCGGGAGCCGTCCAGATTGGCGGCCAGATCCATCAGGCATAGCGGATCGAAGATGAAGTATCCGTTGAACGAACGCGGTTCGTACCCGGTGACGGTCTGGAAAGCGTAACGGATCAGTCCCAGGCTGTCCAATCTGTCTGAAACGCGCAGCAAGCCGTCAGCATCGCTTTCCGCCAGGGCCTCCCCGGCAACGGCGAACGATTCACGGAGCGGGTTCAGGAGCGATCCGGGCTTGCCGGCTTGCAACGGAATCAGATCCTTGCCCAGGCCGCGATAGGTTACTCCCGCAGCCTGCATATAGTTGACATCCTTGGGATTGTTCTTCGTTGAAACCTTTTCTTTGACGAACGCCAGGAAACTGGGTGTCACCGGCCGGGATTTGCTCTGCTGGGCAGCGATCAATGCCGACAGCGTACCGATTCCCTCCTTGACCGTATAGAGGCTTTCACTCTTTTCGTCGATAACCGTCAGCCGGCCATCGGCAGAGACCGTCAGGACAGTTTTATCCGTAAGCAGGTCGCCCGGTTTTATCTGTGCGGTCTTTGCCTTGTCCTTGGACACGATATCTCCCTTCACCGTGTAGACGAGATAGGATTGCGCCACGCACGGAAGAGAAAGGATGATACTGATTGAAAAGACTAACAACTTTTTCATATGCGTAGAATTAGGTAAACAATGAATGCTGGATGAAACGGCACGGATACCGTTTGGAAAGCGCTATGATGGAAGAACGGTACAGTTTCCTGCTTTCCAGCGTCAGGGCGAAAAGCGTCAGGACGATGGCGATGTCGATGCAATAGCCCCATTTCGTAAAGATGACGAAAGTAAGATAGGTCAGGAGGGCGGAACACAGGAACAAGGTGTTGCCAGGCACGATCCTCGATTCCCGCAGGAAAGTCGCCGGAACGACCCGTTTCCCCTGCCCGGTCGCTTTCACGAGCGCTTCCACCGTGACCTGGAACAGGAAACACAGGACAAAGGCCAGGATCCAGTTGATCCAGGAAGGAAGATAACGGACGCTTTTCCCCATCAGCGTATCGATGGAATAAGCCTGAATCTCGACGCCCGGCATCTTCCCCAGCGGAGAGACATGGGCATCCCGTTCTTCCCGGAAACCACCGAGCAGGACAATCTTCCCTTCCAGGAAATCGGCCGCATCCTCGATGTCATCGGGCGAAATCACACGGAAACTGACATTCCGGTAGTTGATCAGCCAGTCTTCCCCGTGATTATCCAGGGAACGGCCGGAATACTGCTCCACGACGGCAGCAGGAAAAGACTTGACCACTTCCTGACCGAGCCGGTTCCTGACACTGAGCTTCCGGACAGGCAGGTTGTCCAGATTGTTCTTCAAATTGGCATATCCTTCCTTCACGGCGACACTGTCGACGAAGAAGGAATGGACCGCGGAAGTAAAGCACGCCTGATGACTGTCGTAATCCGTCAGTTTACAAGTGAAGACCATATTGTCTCCGTATGTACGGACCACGTCCAGAAGCCGGGCATTGCCCTCAGTATCCGATCTGACCCCTTCGAAGATGGCATCCACCCCGATGCAGGCGGGATCGCACAGGACGACACGTTCCAGCAGGACAGCGATGTCCCCTCTGTCTTCGACGTCACTGATATCCACAATCGCGACCGTACCGCTCTCCTCCGACCTGCCGTAATGCTGGATGTCGAAAAACAGGTCGGTGACGCTGAAAGCTTTCAGCGCCTTGGCGACAGGATTGAGAAAGGAAATATTGTAGGTCACAACCGACAGTACGCCCAGCAGGATGAACGCTCCGATCACGATCAGCAGATGATCGCGATGGAAAAAGAATCGTCCGGATGTCCTTTTGGAAGCCATATCAGTGGTCAAAAATAGAAAAATTTCCGCTAAATTTGCTAAAGAATCCCTTGAATTGTCCGTTATGGTCTCACTCCGTTCCACCCGCACCTGCCTCTTCGGGCTTTCCTTGTTGCTGACATTGTCTCTCTCCGCACAACCTGTCGATACGCTCGCACTCCGGGCAAAGACGGATTCGCTGAGCCGGACAGCGCTCGAATACTATCAGAGCGGCGACCCTGAATCCGCATTGGAAGGGTTTCTGGAAATTGCCCCGATACTGGAGCTGTTTCCGGGAGCGCAACATCCCAGTTATGCAAACTGCCTGAACAACATCGGAGCCTGTTACTATCTCCTTGGGGACTACGATGAGGCCATCGCTTTTTATTCCCAGGCGATGGATATCCGAAAGGAAGTCCTGGGAGAACATCACGCGGATTATGCGGCCAGCCTCAACAACCTCGGTGCCTGCTATTGGGATCTCGGACTGTACGACGATGCCCTGGCCTATATGACCCGGGCGCTGGAAATCCGTCGGGAGGTATTGGGAGAAAATCATCCGGATTATGCGATGACGCTCAACAATCTGGGGCTTTGCTATTGGGATACGGGCGATTTCGGCAAAGGTACCGACTACCTTATCCAGGCGATGCAGATCCGCCGGGAAGTACTGGGAGAAGAGCATCCGGATTACGCGGCCAGCCTGAACAACCTCGGCCGTTCTTTCTATGATCTGTGTGATTATGACAGGGCTATCGCCTATTATACGGAGGCTTTGCGTATTCATCACGACTGTTACGGCGATTTGAATCAATTCTCTGCCTTAGACTATCTGGGTATCGGCAACTGCCTTTCTCAACTCGATCGTTTCAGCGAGGCCATCGAGTGTTATGAAAAAGCGATGGAAATCTATGAGTCGCTCTTTGGCAGCGATCATCCAGATTATGCGTCAGTCCTCCAGAATATCGGTCTCTGCTACGGATGTCTGGACGATTATGACAAGGCCTTGGCGTATCAGCAAAAAGCGCTGGAAATCCGAAAGGAAGTCCTGGGCGAGCGCCATCCCAACTATGCGATGAGCCTCTATAATTTAGGGGAATACTACAGACTCGTGGAAGATTATGAAAAGGCCGTTTCCTACATCGAGGAAGCTTTGCGCATCTTTCGCGATGTTTTCGGAGAGCGGAGCGAGAATTACGCAAGCGGCCTTTCACGCCTCGGGCATACCTATTCGGATCTGGGCGACCGGGATTCCGCGTCCGTCCATCTCCGGCATTTCTACGCCCTCGCTTCCGACATCGTGTTGGATGCTTTCACGTATCTTCCTCAGAACCAGAGAAGTACATTTTGGAATGCCTATAACGACCATTTCTCATTCAACCTTCCCATCTATACATACCTCTTCTCGGATGACAAGCAATTCATGCAGACCGCCTACAACGGTGCCTTGTTCTCCAAGGGCCTGCTGCTGAATGCCGAAACGGAGATGCGCCGGCTGATCCTCGAGAGCGGCGATGAAGACGCGCTCTCGCTCTACGACCAATACCTTGAGGAGCGTCAACTCCTGGACGAACTGTACGAACTGCCCGTGGAGGAGCGTCCCATGCCCACGGATTCCCTCGAGACCCTCTGCGAATCGCTGGAGCGGGAACTCCAACAGAAGAGCCGGGCTTTCGGGGACTACAAGAAAAACCTCTCCATCAACTGGAAAGATGTCCAGGCGACATTGGGAAAGCGGGATATCGCCATCGAGTTCCTGGAAGCCTCTGTCTCCGAAGACACGACGCGCTACTGCGCACTGACGCTCAAACCGGGCTACGATGCGCCCCACTTCGTCGAGCTCTTCGATGCCAGGGACCTGGAGGCCCTGAAGGCGAAATATGCCGGAAGGCGCAATGCCGAAGGCATGGTTTACGGCGACAAAGCCTTGTACGATCTGGTCTGGAAACCCCTTGAAAGCGAACTTAAGGGCGTGAAAAACATCTACTTCGGCCCGACCGGCGAACTCTACCAAACCGCCATCGAATATGCCGACAATGGCAAGGGGCCCTTCGCCGACCAGAAGAACATCTTCCGCCTGTCTTCGACGCGACAACTTGCCGTGGAACGGGGTCAAACGCAGCGCAGACGCTCCGCCGTCTTCGGCGGCCTGAAATACGGCGCTTCGGAAGAGGTGCTGCTGGCTGACAGCCGGAAATACACGCAGCGCAGCCTGCCGGAGGACGCTTTCTTCCACGTCGATTCCCTGGACATCCGCGGCGCGGGAGGCGGCCTGATGGTCGCCGACCTGCCGGGAACGGAGACGGAAGCCCTGGAAATCGATGCCTTGCTCCGAAAGGAAGGGCTGGACAATACGCTCCGTATGGGAGAAGACGGCACCGAAGCCGCTTTCAAGGATCTCTCAGGACGACAGGAGAATATCATCCACATCGCAACCCACGGCTTCTATTGGAACGGTCGTCAGGCCCGCCGCATCGGCGAACGCCTCGGACGCAGTTTGGATGACAACGCCGGCCGGATCCAGGAAGATGTTTCGATGACGCGGTCAGGCCTGCTGTTCTCCGGTGCCAATAACACCCTGCGCGGCAATTACCAAAAAATAGAAGGCGTGGAAGACGGCATCCTGACTGCCAAGGAAATCGCGCAGATGGACCTGCGCGGAACGGACCTGCTGGTCCTCTCGGCTTGCCAGACGGGCTTGGGCGAAGTGAGCGGCGAAGGTGTCTTCGGCCTCCAGCGAGGCTTCAAGAAGGCCGGCGTCAATACCATCCTGATGAGCCTCTGGGAAGTCGACGACCAGGCCACCAGCCTGCTGATGACAGCGTTCTATAAGGAATTGGCAAAGGGACGGTCAAAGGCCGACGCCTTGAAAGCCGCGCAGAAAGCGGTCAGGGAATGCAAGGACAAAGACTTCTCGTCTCCCTACTACTGGGCCGCCTTCATCCTGCTTGACGGAGCGTAAAAGCTATTTCTTGATCACATCAAAGCCTGTTCCGTAGACACCGGTCACGCTGCCGACGGAGAGGAATGCCTGTGGATCCTCTTCCTTGATCAGGTTGAGCAGGAATTTCAATTCGTGCTTGCGAGCCACGACCACCAGAACCGTTGCACTGTTCTTTGTGTACCAGCCCTTTCCTTCGAGGGACGTCACGCCGCGATGAAGGTCGTTGGTAATCCGGTCGGCGATTTTCTCATATTGCTTGGAGAAAATCAGGATCTGCACGGACTGCTTGCTGCCCGAGACGAACAGGTCGAGCGCATAGCTGAACACGCCGGCCATCACATAGCCGTAAACCAGATTGGCGATGCGCTCACCCCAGCTGCCTTCCGTCGGGACGATCAGGGAGGAACCGATGATGAAAATATCGAGAATCAGCAGGATACGGCCCGGGGAGATAGCCCGGTACTTGTTGATCATCAGGGCGATGATGTCTGTGCCACCGGAACTGCCGCCCTGCGAGAATGTGAGCGAGATACCCAGTGCGGAAAGTGCGCCGCCCAGGATGACGCTCAGGAGCTTGCCGTTCTCGATGGCGATGATCTGGATGAAATCTTCCGGAATGACCATCGGAGCGACTCGCAGCAGGATCGTGGTCACCACCATCGCATAGACGGTCTTCACGCCGAAGGCGGGTCCGAGCACTTTAAGAGCAATCAGCAGCAGTATCGCATTGATGATGAAGAACGAGTAGCTCACGTGGAATCCGGTGCAGTACTGGATCACGGCCGAGATACCGGTCACGCCACCGCCCACCAGATGGTGCGGAATGATGAAGATCGTCCACGCCAAGACGTAGAAAAGCAGGCCGATCGTGATGATCGCGTACGACTTGAGCGTCGAAAGGGCTTTGTTCTTTTCCATTTAACAGACGATATTGATGATTTTGCCCGGGACGACGATGACCTTGCGGATCGCCGCTCCCTGCAGATATTTCTCCGTTGATGCGTCGGCACGCACGGCTGCTTCCACTTCCTCCCGGCTCAGGCTCTTGGGAAGTTCGATCAGGAAACGCATCTTGCCGTTGAACTGCACGGGATACTTGACCGTATCTTCGACCGTATAGGCGGGATTGTAAACCGGGAACGAAGCGAAGCTGATGCTTTCTTCGTGACCGAGCAGCTGCCAGAGCTCCTCGCAGATATGCGGGGCGAAGGGACTGAGCACGATCAGGAGCGGCTCGAGGATCTCACGCTTGTTGCAGCCCAGGTCGGTGAGATCACCCACGGCAATCATAAAGGCACTCACTGTAGTGTTGAACGAGAAGTGCTCGATGTCATCCTGCGCCTTGGCGATCAACTTGTGGAGCACCTTGAGTTCGGCAGGCGTGGCTTTCCCGTCACTCACCGAGAAGGTGTCACGGTCGAAGAACAGTTTCCAGAAGCGGCGTAGGAAGCGGTGCACACCGTCGATACCCTTGGTGTCCCAGGGCTTGCTCTGCTCGAGCGGGCCGAGGAACATCTCGTACATACGCAGGGTGTCGGCGCCGTAGCGCTCGCATACGTGGTCGGGGTTGACCACGTTGAACATCGACTTGCTCATCTTCTCGACCGCAGTGCCGCAGATGTACTCGCCGTCTTCGAGGATGAATTCGGCCGTGGCGAAATCCGGCATCCAGTGGCGGAAGGCTTCGGTATCGAGCCTGTCGCCGCTGACGATGTTCACGTCGACGTGGATTTCGGTCGTGTCGTACTGGTCTTTCAGGTCATAGGAGACGAAGGTATTGGTGTTCTTGATACGGTACACGAACTTGCTCTGTCCCTGGATCATACCCTGGTTGATGAGCTTCTTGAAGGGTTCCTGCTCGCAGACGTAACCGCAGTCGTAGAGGAACTTGTTCCAGAAACGGGAATAGATGAGGTGACCGGTAGCGTGTTCCGTACCGCCGATATACAGGTCGACGTCGCGCCAGTACGCGTCATCCTCGCGGCTGACCAGCGCCTGGTCGTTGTGCGGATCCATATAGCGCAGGTAATAGGCGCTGCTGCCGGCGAATCCGGGCATTGTGCTGGTCTCGATGGGATAGCCTTTGTACGTCCAGTCCTTGGCGCGGGCCAACGGCGGTTCGCCGCTCTCCGTGGGAAGGAACTTGTCTACGGCGGGCAACTGGAGCGGCAGGCAATCCATCGGCATCGCCTGCGGAATCCCGTCCTTGTAGTAGATCGGGAACGGCTCGCCCCAGTAGCGCTGGCGCGAGAAGATGGCGTCGCGCAGACGGTAGTTGATCTTGCGACGGCCCAGGCCGTGTGCTTCGATGTAGTCGATGGCAGCCGGGATGGCCTGCCTGACATCCATTCCGTTAAGGAATCCGGAGTTGCACATGACGCCCGACTTGGCGTCGAAACTGCTTTCGGAGATGTCGCTCCCCTCGATGACAGGTACGATGGGCAGGTTGAAGGTCCTGGCGAAGACGTAGTCGCGGCTGTCATGCGCCGGCACGGCCATGATGGCGCCAGTACCGTAGCCCGCGAGCACGTATTCGGAGATCCAGACGGGCACCTTTTCGCCCGTCAGGGGATTGAGAGCATAGGAACCCGAGAAGACGCCCGTCGCCTTGCGGGTCTCGGCGATACGTTCGCGTTCGGTCTTCTTCTTGGCCTGGAGCAGATAGGCCTCGACGGCCACTTTCTGTTCCGGTGTGGTGAGTTTCTCCACCCAGTCGCTTTCCGGTGCGAGCACCATGAAGGTGACGCCGAAGATCGTATCGGCACGCGTGGTGAAGATCGTCATTTCGTATTCCTTGTCGCCGTTGAAGACGTGGAACACCATCTCTGCGCCCTGGCTCTTGCCGATCCAGTTGCGCTGCATCTCCTTGAGGGAGTCGGTCCAGTCGAGCTGGTCCAAGCCGCTGAGCAGGCGCTCCGCATAGGCGCTCACGCGCAGCTGCCACTGCTTCATCTTCTTCTGTTCCACCGGGAAACCGCCACGCACGGAATAGCCTTCCTTCACCTCATCGTTGGCCAGCACGGTTCCCAGTTTCGGGCACCAGTTGACCGAGGTCTCGCCCAGATAGGCGATACGGTACTGCATCAGCAGGTCGGACTGTTCCTTCTCGGAAAGGCCGTCCCAGCGGCCTTCGGCCCGGAATTTCGCAATCAGCGTATCGATCGGTTCGGCCTTGTCGGTTTCGGGATTGTACCAGTGGTTGAACATCTCGAGGAAGGCCCACTGCGTCCACTTGTAGTAGGAAGGGTCGCAGGTACGGACTTCGCGCGACCAGTCGTAGGAGAACCCGATGCGGTCCATCTGCTGGCGATAGCGGGCGATGTTCTGCTCGGTGGTCCGGGCGGGATGCTGGCCCGTCTGGATGGCATACTGCTCGGCGGGAAGACCGAAGGCGTCGTAGCCCATGGGGTGCAGTACGTTGAAGCCTTTCAGGCGCTTGTAGCGGCTGTAGATGTCGCTGGCGATGTAGCCCAGCGGATGACCCACGTGCAAGCCCGCTCCCGAAGGATAAGGGAACATGTCGAGCACATAATACTTGGGACGGGACGGGTCGGTTTCAGCCCGGAAGGTTTGGTGCGCAGCCCAGTAGGCCTGCCACTTCTTTTCAATCTCTACAAAGTTGTATTCCATGAAGCGCCTGTTTGAAATTCAGGCGCAAAGATAGTTATTTCAGGCGAAATTCCACCGGAATGACGATTCTTGTGCGGACTTTCACACCTTTGATCTGGCCGGGAATCCATTTCGGGGATACCTCCACCACGCGGACCGCTTCGTCGTCGAGCAGTTCGTCGATGCCGTGCTCCACGGTCACGTCGGTGACGCTGCCGTCTTTTTCGATAATGAAACTTACCAGCACCTGCCCCTGGAGATTCCGCTCGATAGCCTCGCGGGGGTACTTCAGATACTTGTACACCCAGCTCTGCAGGAAGTGCCGCTCATTGGAATGGAAGAACTGGGGCCGGACGTCGCACTCGGCGACAGTATAGACTTTGTCCGCACGGTTGCTCCGGGCGGCGGGATCGGCATCGGCGGAAGAGATCTCGTCGATGCCCGAGACCGTCATCAGGAAATGGTACAGGTAGTTGCAAGCCGCTTCCATGGCGAGTGCATCCACCAGGCGCGGCGTATCCTTGATGGTGCGGTGCTCCCGCGTCGGGCCGGTCGTAAAGAGGAATACCGGAATCTGCCGCTCGTAGAACGGCAGATAGTCCGAAGACAGGCCCGGCGCGGGGATTACGACGGGCAGCGTGACGACCGACTCCCGGGCGGTCTGGTCGAGGATATAATCGAGGTCCCTGCGGGAAAGCTGCGAGAAACAGCTCAGCGGATGGTCTTCTCCGCTGCGGCCCAGGCAGTCCAGGTCGACCATGGCCTTGACCTGGCGGATCTGTTCAAATGCCCGGTTGGCGAAATACCAGGAACCGGCCATCCCCTGCTCGCCGGCACCGAAGCCCACGAACAGGACAGAGCGGCGCAGCAGGCCCTTGTACTGGGCCGTCATCCGGGCCAGTTCGATGAGCATCGCTACGCCCGAGGCGTTGGCATCCGCACCGGGATAGAGCTGGACGACCGGCTCGCCATCGACCGTCAGGGTGTGGGTGCCCAGATGGTCGTAGTGCGCCCCCACGACGATATACTCCTCCCGCAGCTGCGGATCGCTTCCTTCCACGATGCCCACGATATTCTGCGAGCGGATGTCGCCTGCATCGTCTGTAATCCGGAAATCCTGGCCCAGCGAGTCGGTGAGCATCAGCACGCCGGCATCGCGCAGCGCATCGTAGAGGTAACGGGCGGCCATCCGCTCTCCGGCCGTGCCGGCACGACGGCCTTCCATCTCTTCGGAGCTGAGCGCCTCGACGTGGCGCCTGAGGGACGGGGCAACAGCAAAATTCTGTGCGGCAAGGCCTGCCGCACAGAATTCAAGCATCAGGAGTATGATCAGTTTTCCTTTCAATTATTTCTTGTAAAACGGCATCTTCACCACTTCCGCCTTGAGGAGCTTGCCGCGGACTTCGATGAAGATCTCACTGCCGACTTTGTTGTAGGGAACATCTACATATCCCATGCCAATCGCCTTCTTGACGCTCGGGCCCATGGTGCCGGAAGTGACGTGGCCGATCTGTTTGCCCTCGGCGTCGCAGATGGGCATCTCGTGACGGGCGATACCGCGGTCCACAAGTTCGAAGCCGACGAGCTTGCGCTTCAGACCGGCCGCCTTCTGGTCGAGCAGGTACTGCTTGTCGATGAAGTCACCCTTGACGTCGTTGAACTTGGTGATCCAGCCCAGACCGGCCTCCAGCGGGGAAGTCGTGTCGTCGATATCGTTGCCATAGAGGCAGAAGCCCATCTCCAGACGGAGCGTGTCGCGGGCGCCCAGGCCGATCGGCTGGATGCCGAAAGGTTCGCCGGCCTCGAAGACAGCTTTCCAGAGCTGGTCGCCATACTCGTTGGGGACATAGACCTCGCATCCGCCGCTGCCGGTATAGCCGGTGGTCGAGAGGATGGCGTCGGGAATGCCGGCCACTTCAAGCTGCTTGAACGTGTAGTATTCCATCGAAAGGATGTCTTCCTTGCAGAGTTTCTGCATGACCTCCATGGCCTTCGGGCCCTGGATGGCGAGCTGGCAGGTGGCGTCGGAGGCGTTCACCAGTTCCTTGCCCACTTCCAGACCGAACTTCGGCGCGATGGCGCACAGATGGTTCCAGTCTTTCTCGATGTTGGCCGCATTGACGGCGAGCAGGTATTTCTCCGTGCTGAAGCAGTAGAGGATGAAGTCGTCGACGATGCCGCCCTTTCCGTTGGGGAAGCAGGTGTACTGTGCCTTGCCAGGGAAGAGGACCGAGGCGTCGTTGGAAGAGACGTACTGCATGAAGGGGAGCGCCTTCGGGCCGCAGACCCAGATTTCACCCATGTGGGAGACATCGAACACGCCGACGCCTTCGCGGACGGTAGTATGTTCCTCGTTGATACCCTTGTATTGGATCGGCATGTTGTAGCCGGCAAACGGAGCCATCTTCGCACCCAGCGCGATGTGCTTCTCAGTGAATACGGTATTTTTCATATTTCCTTGTGTAGTTTCTGACTGGTGTTGTAGATCCAGGGCTCGGTCAGGGGGAAAAGACGGAGGGCCTTCATGGCAGCTATATCGCGCCGGACGACGTCGAGCGAGTCGCTGCCTTCCACGCAGACGACCTTCAGCCCGCTCTTGAAATCGAAGCAGCGGACACGGAAACCGTTTTCCTTCAACTTTTTGCTGTAGATTTCCACGCCGACGGTATCCTTGAACGCGCCTGCCACGGCATAATAGCGGCGCAGGACCGCCGATTCAGCAGCAGCCGCAGCGGCGGCTTCTTCCGCGGCGACGCGCTCACGCTCCGCCTCTGCAGCGGCGATGGAATCGCGGACGGCCTGCTCGCGGGCCTCTTTCGCCTGCCGCAGAACCGCCAGGTCGGCCGAGGTCGGCTTCCCGAGTGAAGCGCGCATCTGGTCGCAACCGGGTGCGAGGAGCAGCAAGGCGGCCAGCAGGGCCAAAGCGAAAAGCTTATTTCTCATATTCGAACAAAGATAGCACAAAAAAGTCATAAAAAGTTTAACTTTACATCCTAAAGTGGACTTGATGTTAAAAACAATCCGGAAAATCTTTCTCCTCCCGTTGCTGCTGGCCTGTTGCCTGAAGGCCCATGCAGGCACGCCCGACACCATCCGGATCGTCTTCATCGGCGACGTGATGTCGCACGGCCCGCAAGTGACCGCCGCCCTGCGCAGCGGCGGCAACCGCAACGACCCCGCCGATTTCGACTACAGCTCCTATTTCAAGCACATCCTCCCCCGGATCGAAGCAGCCGATTTCGCCGTGGCCAACATGGAATTCCCCATCGGCATCACGCCTTATTCTGGTTATCCCCAGTTCTCCGCGCCGCAAAGCCTTGCCTACGAAGCGCAGCGCAGCGGCATCGACCTGTTCCTGACCGCCAACAACCATATCTGCGACAAGGGCCGCGCCGGCATCGACAGCACCTATGTCGTCTATTCGCGGATGGGCATCCCCTTCACGGGCGTCTATCGCTCGGAAGGCGAGGAGTACGAAAACAACCCGCTGATCGTGGACATCAAGGGCATCCGGGTCGCCTTCATCAACTTCACCTACGGCACCAACGGCCTCCCCATTCCGCCGCCCTGGCGCGTCAACCTGCTCGACCCGAAGCACGTGGAAGCCGTCGTCCGGCGCGCACAGGACCGGCAGGCCGACCTGATCGTCGCCCTGCCGCACTGGGGTCTGGAATACCATCTCGAGCCCAGCCTCCAGCAGCGCGAATGGGTGAAGCGGCTGTTCGAACTGGGCGTGGACGCCGTCATCGGCGGCCATCCCCACGTCGTACAGCCGACCCTCTTCGAGCCGCCTCACGCCGTCGCTTATTCGCTGGGCAACTACGTGTCCAACCAGAGCGACGTCAACACACAGATCGAGATGCTCTACGAACTGGTCGTGGTCAGCGACGGCTACCGGGCCACCATCGCCGATGCCTTCCCCACCTATCTGTGGTGCTCCCGGCACGGCGGACTGGAAAAGAACTATACCGTCATCCCCATTCTCGAATGGATCGGCCGCCGCGACGAGTGGCTCAACCGGAGCGACTACGACAAGATGGTCCGCGAATGGGAAGCGCTCAAGCGGCATTTCAACTTGTAACCGAAACAACCCTATATGGAAAAAACCATCCTCCTTGAAGAAATCGACCCCATCGACATCTACGGCATCAACAACCGCCTGTTCGACCTGCTCACCAGTCACTATCCCAAGATCAAAGCCGTCGCCCGCGGCGCGGAAATCTACCTGATCGGCCCCCAGAGTGAGCTCGAAGACTTCGAAGAGAAAATCAATCTGCTCCGGCGCAAACGGATGACCAAGAGCGTCCTGACCGAATACGACGTGGAAGCGCTCTTCGAAGGCACCGACAGCAGCGCCGAATCGGGCGAGATCCCTGTCGGGCCGAACGTGGAAAGCATCATCCTCTACAGCAACGAGGGACGGCCCATCAAGGCCCGGACGCCCAACCAGAAACGGATGGTGGCCGAGTGCTACCGCAACGACCTGGTCTTCGCCATCGGCCCTGCCGGCAGCGGCAAGACCTACACGGCCATCGCCCTGGCCGTGCGGGCGCTCAAGAACCGTGAAGTCAAGCGCATCATCCTTACCCGCCCCGCCGTGGAGGCGGGCGAGCGGCTCGGTTTCCTGCCCGGCGACCTGAAGGAAAAACTCGATCCCTATCTCCAGCCGCTCTACGACGCGCTGGGCGATATGATTCCCGCCAAGCGGCTCCAGTCGTTCATGGAAGAGGGCATCATCCAGATCGCGCCGCTGGCCTATATGCGCGGCCGGACGCTCGACCGGGCGTTCGTCATCCTCGACGAGGCTCAGAACACCTCGCTGGGCCAGCTCAAAATGTTCCTCACGCGTATGGGGTGCGACGCCAAGTTCATCGTCACAGGAGATGCTACTCAGATCGACCTGCCCAACAAGAGCGACTCAGGCCTGATGCGGGGCGTCGGCCTGGTCAAGGACATCAAGGGAATCAGTATCGTGGAATTCGGGAAGGAAGATATCGTCCGTCACCCGCTGGTGACTAAAATTGTGGATGCGTTCGAACGCATCTGACGCTTGCCCGCATATCGTCCTTGTCCGTATAGGACATCGGAAAATCGCCCAGGTCGTACCAGATATAACGGTAATAGGCCTGGGTGTCGTTTTTCTCGGTAGCCGACCACCAGCAGCCGTATTCGCTGTAACCCGTCACGAGTTTCTCGCTGCCGACGAAGCTGAAGCCCAGCGGGAGGGCGTTCCAGCCGAAATCGTTGGTATGGGCGTTGTCGGGAGAATAGGGCCAGATCCGGTTGCCGTTCATCTTGGCATCGACCGAGGCCAGTACGCCTAGCCCTTTCCAGTTGTCGATGAAAGGCAGGGGCTTGCCGGCAAGGGCCCCTGCGAACGACTCCCAGTCTTCCTGCGTGGGGACACGCCAGCCTTCCGGGCAGACCTCCATCTCCACGGCTTCATTCCAGGTATAGAAACTGCCGAACAGGGGCGCTGCCGCGTCCGACGCCTGGAACGGAGTGCCGACGCCATCCCAGGCCAGGTTCTGCGAGAACCAGTCCAGGTCGCCGATGGTTACGTAGTAATAGGCCTGGTCGTCCCGCTCATCGATGATGTACTGATCATCACGGCTCAGGCCGGAGAGCGAGGTGTTCCAGGTTGTGTCGATGGTCGTCACCTGCTGGGAGGTGCTGCTGGAGTAGAAACCGGGGGCGTAGGAATGGGCGGAGACGGTGAAGACCCCGAGACTGTCGGGGAACTTGACGGTGATCGTGGAGGCTGTCAGGGTATCGGAATAGACACCGGAGACGAACCATTTGTAGAAGACTTCCTTCGGATAGATGATGCCCGAAGCGGTCATCGTCACCGTTTCGCCCTTGAGGACATAATAAGGGATGTCATAGACAATGGTGCCGGACATCGAGCCGGGCGTCTCTTCTTCCTCCTCTTCCTGCTTGCAGGCTGTCACGGCGGTCAGGGCGAAAAGCACGAGCGCCAGGAGGGCCAGCGGGCAGAATTTTTTGATCGGATCCATCAGTCTTGTCGGTTTTACAACTTGCAAAGATGCATAAATAATCGTAAATTTGCAAGAAATGTACCGTTCCGCCATCCTGCTGCTGACCGCCTTGCTGCTGCTTTCCGGCTCTTGTGCAAGGCAGGACGACTATGTCCGTATCGAAGGATTCGCACAGGGTTCCACCTATCACGTGATCTGCCACCCCGTCAAGGGGATGAACGCCGCCCGGCTGCAGGCCTGCTTCGATGCCCGCCTCCAGGAGATCGACCAGTCTCTGAGCGGCTACAACAAAGGCTCCCTCCTCTCTCGTCTCAACGCGGGAGAAGACCTTCCCCTGGACGGCCTGTTCATCGAGTGTTTCGAGCGCTCGAAGGAAATCTGGGCGGAGAGTGGCGGGGCCTTCGACCCTTCGGCCGCCCCGCTGTTCGATCTCTGGGGCTTCGGCTTCTCCAACAAGGGGCAGGTCAGCGACGCGGCCATCGACTCGATCCTGGCCTTCGTCGGGATGGACCTGCTGACGCTAGAGGAGCGCACCGACGGCACACACCTGGTCAAGGCCGATCCCCGCTGCCAGCTCAATTTCAACGCAATAGCCCAAGGATATTCGTGCGACGTAGTGGCCCGCATCCTCGATTCGCTCGGCTGCAGCGACTACCTGGTCGACATCGGCCGGGAAATCCGTTGCAAGGGCCGCAATGCCGCCGGGGAGAAATGGCGCATCGGGCTGGACCGGCCTTCCGACGGGAATATGGAGGAAGGCAAGGACCTGCAGGCCATCCTGCACGTGAGCGACTGTGGCATCGTCACCTCGGGCAACTACCGCAAATTCTACGTGGAGGACGGCCGGAAATACGCCCACACCATCGACCCGGTTTCGGGTCGGCCCGTATCGCACAATCTCCTGAGTGCGACCGTCATCGCCGCGGACGCCACCACCGCCGACGCCTATGCCACCTGGCTGATGGTCATCGGACTGGACCGCGCCCGGCAGTTCCTGGACGACCGCCCGGAACTCGAAGCCCTGCTCGTCTACGAACAGGACGGGAAGATGGAGAATTACTGGAAAATGTAAAACAACGAATGATATGAACCGAAGAGATTTCCTCAAGACATCGGCACTGGGCGCAGCCGCACTCGGCTTCACGGGCCTGACCGGCTGCAAGGTCACCCCGAAGCGCCCTGCTTTCGACACCCTCATCAAGAACGGCGTCATCCATGCCGGCGACGGCAAGGCGCCCATCGAGGGCGACATCGCCATCCGTGGCGGCAAAATCGCCGCTATCGGCAAGAATCTGGGATCCGACGCCGCGAACATCCTTGATGCGCAGGGACTGGTCGTCTCGCCGGGATTCATCGACATCCACGTCCACACGGATACCAATCTCTTCGACGCGCCCAAGGGCGACAGCCGTATTTTCCAGGGCATCACCAGCGAAGTAGGCGGCAACTGCGGTTACTGCCCGTTCGTCTATTCCGACGAGGCCTGGGAAGGCTACAAGGACCGGCCGCGGCACGGAGGTCCCGCCTGGCGCAACATCGACGGATTCTATCAGCGCCTGACCGAGAACAAGATCGGCATCAACTATTCGAGCCTGGTCGGGCACGGCGACGTACGCGAAGCCGTCGTCGGCCCCTACAACGTGAAGGCTACCGACGACGACTTGAAGAAGATGTGTGATATTCTCGACCAACAGCTCAGCCTGGGTGCCATCGGCCTTTCCTACGGCCTGGAATACGCTCCCGGCTGCTACTGCGACACGCGGGAGATGGTGCAGCTCAACAAAGTTGTCGCCAAGCACAACGCCCTCTATACCATCCATATGCGCAATGAGGACGATCACGTGCTCGAAGCCATGGACGAAGCCATCGAGGCAGCCCGCTTCTCCGGCGCACGGCTGGAAATCTCCCACCTCAAGGCGCAGAACCCGGCCAACTTCGACAAGATCGACCGGATGCTCCGCAAGATCGACGACGCCTGGGCCGAGGGCATCGACATCGCTTTCGACCGCTATCCCTACACGGCTTTCTCGACCGGTTTCACCTCGTTCATCCCCATCGAACTGCGCGACGGTACCAGCGAAGACATCTATGCCCGTCTGGACAACCCGGAAACCTGCAGGAAGATCCGCGACTACGCCTACAGCCGCCTCGAACGCTTCGGCGGCCCGCAACAGGTAGTGGTGGCCGGCTGCAACGATCCGGCCAATGCCGTCTATGCCGGCAAGAACCTGGCGGAATGCTGCAAGATCTCCGGCATGGATGAATGGGAGATGATCCGCTATCTGCTCATCTCGGAAAAGCTGGAAGTCAACCAGGCGACCTTCGCCATGAAAGAGGAGAACCTCAAGAAGATCTACGCCCACCGCCTGTCGATGCCTGCCTCCGACGGAAGTGTCTATTCACCGGAAGGTCCGCTGGGCAAGGAGCTCCCCCACCCGCGTTCCTACGGCACGTTCCCGCGTTTCTTCGAGAAATTCGTCCGGGAAGACAAGGTCCTGGACATGGCCACCGCCATCTGGAAATGCACCGGACTGCCCGCTTCCCGTGCCAAGTTCAAGGAGAGAGGCCTGCTCATTCCCGGCTACGCCGCGGACATCACGGTCTTCAACCCGGAGACCATCGCCGACCTTTCGACCTACGCCAAGCCGCACACCTTCCCCGCCGGCATCGAACACGTGTTCGTCAATGGTGTCCATACCATAAAAAACGGCTCCCACACAGGAGCCCTGGCGGGAGTCGTTCTGGGTAACGATCAACTGAGTCGTTAAAAGCGGCCGCGGATACCGACCTGGACGATGCCCTGCATGCCGACACCGAGTTCCATGAAACCGCTGAAGGCGCGGCCCACTTCCAGGCCGACCAGCGAGAGATGGCCCGTAGGCAGCCAGAGCGTGCCCTTGGCCTGATCGTCCTCGACCAGTTCACCGTGCATGGCCATCACGCCCAGACCCACTTTCGAGTACATACCGAAGATGTCTGAGCGGGTACGGAACCAGTCAAACTTGGTGGTACCCATCAGGGTATAGATGTTGGCGGCAGCGGCCGTCAACGTACCTGTCTTGTCTTCAAGATTGACACTCATCCGGTTGATGCCCGCCGTCGCACCGACGGAGAACCATTTGTTGATCTGATAGGTATAACCGAGGTTGAGAACGCCCTTGGTACCGCCACTCTTGATGCTGGTGTAATCGTCGTCGCCGGTCATCCTGCCGATCAAGTCTGCCTTGCTGACCACGCTTCCGATCATGGAACCCAGCAGAGAAACGCCATAGCTGGCCGAAATCTCATTGGGATGGGACAGTTTGTAGTACTGCGGATAGGCTTGCGCCTGGGCCTGCTGGACAGCCGTCAGGCAGAAAACGGCCACGAGAGCCAGAATGATTTTCTTCATTTTTCTTTCGGGTTATGATAGGGATTGTTTGTATTTCTCCGTTTGTTCTTCAATAAGCTTGCCAAGGACACCGGGGTCGAAATAATTGATCTTCATGGCGCGCTTGACGGCGGCGAGCGTTTCCGCGGCAGCGGCGCGCGCCGTCTCCGATCCTTTGCGGAGCACCTCGTAAACATACGGGATGTCCTGCTCCAGTTCCTCGCGGCGCCGGCGGATGGGTTCGAGGGTTTCGTTCAGGACGGCAGTCAGGAAATTCTTGCACATCACGTCGCCCAGGCCGCCGGCCCGGTACTGTGCCTTGACCTCGTCGAGCGAGTGGAAATCGAAGGAGACCTTGCGTCCGTGGAAGCAGTCGCCGTAGCGGTCGAAATGCTCCGGACGGCAGAAGGCATCGAGATAGGTAAACACCGTATTGCCCTCCACCTTGCCAGGATCGCTCACCTGCAGGTGGCCCGGATCGGTGTACATACCCCGTACTTTGGCTGCCACTTCTTCCGCAGAGTCGGACAGGTAGATGCAGTTGCCCAGCGATTTGCTCATCTTGGCCTTTCCGTCGGTACCGGGCAGGCGCAGGCAGGCGGCGTTGTCGGGCAGAAGGATTTCCGGCTCGACGAGCGTCTCGCCGTAGGTGGCGTTGAACTTGCGCACGATCTCCCGGGTCTGCTCGATCATCGGCTCCTGGTCTTCGCCCACCGGGACGGTGGTCGCCTGGAAGGCTGTGATGTCAGCCGCCTGACTGATGGGATAGCAGAAGAAGCCGACCGGCGTGCCGGCCTTGTTGTCCGCGCCTTCCGAGTCGTTGAAGCCGCGCATCTGGATCTCGGCCTTGACGGTCGGGTTGCGCTGCACACGCTGCACCGTGACCAGATTCATATAGAAGAAGGTCAGTTCGGTCAGCTCGCTTACCTGCGACTGGATGAAGAGGACGGATTTGGCCGGGTCGAGGCCGCAGGACAGGTAGTCCAGCGCTACCTCGATGATGTTCTGCCGCACCTTTTCGGGGTTGTCGGCGTTGTCGGTCAGGGCCTGCGCATCGGCGATCATGATGAAGATCTTCTCGTACTCGCCGGAGTTCTGCAGCTCGACGCGGCGGCGCAGGGAACCGACATAATGGCCTATATGGAGTCGTCCGGTGGGTCTGTCACCGGTCAGGATTATCTTTCCCATCTGTTAATTGTCAATCTTTTACGGTTTTGAGCTGCTCGCGGATCTTGGCTTCGATCTCGTCGGCCAGCTGCGGGTTGTCGGAGAGCAGTTTCTTGACTGCATCGCGGCCCTGGGCCAGGCGCGTCTCGCCGTAGCTGAACCACGATCCGCTCTTCTTGATCACGTCGAGGTCCACGCCCAGGTCGACGATCTCGCCGATGTGCGAGATGCCTTCGCCGAAGACGATGTCGAATTCCGCTTTCTTGAAAGGCGGCGCCATCTTGTTCTTGACGATCTTGGCGCGGGTGCGGTTGCCCGTGGCCTCGTCCCCGTCCTTGAGCTGGGTGACGCGGCGCACGTCGATGCGCACCGAGGCGTAGAACTTGAGCGCGTTGCCGCCCGTGGTGGTTTCGGGATTGCCGAAGAGGATGCCGATCTTTTCGCGGAGCTGGTTGATGAAGATGCAGCAGGTGTTGGTCTTGGAGATGTTGGCCGTGAGTTTGCGGAGAGCCTGGCTCATCAGGCGGGCCTGCAGACCCACTTTGTTGTCGCCCATTTCACCTTCGATCTCGGCTTTCGGGGTAAGGGCCGCCACCGAGTCGATGACGATGATGTCGATGGCGCCGCTGCGGATCAGGTTGTCGGCGATTTCGAGTGCCTGTTCGCCATTGTCGGGCTGGGAGATGAGCAGTGTGTCGATGTTCACGCCCAAGTTGACGGCGTAGGTGCGGTCGAAGGCGTGTTCGGCGTCGATGATCGCGGCGATGCCGCCTTGCTTCTGGGCCTGGGCGATGGCGTGGATGGCCAGCGTGGTCTTGCCGCTGGACTCGGGACCGTAGATCTCGATGACCCTTCCTCTCGGATAGCCGCCGATACCCAGGGCGTGATCCAGGGCGATGGAGCCGGTCGGAATGATGGAAACTTCCTGGGAAGGCTGGTCTCCCATCTTCATAATGGTGCCTTTGCCGTAGTCCTTCTCGATCTTGGCGATCGTTGCTTGCAAGGCTTTCAACTTCTCGGCATTCTTCGCGGCGCCCGCATTCGTCATTTCTTCATTTTCTTTTGCCATACTGGGATGATTTAAGGGTTTTACATCGCTGACACGTTCCATCTATCGTCGCAAAGATACTTTTTTTTGTGGGAAAATGCATCCTTTTATCTTAAATTTGCAGGAGAGATGAAAGAACGACTCTTGGGCAAGACGCTCTCCGGTTTACAGGAGGTGGCTTCGCGGCTGGGACTTCCCGCCTTTGCCGCGAAACAGATCGCCCAGTGGCTCTACGGCAAGCGCGTGAAGGACATCGACCAGATGACCAATCTTTCCAAAGCAGCGCGCGCCGCCCTCGCTGAAGAATATGAAGTCGGGCGCCTGGAGCCTGCCGCCGTTTACACTTCCAGGGACGGCACACGCAAGTATCTCTTCCCCACCTCCCTGCCTGACAAATACATCGAGACCGTGATGATTCCCCAGTACGAAGACGGCTCGGAAGGAGGCCTTGCCCGCGCGACGGCCTGTGTCTCTTCCCAGATCGGATGCAAGATGAACTGCAGCTTCTGCATGACGGGGCGCGGCGGCTTCCACGGCCAGCTTTCCGCCGGGGAGATCGTCTCCCAGCTGCTGAGCATCGATGAGGCGGACGTCCTGACCAATGCCGTCTTCATGGGCATGGGCGAGCCGCTCGACAACTGGCCGCAAGTGTCCGCCGCCCTGGAAATCATCACCGCCGACTGGGGGCTGGGCTGGAGCCCCAAGCGTGTGACCCTCTCGACGATCGGCGTGCTGCCCAGACTGAAACTGTTCCTCGACGAGAGCCACTGCCATCTGGCCGTGAGCCTGCATGACCCCTTCCCCGAGGAGCGCGCATCCCTGATGCCGGTCCAGAAGACCTGGGATATCCGCAAGGTCGTCGACCTGATCCGGCAATACGATTTCACGGGGCAGCGCCGCGTGAGTTTCGAATACACGATGTTCGCCGGCGTCAACGACAGCCGGCGCCATGCCGACGCCCTTGCCCGCCTGCTGCGGGGGCTGGAGTGCCGGGTCAACCTGATCCGCTTCCACGCCATTCCGGACGCACCGCTGAGGACCTCGGGTCCGGAAGCGATCGCCGCTTTCCAGGCACGCCTCCAGAAAGCGGGTATCACGACTACGCTTCGCGCCTCGCGCGGCGAAGACATCATGGCCGCCTGCGGCCTGCTCGCAGGCAAAGGACTGAAAAAGAACGACTGACGATAAACCATGAAAAAGATCCTGACGACACTCCTGTTGATAACACTCTGCCTCCCTGTCCTCAGGGCGGAAGAAGTAAGCACTCCCGAACCGCAGAAGAAACGCCCCACCGTCGGCCTCGTGCTCTCCGGCGGCGGCGCCAAAGGCATGGCGCACATCGGTGTCCTGAAGATGCTCGAACAACTGGACATCCCTGTCGACTATGTAGTCGGCACCAGTATCGGATCCATCATGGCCGGCTTTTATTCGTTGGGCTATTCCGCCGATGAACTCGACTCGCTGGTGCGTTCCCAGGACTGGGACCTCCTCATGAAAGACAAGAAGGAAAGGCGTAATATCTCTTACGACAACAAGAAGGATGACGACCGCTTCCTCTTCACTTTCCCGTTCATGAACCACAGGTCGCTCACCGACGAGACCACTGCGAACGCAGCGAACCGCAACAAGGGCCTCCTGAGGAACATGCCATCGGCGTTAGTCTCCGGCCACAACCTCGACCAGCTTTTCACCAAACTTTCGGTGGGCTACCAGGACGACATCGACTTCAACACCCTGCCCATCCCCTTCGCCTGCGTGGCCGTGGACCTCAACACGAAGGAGGAGGTCGTGTTCCACAGCGGCAATATCGTGACGGCAATCCGTGCAAGCATGTCGATCCCGGGCTATTTCGCCCCGGTCGAGGTCGGCGAGAAATTCCTCATAGACGGGGGTATGCTCAACAACCTGCCGGTCGATGTGGTCAAGGAAATGGGAGCGGACTATGTCATCACGGTCGACCTTCATCATTTCAAGAAAACACGCGTGGACACAGACCAGACCATCCCCGAGATGGTCGCGACGATGCTCAGTATGATGAACGGCGAGAAATACCAGTCCGGCCGGGCGGCGTCCGACATCATCATCGAGCCCAACACCAGCGCCTACGGAGTCCTGGCGTTTGACGAGATCAGCGTGGACGCCCTGATTGACAGCGGCCGTGTGGCGGCCAACCGCGTTCTTCCGCAGCTCCGGTCGCTGGCCGCCCACCTGAAGGAATATCCCCGGACCGACACGAAACGTCCCCCCAAGGCCATCAATCTGAGCCGTGACTCCGTACTGATCTCCCAAATGGAAATCGACGGTACAGACAGCGACGACATGACGTGGCTCATGTCAAAGACCGATATCGGGCCCGGCAAGTTCGTGTCGGGACAAGACATGGACAACGCGATGTCATTCTTCTACAACACGAAGTGTTTCCGGAAGATCAACTATTCCATCGCAGGAAAGGAGGGTGGTTACAACCTCAAGGTCCACTTCGTTCCGCAGCGCCTGCACCAGGCAGGACTCGGATTCCGCTTCGACAGCGAGGAGATGGCCTCGATCCTGCTCGGCGTGTCGCTCAACAAATACAAGCTGTTTGGCTCGAAACTCGACACGAAACTGGAACTCGGCCAGAATTCCAACCTGACCGTCAACTACGGATACACGTTCCGCAACCTGACGCGGCTCAACATTTCTGCGACTGCGCAGCATTTTTCGGCTAATTTCTACGACAATTTCTTGAACACCAAGGAGGAACTCGAATACAACCTGAGCGCGGAAGAACGCTACAGCCTGTTCCGCGCAAAAGCCGACTACCAGATTACCGGATGGCGGAACGCGGACATCAAGATCGGCATCCTCTACGACAACTACAGATGCCGGGTCATCGATGCGACACCCGAAGGCTTCAACCTCGGAGAAAGTTTCGACAGCCAGGACTGGCAGGCCTTTGTAAACTGGCATTTCGACAATCTCGACGACAGTTACTATCCCCGGGACGGGCATCAGTTCAACTTGCTTGGATCCGTAATGGACCAATACGGAAGTTTCGTATTCGATGCAAGGCTCGACTACAAGGTAGCGCTTCCCCTGGGCAGGAGGGTCACCCTCATTCCCCAGACATGGAACCGCTGGTTGTTCGGACAACCCTTGCGTTACTACCGCAACATGGTCGGCGGGTATATGGCCGGGCGCTATGCTCCCTGGCATTTCCCCTTCGTGGGAATCAACAACGCACATTGGACCAAGGCCAACACCGACATCGCCAGAATCGACCTCCGCATCAACCTTTTCGGTGAACACTACTTGACGATGATCGGCAACTACCTGGCTGAATGGGAATTTGGAGACAAATCCCTTGTCAGCAACTTCGGCGCCGGGGTCGGCTATTCGGTCAACACGATCATCGGACCGATCCAGTTCAGCACGCACTGGTCCACCCTGTCGAAGAAAGTGGGCTTCTATTTCTCCCTCGGTTACGAGTTCTAAAGCCGTCCTGTCCGATGAAACGCGCGCTCACCCTTGCAATGCTGGTCCTGCTCAGCTTTCCTGCCTTCGCGCAACGGCCGAAGGTCGGTGTGGTCCTATGCGGCGGCGGAGCCAAGGGGGCCGCCCACGTGGGCGTCCTGAAAGTTTTGGAAGAGAATGACATCCCCATCGACCTGATCGTCGGCACCAGTATGGGGGCCATCGTCGGCGGTCTGTATTCCATCGGATACAGTGCCTCCGAGCTCGATTCGCTGATCATGGCGCAGGACTGGAACGTGGTCATGAGCGACCGGATTCCCCGTCGCGACACTTACTTCGACCAGCGCAAATACAAGGACAACTACCTGATCCGGATTCCCTTCGGCCGCGGCGACTACAGCCGGCTCGGTGCCCGGCCCCAACCCCGCCGCAACGAGACAGGATCACTGCTGTCCAACATTCCGCTGGCCTACGTCACGGGGCAGAACGTCTATAACCTGTTCACCCGGCTGTCCGTGGGCTATCAGGACTCGCTCGACTTCTCCCGCATGCCGATTCCTTTCGCCTGCGTGGCCGTCGACCTGATCGGAAAAAAGGAAGTGGTCTTCAAGAGCGGCAACTTCGTCGATGCCATCCGCGCATCGATGGCCATCCCCGGTTATTTCTCCCCCGTACGGATCGACGACATGGTGCTCATCGACGGAGGTGCCCTGAACAATTTTCCGGTCGATGTGGCCCGGGAAATGGGTGCCGACATCATCATCGGCGTAAAACCCGGCGGGGTACCGGAGGATGAACCTGAAATCGAGAGCATCGGCGACCTGTTCAGTGAAATCGTCGACCTGTACACCGATACGAAGATGTCGGCGGCCATCGCCTCCACCGACATCCTCATCACGCCCGACACCAAGGGCTTCAACATGATGAACTTCGACAACAGGAGCCTTCGCATCCTGATAGACAAAGGCGAGGAAGGTGCACGGGAGAAGCAGGAAGAACTTACCAGGTTGAAAGACCGGCTCGACCGCTCCCAGGAGCAGTTCATCGGCCCGATGAAAAAGGCTGAACCCTACCGGAAGGCCATCCGCCTGGACCGCGACTCCCTGACCCTGCGAACCGTATCGTTCAACGGCCTGACCGCAAAGGACGCCCAGTGGCTGCTGCAGAAAAGCCCGCTCAAACCCGGGGCAAGGATCAGCGGAACGACGCTAGACGAAGAAGTCACACGTTTCTACAACACGGCTGCCTTCGCCTCTGTCACCTACCAGCTCAAGGGGCACGAAGCCCCCTACGACCTGCAGCTGAATTTCGTCAACGGGCGCAAATCCGGTATCGGTGCGGGTTTCCGTTTCGACAGCGAGGACATCGCCGCCGTGCTGGTGGGCATCGGCATCAATGAAAATGCACTCTACGGCTCGAAGTTCTCGGCGACAGCCCGCCTGGCATACAACATGCAGGCGAACCTGCAATATACCTACGCCTTCAAGTCGCTGGCCCAATTCAACATGGGCTACTCATACCGTTCGTCGAACCTCAACTTTGACACTTTCTTCATGAAAAGCAACATGACGGTCCACCGCCACTCCGTCACCGCCATGTTCTCCACCACCAAAACCCGCGACCTGGCCATCGACTTGGGCGCCCGTTTCAACCTGGTCCGCTACATGGACCGTACCGGAGGCGCCACCGATGAGATGATACGTTATGACATCGACGACAGCCGCAAGCTGTTTGCCAACGCTTTCGCCCGCTTCCAGCTCGACCGGCGCGACCAGGAGGACTTTCCGACCCAAGGCCACAACTTCGACGGAATGTTCGAATACTATCTTGGCCGGCTGTTTGACGACCACCCCAGTTTCAGCGTAGCCAGCGCCCACTACACGACCGTCATCCCGGCCGGACGGCACCTGGCCTTTCTCCTTTCGCTCGACGGTCGCGTGGTCTTCGGCAACGACATCCCGCTCTACTACGCAAACATGGTGGGTGGCAGTCTGGCCGGCCGCTACACGGACCAGCAGATTCCGTTCATCGGATTCGGCCGCGTCCATCTCTTCGATACGGCCCTGGGCATTGCCACGCTCGACGCCCGCTACCATTTCCTCGACAACCACTATGTGTTCCTCTCCGGTGCCTATGCCCGGGATTTCCACAAACTGTCGGAGGTATTTTCCGGCAGTCCCACCATCGGCGCCCGGCTCGGCTATGCCTACAACTCCTTCATCGGCCCCCTGGCCTTCAACCTGTTCTGGTCGAACTACACCCAGCGTATCGGCGCCTATATCAGCATCGGTTACAATTTCTGATCCATGGACAAAGACTTGATGCTCAACAGGATGATGCGGCAGTGCGCCCTGCGTGAACACTGCCGGCAGGAGATCCGCCGCAAACTTGCCGGACTGCCGGAGGCGGATGCGGACGAGATCCTTGCCCGGCTCTGCCGCGAAGGTTACGTGGACGATGCGCGCTACGCCCGGGCTTTCGCCCGCGACAAAAGTGCACTGCAGGGTTGGGGAAGTCTCAAAATTAAGTTAGCTTTGCAGAGAAAAGCCATCGATGCGGCCGCGATTGCATCGGCATTGGAAGCGATTGACACGCCGGCCGCGGAGGCCAGGAAGGAACAGGTGCTGCGGGCGAAATGGGACGCACTCGACCGGGAGGAAGACCCGGCGCGGCGTCAGGCCAAATTCTTCCGCTATGCGATGAGCCGCGGCTACGGTTACGAAGAAACAAAACGGATTTATGATTACCTCAGAAGAGATTAAAACGATTAAACAGCGGATAGAGACGTTGGGGAGGTTTCTTTGACATCCCCGGGAAACGTTCTGAACTAGCTGAAAAACAAGCCAAAACCACAGCACCCGACTTTTGGGACGACCCGAAGGCCGCGGAAGCTTTCATGAAAGGTGTCTCCGCCGTCAAATACTGGGTCGACGGCTACGATGCCCTCGAAGCCGGCTTCGCCGACCTGGAGACCCTGCTGGACTTCGGTGAAGACGCGGCCGACGACATCGACGCCGCCTACAAGGACCTTGTCGATAAATTGGAAGCCCTGGAGATGCGCAACATGCTCGGCGCCGAAGGCGATAACCTGGGCGCCGTGCTGACCATCAACTCCGGCGCCGGCGGTACCGAATCCAACGACTGGTCGTCGATGCTCATGCGTATGTACACCCGCTGGGGCGAACGCAACGGCTATAAGATGACCGTCACCGAATTGTTGGAAGGCGACGAGGCCGGCATCAAATCGTGCACCATCCAGTTCGAAGGCGATTACGCCTACGGCTACCTGAAAGCCGAGAACGGCGTCCACCGTCTCGTCCGCATCTCGCCCTACAACGCCCAGGGCAAGCGCCAGACTACCTTCTCGTCGGTTTTCGTGTACCCGCTCGTGGACGATACCATCCAGATCGAGATCAACCCCGCCGACCTGGAATGGGATACCTTCCGCTCCTCCGGGGCAGGCGGCCAGAACGTCAACAAGGTCGAAACCGGCGTACGAGTGCGGCACATCCCTACCGGCATCACCGTCGAAAACACCGAAACCCGCTCGCAGCTTGACAATCGTCAGAACGCCCTGCGCATCCTCAAGTCGCATCTCTATGACCTGGAGCTCAAGAAGCGCCAGGAGAAGCAGGCCGAGCTCGAAGGGCAGAAGAAACGCATCGAATGGGGCTCGCAGATCCGCTCCTATGTACTCCATCCCTACAAGATGGTCAAGGACCTTCGCACCGGCTACGAGACCTCCGACACCCAGGGCGTCCTCGACGGCGACCTGAACGCCTTCATGAAAGAATACCTTATGCGAAACGATCTTTAAATCAAATACACTATGGAATTCAAATACGCACCCATGTTCCAGCTCGGTGAAGACACCACCGAGTACTACAGAATCCCCGGTTCCGAAGCCTGGGTCTCGGTCGGCGACTTCGAAGGCAAACCCATGCTGAAAGTCAAGCCCGAGGCGCTCACCGTGATGGCGAACACCGCTTTCCGCGATGTCTCGTTCATGCTCCGTCCGGCACACAACGCCCAGGTGGCGAAGATCCTCTCCGACCCGGAAGCTTCCGAAAACGACAAATACGTGGCTCTCACCATGCTGCGCAATGCTGAAGTAGCCTGCAAGGGCAAGCTCCCGTTCTGCCAGGATACGGGCACGGCCATCATCCACGGAGAGAAAGGCCAGCAGGTCTGGACCGGCTTCTGCGACGAGGAGGCCCTCTCGAAAGGCGTCTTCAAGACGTACACCGAAGAGAATCTCCGCTACAGCCAGAATGCTCCGCTGACCATGTACGATGAAGTCAACACGAAGTGCAACCTGCCCGCCCAGATCGACATCGAGGCGACGGAAGGCATGGAGTACCGTTTCCTCTGCGTGACCAAAGGCGGCGGCAGCGCCAACAAGAGCTATCTCTACCAGGAGACCAAAGCCATCCTCAATCCCGGCACGCTGGTACCTTTCCTCGTAGGAAAGATGAAGACCCTCGGCACAGCAGCCTGCCCGCCGTACCACATCGCCTTCGTCATCGGCGGCACCTCGGCGGAGCGCAACCTGCTTACCGTCAAGCTCGCCTCCTGCAAATACTACGACTCGCTGCCTACGACCGGGGACGAGACCGGCCGCGCCTTCCGCGACGTGGAGCTGGAAAAGAAAGTGTGGGAAGAAGCCTGCAAGATCGGCCTCGGCGCCCAGTTCGGCGGCAAGTATATGGCGCACGACGTGCGCATCATCCGCCTGCCGCGCCACGGCGCGAGCTGCCCGGTGGGCCTTGGCGTGAGCTGCTCAGCTGACCGCAATATCAAGTGCAAGATCAACAGGGAAGGTGTCTGGATCGAGAAACTCGACGACAATCCGGGCCGCTGGATTCCTGAGGAACTCCGCAAGGCCGGCGAGGGCAACGCTGTGAAGATCAACCTCGACCAGCCGATGTCCGAGGTCTGCAAGATCCTGACGAAATACCCCATCGGCACGCGCCTGAGCCTGAATGGCACCATCATCGTGGGCCGCGACATCGCCCACGCGAAGATCAAGGAGCGCCTGGACCGCGGCGAGGAGATGCCACAGTACCTGAAAGAGCACCCCATCTATTACGCCGGCCCGGCCAAGACGCCGGCAGGCATGGCCTGCGGCTCCATGGGCCCGACCACTGCAGGCCGCATGGACCCGTACGTCGACCTGTTCCAGGACCACGGCGGATCGATGGTCATGCTGGCCAAGGGCAACCGCAGCCAGGCCGTGACCGACGCCTGCAAGAAGCACGGAGGCTTCTACCTCGGCTCGATCGGCGGCCCGGCCGCCATCCTGGCCCAGAACAACATCAAGAGTATCGAGTGCGTCGAATATCCCGAACTCGGCATGGAGGCCATCTGGAAGATCCGCGTGGAGAACTTCCCCGCCTTCATCCTCGTGGATGACAAGGGCAACGATTTCTTCGCACAGTTCAAATAAACGGCCGGGGGCTCACACACCGGAGGCTCCGCAGCCCCCCTACTTTTGCCGCGACGACAACCTGAGACAGCTCAGCGTGTCGTCGCGGCAGCTTTTTCCCCGAAAACGGCCGTTTTCGTTCCGCGACGACAACGTAGCGCCCTTCACAATGTCGTCGCGGCAAAAGTCTTTAGTCCAGTCGGATGGTTTCGTCGCAGAGGGCGGCGACGGCGGGGCGGTGCGTGATGAAGATCATCGTGCGTTCCGGGAAGGCGGTGAACAGACGGGAGAAGAGTTCCCTTTCCGTCGCTTCGTCGAGCGAGGCGCTGATCTCATCGAGGAGCAGGATGCTGCCCGGACGAAGCAGGCCGCGGGCGATGGCGATGCGCTGGGCCTGGCCTTCGCTCAGGCCGATGCCGCGTTCGCCCAACTCCGTGTCCAGCCCGTCGGGCAGGTCGAAAACGAAGTCGGCCACGGCCGTGTGAAGTGCCTGGCGGAGGTCTTCCTCCGTTGCCGAAGGCTGGGCGAGCAGCAGGTTGAACCGCACCGTGCCGCTCAACAAGGAATTACCCTGCGGGACAAAGACGAAGTCCGGACGCGTCGCTGAACTGACGGATTGCTCCTGCGTACCGTCATAAAGAATCAGGCGGCCCTTATCGGGTTTGACCAGCGAGAGCAGCAAGCGGAACAGCGTAGTTTTCCCGACACCCGTAGGTCCCATCAGCGCCGTCTTGCTGCCAGGCTGGAAATCATGGTTGAACTCCTTGAAGACTGGCCGGTCGGAGGAAGGATACCGGAACTCCAGGTCGCTTACGCGCACCCCTGCCACAGCTTGGGAGACAGGCTGTGGTGAACTGGAGGCTCCGCTCTCCGAATCGGTCTGGAGCAGTTCTTCCAAGCGGTCGATGCTGGCCGTGGTGTGGATGAGCTGGGGCACCATATTGAGCAGGGTCAGGATCGGACTCTGGATCTGGCCGACCAATTGGAGGAAGGCGGTCATCACGCCGAAGGTGATGGCGCCTGCGCGCAGTTGCAAACCGCCCCAGACAAAGCAAAGCAAATAGCCCAGTCCGAAACAGGAGGCCATGATGATCCGGGTAAAGACCGTGAAACGGGTCCGCCGTTTCACGCGTACCATGAGCCGTTCCTGAGACTGGTCGAGCCGGTCGGTTACCCACTGCTCGCTGCCAAGCGAGCGGAGGGTGGCATTGTGCTCCATCCCTTCTTGTACCTGCATCTGGATGCGGCTCTCCTCCTGGCGGATGTCGAGCGTCATCTGCCGGAGCGGCCGGGCGATCAGCTTGCCGAAGACGATAACCAGCGGTGTCAGCAGCAACAGGGCCCACGCCAGTGTACGATCCATCGAATGCAGCAGCAGGAAAGCGCCCGTAAGTTGGATAAGGGTAACGATAGCGTTGGGAATCAACGAGGTGGAGGTTTCACCGACGGTATCGATATCTTTGGAAAGACGCGAAGTCACGTCACCGGAGTGCAGTTCCCGGTCGGTGAAAAGCTGCCGGTCGAAGAGGCGGCTGAACGACTGCAACCTGAGCAGATTGGTCTGCCGGGTCATCGCCAGCGTAGACATATAATAGTACATCTGGCGCAGCGCGATGCCGCCGATGACCACTGCCACCAGCAAGGCCACCATGATCCATACTTCCCGGTCTGTGCCGGTACGGATGGTCACGTCGATAAAACGGCGGCTGAGCCAGACCATCAGCAGGCCGAGTCCGACCTGGCAGATGCCGACTACGATGCGTAGGAGGGTATTCCACCGGATACCCCGCATCCCGCGCCATATCCAGCGTAGATACTTCACGCCACGATACCCAGTTCCAGCCACTGGGCCAGCAGTTTTTTTACATCGGCGAGTGCCGTTTCGGGCGTCACTTCGTATTCTTCGCAGAGTGCGCCGGCCAGTGATTCAGCCGTGAATTCGCCCAGTTCCCCGGCTTTGTTCCAAAGCCAGGCAGCCGTGTCGTTGAGCGACAGCAGCTTCCCGAAATCGATGGCACCCAGGCCTTCTCCCACGATTACTTTTTCGCCGCACACCTCGCGCAGCACGAATCCGTTTTTCCTTTTCATTGCTATCTTGCTATTGTATGGGTATTCCCCTGATGATTGTCCTCTTGTAAATAGCTAAAAGCCAGCGGCGGACAGGCAAGAGCCTGCGCCAGATGCGTGCCCGCCGCTTCTGCCGCGGCGTGTCAAGCCGCCGGTGCTTGCCGTCTGCGCCAACGATTTCGTCTGCGCGGGCCAGCACGTCTTCCGGCCGGCAGACTTCCTGACCCCGGATATTCCCGTCGCCCATCAGCACGACACGGTCGGCCGATACATCCATTACCCGGTGCAGCACGTAGCGCCGATCGTCGATACGGGCCAACACTACGTCGCCGGTCTTTATCTCGCCCGGCTGGGTCAGCACAGCGCTTTCCTGACCACCCAGGATAAAGGGCAGCATGCTGCGTCCCTTCACCAGCATTGTGACAGCCATCCCCTCCTGAACGAGGCGGACGGCGTCGCCGATAATCTGATCGTCACTGACCTGTTTCATCTTTCGGATCCGGTCAGGGTTGTGGCCGAGAGGCGGGCAGCCGCTTCATCGGGGAGACAGTCAAGATGCCATACAGGTACGGTCGAAGCTAATGCGTTCTCCGTCTCATGAAGGCCGTCGGCGATAGCCTTGTCCCAGCGTTTTCCCGAGATGCTCGGTACCAACGCCGCATACGCAGCGATGCCGCGCAGACGCCGGATAGCATTGAAAGGAGCCTGCGCAAGCAGTACGACCCCGCCAACCGGCAGATCGATGTTGCGGTAGCAGGGTGTCTTGCCACTCCAGGGAGAGCCATATACACGGGCCGTACCATCTTCCAGGATGCGGACCACAGGATTATCGTCATTCACCAGCTCCGACCCCGCTATATGCTTGAGCCAAAGCCGCGCATGCGTGCTCTTCCCTGTTCCGCTCTTGCCCAGGAAAAGATAGCCTTTCCCCTGAAAACCAATCACGGCCGCATGAAAGAGCGCCGTCCGGAGCGGTGCGGTCGCCATCGCGAACTGCACCATCAGCGCATTGCTCAGGGCAAAATCGTCATAGGCGTGGATGGAAAGTGCCGCCTCGCTGAAGTCGGCCGCTGCCAGCATCCGCCCGGAAAGAGAACCACGGAGACTGAATGCAAGCCAGTTCTGCCCGTCGCGGGTACGGGAAATCCGGATCTGCGAACCGTCGTCATCCTGATTGAACTCCTCCGTCAACCCTTCCGGCTCCGAAAGATCGGCTTCGGGGACGACATGGAGCCGGAATACCGGTTCCAGGGTCGTAGCCGAAGCAAACGGCGCATAGTGTGCCAACGCAGCCGACAAATCGAGGCTGTCATCTACCAGCACCGAAAAAAAGTGCCCGCCAACCGTAAAGCCGTAGTCTTTCATACAAAACACAAATATACCGAAAATAATGAAAAATGCTACTGCCCCAGTCTCTGCCGTAGCCCGGGCCCTGGCAGCGTCCAACAGAAGTGCTGCGAATCAAGTCTGCTATCCGTTTTTACCCGTTTCATAATTCTTGTCTATTTCGAAAAAACGCTTATTCTGGTCGAAATAATCCGGAGATTACATTGTAACAAAAATGGTTTTCAGCGACTTTCGATTCCCGTTCGGTTTTGCGCTTTTGCAGGCCGAATACGTTGGGTGCGTGCTATCTTTGCTACCAAAAACACAAGATCCCATGAGTGACCATTACAATCTGACAGCAGCGCAAACAGAGAGAATCCGGGAGACGGCAGCGCGCTTCAACGAACCCTGGACCCGGGAAGAGAAGAATGCAGTAAGTGAATTGTTTCGGGACGGCAAGCGCATAGAAGAAATCGCACTCGCACAGGGCAGGACCCGTAATGCCATCAAAATCAAACTGACAGAAGCAGGCGAGCTTGCACCTTATATGTCAAGGCGGAACCAGCCCTGGACGGAAGAAGAGACGGAGCGGCTTGGCCGCTTCCACTCCCAAGGCTATCCCATTGCCTCGTGCGCAAAGATGTTGGGGCGCATCCGCAGTGAAGCGGAAGAGCGGCTGATTGAAATAGGCCTGCTGACCGTATCCGACCAACAGACAGTTCGACAGTCTTCAGCCTTCCCCAAGGCCTATGAGCCCTGGTCAGAAGACGAAATCAACCAGCTGAAATCCGAACTTGAAGCGCACCGGCAAACATTGGCAGCCCTGACCGACATCGCCGCCCGGCACGGCCGCTCCCTCGGCTCCATCCTTGCCCGCGCCACAAAAGACGGCCTCTGTACCCAAGAGACTCCGGAATGCCCCGACCCAGGACAGACGAACTCTGTTAGGTCGTGCGGAGCTGTGTGGCAAGACGGCAACGGATAACCAACTCAGGCGATGTCTTGTCCTTCGCTAGTTTTGCCGCGACGACGTTGTGAAGGGCGCTACGTTGTCGTCGCGGAACGAAAAGGACCGGTTTCGGGGAAAAAGCAGCCGCGACGACACGCTGGGATGCTTCAGGTTGTCGTCGCGGCAAAAGAACGAGGGAACGGCTGAGGACACATCGGCTGGGGACGACGGCTGGGGACGACGGCTGGGAATAGCGGTAGCGCGCACCAGCCGCAGCTCCGAACCCGCCGAAGGCTTGCAGCTGGTGCGGCGCTCCTCGTGGGTGACGATGCGCACCTTTGAAATCTGCCGCCATCTCCGAACCGTATGCAAAACCATCTTTATAGTTTTTTAATTATATTTGTGAACTTCACCAGATTATCTTCCAAGCCATGAAACGTTCGAAGACCACCAAACGGAGCCTGTTGAGCTCGTTGGGCGGCTTGATGCTGCTGGCCTTTGTCGCGCCGACAGCTTTGACGTCCTGCCAGAATGAACAACCTGAAGTCGACCTGACCATCCGGATGAAATTCGACGGGATTGTCGACGCCATAATGCAAATGAGTACGACCTTGGAAGAGCAACTGTCCTTGATCGAGTCAGCCATGAAGGATGGCTTCGCCGACAACAAGGCTGCACAGGAGTCGGTCCGGGCTGCCCTCGCCTCTCTTTCCGGCTCGACGGAGCAGAAGCTGGCAGCCATAGAAGAGGCGGTGAAGGCGCAAACGGCGAGTTTGGAGATGAAACTGGCGCTGATCGAAGCCGCCGTCCAGGATGGCTTCGCCGACGGGCAGGCACAGCAGGAACTGCTGCTGCAGGCCGTCGATGCACTGGAGGGCTCGGTGGAAGAAAAGTTGGCGGCCATCGAAGAGGCGGTGAAGGCGCAGACGACCTGCCTGGAAACAAAAATCGGTCTGGTCGAAGCGGCCGTAAAGGAAGGCCTGGCCGACAGTGCGGCGGCGCAGGATCTCATCCGGACTGCCCTCGAATCGCTGGACGGTACGCTCGAAGACAAGATGGCGGCAGTAGTCTCGGCCATCAGCAGCCAGACGGTGGATTTGTCCACAAAGCTGGGCCTGATCGAATCCGCCGTCAAGGAAGGTTTCACCGAAGCGAAGGCGCAGCAGGAAATGATCCAGACGGCCATCGATTCCCTGGGCGGCACCCTGGAAGAGAAACTGGCGGCCATCGAGAAGGCAGTGACCAGCCAGACGGTCAGTCTCGAGGCAAAACTTGACCTGATTGAGGCCGCGCTCGCGGAAAACGTTACCGACGACAAGTCGGCGCAGGAACTCATCCAGAAGGCCATTGAATCGCTGAATGGTTCGTTGGCAGCAAAGATGGCAACCATCGAGAGAGCCATCAGCGGCCAGACGACGGACCTGGAGACAAAGCTCGCTGCCATCGAGACTGCCTTGAAGAACGGCATTGGCGACGTAGCAGAGGCCCAGGGCCTGATCCAGCAGGCGCTGACCTCGCTGACGGGGACGGAAACGGACAAGTTAGACGAAATCGAAAAAGCCATAACAAGCCAGACCTCGAGTCTGGACACCTATCTGAAAGCCATTGAGACGGCAGTAGAGAAAGGCTTCACCGATACGAAGGGAAAGCTGGACCTGATTGCGAAAGCCGTCAACGGCCTCGGCGGCACAGCGGATGAGGTACTGGATAAACTGCAGAAAGCCATGTCGGGACAGTTGTCGAAACTGGACTTGAAGCTGGACGCGATCAAGGAAGCCGTGACGAAGGGCTTTGTCGGCGCAAACGAGGCGCTGGGGCTGATCAAGGCTGCGATCGATGCGGCTCAGAAGAGCGTAGGCACATCAGCCGATAACCTGAAAACTGCGCTCGCCGAATTGATCAAGGCCATCCAGGATATAGACAAGACGATTTCGGACAACGTGGCGGCTACCCTGACGAAAGTGCATGACGCGATTGTGAATCAGCCGGACTACAGCAAACTCCTCGAGGAGATCAAGGACGCCATCGATCAACTCATCCCGACCATCTCCATCGAAATCTCCGATGAGTATATGGAAAATGACGAGGTGATGATGCTGACGGAGCAATCCCTCCACATCGCCTATACCGTGACTTCGAACTTCGATGCCACAGTAACCGTTACACCTTCCGACGACATTTCCGCCACCGTCGTCCCAGACACGCATGATCCGCTGAAAGGTGTCATACAGATCAAGTCCGGAAAGAGCATCACGGATGGGAAAACCAAGGTCGAAATCACGGCATCCAACAAGGGCGCTTCCGTGAAACGTACGCTGTCCATAAAGGAGGCGTATCTCAAACCCCTTGAACCGATCACTCAGATCACCGAAACGATCCATGTCGCCTTTGATTGCACCACCCTGGAGCTTAAGTACAAGTCCAATATGGAAACCTCCAAGCCGGAGCTTCCCGATTCGCTGAGCAATGAAGCTGTACCCTGGCTCGAGGTACTTTCCTACGACAAGACGGACGAAACCACGACAATCAAGGTCAAACTCCAGCCCAATATGGGACTCAGATACCGCGAGTCGAGCGTGACCGTCAAGGAAACGAGGTTCCATGAAGCTGCCCTCGTGTTCATTATTAAACAAGAGTATGACGATACGATCATCAAATTCGCAGACAGGGACGTATTCGATAAGATACGTGAAGCTGTGGATATCAACGACGACTTCAAAATCTGTAAAGCCGAAGCCAAGATGGTCAAATCGCTGAATGAGCTATTCGGAGATGAACTGACCCAAGGGGCTTCCTACGAGTCTTTCGATGAATTCCAGTATTTCACCGGCATCGAAACGATTCCTGCGGGGAGTTTCAAGGGCTGGTGGAACCTCAAATCCATTACGCTTCCCGAAAGCATCACGACGATCCAGGGCGGGTATGGTGATGAAGATGGTCCCTTCGTGGAATGCGAAAGACTGGAAAACATTTCCGGAAAGTTTGCGACAAATGATGGAAAAGCCTTGATTTATAACGGAATCCTTCTCAAAGTCCTGGAGGAAATTACCGCTTATAGTATTCCTGATGGCGTACAGGTCGTCGGCAGCAAGGCCTTCTACAAATCAAAGATCACCAACGTTTACTTCCCCACCTCCTTGAAGACGATCCGCGACCATGCTTTCGAGTATTCAATGATCAATGCCGTAAACTTCCCGACCGATCCCGATAACGGAACAGCTTATGTCGATTCCATCGCCGAGAACAGTTTTGTCCATTGTCTCTATTTGAAAAAATTCAATGGGCCGACTAACGGAACCGTCCGGGTGACCCCTGACAATCTGGGCTTGTATCAGGGTACGACCCTGCTTGCATTCGCCTGGGGTTCGACTTTGAAGTCAAACGAATCGCCCATAACGGCCTGGTCCATTCCCGATAATCTGGGCATCCAGAAGCTGCCCGAAAGCGTCTTCGATGTGGAAGGGGCTGGTAGCGACTCTTTCCTGTTGCGTAAACTGGGGCTACCTTCCACGCTCACGCACATCTGCAAGGGCGCTTTTCAATACCTGCAAAATGTCTCTGACGATAATAATAAGTTTCGTCTCTATTTCAAGGGGGGAGACCCGCCAGCAACGGTTGAAAAGGATGCGTTTATGAATGTCACGCAGAAAACGGTCTGCCTCTATGTACCCATTGTCATTAACAGCGACCTTTCGCCCAATCATGCTGCAACCATGGAGCGGGTAAATAAATATCTGGATGCGATGGGAATGGGTGGCTACTTCTTCCTTCTCGGAAACTACGCCACCTGGCCTTTCTGAATAAGCATCAACCGATCGTTGCGCCGTTGGTAAGGCGCTCTTCGGGGGTGACGATGCGCATCTTCCCGTCAATCTGCTTGGCCATCAGGATCATGCCTTTGCTCTCGATGCCGCGGATGGTGCGCGGCTGGAGGTTGGCCAGGATGCATATCTGCTTGCCGACCATCTCTTCCGGCGTGTAGTATTGAGCGATGCCGCTCACGATGACACGCTGGTCGAGGCCGGTGTCGATGGTGAGCTTCAGCAGTTTGTCGGTCTTGGGGACGCGCTCGGCCGCAAGGACGGTCGCCGTGCGGATGTCCATCTTCGCGAATTCTTCGAAGGTGCACGGCTCCTTGGCCGGCTCGGACTTCGGCGCTGCAGCAGCCGCTGCCGCGGCCTCGGCCGCCTCGCGGGCCGCTTTGATTTCGGCCAGCCGCGCAATCTGCTTCTCGATCTCTGCGTCCTCGATCTTCGAGAACAACAGTTCCGCCTGATTGAGCTTATGTCCGACGGGCAACAGATCGCTGCGTCCGAAATCGTCCCAGGAAAGCGGCTGCACGTTCAGGATACGGTTCAGCTTCTCCACCGAGAACGGCAGGAACGGGGCGAACGCCACGGAGAGCGAAGCACAGAGCTGGATCGAGGTGTAGAGAATCGTCGCTGTACGCTCCATATCGGTCTTGGCCACAGCCCAAGGCTCGGTGTCGGAGATATACTTGTTGCCGACGCGGGCGAGGTTCATCGCCTCGCGGAGCGCCTCACGGAACTTGAAGGTCTCCAGGTTCTCCTCGATGGCCTGCTTGAGGACCGGGATCTGCGCAAGTGCTTCCTTATCGATATCCTGGAACGCGCCCGGTTCGGGGATGCAGCCACCGAAATACTTGTGCGTCAGCACCACGGCCCGGTTCACGAAATTGCCGAAGATGGCCAGCAGCTCGCTGTTGTGACGTGCCTGGAAATCCTTCCAGGTAAAGTCGTTGTCTTTGGTCTCCGGCGCATTGGCCGTCAGCACGTAGCGGAGCGTATCCTGCTTGCCGGGGAAGTCCTGCAGGTATTCGTGGAGCCAGACCGCCCAGTTGCGGGAAGTCGAGATCTTGTCGCCCTCGAGGTTCAGGAACTCGTTGGCCGGAACGTTATCGGGCAGGATGAAGCCGTCACCGTAAGCTTTGAGCATCGACGGGAAGACGATGCAGTGGAACACGATGTTGTCCTTGCCGATGAAATGGATCATCCGCGTGTCCGGACTCTTCCACCACTGCTCCCAAGAGTCAGGCAGCAGTTCGATGGTGTTGGAGATATAACCGATCGGCGCGTCGAACCACACGTAGAGCACCTTCCCTTCCGCCCCTTCCACCGGCACGGGCACGCCCCAGTCGAGGTCGCGCGAGACGGCACGCGGCTGCAGACCACCGTCCAGCCAGCTCTTGCACTGGCCATAGACGTTGGACTTCCATTCCTTGTGGCCTTCGAGGATCCACTGGCGGAGCCACGGCTCGTACTCGTTCAGCGGCAGGTACCAGTGCTTCGTCATCTTTTTGACCGGCTCTGCGCCACTCACCTTGGAATGCGGGTTGATGAGTTCCTCAGGACTCAGCGTGGAACCGCATTTCTCGCACTGGTCGCCGTAAGCGCCTTCATTGCCGCACTTGGGGCAGGTGCCCACGATGTAACGGTCAGCCAGGAACACCTTGGCTTCCGGATCGTAGAACTGCTCGCTTTCCTTCTCGATGAACTTGCCTTCCTCATAGAGCTTGCGGAAGAACTCAGCCGCATACTTGTGGTGCGTGGCCGAAGAGGTGCGGGAGTAGATGTCGAAGGTGATGCCGAAATCGGCAAACGACTTTTTGATGAGCGAATGATACTTGTCGACAATATCTTGCGGGGAACATCCTTCCTTGCGGGCCGCCATGGTGATGGGCACGCCGTGCTCGTCGGAGCCGCAGACAAAGAGCGTCTCGCGCCCGCGCATCCGCAGATAGCGGACATAGATATCGGCAGGGACATAGACACCGGCCAGATGTCCGATATGGACCGGGCCGTTCGCATACGGCAACGCGCAAGTGATGAGATTCCTTTTTTTCATAATCTGTTCAATTCTTTAGATAGTCTGTTCTTTACTGTATTTAGTAGCTGAAGCCGGCCGACCAGTTCCCGGAGCGTGTCCTGCTGGCCTCCCTTCTGCGCCTGTGTGATTTCTTTCGCGGTAGCTGCACACTGTTCCTCCGTGATGCGGAGCTTGTAGAGCAGCACCGATTTGGGGACCGTCCGTCCCAAAGCCTGTTCCTCAGGGGGGATGGATTCCTCGTAGGACTTGACCGTCAACGGATGTTCTTCCAGGATCAGGTCGAAGACCGCCTTGTTGACAGCCTGGTCCTCGCCCGTAGTGAAATACCGTATCATCCGTTGCTGGCGCGGCTCATAGTCCTCCTGCGGCAAGGTGGCCGCAAAGGAAAAGTACCGGTCAAAGATAGTCCGGTACAAGTCGTTCACGAACACGATCTCGTCGTCCGCCAGCGCGTCGCGGATATACTGGGAAACCGTGATTTCCCCGTGGGACTCGCTGCCATAGTACATATCCTCTTCAAAGTGCATCGGGTATTCCCCGAATTTCACCAGATAGTAAGTCAGTTCGCGCTCCGGGACAGCCAGGTATTTGTCGCGGACCACATAGCCCGAAGGCTGCACGGATACCGCCCCGGCATCTTCGCCCTCCTCAGGAAGGTCGGCCGGGTTCAGTTCTTCAGGCTCCGGAGGCTGCTGTGCCCCACCCTGCCAGGACTGAGTCTGGTCCTCGAAGCGGCGGCGCGAGCGCTCCAGCGCCTTTTTCTGACGCCGGACCGATGCGATCGTGGCAAGCACGGAGTCCGTCTTCTGGTCGAATTTTTCGGCCACCAGTTCCACATAGATGTTGCGCAGGATCGGGTCGGGCACCATAGCGACGCTCTGCACGATGTCACGGATAACCTGGGCCCGGCGTACCGGGTCGCGCTCACTCTCCTCGAGCAGCAGGTCGCTCTTGAAAGAGATGAAATCCTTTTCGTTCTCCTCGATATATTCCCGGATCTCGATCAGGGAGTGGCTCTTGGCAAAGGTGTCGGGATCATCTTCGGGCGGCAGCTGGACCACCTTCACGCTGAGACCCTCCTCCAACACGAGATCGATACCGCGCAGAGCCGCTTTGATACCAGCCGCGTCACCATCGTAAATGATTGTTACCTTGTCAGTAAAGCGCTTGATCAGGCGGATCTGCTCCACCGTGAGCGAGGTGCCGGACGAGGCCACCACATTGGTGACGCCTGCCTGGTGCATCGAGATTACGTCGGCATAGCCTTCCACCAGGATGCACTTGTCCTCCCGGGCAATGCTGTTCTTGGCCTGGAAGATACCGTAGAGCGAACGGCTCTTGTCGTAAATCTCGCTCTGGGGGCTGTTCACATATTTGGCAACGCTCTTGTCGGTCTTCAGCGTACGGCCGCCGAAGGCGATGACACGTCCGCTGATGGAGTGGATCGGGAAGATGACCCGGTCGAAGAAACGGTCGTAAAGTTCCCCGGTCCCTTCGCGTTCCAGACACAAGCCCGCATCGACCAAGTATTCTTTCTTGTAACCGTCTTTCAGGGCTTTCGCGCAAAGGGTCAGCGGACGGGAAGCGGCATAGCCCAAGCCGAATTGGCGGATCGTCTCGTCGCTGAACTTGCGTTCATGGAAGTAGCTCAGGCCGATAGCTTTCCCTATCTCCGTGTTCCAGAGGATGTCGGAATAAAACTTCTGGGCATAGTCAGTCACCACCAACAGGCTCTCGTAGCGCATGCGGTGGGCGATTTCCTCGGCCGTCTCTTCTTTTTCGACGATTTCAATATGGTATTTTTTCGCCAGATAGCGCAGCGCCTCGACATAGGTCAGGTGCTCGTGCTCCATCAGGAAGGTCACGGCATTACCGGCTTTACCGCAGGCGAAGCATTTGAAGATGCCCTTGGTGGAAGAGACGCTCATCGACGGGTTTTTGTCCTGATGGAAAGGACATAGGCCCAGATAGTTCGCACCGCGCTTACGCAGCGATACGAAGTCACCGATGACCTCTTCGATCCGGACGGCGTCCATGATCTTGTCGACAGTGGCGCGATCGATCATCGGCTTACCTCCCCCTCAAGAGCTCCAGCTCTTCCTTGTTATAAAGCAATCTGTCAAGAACCGGCGACATGAAATCCGTAAACAGATAGGAAGCGGCGATAAACAATGCCAGCAACGCTGCCAGCACAATCAGAACGATCACCCACGGCTGCAACTTCTTCCTATGATGAACCTCTGCGGCAACCTCCTTCCCGGCCTGGATTACCTCGTCATTCCCGACCTGGGTTACCTCGTCATTCCCGACCTGATCGGGAATCTCGCTCCGCTGTTCCGGTTTTTCGTCCTGCGGCACGATCTGCTGTACCGGTTTTTCTTCTTCGTCATTCCCGGCTTGAACGGGAATCTCTTCCTTCGGAAGTTTGATCGAAATCGGTTCGAAGCCGATGCCGTCGGGCCAGATGTCGAGGTCGTCGGCAGGGACGAAGAAAAACTCGTTGCGAGCGTTGGCCCGCATCACGCCCAGGCCGGGAAGGCGGCAGATCTTGCTGCCTTCCAGTTCGGAGCTCAGGCGGCTCAGGCACCAGCCCAGTTCGACGCCGGCCTGTTCGAGCGACACGCCGGCCTCCCGCATAACTTTGTTCAGCAAGGGGCGGCCCTCGGAGAGCGAGACTTCGCCTTTATGGAACGACATCTTCCGATACGGCGGATGGATCGTGGTCTGCCGGTCCGAATACGCGGCAGGCATCATCTCGGCCGTGAACGTACCCAGATACGGTACGTCCACCCGGTCGTTTTCCACGATCAGGTCCTTGATGCATTTCGAAAAAAGCGTAATCTCCATAAAAACCTGTTACGGTGTCACCCGCTCCAACTTGAAGCCATCCAGGCCAGAATGATTTGATTTTGGGGACAAATGTACGCTTTTTTGCCCACAAAAAGCCGGAATCGTCGAAAAACCCGTAATTTTGCGCCCTGCATGCTTGTTATCGTATGAGAAGATACCTTTCAACCCTCCTTCTGCTTCTCCTCTTTCTTCCAAGCAGTCCTTGCGCCCACGCGCAGGTCTACAGCGGAGAGCGGAAATTCGACGGCATCCACCGAAACGAAGTAAGCGGCAATCTGGCTGGTGGTTTCAATGTCGTCTCCGGTGCGTTTTTCGGCGAAGCCGGCACATATACCCACCATTTCACCGACCGTTGGAGCCTGAGTGCCGGGCAGCAGGTCCAGTTCCTCAAATGGCTCTGTTCCGCCGACGTGATGGGGACCTACCGACTCCCGCTGGACCGTACCAACCTGTACTTCGACGGCCGGCTCGTCAACAATTTCTATACCCAATGGGACCAGTATGAAATCCTGATCAATGCTTCTGCCTTTTGGGAGACTTCCCATTTCGACCTGCGACTCGGCATGAGTTACATTCATTACTATAAGTACAAGATCAAGGAGGAGTATCAGTGGTTCACCGATGCAGGCTACACCGAGCCGCCAACCATCACTTTCGGCGTCGGCCTCAACGTGCTGCCGCGGACCAGTTCCTGGAACCTCGGCCTGTTCCTGCGCAATTATGACCAGTTCTACTACGAGAACTGGAACATCAACTGGGGCGTACGCTTCCACGCCACGCTCCCCTGGAACGAGATGAAACTCTTCGGCGAATTCAACATCCGGCCTGCCGGCAGTCTGAGCCAGCTCGCCACCCGCTACGAAACCTCCTTGAAAATGGGCATCAAATACGTCTGGTAACATGAAAACGACATACATCCTGGCGGGCCTGCTGCTCGCAACTTTCACCCTGTCATCCTGCCATACGCTGGAGGAAAAGATCAGTCCTGCAGGTATCCTGATTGCCGGCACCGCCGTCGAAGACCGCATCGACATGTCCTACAACTTCTTCCTCAACCATTACGACGATGTCGTCTATCTCGCTGCCGAAGATGATTATACCTTCCTTGTCGGCGCAGACAGCCATGTCACTACAGACCCCGGCCGCATGGACGAAATGCTGGCCATCGGCCTGAGGGACGACGACCTTTTCTATGCCCATCTGGGCGATATCGCAGACACGAAGGCGCGCTACTACATCACCCTCGACTCGCTGCTTCAAGAAGGGAAAAAGCGCTATGTAGCCGCCCATTACAGAGAAATCGATCCGTTTCATTACGTATCGGACAGAAATCCGGACGAGAATCCGTTGACCTTAACCTACGACGAAATCGTCTTCCCGTTCTTCCCCGTGGTGGGCAATCACGACATTACCCGCAACGGCTGGGCGCTGTGGTCGTCCATCTTCCATTCATCGTTCTACGAAATCGACGTAGTCGTCTTTCTCAAGGATGGGGACATCGCCTTCGACCATCTCATCTTCCTGGATTCGGCCAGCGGTACGCTCGGCCAGACCCAGATCAAACTCATCGAAGAGGGCGTCCTCAACGGCAAATACCTGACGGGAGGCTACCGAAATACCTTCGTCTTCTCGCATACCAACATCTTCCGCCCGCAGTTCAACGAATTCGCATCGACCTTCACGCGGGAAGAGACCTTCTATCTGCTCGACAAGTTCGAAGAATGGAATGTCTCCTGCGTATTCTGCGGTCACGTGCACATGTGGGACGAGCGCAACTACAACGGCGTCCACTACCTCACGCTCGAAGCGATGAGCGAACGCAACAACCCCGACCCCGGCGACTACCTGGTCCGCATCCACGTTGGCGCAGACGGCTCCCTCTCCTGGACCCCAGTCCACATGAACTACACACCCAAACGCTAACCAAGAAAAGAACGGTGCCCCCGGGCACGAAAAAACCGACTGATAGAATCAGTCGAAACGGCCGAAGGCCGAGGGGGTTCGGGGGATGTGCCCCCGTAAAAACGGTGCCCCCGGGCACGAAAAAACCGACTGATAGAATCAGTCGGTTTTTTCAGTGCCCGGAACAGGACTCGAACCTGCACAAACTTGCGTTTACTAGTCCCTGAAACTAGCGCGTCTACCGATTCCGCCATCCGGGCGAACCGTTAGGGACTGCAAAGGTAGTAAATAAATCCAAACTTCATAAAAAATTTTATCAGACAGAAACTCCTCCGCTATTTTTTGCAGAAAAATTTTGCACTCCCAAGAAATTATCCTACATTTGCAGTCCCAAAAGGAAACAACCAAATTCCTCAATAGCTCAGTTGGTCAGAGCACCTGACTGTTAATCAGGGGGTCGTAGGTTCAAGTCCTACTTGAGGAGCCAAAGCGGACAAATCATCGGAAACGACGGTTTGTCCGCTTTCTTTTTGCTGCAACTATCTTATTAATAACTATCTTTAATAACTATCTTTGTATTGATGAAACAATATCTCAAGGTATTCTTCCCCTTGGCGGCGATGGTTTTGGGTATCCAGCTATTGGGCGCCCTTGTGTTTCGTTGGGCTGCAGGAACGGTTATTCAGTATCCCATACCCATCATTTTCATGCTCTCTTGTATTGCCGTTCCATTGATTTATCTTAGCAAAACCGTAGGAAAGGTTGCGGACCAGAATGGCGTGTTGATTCCACTTTTACCCTGCTCTTTTCTTGCCGTTTATATCATGGTCGAATCCCCAAAACCTCTGTGGATTGCCTTTTTTATTGCAAATCTATGCCTAATAGCTATTGCCGCATTCATTGCCTTGAATTTACGGAAGAAAGAGATGGAGAGGAAAGCCCAGGAGCTAGACGCATTCGAGAAAATGGCAGCTAATAGTTTGGCTCGTTTCAAAACTTCCTATAACAAACAATACATTGTGATTTCCAATGTCGGAATCAAGGATGTTTTATATGAGATGCCTGACGGGTGTATCTTATTCCAGCTTCCCGACAAGCGGTTGTTTGTTTTGGTAGAACAATCCCATCAATCTGATGATTTTGAATTCTTAATAGACGATTTCAGGAACGAGGCAAACGACGATTGGGATGTCTTGGGATATATCGATAATGCTGGGAGCGGCGTATGCACAATGTATATTTCCGACATCAGCGGTTCCCACCAATATATTGATAAAGGTGACTCCTCGTTTATCCCGTTTGATTATTCTCTGCTTGAGAAAGCACAACCCATCCAGTGCTGATATCGATGACCTATTTTATCCCCTTGGATTTTTATCAATTTCTTCCAGCATTGGATGTAGCCATTCGTTATTCTGGTCTATGAACTCTACCACCATGCGGAAATCCCGCCACAGGTTCAACATTTCACTGTTTAGGGGAGCAAGAAAAAAGCACCAGCAGCAATGCGGGTGCTTTTCTTTTTTGTTCTGCCTCCAGGATCTTATAAGTCGTCGATGGGGTTCCTTCCGGTGGAAGGGGTTGTGGTGATCGAAGCGGCGTTTGAATAGGTCAGGATCACGTGCCAGGAGGAACGGTCCGATACGTCGGCGTCGAGGGTGATGGTTCCGTTGGGGAGGTCGTAAACGGCGAGGTTGCTGTTTGTCGAGGTCTTCGGTTCCATCCCGTATTTCTGGGTCAGGGATGCCTGAAGGGAATCATAGGACCGCTCCAGGGCGTCCCAATCCGTGATGACCGGGAAGTCGACGCGGACTTGCTGTACCGGATTGCTTCCGCTGGGAGTTACCCTGCAGCCATTATATCCGGCGAAAGCACCGGTATAGGTGCCGTCGCTGGCTTTCTTGAAGCCGGCCTTGACCAGTTCGTTCCCAAATGCCGAAATCGATCCGGTCATAGGGATTCCCTTGAAGATAAGAGGGTTCGATACGGACGTCGAGGTGGTAGTGGAAGTCGTGGACGTAGTGGAAGGAATCTTGGGGGTAGTGGTCTGACTGTTCTTGTCTGTGCCGATGCCCAATTCTCTTTCCAATTCCTTGATCTCATCGCTCGAAATCGGGTTGTCAAGGGTCTTTTCTTCCGTCTTTGTCTTTTCTTTCGGGCGGAGCCAGCCGCCGGAGTCTTCGGTACTTTCCCGGTCAGAACTGCCGGGGAGGGAGACGATGCTTCCGAAGCGGTCGGAGCAGAACTTCACGGCAACCACGACGAGCACCAGTACCAGGATGAGTCTAAGGAGTTTTTTCATTTTCAATCAGGGTTTCAGCGTTCGAAATCCTTGAGCAGCTTTTTCATCTGACCGCCGACACAAGAGCGGCTGAGCGGATGGTCGGCATTCGACAGGACGCGGCTATAATAGACTATACGGTCGGTCTGTGTGTCGATGACCGCAGCGTAGAGGGCGTTCCCATACTGCTCGATCGTGGCGTAGCGCGGCGTCTGGTTGAACAGGGTCCGCACAATGTCTTCGACGAGTTTGTCAAACCGCTCTTTGTCATACATTTCCTTGCTCTGGATATAGCCGTAGGAATGGACCACGATCCCATAGCGGTGCCCGCTGGCCACAATCTTGTCGTGCAGGCCCTTGGGAACACGCAGGTTCTTGGCGTCACTGACCTCCAGGTCCGAGAAGCCGTCGATCCATCGGGCGATGTCCTTGTCTTTGCCTGCGTAATCCGCGGTCACCATGTCGGAGAAAGGATAGCGATAGGAAGTGATGAGGTCTTCCATCAGGTCCTCGGAGGCTTCGGAGAGCGATTCCACCCGTGACGAGGTATTGGTAGAGAAAAAGAGCTGATAGGCGCGCGGCTGGATGAAGGCCAGTTCGTCAATCTGGGAGACATTGACACCCGAGTTATAGCGGGATGTCATGCAGGAGGTCAGCATCATCAGAGCGGCCGCCGCTGCAACGAAAAGAGATAAACGCTGCTTCATAACAGATAGTTATCGGCCGGCTGCCTTGAACAGGTCCTTGTTGAAACCATTCTCAACCATTTTGGAGATGGCGGTATTGGTAGCACGGTAACCGTTGAACATCGTAGCATCCGCTTTATAGGTGTCGCCTTTCCAGAGCACATTGCCCTCCTTGTCCGACACCGAAGGGGTCAGCCAGGTACGCGGGCTGTTGAACACCATCTTTTTCTTCGCCTGGACAGCGATGATGAAGTCGGCCTCTTCGGCAGAGGTAACGGACTCCCACTGACCGGCAGCGGCTGTTTCCCTGATGAGGTCGGCCACTTCGTCTTCCGGAAGCGGATGATCCTCATCGTTGACCACCTGGACGAACACTTTGTTTCCGGCAGCCACAAGAGAGGAAAGCGGCGTCTGTGCGAACAGGGTAACACTGGCCAATGCGAATGCCAGGACAAGCGCGAACTTTACATACTTCATTATTGCAATTATAAGTTATTAGTTGGGACAAAGATAACGAATAATCGAATTCCATTGAAAAAAACTACTCCCAGCACTCCAGGTCGAGTTCGGGCAGGGTTTCGCGGTGAAAGACAGGATTCCGGCCGGCTTTCTTCTGGGCGCGGTAGTCGTCGAGCAGGCGGAAGGCGTATTTGCCCAGCCGGACGATGGCGTAGAGGTTGCAGGCAGTGAGCAGGGCCATGCACAGGTCGCCCAGGCTCCAGACCAGATCGAGGCTGGCCAGGGCGCCGAAAATGACCATGCCGCCGCCGGAGAACAAGCGGTAGAGGGTCATCACCCATTTGCGCTTGGTCAGGAAGCGGATATTGGCCTCGCCGTAATAATAGTTTCCGATGATGCTCGAGTAGGCGAACAGCAGGATGGCGGCGGCTACGAAGATGGTGCCGAAGCGGCCCACTTCCGCCTCGAGCGCCGCCTGCGTCAAGGCGATGCCGTTCAATCCCCCTTGCGAATCCACTCCGCTGAAAAGGATGATGAAAGCCGTACAGCTGCACACTACCAGCGTGTCGGTGAATACGCCCAATGCCTGGATCAGCCCCTGCTTCACGGGATGGCTGGTGCTGGCGGTTGCAGCCACGTTCGGCGCCGAGCCTTCACCCGCCTCGTTCGAGAAGAGACCGCGCTTGATGCCGTTCATCAGCGTGGCTCCGATACCGCCGCCTGCGATCTGGGTGATGCCGAAGGCATCCTTGAAGATGATGCCGAAAACCTGCGGGACCAGGTCGATGTGCCGGATGATGACGAACAGGGCGATCAGCAGGTAGCCGATGGCCATGATCGGGACGATGACGCTGCTTACCTTGGCGATGCGGTGGATGCCGCCGAAGATGACGACCAGCGAAATGACCGCCAGGAGGATGCCTACCACGATCGGGTTGAAGCCGAAAGCTACGTTCAGGGCGCTGCAGATGGTGTTGCTCTGAATGGAGTTGTACGACAGACCGAAGGTCACGGAAATCAGGATGGCAAAGAGCGCCGCCAGCCAAGGCTGCTTAAGGCCCTGGAGGATGTAGTAGGCAGGTCCGCCGATAAAATGATGCTTCTCCCGCTTCTTGAACAGCTGGGCGAGCGTCGATTCGACGAAGGCCGAAGCGGAGCCCAGCAGCGCGATGACCCACATCCAGAAGACGGCGCCGGGGCCGCCGACGGCGATGGCGGTAGCCACGCCGGCCAAGTTCCCGGTGCCTACGCGCGTAGCCACGCCGACGGCGAAGGCCTGGAACGAGGATATATGCTTCTTCCCGTCGTGCTTTCCCGTGGAATCGCCCAGCAGCCGGAACATCTCGCCGATCATGCGGAACTGCACGCCCCGCGAACGGAACGTGAAATAAAGAGCGCAGCCGATGAGCACGGCGATGAGGATGTATGTCCACAGGAAATCGTTGGCAGCGGCTACCTGCCGGCCCAGCCAACTGTCGGCGGAAAGCAAATCTTCCATAGGCGATGAGTTTGTCCGTGTAAAAATACAAAAACTATGTGTAAATTTGTAGGACAGGGTTGACAAACTACAGCGAATGACCGCCGCACTGCTTCCATACGCATTGCTCCTTATAGGGCTTCTTCTGACAGCCAAGCTACTGTGCAAGAAGAACGGGCTCGACCGTGTCGTGTCCATCGTGCTTCTGGCCTGGACCTTCCTCGAATCAGGGTGGACCATCTGGCAAAACATCCGGGATGGATTGGGGACGTATCAGTATCCCTTCATCATCACCGGATCTTTCCGCAGTCCCGCCCCGTTCGGCGCACTCATCGCCATCGGCCTGGTAACGGCTGCCGTCTCGATCATCAGGCTCCGGAAAGAGAAGGATCTCCTTTCAAGGATCCAGTATATCCTTTCTTACATCGTGCTAATTCCCGGATGCGCAGCGCTCATTGTTTCCAGAAGCCGTGCGGCCTGGGTCGCCCTGCTGGTTTCCCTGCTGACCCTCCTGTTCCGCGAAACGGGTTTCAGGAACTGGATCCGCAGGCGGCGTCTGATCACCATCGTCGCCGCCGTCCTCCTTCTGCTGGCAGGCGCAGGCATTTTCCTGCTGAAGCCAGACTCCGCCATCGGACGGCTCCATATCTGGAACATGGAGTGCCGGGTGATGGCCTCCCATCCCTGGACAGGCGTCGGCTTCGATAGGATGTTCAAGGTTTACGGAGACGTCCAGTCCGGATACTTCCAGCAGAAAGAACGTCCCGAGGTCATTGTCCGGGTTGCCGACAGCCCTGTCTATGCCTTCAATGAATACCTGAAGTTCGGGATGGCCTGGGGGATCGGCGGCCTGCTGCTGAGCCTTGCCGTGGCGGCATGGGTGGTCTGGCGGCTGTTCCGGAAGCATTCGGTTCTGGCTTATGCGGCGCTCCTCTATGCCATTTTTGCCTGCTTTTCCTTCCCGCTTTCTGTCGTGCAGTTGAAAGTGCTGGGGACGGTGTTCCTGGCGCTCGCGCTCATGCCTGACGGCCAGCGGCATCCCAGGTGGCTTATGCTCCTGTTAGGCATTGCCTTCTGTGTATGTGCCATCGCTACTGTCCGGGCTTACTCTGAGGAGAAAGTGCGGAGAGATGCGGAGCGGAACTGGCGTTCAGCACTCTTTTCGGACCAGGATACCGAGGAACTCGTCGCCCGCCTCCAGCCGCTCTACGTCCATTTGAAAGACAATGCCATGTACCTCTATCAATACGGGTATGTGCTCTATCAGTCAGGCGCTTACGAAGAGAGCAACCGCATCCTGCAACAGGGAGCCGACCGGTCCTGCGATCCTGCTCTCTATACAACGATGGCCAAGAACCACATCGCGCTGGGAAACTTCGAGGCGGCTGAGGCGGAACTGTGGAAAGCTCACTGGCTGGTTCCCAGCCGGATAGCACCTCTCTGGATGCTGATGTGTCTGTATGCCGATTCCGGCAAGACGGAAAAAGCTGTCGAGACGGGCCGCACCATCCGGCAGATGCCCGTCTATGCAGACAATCCCGATATGCTGTCGCTCCACGACAAAGCGATGGCCTTGCTCAATGAACTAGAGAATAAACATTAAACCGATACGTATGAAACGCTTATTCCTGATGATGCTGGCAGCCTGCGCCTGCCTGTCGCTGACGAGCTGCGACGATGTGCAGAAGTTCCTGGGAGACTTGATCTCCAATCTGGTCAGTGACACGACCACAGAGGAAGAAATCGGCGACGGTGGCCTGCTGGGCAACGGGGGCCTTTTGGGCAACCTGACGAGCGATGTCACCGTCGAAGGCAACACGCTTCGCTACGGCAACCACACCTACACGGTGTCAGGGGAGATCGACCATTCGAGCGGCCAGTTCAAGACCCCGACGGCTGCCGTCACTTTCACGAATGTCCCCTCGGATTATGCAGAGTTCGAAACGGTCTATCAGCAGCTGCTGGGCAAGAGCGTACAGGGAACGGCCGCCATGGTCCCTATGGCGCTTGAACTCTATGCCCGCGATGCGGGCGTGGGAGAGCGCTGCCTGCACCTTTTGTGCAACGGCTCCGCCACGGTGAGCGAGATCACGCGCGAACTGAAACGGAAACTGGAGCCTTCGCGCTTTTCCCCGGAAAACGATCCCTACATCCAGCGCTATCTGCCCGCTGCCGTACTCAAGGGGGCAGTGCCCTCTAACGCCTATACGCCCGACAAGCCTTATACCGTGGAGATGTGCCCGTCGCCCAACGGTGTGAAAGCGGCGCCGCTTACGGGCGGAACGGTCACGTATCTTTATATCCTGGCCGGCGGATGGGATACCTATCAGCGCGCCGTGGATATCTTCCTCAAAGACGGCGACGACCACTACAAGGTCTTCAACTGCCCTTCCTGCTATACGCAGTGCAAGCAGATCCGCGGCACCTGGCCCGGGTTGGATTAGCATTGTGCCGGGAGGCTCTGCAAAATGCTTCGAATGATGTTGACGAGAAAAATCTTCTATTCCATCTTTGCCCTTCTCCTGATGGGCGGCATGCTTCTCCAGGGCTGTGGGGAAACGATCGAGCCCGAGGTCGACCCCATTCCGGAGAATACCTACACCCTGTCCGTTGTCGCCAGCAAAGGGGAGATCGGCACCAAGGCATTGGACCTCAACCAGGGGACTCTCCGCGCCACTTGGCAAGCAGGCGAGAAGGTGGCCGTGTATAACAAGACCCGGAACGCTGGGCTTGAAGGCTACCTGGAGGCACAGGGGAGCGGATCGGAAACAACGCTGAAAGGTACGCTTTCCGGAACTGTCGAGGCGAACGACATCCTTACGCTCAGTTTCCTGGCTTCCGACTATTCGGAGCAAGACGGCACACTGGCGTATATCGCTACCCATTGCGATTACGCCACGGCGGATGTCACGGTGAAAAGCAAGGCGAACGGCGTTATCACCCCCGCTGCTTCTGCCAGCTTCGCCTCCCGGCAGGCCATTGTGGAGTTTACGCTCAAGGAAAGCGATGGCTCTGCCATTGCCGGCGGCGTAAGCAAGCTCAACCTCGTTGCCGGAGGGACAACTATCAGCGTCGTTCCGAATGCTGCGACGGATGTACTCTATGTCGCCATCCCTGCCATCAGTGAGGGGACGCTGAGCCTGAGTGCTGTTGACCCCAACGGAGCCCGTCGCTCCCATGAAGAGACAGGTACCACCTTTGAAAATGGGAAGTACTACAAGTTCGGCGTGAATATGGACTGCATCGTCAAGGACGACAGCGATCTGTTCGCAGCCTGCGCTTCCCGGGTACCGGTCATCGTCCTTGGCGCGGACATCCGGATCACACGCTCCGGCCACGTCGACATCAGCGGCGCTTCGACCATCGATCTCAGCGGTCATTCTATCACCGGCTACGCTGTAGACAATGTCCCCTCCGGCCGTATCTTCTACGTGGACAGCGGCAAGTCTCTTACCTTGAATGGCCCCGGCACGCTCAAGGGCGGTCATGCGGAAGAAGGCGGCGCTATCTGTAACCGGGGCACGCTCACCCTGAAGGATGTCACCATCACAGGGTGCAGTGCCCGTCGCGGAGGCGCCATCTATAATGAAGGCACGTTAAACATGAGCGGGACCATCGTGGCAAAAGACAACACCGGCGAGAACAACGCTCCCGACAACGTGTATCTGGCCAGCGGCACGGTCATCACCGTGACAGGCCCCTTTACTGCAGGTACTTTCATCGGTGTCACACTGGCTGACGGTGCAGGCAACATCACGTCCAACTATGCTGCCTACAATGGTTCCACCGACCCTCTGACAGTGTTCGGCCCTGACGCCTCCGACTGCTATCTGACATTTTCCAACGGTGAGGCCGGACTGGCGCCCGGATGCTATTACAAGGTCATCGCAGAGAAGGATTATGCCACGCTGCAAGCGTACCTGGATGAGACGGGTCGTGACCTGTCGGCGGCCCAGACTGCACTCTCGCTTTTCTTCCCCAACCGCAACACCTCCGCCAGTGCCGTCAGTTTTACCTACCGTTCCGCAGATCCGCAGGGCTATCCGGTAGAGCTTTCGGCCCTTCTCCTTATCCCCGATGCCGCATTGGAAGGGACAAAGGATCTGTCGGGCATCTGCCTGACCAACCACGGGACCATCGCCTCCAATGCCGAGTGTCCCACGATGAGAGCGCAGATCGAGGGCGCGCTCACTTGGCGGAACTTTGCCCTCGTGATGCCCGACTACTATGGCTTCGGTGCCAGCGCAGACCGTCCGCAGGCCTTTCTGGACGCAGAAACCACGGCGCGGGGCAACATCGACGCATACCTGGCCGCCGTCCAGCTGTTGAAAGACCGCGAAGTCAGAATCCCGGATAAACTCTTCAGTTTCGGCTACTCGCAGGGTGGATTCAATTCAATGGCCAACCTCAAGTATGTCTCAAAGCATCCGGAGCTTTCGATCAGCTTCGATAAGGTGATGTGCGGCGGCAGTCCCTTCGATGTGGAGTTGACCTGGGACGCATACACCCAGGGGACCTTCCGCAACGCGATCGCCTTCATCCCCATCACCGTGGTCAGTATCAACGAATCGCAACAGCTGGGACTCGCCTACAGCGACCTCTTCAAGGGAAAATTGCTCGAGAACTGGCGGGACTGGATCCTTTCCAAGAAATACAGCACCGACTGGATTAACAACAAGCTCGGTACCAACGACTTGTCTGAAGTCATGAGTGACGGGTTCATGGCCCGGACCGGAGAAGCCTATAACGCCATCAAGGATGTCTGCCATCGCTACTCGCTGACGTCGGGGTGGGTTCCGTCTCCCGAGACCCAAATCATCCTCTATCATTCAAGACAAGACGATACCGTCCCCTATGACAACCTCACGGCCATGAAAGACTACCTTGACCAGGTGGCACCGGGTTGCTACACTGCGTCTGAAGGCAACAACGGCGGGCATATCAACGCAATCATCCGTTTTGTCTCGGTCACGATTTCCGCATTTTCGGATTAGCAGGGACGGACAATACTGAATTTACAACGCAAATACGATTCCTATGAAACACTTATTCTTTCCCATCCTTTTGCTCCTGGCTTTCCTCGGACTCTCCGTAGCCTGCGGCGCTCCGAAGGCGCAGGAACCGGAGCCGAAGTACATCGTGCAGGTTTCCATCGGCCACTGGAAGGCACCAACCTTTTCCGCTGAGCAGATCATCGCCCGGCTCGACACAGTCAGCCGCCTGATTCCCATCGAGAAGGTCATCATCGGATGGAGCCTCGACAAAGAGGTTTACCGGAAAGTGGGCACGTATCTTCACGAAAACAATATCCATATGCTCCTGTGGCTTCCGGTCTTTGCAGAGACGGAAGACGTTCTCGACAATTCGCCGGCCGTGGACCTATGGGGCCGGCTTCCTGCCGAATATGCCGCGGGCGGCTTCCGCTTCAACTGCCCCACCGATCCGCAGAACCTGGCCAATGTCCTAGCCCTGTACGACCAGTGTTTCAGCGACTGCGGCTTTGACGGCGTCTTTCTCGACCGCGTCCGGACGCAATCATTCGTGAGCGGGGTCGGCGGCGTGCTGAACTGCGGCTGTCCGACGTGCACGGCGCATTTCGCTGCAGAAGGCGTCGATCTGGAAGAAGTGCGCAAGGCCTGGGAAGAGAAAGGTGACGATTTCCTGTCGGTTTCGAACTACGATCCGGTCACCGGTTTCGAATTCGCCGATCCGCTGGCGGCCGCCTTCTTCCGGGCGAAAGGCCACATCGTGAGCAACTCCGTGGCGGCGGTCGCCGACAGCCTCCACCAACGCGGCCTTGAAGTCGGCCTCGACCTGTATGCGCCGTTCATGGCGCCTTTCGTCGGGCAGGATTATGCAATCCTCTCGCAGCACGCCGACTTCATCAAGCCGATGCTCTACCGGATGACCTTCGCTCCCGCCGGCATGGGCTACGAATACGATCTCCTGCGGAAAGCGATTCCCGGCGCAAAGGGCTATCCCGACATTAAGATGGACGTGGCATTCCTGGAATCCCAGTTGGAAGCGATGGCCGACTGCCCCTGCGCCAAATATCCCGGCATCGAGATCAACTACCGGGCGGATATCGTCCCCACCTCACCGGAATATGTGGCCGAATCCCTCGCAGCCGTCATGCGCTACCATTTCGACGGTCTCGACCTCTCCTGGAACATCATGGAAGCTCCAGACGCGCACATTGCCTGCCTGGGAAAATAGGAAACCTCTTCGCTCTTTGCGGGCGATGATTGAATCACGACTCATCAAATCCATGAACAATGTGAAGGATAAGCAATGGAGAGACAGGAATGGATTTCCATACTCCCAGATTAGCAGGGGAGGCAAAGTCGTGTTTTATTTATACCGATGAGGTTAAAGCGTGGTTGGAAAATAGAGGTAGGTAAGTTAGCGTCAATTTGCTTCATATAAGCGGAAGGGATAAGACCTATAAGGTTTCTTATCCCTTCTTTTTTGTTCTGCCACGAGAGAAATGTTGTTCCTTTTGTTGTTCCTTGACCCAAAAGAAAAAGCACCTACATTTCTGTAAGTGCTTTATTATCAGTCGCTCCTCAAGTAGGACTTGAACCTACGACCCCCTGATTAACAGTCAGGGGTTTACTCGCCGTACAGATATCTGTGCTGTTCCGGGGTGAGTGTATCGATGGCGCAGCCCCAGTAGGCGAGTTTGCGGCGGGCGACTTCCTCGTCGATCTCGCGGGGGACGTCGTGGACCATGGCGCCTCTTTCGCAGGGCAGGTCTTTGTGCTGCACCAAGTAGCGGGCGCTCAGGGCCTGGATGGCGAACGACATGTCCATGATTTCGGCCGGATGGCCGTCGCCGGCCGCCAGATTCACCAGGCGGCCTTCCGCGATGACATAGAGTTTGTTGCCGTTCTCGAGCCGGTAGCCCATGATATTATGCCGGGCCGGTGAAGCCTCGACGGCCATTTCGCGCAGGCCCGCCACATCGACTTCCACGTCGAAATGGCCGGCGTTGCAGAGGATGGCACCGTCTTTCATGGCCAGGAAATGCGCGCGCGTAATGACGCCGGCGCAGCCTGTGACGGTTACGAAAAGATCGCCCTCGCGGGCGGCTTCGGCCATCGTCATGACCGAAAAACCGTCCATTACCGCTTCCATCGCCTTGATCGGATCGACTTCCGTGACCACGACTTTCGCACCGAGGCCCTTGGCCCGCATGGCAACGCCCTTCCCGCACCAGCCGTATCCGGCCACCACGACGGTCTTGCCGGCTACGATGAGGTTGGTGGTCCGGTTGATGCCGTCCCAGACCGACTGGCCGGTGCCGTAGCGGTTGTCGAACAGGTGTTTGCAGTCGGCGTTGTTGACCAGCATCATCGGAAATTCCAGCTTGCAGGCACGGTTCATCGCCAGTAGGCGGAGGATGCCGGTCGTCGTTTCCTCGCAGCCGCCGATCACGCCCGGCAGGAGATGCCGGTACTCGGCGTGCATCAGCGAAACCAGGTCGCCGCCGTCGTCGATGATCACGTTCGGGCCGATTTCCAGCACGCGGCGGATATGGGCTTCGTATTCCCGGGGCGTCGCGCCGTGCCAGGCGAAGACGTTGAGCCCGTCGTGTACAAGGGCGGCCGCCACGTCATCCTGCGTGGAAAGCGGGTTGCTGCCCGTGACGTACATCTCGGCGCCACCAGCCGCGAGGACCTTGCACAGGTAGGCGGTCTTGGCTTCCAGATGGACCGAAAGGGCCACTTTCAGGCCCGCGAAAGGCTTTTCGGTGCTGAATTCAGCTTCCAGGCCGCTGAGCAACGGCATGTGATGCTGCACCCATTCGATCTTGAGCGCTCCGTCGGGCCACAGCTCAAGATTTCGGATTTCACTAGCCATAGATTTGAATTACAGCGAGTTGTATGCGATGGAGAACGTGTCGCCCTGGGAAGGATCGCCCGTGGCGATGCCTTTCTTGAGCCACTTCGAGCGCTGGGCGGAAGTACCGTGGTTGAAGGAGTCCGGCACGGAATAGCCGTAAGCCTGCTTCTGCAGATAGTCGTCGCCGATCTTCGCGGCCACGGCCAGACCTTCATCGATGTCGCCCGGTTCGAGCGAGCCGAACATCTCGTTGTCGTGATGGGCCCACACGCCGGCGTAGAAGTCGGCCTGGAGCTCCAGCCGGACGCTGATCTGGTTGTATTCCTTGCTGTTGGCTTTGTAGCGCGACATCTGCTGATGGGCTTTGCCGAGGGTGCCGAGCAGGTTCTGCACGTGGTGTCCCACTTCGTGGGCGATGACATAGGCATAGGCGAAGTCGCCGTCGGCGCCGATCTGCCTTTTCATCGAGGTGAAGAAGGAGAGGTCAAGATAGACGCACTGGTCCGCGCTGCAGTAGAAAGGGCCTGACTGCGAAGTGGCTCCACCGCAGCCGGACTGCACGGAGCCCGAGAAGAGGACGAGTTTCGGGGGCTGATAGGTCAGGCCGTTGGCCTTGAAGATGGCCGACCAGACATCTTCCGTTCCGGCAAGGATCTGCTTGGCGAAGGTGGCCAGCTCCTCTTCTTCCGCGGTGGGGGTGTAACTGCCCGTGGTCTGGCCGCCGCCCAGCGCGCCGCCGGCTTCCTGGAGAACCGTCGTGGGGTCTCCGCCCAGCAGCCAGATAAGAAGTCCACCGATGATGAGGCCGCCCAGTCCCAGGCCGCCGACTTTTCCGATCGAGGCGCCGCCTCTGCGGTCGTCCACATTCGTGCTTTCGCGTCTTCCGTCAAGTTTCATGGTCAAAAGATTTTGTATGACTACAAATATAGCAAGAATCTTCGTATTTTTGTAAAGATTAAAGTGCAAGATCATGAAACGGATACTCACCCTCCTCCTGCTGGCCGGCCTGACCGCCGTTCTGGCCCAGGCCAAAACCTATCAAGTCTGTTCTCCCGACGGGAAGACCGTCATCACCGTCGATGCCGGGAAACAGCTCACCTGGTCCGCTACCCACAAAGGGCAGCAAATCATCACCCCTTCGGCCCTCTCGATGACCGTCGGGGGCAAGACTGTCGGCGACAGACCTTCCGTCCGGAAGGCCAGGACTGAGCAGGTGAGCGGGACCGTGAATGCCCCCTTCTGGCGCCAGGCCCGGATCGAACAACGTTACAACCAGCTGACCCTCGACCTGGGCGGCGGCTGGAGCGTCGTCTTCCGAGCCTACGACGGTGAAGGTGTGGCCTACCGCTTTGTCTCCACCTCCGTCAAGGAAGGCGACCGCGTGACGGCCGAGCGTGCCGAGTTCAACTTCGACCACGACTACACGGCCTATGTGCCCTACAGCAGCGGCGGCAAGGAGAATCCCTTCAAAACCTCTTTTGAAAGCCAATATACCATCGCGCCCCTGAGCGCGTTCCGCAGCGACGAAGTGGCCTTCTCCCCCCTGCTCGTCTGCCTGGGCGGCGGACTCCGCGTCGAGATCACCGACGTCGACATCGAATCCTATCCCGGCATGTTCCTCAAGAAGGGCGCCGGTACCTCGCTGCTGGGCGAATTCGCCCACGTCCCCGCTACCGTGAAGGAAACCCCGACCCGCGGTCAGGTGGTCGTGGAATCGTATTCCGACGACCTGGCCATCATCCGCGCCAGTGCCTCGAAGAAAGAGCCGCGCTGCTTCCCTTGGCGCGCATTGGCTATCGCCGAAAGCGACACGGGCCTGCCGCAGAACAACCTGGTCTATCTGCTCGCCTCCCCGAGCCGCATCAAGGACATCTCGTGGATCAAGCCCGGCAAGGTGGCCTGGGACTGGTGGAACAACTGGAACATCACCGGCGTCGATTTCGAGGCCGGCATCAACACCGAAACCTATAAATACTACATCGACTTCGCCGCAGCCAACAAGATCGAGTACGTTGTGCTCGACGAAGGCTGGTCGGGTAAGCTCAACATCCTGGAACTCAGCCCCGCCATCGACCTCAAGGAGCTTTGCCGCTATGCCCGCACCAAGAAAGTCGACCTGGTGCTCTGGGCTGTAAGCTACGTGCTCGACAAAGACCTGGAGGAAGCCTGCAAGACCTATTCGGAAATGGGCATCAAGGGCTTCAAGGTCGACTTCATGGACCGCGACGACCAGACCATCCCCGAACAGCTCTACCGCATCGCGGAGGCCTGCGCCCGTCACCACATGTTCGTGGATTACCACGGTATGTACAAGCCCGCCGGCATGAACCGCACCTGGCCCAACGTCCTCAACTTTGAAGGCGTATGGGGCCTCGAGCAGATGAAATGGTCGCGCGACGACATGGTGACCTACGACGTGACCTTCCCCTACATCCGGATGCTCTCCGGCCCGGTCGATTACACCCCGGGCGCCATGCGCAACGCCCTCCGGAACGAATTCATGCCGATCCACGGCAATCCGATGAGCCAGGGCACCCGCGCACACCAGGTCGCGGAGTACGTGGTCTTCGACGCTCCGTTCGAGATGCTCTGCGACAACCCTACCGCCTACATGAAGGAACAGGAAACCACCGACTTCCTTACCGCCATTCCCACGGTGTGGGATGAAACCCGCGTGCTGCAGGGGGAAATCGGGAAGTACATCGTTACGGCCCGCCGCAAAGATAAAGTCTGGTACATCGGCGGCCTGACGGGCTGGGATGCGCGCAATGTCACGCTCGATCTCTCCGTCCTGGGCCTGCGCGGCAGCAAAAACGCCGCCCTCTTCCGGGACGGCGTCAACGCCACCCGCAACGCCACCGACTACAAGTGCGAGCAGCTGAAAGTTGAAACAGGAAAGCCGCTCCAGGTGCACATGGCACCCGGCGGCGGCTTTGTCCTGAAGATTGTCGACCGTTAGATCGTCTTGTTCATCTCATCGACGGGTGCTATGAACTTGGCGAGCTCCTCGTCGGAGAGCTGATAGTTCTGCATCTCGCCCGAGAAATACTGGTCGTAAGCGGCCATATCCACGAAACCGTGACCGGAGAGGTTGAAGAGAATGGTCTTCGCTTCTCCGGTCTCCCTGCATTGGAGCGCCTCCTGGATCGTGGCGGCGATGGCGTGGCAGGACTCCGGTGCAGGGATAATGCCCTCGGTGCGTGCGAAGAGCACGCCTGCGTTGAACGAATCGAGCTGGTCGATGTCCACTGCTTCCATGAAACCGTCCTTCATCAGCTGCGACATGATCACGCCCGCGCCGTGGTAGCGGAGGCCGCCGGCGTGGATGCTGGCAGGCTTGAAGCCATGGCCGATGGTGAACATCGGCAGCAGCGGCGTCAGGCCGGCCTCGTCACCGAAGTCATATTCAAACTTGCCACGGGTCAGCTTCGGGCAAGAGGTGGGTTCAGCCGCGATGAAGCGGGTCTTGAGGCCCTTCTGGATGTTGTGGCGCATGAACGGATAGGCGATGCCGCTGAAGTTCGAGCCGCCGCCGAAGCAGGCGATCACAATGTCGGGATACTCGCCTGCCAGGGCCATCTGCTTCTCAGCCTCCAGACCGATGATGGACTGGTGCAGGCACACGTGATTCAGCACGGAACCCAGGGTGTACTTGCAGTTCGGTGTGGTGACGGCCAGTTCGATAGCCTCGGAGATGGCGCAGCCCAACGAACCGCGGTCATTCGGATTGATGGTCAGGATATCCTTGCCGGCACGCGTGGACATCGACGGCGAAGGCGTGATGGCCGCACCGAAAGTCTGCATGATGGAACGGCGATAGGGCTTCTGCTCATAACTCAGTTTGACCATATAGACCGCAAGTTCCAGCCCGAATTTCTTAGCGGCATAGGAAAGCGCACCACCCCACTGGCCGGCACCGGTCTCCGTGGTAATGTTGGTAACGCCCTGCTCCTTGGCATAATATGCCTGCGCAAGGGCGGAATTGAGCTTATGGCTGCCGGCCGGGCTCACGCTCTCATTCTTGAAATAGATGTGCGCCGGGGTGCCGAGCGCCTGCTCGAGTTCGTACGCACGCACGAGCGGAGTGCAACGGTACGCTGCGTACTGCTCGCGTACAGGCTCCGGAATGGGAATCCACTCGTCGGTCTGGTTGAGTTCCTGACGGGCGCACTCCTCACAGAAGATGGGGAAGAGGTCCTCCACGCTGAGCGGTTTCTTTGTCGCAGGATTCAGGATGGGCAGCGGCTTGTTGGGCATTACGGCCTGCATATTGAAAAAGTGGGTCGGGATCTCGCTCTCCGGGAGCAGGAATTTCTTCTGTTTCATAATTGAATCGTTTATTTTGTTAATAATTTATTAGGATTTTCGATAACTAAAAAGGCCTGTCGCAAGTTCGACAGGCCTTATTTGTATAAAATTAACAAATAGCTGATTCACTTGCGACTAATCGAGTTGCAAGCGCCACCACCAGCTATTGTTGATTCTTCTCATTTCTTAGTTTTGGACTTTCCATCACAAAGATATGGAAAAGATTCTACCGTTGTATCAAAAATCGCTATTTTTGCAGCAAATTTTGGAAACGTTATGTTTGCAGACCTTTTGTTCGGAAGCAGTACCGCACACATCATATTTATCCTCGCCGCCACCATCGCCCTGGGCACCCTGCTCGGAAAAGTCAAGATCGGCGGCATTACCCTGGGCGTTACCTGGATTCTCTTTGTAGGCATCGCACTGGGACATTTCGGCATGGGCATCGACCCGAAAGTATTGGGCTTTGTCAAGGAATTCGGCCTGATCCTGTTCATCTATTCTGTCGGTATGCAGGTTGGCCCCGGTTTCTTCGCTTCACTCAAGCAGAACGGGCTGAAACTGAACCTGCTCTCCATCGGCGTCATCCTGCTGGGTATTCTGGTCACGTGCCTGGTCGCAGCAATAAGCGGCACGAGCCTGATCACGATGACCGGCGTGATGTCCGGCGCCGTCACCAACACGCCTGCCTTGGGTTCCGCGCAGCAGACCTATCTCGATACGATGGGGACCAACGAGCCCTCCATTGCCCTGGGCTACGCCGTCGCCTATCCACTCGGCGTCATCGGCCTGATCCTCGCCCTGATCCTGATGCGGAAGATCTTCCGGGTCGATCCCGCCAAGGAAGACGAGCGGCTGCACAAGGAGCACGTCATCGAGACCCACGACCCGGACCGTGTCACGGTCGAAATCACTAACCCGCAACTCGACGGCAAGAAGGTCTGGGAGATCGCACGGCTGCTCAACCGCAGCTTCATCATTTCGCGCGTCCTCAAGGAAGGCAGCGCGCCCGCCCTGGCCGATGCGCAGACCGTCATCTCGCTGGGCGACAAAGTCTTTTTCGTCTCAGACCCGCGCGACACCGAGGCCGTCATCGTCTTCCTGGGCCGACAGATCGAGATGCCGCAGGAAGCCTGGGACGCACAAAGCCGCGACACCGAACTCGTATCGCGCCGCATCCTGGTCACGCGCAGCAACATCAACGGCAAGCAGCTCGGTTCGCTGCAGCTGCGCAAGAACTTCAAGGTCAACGTGACCCGCGTCAACCGCTCGGGCGTCGACCTGATCGCCACGCCTTCGCTGGAACTGCTGCTGGGCGACCGCGTAACGGTAGTCGGCGCCGAGAGCGCCATCGCAGAAGTGGCCGGTATGCTGGGCAACTCGCAGAAGCGCCTCCGCGAGCCGAACATCATCCCGATGTTCATCGGCATCCTGCTCGGCGTGCTGGTGGGCATGATCCCCTTCCATATCAGCGGCATTCCCCTGCCGGTGAAACTCGGCCTGGCAGGCGGCCCGCTCATCGTGGCCATCCTGCTCAGCCGCTTCGGTGCACGCTTCCACCTGGTGACCTACACCACCATCAGCGCCAGCCTCATGCTGCGTGAAATCGGCATCTCGCTCTTCCTGGCGGCAGTGGGACTTTCGGCAGGTCCGGAGTTCGTCAGTACCCTTTCCGGCGGCGGCTACGTCTGGGTCGGCTATGGCTTCCTGATTACGGTCATCCCCATCCTGGTGATGGGCCTGCTCGGCCGCTGGGTCTTCAAACTCAACTACTTCGCCCTGATGGGCACCCTCTCGGGCAGTATGACCAATCCCATCGCCCTGTCGTTCGTCACAAGCAACTCCCCCAACGACATCCCGGCCGTCAGCTACTCCACCGTCTACCCCCTCACGATGTTCCTCCGGGTCGTCTCCGCCCAGATCTTGATCCTCGCCGCGTTGTAAAAGCTTTAATGACTATTGCGTAGCTGCGTTGATGCGCTTGAGCATGGCGAACATGATCAAGCCGGCGATTGCGCAGAGGCCGGCGAGGATAGCCCAGTTGGCCCAGAGGGGGACGCGCATCCAGAGCAGGCCGGGGACCATGGTCAGGTAGTTGCCGACGGCCGAGGCGGCGAACCAGAGGCCCATCATCAGGCCTTTCATCTTGGGCGGCGCAACCTTCGTGACGAAGGAGATGCCCATCGGGCTGAGCAGCAGCTCGGCGAAGGTCAGCACCAGATAGGTTCCCATCAGATAGGTCGGTACAACCGGGTCGGGCGATACGGTCCCTGAGAGAGCGGCCGGCGAAGGCTGACCGACGGAGCCGAAGATCATCACCAGATAGCCCAGCGCCGCCACGATCATGCCGATTCCGATCTTCATCGGGGCCGTAGGTTCCCTGTGCTTCTTGGCCAGGGCACCGAAGATCGCAATGACGACGGGAGTCAGGAGCACCACGAAGAACGGATTGAACTGCTGGAAGAGCTGCGGCTGGATGTCCAGCACCGCAGGCATACCCCGGTAGATGATGATGGCGGCAGCCCACAGGGCAATCGTCACGATGCCGCAGAGCATCTTGCTGCCTCGTTTTTCCGACTGGAAGGTGCCGAACAGCGTATAGACCGACACGGCCAGCAGGCCCAGGATCCACACGCTGAACCCGGCCCGGGGCCATCCGCTGACCGTCTGCTGCGTGTAGTCGCGGGCGAACCAGGTCAGCGCCTGCCCGTTCTGTTGGAAGGCCATCCAGAAGAAGATCACCACGGCGAACACCATGCAGAGCGCGACAACGCGGTCGCGGGTCTGCTTGGGCGTAAGTTCGACGATATGCGCATTCGCGGCAGCTGCCTGCTTTGCGTTGACATCGGCATGCTTGAACCAAGGTTTGCAGGCCAGGTAGATGGCGATGGACACAACCAGCGACACGCAGGCCACGGCAAAGCCCATGTTGTAGGCCGATGAAAGATGCTCGACATAGTAGCTGCTGAAATCCGGCAGGGAAAGGGCCGTCACGGTCGCATCGGGCATCTGCGCCTGCAAACTGGCCAGCCGATCCGTATTCTCCGGCGAAATGGTGCCGCCCAGCAGTTGATGGGCCAGCGCCGGGATATCGGCCTTGTAAACCAGGCCGGCCTTCGACAGGAAGCGGTTGGTGATGGCCGTAGCGGCAAAAGGCGCGAACATCGCGCCGATGTTGATGGCCATATAGAAGAGGCTGAAGGCCGAGTCGCGCTTGGCGGCATATTTCGGATCATCATAAAGATTGCCGATGAGCACCTGCAGGTTGCCTTTGAAAAGGCCGGTGCCCAGCGCCACGAGCAGCAACGCGCCGATCATCAGGGCGATGCCCAGGGCATTGGGCGCCGTAGGTATGGTCAGCAGCACGTAGCCCAGGAACATCACGCAGATACCTGCCACGACGCATTTCCCGTAGCCGATCCGGTCGGCCACCATGCCGCCGAGAACGGGGAGGAAATAGATGACCGCCATAAAAATGGCATAAAGCTGGCTGGCCGCCGCCTGCTCCCAGCCGAACTTCGCCTGGAGGAACAGCATAAAGATGGCCAGCATCGTATAATAGCCGAAGCGCTCGCCCGTATTGGCCAGCGCCAGCGCATAAAGACCTTTCGGTTGACCCTTGAACATACGTTTTCAGATTACAACCGATAAAGTTACGAAAAAATCGCCAACCCCGGCTTGACCGGCGTCATTCCGGGCTTGACCGGGAATCTACATTCTTTTGTAGGTCACGTAGTCAATCTTGATGGAATCGTCACCGAAAAAGACCAGGTCATGGCCCTCATCATATTGGATATCCTTCAGCGCCCGGCTTTCTGCCTGCCCAGCCTCCTTGGCAATCATATTCTCCGGCATTTCGAAGAATATCTTTCCGTCCTTCACCATATAATGTATCGGATCGGCTTGCTTGCATTCCCCGGATACACGCGCCGAGAACCATTTTTCTCCGGCCTGATTGAAAAAACTCAAAAACGGGAAACGGTATGAAATCTGGTACAAGTCTTCCGTATAATCAGGATCATCCGCGCTGAATGTAACAGCTATGCCTCCAGACTCATCCAGCGCACCCACAATGTCACCATTTTCAACATAAACCGGTTTCCAGCTACCGTACAGACGGGCGCTTTCGCTTTCGCTCCACTCGCCACATCCTGCAGCAAGCAGCAATACCGTACAAAAGAGCAAAATACGTTTCATATCTCTATTTGACTTTGGTTCCGATGAAGAGGATGGCGCCCGTGCTGGATTCGCGGATGAGATAGATGAACGGCCGGTTGAAATCGACGAACGTCGCCATTGAGCCACCGTTCTTCCGCATTTCCGCCACAGTCACGGCGGCGGCCTCAGTGCCTTTCTCATCGACCGAAATATAGGTCTTCTGCCGGAACATGTCCACATACAAGCTCTCTTCCGACATATTGGAGAAATCGGCATCATAGGTGAAGGCTCGTTTCATGCCCAGGCGCTTGAGCACCGGTACCAGCATCTCGTCCGTATCAAATTCCGCCTTGAATTTCGGGAAACGGAGCATAACCTTCGTCGATGCGGCAGATGCGTCCCAAAGATTCACTTTATCCAGCGAAAGATTCTCGAGGAAAGCCTTGAAATCACCGGAAGGGAGGATCGCCTCCATATAGAAGGCACCGTTGCCGTAGGGCATCTTCACGAGCGAGACCGTCTTATCTTGGTAGACATCAAGCACTTCCGCCATAAGCGCCATGATAGGCATCTTGACGGTCTGGCCGGAGATCGTCTGGAAATCCTCTTCCCTCGTATTGGCCTCCAAGAAGGCATAGGCCCAGTCTCCCTTGAAGTACAGGGCATTGATCAGCAGCATGCGGATCCGGGGATCCAACTCGTCGAACATTTTGGGGATCAGACCGGAGGTCTTCTTGCTGCACCAGTTGTTCACTTGATCGACGGTTTTGGAAGGGCCGAACTCCACGGCGAAAGACTCCGCGTCAAAAACCTTGCTCATATTGCTGCTGAACTGCTTGCGCAGTCCCAGATCCTTCGCCACCCAGATGGAATTGGCCAGAGACAAAGCCACGCTGGGGTCCGCCTTCGAAATACCGGACACCATGGTGGAATAGCAACTGTTGATCTCGTCCAGCGAATAGCCCTTCATGCCGATGGCAGCGACAATCTCGTCGTATGTCTCCCCGACCGCACCATTGGCCAACATACTGGAAACAATCGTGACACCCATCGGCGACAGGAAAACATTGCCCCCGCCATTCTCCACGAAAGTCTCCCGCAAAAGCTTGAATCCAAAATCATTTCCCTTGTCCAGCACGACCTGCTGTGACTTGGTCAGCACAATCGTCTGCGCCTCCTTCCCGTCATTCCCACTCCCCCGCGACAAAAATTCACAACCTCCAGCCACAAACCCCAGCACCACCATCATCAAACCAGCCAGATAATATCTCGTTTTCATAGCCAAAAACCTTAAAAAGCCCTTACAAAATTACACAATCTATCCATAAGATGCACAAACCCCCAAAATGTTGCGTCCCCCTGCGCAAAAAACCCATCACCAACCATTCACGTCCCTCCCCTGCGCTGCAATGTACGCACTTGATTGACAGTTAATTACGCAACCTGATCCCCTTTGAAAAGAGGGGGATCAACTTGCATAAACACCTGATACTCACCTGCGTCCGTTGCGGCGAAAAAAAAGGAACGCCCACACCTCAGCCTGCCTCTGCCTGACTCTGCCTGACTCTGCCTGACTCTGCCTGCCTCAGCAGGCCGTTGCGAAGCAACGCGGGGGTTCGGGGGCAGAGCCCCCGGTAGGAAAGGGCG
>CAMVKH010000005.1 GCA_947168065.1 uncultured Bacteroidales bacterium
AAAGTCAAAAATACTTTGCCTTTTATTTGGATTTCAACTGGGAATTCCGATTTATAGAAGCAAATATACTTTAATTCTCATAACACTACTAAGCGGACATTAAGAAGTTTGTCCGAGAGAACCCGGGCCTTCCGTTTAGGGCCACGGATCATGACCTTCCCGAACTCTTCGACATGATGATAGAGGCAAGCACCAACGCCATTATCGCTGCTATTAACAAGACTATAATACAAAACGGAGAAGTCCCAATCACCTACGATGATATTGACTGGGAAGATGTCCCGCTATTCTTTGATTGGCCTGAAGAGTTCTTTGAACAATAATTTGAAATGCACCGGCAGATACTTCTCTTCCGCCCGATTCGGGCAACCCTCTATGCTGCCGGACTTGATATGCCCGGTCCGGTTTCTTGCCATACTCTCAGATAAAACGTATCAGTCATCATTCTTGTCCCACCTACATTCAGATGCACCCTATCGCGCGCAGATTGACAATCCGTAAAACCCTATTTTTTCAACGTTGGTTTCTCCTTTTCTACAAAGATACGCTTATTTTTTCGTGTATAGTGCCGCGTTATCTCATTTCTTGTCCGCGACACAGATGAAGCGGCGCCCGCTTCTGTGTCGCGGACAGGGCTACGGCGCACTTTTTTGACGTTTCGTCAACAAAGTTGACGCATACGGTACAGCCTGTTGACGGAGAGGAGACAAGTGTTTCGCAGATTGTTGCGAAATTTGTGGCCGCAAAACGAAGCAAACGATGGTAAAGATTGAAAAAAGGTGCTACGAGACGCCCCTGGCGGAAGTGATCCGGCTGGAGCATCGGGCACAGCTGCTGAATGCAAGCGGAAAAGGAATCCTGCAGGATTACTCCGTGCAGGGTTATTATGAAGAATAGCCAACCCGCTAAGACGAAGAAAGCAATGAAACAGTACATGAAGTATCTGAGCATGACCGCCCTCGTTAGCGTAGGCGCCCTTTTGGCTGGTTGCGCTGGCTTTGAAGAGAATCAGCCGCAGCGGGAAGACAAGGCCGTCAAGTTGACCACCACCGTCGGATTCGGCAGCAATGAAGCGACCAAGGCCCTTACCGCCGCCGGCGTGAAGACCTTCGAAGAAAACGACCAGATAGCCGTTATCTACAAGAATACAAGTAACGAGACAAAGGCCGCAAGTGTTCAGCTCTCCGGCAGCGACATCAGCGACGATGGCAAGACGGCTACTATTAAAGTGACGATGGACGCCCCCGCCGAAAACAGCCAGCTGCGCATGATCTATCCTGCTGCAATGCTCAAAACACCCATCGTAACCGATACACCCATCGACGATGCAGGCACCATTAACTATGACAACCTGAATGCGCAAGACGGTTATCTTGGTTCGCTTGGTCAATATTACGACCTCGCAGTTTATGACGGCGCAATGGTCGGCAATGCACTGCCTACCACTATCACACTATCCAACAAACTGGCCATCTGTGCATTCACACTGAAGGATGACAAAGGTACTCCAGAAACTACTGACGACGAGGATATCACCTCACATATCACGAACCTGACGGTCAGCGACGGCACGAACACATACACCATCAGCCGCTCAGTAGGCGTAGGCCCCCTTTATGTAGCGATGAAGCCTGTCACTGCAGCACTCACATTTACAGCTACAGATGAGTACGGACAGCACTATACCAAGACATTGAGCAGCAAGTCTTTCGCAGCCAATAATATTTACCCAATCGGTATGAAAATGGTCAAGTCGTACAAGACCTACAGCACCCTGCCAGTAGGTACGCTGCTTAAACTTGGTGACCAGATAGCCTTGTCCACCAATGTACATATCAATAGCGATCCGTGGGTAGAAACAAGCAAGGCTCCGTTCACGTTGGTAAGGGCCAATGTCTCTGGCGAAACTGTTACTGAAGCTGCCGATGGCACACACTATGTACTGAAGGACAAGGACGGCGATTTCCACCTGCAGGAGAACAACCTCCTTGTGTCGAAAGCTACAGACGGCCTAATTGTGGCAGACTATAACTCACCCAACAACAGCTACGTCTGCTGTACGCATGTCAACTTGGCGGCAATAGACATCAGCAAACTGCCAGCTGAGAGTTATTCTCCCTATCAGAAATACTATTCTCCACATATTTTCGAATGTCTCTATGGCGAGTTAGACAAAGACGTGAAGCTCTTCATCCCTGACGGAGATACAGTCTGGCTGGGTGGCATGACGCACCACAGTGGGAAACAAGTATGCGGTATTGAATGTCCGGGTTCAGCACTCATCAATCTGGTGGATGGTACCACAAACGATCTAACCCCGGGTGATCAAAATGCATATTGCGGCATTAGTGGAGTAAATGGGATCATCACCATTGACGGCACAGGCACGCTTCTGGCATCAGGAGGCGTGGGGTTTGCCGGTATAGGCGGATTAGACTTCAGCGTGCATATCGTCATCAACGGTGGCAACTTGACCGTTGCCGGAGGTGCGAATGCTGCCGGTATAGGGGCCAACAATGGGCATACCATTGGAGACATCACGATTAACGGCGGCAACTTGACCGTTACCGGAGGTGCGAATGCTGCCGGTATAGGCTGCGGACGTCCTAGCAGCAGTAACATCCGCAGTGGAAACATCACGATTAACGGTGGCAACGTGACTGTTACCGGAGGTACGAATGCTGCTGGTATTGGCTGCGGAGCTGATACAGGAAAAGGACCATGCGGAAATATCACCTTCAGCGGTGGCACGGTAGTAGTGAATCCCGGCACAGGTGGCTGGGGCGTAGGATTAAAGACCAACCAGCAAACCTGTGGTGACATCAAATTCAAGGGTGGTAGTGTTACCGTTTATGGAAACACACGTACGAGCAATACAATTTACATCAACGACCAGCCTCAAGTTAGCAGGTGGATTGACGCCACCTCTGATAAACCCTTCGTCTATCCCATACCCGCGACGCAGTAAGCGCGGAAGGTCCGAAGCCGCGAGGCGGAAGACCAGCGGTCAAACAAGGCAAAACAGGCGGCGGGAGCAATCTTCCGCCGCCTTGGTCTTCCGCCGGGCGGGGGTTGCGCCCAAACGAAAAGACTGCGGCCAGCAGTCATTACGTTATTCTACCTTAGTGGCCTTTTTCATATCGTATCCAAAACATCCTTGTAACCAATTTCCTGAAGGTATTCATACGCCCCTTCCGTGTGCAGGAGGTCTTCCGGAGCGTGGGCGTCGGTGCTAACGATTACGGGAATACGTAGCTGCTGCATCTCACGGATCAGCCACTTGCCCGGATAGAAGTCGCTGTGACGGCCCTTGTAGATACCGCGGGTATTGATCTCGCAGACCAGGCCGAGCTCCTTGATGAGACGGATGCTCTCCAGAGCAAGGTCACGATACCAGCGTTCATCTTCCGAAAAGTAGCGGCCCCGGTTATGCATCACGATCTTGTCGGGATGGCCAACGACCGTCGGTCTGTTGCGGATAAGCATCTCGTTCTGCTGATCGAAGTATGCGCGGACACCACGTCGGATGTCACCGCCGAATAGACGGACGAGCCCTTCGTCATAGCGTTCCCAGCGGGGGCCATCGATGAACCAGAGGTCCTGTGCGCAGGTCGGTACTGTGCCCGGAACTGGAATTAAGTGCACGCTGCCGATGGTATATTCCAACCGGCCCTGCTCCGTCAGCGGGGCGAAGTCCTCCAGCATCCCCGGTACATAGTCGAACTCCATACCGAGGCGGATGCCGAGGCGGCCGGCGTATTCAGCACTCAGGGAACGTATCTCACGACAATACCCGTCATAGTCCTTGATGGAAAACGTATTCTCGAATGGCAGCGGGCTATGACCGGAAAAGCCAAGGGACGTGAAGCCGTGAGACAGCGCGAACTCCACCATCTCGCGCGGCGATGCACTGCCGTCGCAGTAACTGCTGTGAGTGTGATAATTGGTCATCTTCCTGCAATGAACTACCTATTCACTTCGTCTTCACGAATTCTCTCAGCGCCGGCTCCGTCAGCCGCGACCTGGCACTGACGCGCTGGGATACATCGTGCCAGCACGTTGCCCGTCGGGATTGTGCTCGGCGCTGAAGCGCCTGCGCATTCCCTTTGTCATCATTGGGGACCGAAACTGCGAAAACGCGCCGCCGGCTCGCCGGCGGCTTTTTGTTGAAGTACCCCGGTTCTTACGAGAGCAAGCTCTCGACGACCGGGGTACTTCAACAAACGCGGGGACCGTGGTCCCCGCGTTTTCTTTGTTTCGTGATTCCGTCGGGATTCGAACCCGAGACCCACAGCTTAGAAGGCTGTTGCTCTATCCAGCTGAGCTACGGAACCGGCCATGCATGAGGCTGCAAAGGTATCGCTTTTTGGGAACTTCACCAAATTAATCGCGGAAACCCGCTAGCTGGGAAGTTCCTTTGATTTCTTGAAGAGTTCGTACATGGCATTGAAGCTGGCGGAGCGGTCTTCGGTCGACGTGTCACCGGGTGCGGGCGCAGTGGCCAGGGTGGACGGATCTTCTGCCATGAGATAATCGAACATGGCCTGGTAGAGCTCCACCATGTGCGCAGCCAGGTCAAGGGCGTCTTCCGGCAGCATGCCGGCACGCAGGTCTTCGCTGTCCTGCGCATACTGCTCCTTGATCTGGCGGTAAAGGCCGCGCATCCGCTCGACGTCGGCCGGCGCCCGCCCCTCTTTCTCGTCCTGCTCGAGGACCCAGAGGAAATCGTCGATATCCTCACCCGCATAGGTAAGGCAGACCGAAAGCCGGTCGAACACCTTCTTCAAAAAATCTTCCATCAATATTTGTCTTCAATTCTGTCTTCTTCGTCCTCGATGTACTTGCGGAACTGCTGGTACACACTCTCGGGAACGCTCGGATCGGCCTTCACCTTCTTGCAGATGGCATAGAGCTCGTCCTCGATCTTTTTGGCTTTCTTCTTATCCTTGTCCTTCAGCGCTTTGTCGTATTGCGACAGCTTGCCGAAAATGCCGTATTTCGACATCAGCGACTTGAACGTGACGGGTTCCTTCTTCTCTGCCTTCTTCTCAGCGGCCACCTGTTCGACGGCCACCTCGGGCTGCTGCTGGACCACGTTGACATTCATCGCCACGGATTTGACGGCGTTCAGCAGATCGGATGCTTCCTTGTAGGAGAAATACTTGCGGGAGCCTTCGGCAGCGGAGAAAACGATGTTCTTCTCGACGTTCTTCTCAGCATTGAATTTCGGGATAAGGTTGACCAGCTCTTCAGCTGTCAGCACGAAGCCATCGCGCACCTTCATCCCGTTCTCGTCGAGCAGGTTGACGTCGATGGCCGTTTCTGCCAGCAGGTCTTCGGATACTTTCATCAAAGGCACGCTGCCGCGAATCATCCATTCATCGGCCTTGTCGGGGTTCTGGACCGTGACCAGCTTGAGGTCAGAGCCCAGGCGGAAGATCTGGAAACCGTTGCCGGTGAGTTCCACGTTCTGCTTGGGAATCTGCACCTCCACAGGTTTCTTTTCAGTCGCACAGCTCGCGACGAGCACGAGGACCGTAAGGAGTAACAAAACTTTCTTCATAGGTAATAAGGTATTGGTTCGTCGTCTTATTCAATGCCCTTGAAGGCATAGTCGGCATAGTGGTAGCCGCACTTGTCGTAGATGAGTTTCAGCCCCCCGGTCAAACGTGCGAGGAAATCGTCGTACGAGGTACGGTTGTCGCAGCTCCAGGCCACCTCGGAAAGGGCGGCCATGCGCGGAAGCACCATGTGCTGCACGTGATCGAAAGTCGCCACATACTCGGTCCACATGTTGGCCTGGATGCCCCGGATATGGGCTTTCTCTTCGTCGTTGAGCTGGTCATACGGGTCGAAGGCATAGCACTTGCTGAGGGGCAGGTTGCCGCCGATGCCCATGGGTTCGCCGTTGCCGGCCGGGTCGCCGGTCTGGTAGTAGTCGAAGTAGAAATAGCTGTTGGGAGTCATGATCACGTCGTTGCCCATCTTGGCCGCCTCGATGCCGCCCTTGGCACCGCGCCACGACATGACCGTCGCGCTCTGTGAAACGCCGCCCTCGAGGATCTCGTCCCAGCCGATGATCTTGCGGCCCTTGTCGGCGAGATACTTCTCAACCGTGGTGATCAGGTAGCTCTGGAGCTCCGCTTCCCGCGTGAACCCCTTTTCCTTCATCAGGGCCTGGCATTTCGGGCATTTCTCCCACTCCTCGCGCGGCGCTTCGTCACCGCCGATATGGATGTATTCCGAAGGGAAAATGTCGCAGATCTCGTCGAGCACGCCTTCGAGGAAGGTCACGGTCTCCGGATTGCCGGCGCAGAAAACCTCGGGGAAGACACCCCAGGTGGTCTGGACCTGATAGGGATAGTCCTTTCCGCGGCAGCCCAGTTCAGGATAGCTGGCCAACGCGGCGGACGCGTGGCCCGGCATCTCGATTTCGGGAATGACGGTGATGAAGCGCTCGGCCGCATAGGCGACCACGTCGCGCATGTCATCCTGGGTGTAGTAGCCGCCATAGGGCGTGCCGTCATAGACATTGCTGCCATAGTGGCCCACCAGCGTCTCCTTGCGCACGGACCCTACTTCAGTGAGTCTGGGATACTGCTTGATCTCGGCGCGCCAGCCCTGATCCTCGGTCAGGTGCCAGTGGAACACATTGAGCTTGTGCAGGGCCATCATGTCGATGAAGGCCTTCACCTCGTCTACCGTAAAGAAATGGCGGCAGCAGTCGAGGTGCGCGCCGCGATACGAGAACACAGGCTCGTCGCAGATACGCACGCCGGGCAGCACGTCGCCGTACTGCGCTTCCAGCTGGGCCAGCGTCTGCCGCGCCCAAAAGATGCCGGCTTCGGAGCCCGCCTTGATCTCCACGCGGCCCTTGCCGGTATTGAGTTCATACGCTTCCGGGGCCATCTTCGCGTCGATACGCGTCTTGATATCCGGATGCGCCTTCAGGTCGCAGGGCTTGCCCGCAGCCACCATGGAAACGGGAATGGGGACGATCGAAAGATCGACGGGAACCGCTTCCTTCCCGTCACAGGAAGCCAGCACGGTCAGCGCCACCGCAGCCAGCAGGGGGAACAAACGCATTTTCATAGAATTCAGTTTAAGTTTCAAATATACTATTTTTCCTTGACTTTCGCAATCCACTCGGCACCGAGCACCACCACGACGCCCAGTACGCACCAGAGCGCCGCCGCCCCGTACTGCGGATCGGGCAGCGCCTGCACTTCCGGGTTCGACCAGGGCCAAATCTTGACCAGCGAGCCCACCACGAAGCCCAGCAGCACCAGCATGGTCTGCTTCTCGAAGCGGGCCAGCAGCCAGTGCAGGAAATGCGAGAAAAGGAGAATGCCCACCACGCAGCCCAGGCCGAAAACAATCAGTACCGGCCAGTCGAGCTCCGCCAGCGCCTCCATGATTTCATCGTACTTGCCCAGCAGTACCAGCACGAAACTGCCGGAGACACCCGGCAGGATCATGGTGCAGACCGCGATGGCACCGCACAGGAAGAAGACAGGCCAGGTGTCGGGGGTCTCCGTAGGCGTCAGATGGCCCAGCAACAGGCCCAGCCCCACACCGAGCAGCGCGAAGAGCACTTCCTTGACACCCCAGCCCCGGATGCCCTTGAACATGATGATGGCCGAGGCCACGATCAGGCCAAAGAAAAAGGCCCAGGTCTGCACGGGATAGTGATCCAGGACATAGTCCATCAGCTTGGACAGGGTCAGCACGCTGACCACCACGCCCAGGGCCAGCCAGACCAGGAAAGTGCCGTGCACATCCTTCCAGAAGCCCTTGAAATCGCCCCGGAAGAGCGCTTTCCAAGTTTCCTTGTTGGTAAGGCTGCCCAGCGCGTCGATAATCTCCTTGTAGATGCCCGTGATCAGGGCGATGGTGCCGCCGGACACGCCCGGCACCACGTTGGCCGCGCCCATGAAGAAGCCTTTGAGCGCGACGACGATTCGTTGTATCAGATTCATTTCACAAAAAAAGCCCTCCCGTTCGCACGGAAGGGCTTCGGGTAGTACAGGTTTATTTCTCGTCTTCGATGGCGGCCTGTGCAGCGGCAAGGCGTGCGATCGGGACGCGGAACGGCGAGCAGGACACGTAGTTCAGGCCGATCTTGTGGCAGAACTTCACGGATGCCGGATCACCGCCGTGCTCACCGCAGATACCGCACTTGAGGTTCGCGCGGGTGCTGCGGCCGGCGCTGACAGCCATTTCGACCAGGCGGCCGACGGCCTTGGTGTCGAGCGTCTTGAACGGGTCGGCGTCGAGGATCTTGTTGCCCAGGTAGTCGCCCATGAAGGTGCTCACGTCGTCACGGCTGAAGCCGAAGGTCATCTGCGTCAAGTCGTTGGTACCGAAGGAGAAGAACTCGGCGGTGCGGGCCATGCGGTCGGCCGTCAGGGCAGCGCGCGGAATCTCGATCATCGTACCGAACTTGTAGTCGATGGTCTCGTTGAGATGGGCCTCGACTTCGGCTTTGATCTTCTCGCAGATGGCTTTCTGGAAGCGGAGCTCGCGCTCAGAAATCGTAACCGGAATCATGATCTCGGGCATCGGGTGGTAGCCTTCCTTCTTCAGCTCGATGGCTGCGGTGAAGATGGCGCGGAACTGGGTCTCGGAAATCATCGGATAGGTGATGTGGAGACGGACGCCGCGGTGGCCCATCATCGGGTTGACCTCGTGGAGGCTCTCGCCGCGTTTCTCGATGTCGAGGGTCGAGATGTGGAGTTCCTCTGCCAGCTCGGCCTTCTTGTCTTCGGTCTGCGGCACGAATTCATGCAACGGCGGGTCGAGGAGACGGAAGGTCACAGGCTTGCCGTCCATGACTTTCATCGTGCCCTTGACAGAGGCCTTGATGTACGGCTCGAGCTCCTTGAGGGCGGCGACACGCTCTTCGTCGGTCTTGGAGAGGATCATCTTGCGGAGCTTGCCCAGCGGGGTCTCGGAGTTCTTGCCATAGAACATGTGCTCGATGCGGAACAGGCCGATGCCTTCTGCGCCGAAGCTCAGGGCGCGCTCGGTATCCTCCGGGTTGTCGGCGTTGGTGCGGACACCCAGCTTGCGGAACTTGTCGGCGATGGCCATGAACTTCACGAAACGCGGGTTGTCGGAAGCATCCATGGTCTCGATCTTCTCGGCATAGACAGCACCCTTGGCGCCGTTGAGCGAGAAGTATTCACCTTCGTGATAGACCTTGTTGGAGCCGGCGAAGCTCACTTCTTTCTTCTCGAGGTTGATCTTCATGTCTTCGCAACCCACGATGCAGCACTTGCCCCAGCCACGGGCCACGAGGGCGGCGTGCGAAGTCATACCGCCTTTCTGGGTGAGGATACCCACGGCAGCGCGCATGCCTTCCACATCCTCCGGAGAGGTCTCTTCGCGGACCAGGATCACCTTGCGCTTCTCGGCGGCAGCCTTCACGGCGTCGGCGTTGGAGAAGACGATGGTACCGACGGCACCGCCCGGGGAAGCCGGAAGGCCGTGGGCCACGACCGTGGCTTTCTTCTCGGAAGCCGGATCGAGGATCGGGTGCAGAATCTCGTCGAGCTGGGCCGGCGACACGCGCGTGACGGCGACCTTCTCGTTGATCATGCCCTCTTCGAGCATATCCATGGCCATGTTCAGGGCTGCCAGGCCGGTGCGCTTGCCGATACGGCACTGCAGCATCCAGAGCTTGCCTTCCTGGATCGTGAATTCGATGTCCTGCATGTCGTTGAAGTGTTTCTCCAGCAGCATGCGGATGTCGTCGAGTTCCTTGTACACGTCGGGCATGGCGTCCTCGAGGGACTTCAGGTGCGCGTTCTGCGGGCTCTTGGTCGCGTTGTTGAGCGGGTTCGGGGTACGGATACCGGCCACGACATCCTCGCCCTGGGCGTTGATGAGCCACTCGCCGTAGAATTTATTGTCGCCGTTGGCCGGGTTGCGGGAGAAGGCCACGCCGGTGGCGGAGGTCTCACCCATGTTGCCGAAGACCATGGACTGGACATTCACGGCCGTGCCCCAGTCATCGGGAATGCCTTCGATCTGGCGATACTTGATGGCGCGCTTGCCGTTCCAGGATTTGAACACGCCGCCGATGGAGCCCCAGAGCTGGGCTTCCGCGGTGTCGGGGAATTCGACGCCGAGGACTTCCTTGATGCGGACTTTGAAGCGCTCGGCCAGGTCCTTGAGCTCCTCTGCGGTGATCTCGGTGTCGGACTTGTAGCCTTTGGCTTCCTTGAGGTCTTCCATCATCTTGTCGAGCTGCTGGCGGATGGCCTTGCCGTCTTCCGGCTCGATGCCTTCGGCTTTCTCCATCACGACGTCGGAATACATCATGATGAGGCGGCGGTAGGCGTCATACACGAAGCGCGGGTTCTGGGTCTTTTCGATCATGCCGGGGATCGTGGCGGAGCAGAGGCCGATGTTCAAGATGGTATCCATCATACCGGGCATGGAACTGCGGGCGCCGGAACGGCAGCTGACGAGCAGCGGGTTCTTCGGATCGCCGAATTTCTTGCCCATGATGGCTTCCGTCGCCTTCAGGGCTTCGGCCACATCGTGTTTGAGTTCGGCGGTATAACCGCCACCCAGTGCATAATATTCCGTGCAGCACTCGGTCGTGATGGTGAAACCGGCCGGGACGGGAATACCCAGCGTACACATTTCAGCGAGATTGGCACCCTTGCCTCCGAGGAGATTGCGCATCTGGCCATTGCCTTCCGCTTCCTTTCCTCCGAATCGATAAACTCTTTTCATATAAACGTATTGCTTTGATTGATTAAATATTCATTTCATCTTACAAATATATATAAAATCTCTCGAATTTCCTAACTTTGTAGCATGAAACTCACAATTATGATGATTCTTGTTGCGAAAGTGGCCTTTGCCACCCCGGAGCCTTCGATTGAAGAAATCCAGGCGAAATTCGACGAGTCGGCTATTGCCTGGCACCGTATCGATCAGGTCAACTGGCCCGATTTCCCCTATCATCCCCTGGCGGAATTCCGCATCATGCACTCCGAAACGGAGATCTATCTGCAGTTTCACGTACGCGAGCAGGGCGCGCGCGCCACGTACGATTATGATGCAGGTTCCTCGCCCTACAAAGATGACTGCGTCGAGTTTTTCATGATCCCGTCGGACCGGGACCCGAGCTATTTCAATCTTGAGATGAACTGCATCGGGCACGGGACCTTCCACTACGGCCCCAACCGCCAGGAGAGGAACCGCTGCGGCGATGAGATCGTCCACCAGATCCGCCGCCATTCGACCCTCGGCAGCGAAGCGTTCGGCACCCGCGAGGGCGAGCAGGAATGGACGCTGACCATCGCCATCCCCAAGCGCCTCTACGCCCAGGCCGACCTCGACCTGACACAGTTCAGCGGCCGGACCGTCCGCGCCAATTTCTACAAATGCGGCGACGACACGGCAGTCCCCCACTTCCTCAGCTGGGCCCCCATCGGCACCCCGAAACCCAATTTCCACGTGCCCGAATACTTCGGAGAGATTCATTTCGAGTAATTTTTTGCAAAAAAAGTTGCACGTACCAAAATAATTTGTACTTTTGCAGTCCCGAAAATGAAGCAACCTCTTGCGAAAGAGATCAGAAACAATCCAGCAACGTTGCACTGAAGATTTTTCGGCAATTAAAAAGTTAAGAAAATGGATTTGATGAAAGTTGCCTGCGAGGCAATGGCACAAGAAAAAAAGAACTTCCCCGACTTCAAGGCCGGTGACACCATCACCGTTACCTACAAGATCAAAGAGGAAAACAAGGAGCGTCTTCAGAAATTCCGCGGCATCGTGCTCCAGAAACGCGGCGCCGGTATTTCCAAGACCTTCACGGTACGCAAGATGTCGAGTGGTATCGGCGTGGAACGTATTTTCCCGTTCGACTCCCCCTTCATCGACTCGATTGAACTCAACAAGGTCGGCAAGGTGCGTCGCGCACGTATCTTCTACCTCAGAGGCCTGACCGGCAAGAAAGCCCGGATCAAGGAGAAAAAGAGAGCTGCCGTCACTGCTTCCGCAGCCGAGTAAGCAGCACTCAACCTGGCTCCTTAGCTCAACTGAATAGAGCATCTGACTACGGATCAGAAGGTTGTGGGTTTGAATCCCGCAGGAGTCACAAAAAAGAAGGAAAAGCCAAGGCTTTTCCTTCTTTTTTGTGACTGGGGCGGCTCTGCCGCCCTTTTTTACTGGGGCACATCCCCAGACCCCTCGGCCGTCGGCCGCCCCGCTAAAGCGGGGTTCATTCCGGCTCGCCCGGCTCCTTGATTTTCAATACTTTGCCCAAGACGTAGGCCGTAGGCCCGGGGAATGCGCAGGCGCCTCCGGCGCCGAGCACAATCCCGCCCATCCTCCTCTACTACGCCTCTTCCTCGTAATAATAGGAATAGTCGATGCCCTTCATAAAGGTTTCGCGGTCGTTGATCTTGTTGGTGAGAGCCGACTGGAGAAGCGCTTTGATGGGCGCTGAATCTACGACACTCCGGCGCATAGCATCCAGATAAGTATTCTTATCAATGAGGCTCCAGTCCACACACTTCTTTAGCGAGCGCTTGAACATCAGATCCAGCCAAATGCGGGTACTTCGGCCGTTACCCTCCATGAAGGGATGGGCCACATTCATCTCCACATATTTGTCGACAATTTCGTCGAAGGAAGTCTCGGGCATTCGCTCGATGGTCTCCAATATCTGTGGGAAATGCAGTGCGTTGGCAAAGGTAAAACCGCCTTTGCTGATATTCTTGGTGCGGATCTGGCCAGCGAAGTCGTAGAGACCGCCGAAAATGTACGCATGAATCTGCTGTAAGCATTGCACGGTTCCCGGCTCCAGGGTATTCAGCAGGCCGCTTTCAAAGAGATCGTAAGCTTTCTTTTTGCTCTGGCCGTCGAGGGTGTTGTCGCTATAGGTAAACCAATCCAGGAAGGCATTGGCCCGGTTGGCTGGGTAGTGTTTGGCCAGCGTCTGAACACACTGCGTATCCAGGGCATCCGAAGCCCGCTGCTTGCCATCCGGAGCCTCAAACTTGAAGTGGTTAGTGATACTAACCAGTTCGACCCCCTCCTTGGCCATCTTACCCTTCAGGTATTTCCAATAGTTCCGGCACTTCTTGTAATCGTCCTCATCATTGATGGCACGTACAATGTCAATGGCCGAGAACCACCACTTGGAATGCTCCTCATCCCAAACCGCGCGCACCTGCCGGTCATTGAAGAATCTTATGGATTTCTTGTGTGCCATAACAGAAACAAATTTAAGCAAAGATATCGATTTACTCAAGTTTTTTCGGGTACGGCCAAGTAGCCCCGCCGAAGGCCGGAAGACTGCTGCCATCGCTTGTGGCAGAAAAACCCGCAGCTTGCGCAGGACAACTATTTTCGAGTAAACGTCATTTCTCTCTCCCAATCATCGAACATGGTTCCATTATAACCTACACTTCCGGTCTCTCCAGATGATAGGACGAGCCGCTTTTGCGAACATTCCTTGATCCGATAGGTAATCGACCCGTTGATGCCGCAGAATGATGCCTCCCGAATAGTTAACGTTCTACCTTCATCATCCAACGAATAGAAATAGACGGCATCCGGGTGCCATGTAGTATAACCCACGGTAACAGGAGAATGAATGGTCAGCAAGGATTCGTCGTCGAAAGTCCACTGGATAGGATACCCCTCCGCAGACTTCCGTTCCCAGGTACCCTGAAGCAGTTCGGTGATCATCCCATCGTCCTCCCTGTCCAACACATCGCATGCGCACAGCCCGATTACAAAGATGAGCGAAGCGAACAATCCTATCGATAACAAACGGTAGTTCATTGTCTATCCGATTAAAGCGCCTTTAACAATTCGAAGTACAGGAACTCGTTGTCGCCATAATACAATCGGAGTTTCGAGCCGTCCTTGATGCCATACGATTCAGCGGCCATCAGACGATTAAGAAATTCTTCGGATTCTTTCCATCCATTCTCATCATAAATCAAGGTCGAGTAAAGATCCTCAATCGTGATCCGGTGACCTTTGCAGGTGAACTTTCCACCTATCTGGTTGATGGATTCCTGGCCATCAAAACTGCCTTCAGGATGGAAGACGATAAAGAAACGACTGCCATATTTGGCAGACGGGGTTCGGTAATCTTCATCAATCATATGAAAACTGTCCGAAGTACCATATCCTATCAGTTGCCATGCCTGGCAAAGCTTCGTTCGATCAGCAATATAATCATCGTCGCTGCCCGGAAGGAGGTAGTCGCTGCAGCCACAGAGACAAAACGACATTACTGCCATTAGGAAAACAAGCATTCTATGTTTCATCATCATAAGGTTTACAAAGTAAAGATGCAAAAATCTCAGAAACCTTGCGTGAATAACGCGACTATTTATCTATTTTATGTTCGATGCTCGCTTTGACGAAGGAGCGAATGTGCAGGAGCCCCCGGCGCCGGGCACAATCCCCTTTAGCACAAACCCACCCAATTCTCCTCCCTATCCTCCCACTCTCCTCTTCGATAATCGCCTTCTCGTTGTGCTCCAACGTTTTTTTCTTATATTTGGTGCAAGAAAGCACAAAACCATGATTAACAGAAGGCAATTCCTGAAAGTCGCGGGCGTCGGAGCCCTCGCGATGGCCGTTACCCCCTTGGACATACTGATCTCTTCCTGCAAAAGAAATAAGGGAAATGAGAATAATCGTGCACTTTTAGCTGCCGCCGACAAGGTCTTTTCCCAATTGGAAAACAATACGGTGCTATTACCCGGCGAGCAGATCGTCGTTCCCGTCCTGGATGCGCCGCTGGTCGGGGTCGCACGTGCCGACAATCCCCTGTTCGAATCTTTCAGGAATAACGAGGTCATCGGTGCGCAATGGCGGCCGCCGGGAGCGTGGATGCCGGAAGCCAAATCCGTCGTTGCGTTTTTCTTCCCTGTCTCTTCGGAAATCCGGGCACGGCACCGGGCGGCCCGTACGGCTACGAACGAAGCCTGGAACTTCGGATATGGCAAGCACGGTCAGGTGGTGAATGCCTTCCTTTCCGGCATGGTCGCCGAAATGGAGCGCCAGGGAGTTAAAACCTTCATTCCTACCAAAGACCCTTCTTTCAAGATTGAGCGGCAGCCAGTCATGCATGGCGACAAGGAAGACATGCATTATTCCACGTCCTGGTCCAACCGGCATATCGCTTTCGCCGCCGGCCTCGGGACCTTCGGCGTCCATCGACACCTGATCACCAAATCAGGATGCAGCGGCGTCCTCGCCTCGATGATTCTGGATTGGGAGATGGAGCCCACCCAGGCCGATTATAGGGATCCCTATGAAAACTGCATCCATTGCGGCGCCTGCGTCAATCGCTGCCCCGCCGGTGCCATCTCACTGGAGAATCTGCGCAACCTCAAGGAATGCTCGACTTACGCCGCGAACCTGAGGACTGAGAATGATCCGGGTTATTGCGGGAAATGTCTGGTCGGGATTCCCTGTGAATCTGTAAAACCGTAAACGGGGTTGCGTCCCAAGGCGGTCTATGCGCTGTTGGCAGCGGTCAGCACCTCTTCGAGAAACTCGGCGGCATCCGCAACACAGTCAGGACATTCACGAAGGACGTGTCCTGTGTCGGCACCCTTGAGCTGACGGCACTGTGTCGCGCCATTGCGCGCCTTGAATTTTTCCATGATGGTCTTCATGCGCTTGCGTGCAAGGTCGCGGTCTTTCGTCACCAGGCCCAGAACCATCCCGGCACCGACAAGCGAGCCGCAGGTGCCTTCCATGTTGCCCATTCCAAGTCCGAATGACCCGGCGATCTCTTCCGACACCTTGGGATCCAGACCGCAAAGGTCACAGTATGTACAGGCCACAGCCTGTGCACAGTTATGCGTTTTTTGCCGATTCTTTTCAGCAGCGATATGTTTCCTTGTTTCCATTCTTAAACTGGTGATTCGACAAAAATACCAAAAATAAACTAAATTTGCTCTGCAAAACTCATACTTGTCCATGAAAAAGAGCAGCTCTTTACTTTTGCTGGCAGCCGTTATTGCCGCCACTGTGTTCACGGCCTGTGAAAAGGCATCCTTTCCCATAGCAGGTTCCCGCCTCTATTTCGGGTCTTATCCCACGAACGAAGTGGTGGACGGCACCTTCATGGCCGTGGACGGATATGCCCTGAACGACGGGGACGTCATCGCCGATCCTGCGTTGTATGCGAAACTGAAGCACGCTCTCTGGGACGAGAATGACGACACCAAACTAGACGGCAAGCGCTATCACCGGCTGCGCGGAGACGGTGCCGTCACCGCCATGGGCAACCGTGCGCAGCACTACCGCTGGGAGCATCCGGAAGCCTGGCATTACTTTGCCTACGCTCCCATCAAGTGGCGGGTGCTGAGCGTCTCGGGAGGGAAAGCGCTGCTGCTCGCCGACCGGATGCCCGACAGCCACCCCTTCCACGACAGTGCCGGGGATGTTTCATGGAGCGGATCCAGTCTCCGGCAGTGGCTCAACACGGCTTTCCTGCAGCGCGCATTTTCACCCGCCGAACAGGAGTCCATCGTGGAGACGGCTGTCGAAAACGCCCCGAATCACTATTTCGGCACTTCCTGCGGTCCGGACACGAAAGACCGCGTTTTCCTCCTCTCCGAAGCAGATGTGTTCTCCTCGAACAAGGCCGTTGCCTACGGCTTTGATCCCAGCGACGGCAAGACCGATCCGGCCCGGCGTTTCCATGCTACGTTGTATGCGAAGTGCCGTGGGGCCTGGTGGTCGCCCAAGGATTCGTCGCTCGGCGGTTCGTTCTGGTTCCTGCGCACCAGCGGCTATACTGCGGAGAATGCCGTCTACGTCGGGGCAGAAGGTGATATCTACAATCGCGGGCAGGTCAACACCTGCGACGATGCCGCCGTGCTGCCCGCCATCGTGATCGATTTGAGCCGCGCGCCCATCAGTCCTGTCATAGAAGCGACGACCGCCGGAAAAAAGTATTCCATCCCTTCGGAGCGCTATACCGGTGACAGTTTCGGTGGATTGAACAGTCCCTGGGTGAGAGAGGAACACAAGTTCTCGCACGAAACCCGCTGGTCGTGCCTTTACTTCGGGGCCTACCCTGCCAACGAGATTGTCGGCGATACGTTCAACGCCGTGGACGATTACGCGCTGGCCGATGGTGACGTCATTCTGGATGCGTCGCTCTACGCCCGGCTGGAAAAGGCAGAGTGGGACGATGACGATGACACGATGCTGGACGGCGTGCGCTATCATCGCCTTCGCAGCGAAGGCGCCGTCACCGCCGCCACGGACCGCGAGCAGCACTATCGCTGGCGCGATCTGACGGCCTGGCATTATTTCGCCTACGCCCCCATCAAGTGGCGGGTGCTGAAAATCACCGGCTCAAAAGCGCTTCTGCTCGCCGACCGGATGCCCGACACCCATCCTTTCCACGGTCAGGAAATGGATATAGACTGGCGTCGCAGCGACCTGCGCCGGTGGCTGAACGATGCATTTCTGAAGCGCGCCTTCAGCGGGCAAGAGAGCGCCGCCATGCTCGAGAATCGTATTGAAAACGCCCCCAACGCTTATTTTGGTACCCCCAGCGGTCCTGAAACGCATGACAAGGTATTCATCCTTTCCGGCAATGAGGTATTCAATTCCCCGCTGGCAGCCGACTATGGTTTCTATCCCGGGAGCGGGCTCGATGACCCCGCCCGGCGTTTCCGCTCCACGCTGTATGCCAAATGCAGGGGCGCCTGGTGGTCGCCCGTCGAGGCCTATCGCGGCAATTCTTTCTGGCTCATGCGCACCAGCGGATATACGCCCGGCAACATCACCTACATCTGCGATTTCGGCTACATCTACAATCAGGGCACGCTGGTCACCTGTGACGATGCAGCCCTTCTGCCCGCCATCACCATCGACCTCAGTTCCGCGGGCTACACGATCGCACCGGAGGTCAGCTCCAAAGATATCATCCGTTGAGCCGTTCATGAAAATACGTCTGGGACGATTGAGGCGCGTTCCTTTTACAAGTTCAAGAGCCGCCTGGTTTCCGCCCATATCCTTTCATCCATAGACGGGTCGATATACCGGGTCGGAATAACCCGGCTTTTTCCTCCCACATAGTAGCGCGTACGTGCGTCTTCCGCAAGGGCGCGCAAGGCCGGACGGACGCCGGCCTGCGGTGACTTGCACAATGGCTTGAACAATATATCGGCCAGCGGATCGTACCAGTGACCCAGGTCAATCATGTCGGAAGCGACGATGCCCGGGTCGGCCAGGTTGACATGCAAGTCCGGATGACGCCGCGCCAGCTCGAGAGAGAACGACAGCAGCGCGCGTTTGGCCCGGGCATACGTACCGAGCTGGCTGAATTCTTTCTCGCCCGGCTGCAGGATGGCCTCGTCCAGCGACACAAAGCGACAGGTCAGCGACACCATATTCACGACATGCGCGTCCTGCGGCAGTTTCGGCAGCAGGAGCTGCGTCAGGAGCCAGGGTCCGAAGTAATTGACAGAGAAAGTGTTTTCAAATCCGTCTTCCGTCAGGCAGAAGCCTTTCGATATGACACCGGCGTTGTTGAAGAGCGCCACGGCCGAGCCGGGTTCAACGCTTTCCGCGAAAGAACGCACGGAAGCCATGGAAGCCAGGTCCAGGGGCCGGACCTCGATGTCGGCGCCGGGAACGCGAAGAAGAATGTTTGCACGCACCGCCGCGGCTTTTTCCAGATTACGGCAGGCCATCAGCACGGGGATTCCCCGGCGGGCCAGGGAAACGACCGCCGCGGCCCCCATGCTGCCCGTAGCGCCGGTCACGATGATTCTTCCTTTCATTTCCACCTTTTCTCAGCCTCTTCCACCTCCCGGCGCAGCCGTTCCGGCAGGTCGGCCACGCAGCGGTTGCATTTCATCTCCAGGGTATACATCCGTCCGATACAGTAATTCGAATGGCCGCACGGGCTCCGGTCGATGGCTCCGCTACGGAGTTTGTTGACGAATTCGGTGTCCCGGATCAGCGCCCGGGCCATCTGCAGACCCGCAAAACCCGCCGCGAGCACTTCTTCCATCTTCTGCCGGGAAACCATGCCGCCCACGTAGACCAGCGGCAACTTGACCGCTGCACGGAACTTCATCGCATCTTCCAGGAAATAAGCTTCCTTGTAAGGGACGGTCGGAATGATCTTCTTTCCGGCCAGCAAAAGCAAGGGTTTGAACCACAAGTATTGGAGACGGGGAACATAATGAGCCATCGTACGAAGCGGCATGTCGCCGCGCATCACTTCCATGGGAGCCTTGCTCACGAATCCCGCCGAGAGGACGAGCGCATGCACGCCAAGCCGCTCCAGTTCGCGGGCTACTTCAAGGCACTCGTCCTTCTGCATGCCGCCGCGAAAGCCGTCGTGCATATTCATCTTTACCAGCACGCCCATATCATCGCCCGCCGCCTCCATGACGCGCCGGATGACGCGCTGCATCAGTCGCATCCGGTTTTGCAGCGAACCGCCGTATTCATCGCGCCGGTGGTTGGTATAAGGAGACAGGAACTGGCTGATGAGGTAACCGTGCCCGGCGTGGATCTCCACGCAATCGAATCCGGCTTCCCGCGCCAGGTCTACGGCATGTCCGAAATCTTCCACCAGTGCATCGATCTCGGGAACCTTGAGGCCCCGCACGAAGGTGGGCGAGTACAGGTTGAAGCCGCCCGAGGCACCGACGGGCATACAGCCGCAGGTGGAGCGGTGCGTCATGTTGCCACAGTGTCCCAGCTGGATGGAACACTTCGCACCGGCGGCATGCACCGCATCCGTAATCCGTTTCAGTCCGGGAATGATGGCCTCGCGCAACCAGAGCTGCCCCTTGAACGACAAACCGCTCCGGCTCACGGACGCGTAGGCCAGCGTGGTCATCCCTACTCCGCCCCGGGCCACGGCCACATGGTAGTCGTACAGGTCCTGAGACGGGCTGTTTCCATACGCCATGTTCTCGAAAGCCGCCGAGCGGATGATACGGTTCCGCAGGATCACGGGGCCGATGTTGAATGGCGTGAAGATCGGAGAGTCAATCATATCAGTAAATAAAGGGAATTATGCGTTTGGTGCGCGCCGTATCGAGTTCCCCGGGGTATTCGTGATGGTAAAGGTCATGGATGCGCGCGGCTCGGGGCGCCAGATTGGCGAAGGTCCAGAGCGCGAAGACCGCACCCGCCCATGACCAGGTGAGGATGGCGAAGCCCACCCATTCCATGAACTCACCGAAGTAATTGGCGCTGGTCACGTAGCGGAACATCCCGCCGCGGGGCAGGTAATGTGCCGTATCGCCCGGTTGACGAAGACGCCGGATGATGCTGTCGGAATGAATGTTGATGAACATCCCTGCCAGAAAGACCGCCGTGCCGCACAGGAAGGGCGCGCTGGTCAGCCAGGACAAGGGATATCGTTCCGGCGGTGAAACATAGAAAATCCAGCCGCCCTGCATCAGGGCGTTCAGCGTATTGAACACCATGCCCATCAGCACGATGGATAGCGGCATCCGGCTGTGCCCGCGCAACTGCAGCGGGAAAATGAACGAGCGGTGAAAATAGTGGCTCTCGAACAGGACCAGGAAGACCAGCCGGACCACATCGTCGCGGCGGTCGGAGAACCGCCAGAGCAGCAGCATCGCCACGAAGACCGGCGCCTCCATCAGGACCCATCCCAGATGGTTATCGCACGAAGGGCCCCATTTTTCCGTATAGAATTTCCCGTATCCGGCGTTCACGCGGTACAGCGCAAAGAATACCACCACGGCAATGGCGGCCATCACCGCCAGGAAGATATTGAATGTGTGCGGAGAGAACATCACTTGACTTTTTTCCAGAGAAAGGCGACCAGCGGGCCGGGCAGCAATGCGATCAAGGCCGGAAGCCATACGTTCATAAAACCGGGGCTGACAACACGGCGGCGACGGAACATGGCGCGCAGGGCTTGTTTCACAAGTCTTTGCGGGGTCATAATGATACCCAGGCGCACGCCCAGCCGCATTTTGTTTTCGTCCAGACGATAGAGCGGCGTGGCGACAGCCGCCGGGCAAACAGTCGTGACGCCCACACCATAGGGTTTCAGTTCATACGAAAGCGAGCGCCCGAAACTTCTGAGATAGGCCTTTGTGGCGGAATAGATGGTGATGCCCGGCGCGGGAATCCGGGCGGCCATGGACGACACATTGAGCAGGTAGCCGCTTCCCCGCTGCTTCATGGCATGGCCGAAAAGCACGCACGTCCGGGTCACTGTAGCCACATGCAGATTAACCATGGACTGAATCATGTCGAGGTCTTCAGGCTGGAGTTCCTTGAAAAAGAACATACCCGCATTGTTGATGAGGATGTCGGGCAGGAAAGCTGCTTCCCGGCACCATTCGAACAAGCGGTCTGCGGCGTCAGGAGTGGCCAGGTCCTGGAAACGGGCCCTGACTTCGACCGGAAAACACGCACGCAACATCTCCGCCGCCGCATCCAGTTCATGCTGCCGGTTGCTGACCAGAACCAGATCATATCCCCGGCCAGCCAGTTGCCGCGCATATTCCAGTCCCATGCCGGAACTACCTCCTGTAATCAGTGCCGTCATTGATTCGATCAATCAACTGCGAAGATACCGAAATAATCCTGCAAACATTATCACTAAACGGGACAATCCTTCCCCGGCCATGCCAGGAACTGTTACAGGCGCACCATCAGGCCGCCGTTGAGCCAAAGGCCGGGCATCGGGAGACCCCCGAAATCGAAGTACGGCGTGTTGAGTATGTTTTCTGCTTCGAGGTAGAGGCGGAAAGAACCGCGCTTGATCAGGCCCGTTTCGAAACCCAGATTTCCATTGAGCAGGAAATAGGGCTTATAGGACCGGGTGGTATGGTCCGCCGCCGCATAGTTGCCTGCGCGGTCGTAGAGCGTACCCGTGAGCTGCAAATCCAGCCGGTCGAGCCAGGGAGAAAGCATAATATTGATTGACAGCTTGTTGCGCATGTAGTCAAGCGCATACTCCGAGATCATTCCCCCACTCTCCTTGTCGGACCAGAGATGGCCGTAGAGGAGCGTTATACTGCGCAGCCAGGTGCCGCTCCGGTACTCCGCCCGCAAGTCCGCGCCCCAGGTGTCTAGGCGTGTCAATTGCATGCACTGCCAGTCTGCATCGGCCGTCTCCCTCACCCAGTCGATGATGTTGAGACCTCGCCGGTAGAAACCCGTCGCTCCCAGGGTGACGGGGCCCAGCCTGTAAGCCGCACCGGTTTTGACAGTCAGCGCCTTTTCCGGCTGCAGGTCCGGATTCCCCTTATGGCCAGGCGCGGTATAATACAGGTCGGTAAAGCTGGGCAGCCGCATCGACTGCGACACGCCCGCATCCAGGTGCCATCGCTGTGCCGGCCGCCAGTCCAAATGCGCATTCCAGAGCGGCGCCGTACCATAGGGAGAGAGGGCGGCGCCCAGCGAAGCCTGCAGACCGATCCGCCTGCCTTCCCAGGCATGCCGCAGGAAAAAGTCGCCGGTATGACGAACCTTCCACTTCGTGTAGGTCCGGTCATATCCGGGAACGGGCAGCCGCCATGCCGGCACAGCACCCGTCGTGATATCATCGCCCAGCACCGTGCTCAGTATGTAATGGCAGGCATAGTCCGTCACCAGCGTGGTGGTACCGCCCCGCCAGTGGTAACCCACCGCGGCGTGCGCGCCGAAATTGTCGGTCTGATGGTGATTGTAGGGCACTTTCGATGCATCGCCCCGGATCAGCTGAAAGCAATCGTAGTTTTTGCGATAGGACACCCAGGCGGCCAGCGAGAAAGGACCTGCCGTCTTCAACCAGCGAAGCGAGGCCAGCGCCGTGGAAGTCTTTTCATACTGCTCCGGGTAAGCCAGTGAGTAAAATCCGGCGGCACCGAAATCGCGCTTCTGCCATCCCGCCTGCGCATCGAAGGTGCCGGCACGCCCGCTCTCAAACAGCACGCGGCCATAGGTATTCCAGTTCGTAAAGTCCGTGCAAGGCCTGTATCCGTCACTGCGCCGGAGCGAAGCGGCGCCGAACAAGCTAAGGCGATCGCCCGCCGTGCGCAGCGAGCCGCTCAGGTTGCCGTAGGCGTAGCCGTAACGGCCTCCCGTCAAATTGGCGCGCAGGTAGTTTTCGCCGCTCATCCTTGTCCGCACGTTCACTGCGCCCGTGAGGCCTGTATTGCCGCCGATGCCCTCGATCAGGTCCATGCTGCCGATGATGTCGGAATCGACGGGAAGGCTGTGGCTCTGGTGACCGGTTCGGGCGTCGGTGAAATCGACGCCGTTGAGCTGGATCATCGTCTGGTCAGGGCTGCCGCCCCGAATACCGATGTCCGTCTGGACACTCTTCCCGCCACGTTCACGGATGTCAATGGACGGACAGAGCCGCAACAGCTGCTCCAGCGTCTGGGCCTGTGCCGCAGGAATACGGGAAACGGTCACCAACGGCTCCTGTGTGGTCAGGTTCTGGATGGAAGACCGGTTCTCTGAAGTGACAGTAACCAGATTCAGCGTATCCTGTGCCCGCAGGGTAAAAACAGCCAGCAAGCTGGCTGCAAGGACGATGAGATGTCGCATGACCGGCAGATAAACTTTGGAGCCGCAATTTAGCAAATTTTGACGAGACTATCTCAACCGAACCGACCGGATCAGGTACAGGATGGGAAATATCTCCAGGCGGCCGATGAGCATTTCCGCCATGGACGTAAACTTCAGAAAACTCGAAAGGCCGGCATAATTGGAAATGGAACCCACTTCGCCGAATCCGGGGCCGAACTCGTTATTCCGCTGCAAAGTTATTTTTCGAACGCTCATAAATCAATACAATAATATTTATCTTTGCATTGAAAATATCAATCAACCAGCATGAACCTTCAACAACTCCGGTATATCACCGCCATCGATGAATACTGCCATTTCGGAAAAGCCGCGGAGGCCTGCGATCTGACACAGCCAACGTTAAGTCTGATGGTCAAGAAATTGGAAGAAGAGTTGGATGTCAGGATCTTCGATCGCGAGGTACATCCCGTGACGCCGACTGAAGTGGGTCGGAAGATCATTGACCAGGCAAAAGTGGTTTTGTACCACGTAAACCAGATTGCTGAAATCATCCAATCGGAAAAGGAACTCATCTCAGGACACCTCCGGGTGGCCTTGATCTCAACCGTGTCTCCGGTCCTGGTACCCGGCCTGTTCAAATATTTCAGCCGGCACTATCCGCTCATCTCCCTGCAGGCAGAAGAGATGATTACAGATACCATCATCGACAAACTCCGTAAGGCGGAGGTGGAAATGGGAATTGTCGCCGGCCCTGTCAACGAACAGAACCTATTGGAGATTCCGCTGTATCACGAAGGATTCCTGGCGTATGTTTCACCGGACAACCCCCTCTATTCCGAGTCAGAGATCAGAAATGAACAGTTGTATGGCCAGCCCCTCTGGATTATCCGGGACGGCCTGCGGAAAGAGGACTTGTCCGAGATGGAAAAAGCCGGCGTTGTCACGTACGAACGTTTCTTCGAAGGCGGGCGTGTGGGTATGCTCATACAGATGGTCAACGAGAACGGGGGTATCACCATCGTTCCGGAAACGCACAGGGACCTGATCCTTCCCAGCCAGCAAAGCGGACTGCGTCCCATCATCCAGCCCAAACGCACCCGCACCATTTCCCTGCTGCTCCGGAATGACTATATCCACGAGGCGCTGCTGAATGCAGTCGTAGCCGCCATCAAGGACTGCATCCCCCATACGTTATGGGATAACGTCATTCGTCATCAGCACCTGACGCTATAATCATGGCAATGCGCAAAAAGTTTAAAAATATTTCCTATGATCAAGAACATCATCTTCGATTTCGGCGCCGTACTGGTCGACTGGAACCCCCACTACCTGTTTGACGACTATTTCGGCTCGGCCGAAAAGGCCCAATGGTTTCTCGACCACATCTGCACCAACGACTGGAACCGGCAGTTCGATGGCGGAAAACCCTTCGCCGAAGGGCTCGCGGAGCTCACGGCAGAACATCCCGAATGGGCACGTGAAATCGCTGTATACTGGGATCAGTGGGAAAAGATGATGGGCGCCGCCATACCGGGCATGTACGACCTGGTGGCGGACTACAAGGCCGCCGGATACGGCATCTACGGCCTGACCAACTGGTCATCCGAAACGTTCTACCGAATCGAGAAGAACTATCCGGTCTTCGCCCTGCTGGACGGAAAAATCGTCTCAGGCGACGTCCGGCTGCTCAAACCGGACGCTGCGATCTTCCATTGCCTGCTCGACAGATACGGGCTCCGTGCCGAGGAATCGGTGTTCATCGACGACACGCTGGCCAACGTCGAAGGCGCCCGTCGCGCCGGTCTGGAGGGCCTTCATTTCACCGATGCCCCGACGCTTCGGAAAGAGCTTGACAGCCTGCTGAAAAAAGCTATTTGATGTAAGAGAGAATCAACTCGACGGCCTCGTCTTCGGTCAGGCGGTCCATGTTGATGACCAGATCATAGTTGCGGGCGTCGTAACGGCTCGTGCCGGTATAGCGCTTGATATAGGTCTCGCGCGACTGGTCCACACTGTCGATGACGGCGGCGGCCTGTTCCTCCGTCATGTGCTGCTTGCGCATGACGCGCGCGATGCGGTGCGGACGGGAGGCCGTAATGAAAATGTCGATCTTGTCGGGGTAATCCTTCAGCACGAAGAAACCCGAACGGCCGGCGATGACGCAGGGTCCCTCATCGGCAATGGCCCTGAGAATCTCCGACTCCGCCTTGAACACGTCATCCGTCGTGATATCAGAACGGAATTCCCGGACAAAGCGGTTGTTCTCCCCCACCAGCATTTTCTGTTTGGGCATCGGGGCAACCCACTTGACGAAATCGGACATCCAGTTCTTTTTCTCGCTTTTGAGTTCTTCGATGTTGCTGTACGTAAGGTTGAACTGGTCCCGGAGGCCGTTGATCAGGTCTTTGTCGCTATAGCGAATATCCAGTTTCTCGGCCAGTTTCCGGCCGACCGTGCGGCCGCCGGAGCCCAATTCACGGCTGATGGTGACAATCAAATGATGATTCATACGAGCGCGGTATTAGGGTTTCAACTAATTTCTCTCAAATATAATCATTTTTTGGCGAATTCATGCAACACCGTTTCCGCCAGGCGCTGCTGCTTGTTCCGCCTGTGCTTCTTTGAACATTTCGATGAGGCCGGCTGCCGACCGTGCAATATCATAAGAGCGCATGGACTCTGCATAGCGACGGCCCTGTTCCCAGCGTTCCACGGGGTGGGAAAGCCACCAGTCGATGCGGGCGGCGAGTTCCTGCGGATTCTTCTGCGGGAAGATGCTGCGCGCATCCAGGGCGAATTGTGAAGTTCCGGACAGCGGTCCCTCGGCAATGACGGGTACTGCCGCCTGCTGCATGGCTTCCATGATAGAAAGCCCTTCTACCTCCACGGTAGCGCAGTGGATACAGAGATCCGCCTGCGCAGCCAGGACGCGCAGTTCATCCCGGGTATTGAAGGAGAATTCAGGCTTGTACTTGACAACCCCGTCCTCATAGAGTTTCATCGCCATGCGCCGGTACATCCGGTCCTTGGGCCCCAGACCGGCGAAATGCAGCTGGATGCGGCTGGCAAAAGCGGAATGGCGGATGGCCTTGATCAGCGTAGGCTGGTCCTTCTCCACCGAAAGACGTCCGATATAGACGACCCTGAGCGGACGGTCAGGATCCAGATAAGCGGCTGGCGGATCCACCGGCCGGATACAAGCATCCGGGATCAGGCCGTTTGACAAAACCCGCAGTTTCGTCTTGAAATGAAAGCGCTGAAGACGGTCATATACATTCTGGGTCGGACACTGCAGGTATGCGCAGTGACTGAAAACCCAGTCCCGCCAGATGACCAGCATCAGGTGGTTGATTCCTTTCCACCATCCCATGCCCAGCGTGCAGAAGATATTCTCCGGATGGAGATGATAGGTTCCCGTAATGGGCTTCCCCAGCCGTTTCGCAAGCTTGATGGTCTTGATCTGCAAGACGAATGGTTCTTCCAGGTGAATCACGTCGGCCCAGCGGACCGCCTCTTCAATGATGCGTTTCTCACCGGAGGCGAATTGATAGCCCTGCGCGTCAATGAGGGGCTGGACAATCGGGAAATGGTAATTGGGGAGCAGGAATTCGGGCTGCGGCCCCGTCCCGTTCAGGTTCGGCCCCGAGAGGACGCGGACGTCCTGTCCTGCATCTTTCAACGCCTGCACAGTGCGGCGTGCAGACGCGGAAAGGCCGTTTCCATTCGTGTAAAAATTATTTAAGACAAACAGTATTTTCATAGTTTCTTGAAAAGAAATTACAAAAATACGGAATTCTTATGAATAATTTGCAGTTTTCCGATAATGACAGTTGATGACCTGGCCGCAGTCACCATGCCAGTTGTGCATGCCGTTGCCCTGGCAGTCGCGCCAGACGGGGCAGTCGGCACAGATGCCCCGGCGGGTCCAGCGACGGTCGCGGAACGGCTCGAAACGCTGCTGCCATACCTCCCAGAGGCTGTCTTGATAGATATTGCCCTGCGAGAAAACATCCCGGTCTATGTTCGGGCAACCGCAGATCCGTCCGTCAATCAGGACGGAGGCAATGGTGACGCCGGCCCGGCAGAAGAAAGGATTCTGCCGCACTTTCCGTTCATACGGGCCCAGATAGCCTTCGCAGCTGAAAGTCACGTTCATGCGGCCGTCTTTCGCCCTGGCGGCGGCTTCGCGCCGGGCCTGGATGAAATCCATCAGCCGGACGAATTCCGCATCGGTCAGGTGCATGTCGGGATCGTCCTTGGCCCGGCCGATGGGGATGATGGTAAAGATGCGCCACTGCTTCACGCCCAAGGCCTGCAGCCTGTCATGCAACGCGTCGAGTTCCCCGATGTTGCGACGGTTGATGCAGCTCACCACGTCGAAATTGATGCGGGGCTCCTTCGCCGCGATGGCGATGGCCCGCTCCGCCCGTTCGAAACTGCCGCTGCGGCCACGCATCCAGTCATGCCGCTCCCCCAGCCCGTCGAGGCTGATGGTCAGGGCGCCGAGGCCGGCACCCAGCAGTTTCCTGTGCATCGCTTCGTCGTAGAACCAGCCGTTGGAGACCATGCTCCAACCGATACCGCGCTGCCGGATGGCCCGTCCCACTTCCACGATGTCGGGACGCAGCAACGGCTCGCCGCCTGTCAGCACGACGGTAAACTCAGGAGGTCGTTCATTGGAAGGAATCGTGTCGAGCGCCTGCAGAAAATCGGCCAGCGGCATGTCGATGTCTTCGCTCGCGGCCATGCAGTCGCTGCCGCAGTGGCGGCAGTGCAGGTTACAGCGCGTGGTACATTCCCAGAACAGGTAGTTCAGCTCGTGTACCTTTGTCTCATTGGCCCGGAAGAGACGGAAGAGAGCGTCACGCAGCATCTATTCGGCTTTGACCAATTGGATCTCGACGGTGCGGTACTTGGTGTCGACAATAACGGTATCCTTGACCTTGTAGTCCGAATCCACCATCTCGAAACGGAACTGCGGATCCTGTCCTTCGGCCGTGCCGAAAAAGACGTGTGCTTCGCCGTCTTCATTGGTCCTGCCGCAGGGAATCCAGTCCAGGTTGTCGGCAGCTTGAACGCGAGAAGACACGTAGACATCTTTCAACGGCTCGCCGGTATCTGCGGCCACTACTTTAAATTGGAGGGATGCGTCATGCAACCACTCCGGCGTACCGTAGCAAGCCTGGAAAATAAACAGGGCGGTGGTCAGAGAAAGACCCTTGAGCAGGTTATGGAGCCATTTCATAAGAAAGCGGATTTTGATCGTACAGTACAAAGATGCAAAAATATCCCAAAATGTTGCGTCAATCTTTCTATTTTTTAACTTTGCGCCTTCAAAACATCGTACCATTCATGAAAAGAATAGCTATCCTGACCGTCCTTTTGTTCCTGCTGAGTCCCGTCGTGGCCCCGGGCCAGACCTACAGCGGCGAGCGCAAGTTCGACGGGAAACACAAAAATGAGATCGCGGGCAATCTGGTCGGCGGTTACAATGTCGTCACCGGCGTCATCGTTGGAGAAACCGGCCTGTACACCCGCCACTTCACCGACCGCTGGAGCCTCACGGCCGGCCAGCAGGTACAGTTCATCAAATGGCTTTACTCATTCGATGTGATGGGCACCTACCGGCTGCCCCTCAAACGGACCAGCATCTACTTTGACGTCCATATCCTCGACAACATCTACGGCCGCTGGGGGACGAACGAATTCATCGCCAACGGCTCCGCCTGCTGGGAAGCCAACTACGTGGACTTCCGCTTCGGATTGAGCTTCATTCACTATAGCAAGTACAATGTCAAAGGCGAGTATCAATTCTTTACCGACAAAGGCTATACGGAACCCCCGACCTTCATCTTCGGTCTCGGCGTCAACATCCGCCCGCGTTCGAATCCCTGGAACCTGGGCTTCTTCATCCGCAATTACGACCAGTTCTACTACGAAAACTGGAACATCAACTGGGGCATCCGCGCCCATGCCCCGCTGACGGACAACATGAAAATCTTCAGCGAATTCAATATCCGGCCCGCCGGCAGTATCAGCCAGCTGGCCACGCGCTACGAAACATCCTTGAAAGTCGGTGTCAAATATGTCTGGTAACATGAAAGCTAAAACCCTTATCCTGCTGGCCCTGGCCTGCCTGCTGTCCGCATCCTGCGTCAAACTCCGGGAAAAAATCAGTCCCACCGACATCATCATTGCCAGTACGGCCGTGGAAGACCGGGTCAAAATGTCCGAAGTCTTCTATCTCAATCATTATAACAATAAGGTCTGGCTCATTGCCGAGGGAGGTTACTCCTTCCTCGTCGGTGCCGACAGCCACGTCACCACCGATCCCGGCCGCATGGACGAAATGCTGGCCATCGGCCTGCGCGACGATGACTTGTTCTATGCTCATCTGGGCGACATCGCCGATACCAAGGCTGAATACTACGTCACCCTGGATTCGCTCCTCTGGGATGCCAAATGGCGCTACGTGGAGGCCAACTACGAGCAGATCAGCGATTACGAGTTCATCGAAAAGGATTCCAAGATGGATCCCCCCATCGTCTACACTTACGAGGACATTGTCTATCCTTTCTTCCCGGTCGTCGGGAATCACGACATCACGCGCAACGGATGGGCGCTCTGGTCGAACATCTTCCACTCTTCGTTCTACGAAATCGACGTGCTCGTCTTCCTCGGGAATGGCGAAATGGCCTTCGACCATCTCATCTTCCTCGACTCTGCCAGCGGCACGCTCGGCAAGACGCAGATCGATCTGATCAAAAAAGGCGTTCTCGACGGCAAATACGATGACGGGACCTCCCTCTACCGCTACACCTTCGTGTTCACGCACACCAACATCTTCCGCCCGCAGTTCAACGAATTCGCATCCACTTTCACGCGCGAGGAGACTTTCTTCCTGCTCGACCAGTTCGAAGACTGGAACGTGACCTGTGTGTTCTGCGGACATGTCCATACCTGGGACGAGCGCAACTTCAACGGCGTACACTACCTGACGCTCGACGCCATGTGCGAAAACAACAATCCGGATCCCGGTGACTACCTGATCCGCGTCCAGGTAGACGATGACGGCGGTCTCTCCTACAAGAAGGTCCACATGGACTATGCAAAAAAGAAGTAATAAAAAATCAGGAGCGGTTCAAGCCGCTCCTGATTTTTTATTGTCAACCAGCGTTCCTATTTCACGAAGGACAACTCGTTGATGATGTTGGTCGCACCGCCGAACTTCTCCACCATCCAGAGGACATAGCGGATATCGACGCAGATGCAGCGCTGGAGTTCGGGTTCGAACATCACGTCGGAGCTCATGCTCTCCCAGTTGCCGTCGAAGGCCAGGCCGATCAGGTTGCCCTTGGCGTCGAGTACCGGCGAACCGGAGTTGCCGCCCGTGATGTCGTTGTTGGTCAGGAAGCATGTGTGCAGCGTACCGTCGGCGTCAGCCCAACGGCCATAGTCGCCCGCTTCATAGAGTTCCTTTACCTTGGCCGGGACGATGAACTCGGGGTTCGTGGGATCCTCTTTCTCCATGACGCCCTTCAGCGTGGTGTAGTGCAAGTATTTCAAGCCGTCCTTGGGCGAATACGGCAGCACGTGTCCGTAGGTCAGACGCATGGTCGAGTTGGCATCCGGATACATGGCCTGGCCCTTCTGCCATTCCATCAGGGCGGCGGCAAAGTTCTTGCGGGCCTTGTTGTAAACGGCTTCTTCCTCTGAGACGGAAGGACGTCCGCCGGGACCGGGGCGCATGGAACTGCCATAAAGGGCCATGTAATGCTTCATCAGCGGACCGGTGACGGCATTCATCAGGCCGGCGGCCGGATCAGCCTGAAGCTGCTCTTCCGTGGCGCCGGAGAGTTTCTCGTAGGAGGTGAACACGCTTTCGTCGAAAAGTTTGTTCACATACGCCGGAATGTCCATCGTAGCGAAGTCTTCACCCTGGATCTGCAGGTAGTCTTCGGGTTTGGCATGCTTGCGGTAAAACTCGAGCAGGGCAACAGCCTCCTTGCGGTCCAGTTCGGCCACATAGTCGCGGTAACGGGGCTGGAGACGGGGCACGACACTCGTCATCGTGACCGAATTGTCCTGCTGCTGCGCACGTCCGTAGGCATTGGCCAGAGCGGAGAACATGCCCAGCAGTTCGATCTGGCTGGGAGCCTCGGAAAGAAGGGTGACGGCGCGGTTGTCGGCTGCATTCTTCGCCACATAGGCGGCGATGTCTTCGATCGGCGTTCCGTAGCGTTCGGCGCGGGCCGGATCGGCGGCGATCCATGCTTTCAACGCGGCCTCCTTCTCTTCCTCACGGCCGATGATATTCAGGTTCTTGAACGCGAGTTCCTCGCCCTGCCACTTCTTCCAGCCATTGGCACTGCCAGCATATTTGTTGGCATATTTCAGCTGGACCGAAGGATCGGCGCACATGGCTTCCCACATCAGGTCCTGACGCACGGTGCGGGCGTCGATGCGGATACGGTTGGTGGCGATCATCTGCTCGAGCTGCGCGGCGGTCTGGTAGCGCTGCGTACGGCCCGGGTAGCCCATGATCATCGCATAGTCGTTCTCCTGCGGGCCCTTGAGCGAAATCTTCAGGCTGTGGGCGGGACGATACGGCACGTTGTCGACATCGTAGTCGGCCGGCATGTTGTTCTTGTCGGCATAGACGCGGAACATCGAAAAGTCGCAGGTATGGCGGGGCCACATCCAGTTGTCGGTCTCGCCGCCGAACTTACCCATGGAGGCCGGCGGAGCACCCACGAAACGGACGTCGCGATAGGTGCGGTAGATGATCAGGTAATAGATGTTCTCATTGTAGAAACCGGTCACGACGGCACGGCACTGCGGATTCTTCTCCGTAGCGGCGGCGATGATCTCGCGGCGGGTTGCATCGGGATCTTCCGAAGCTTCCATCTGGCCGGTCACGTCTTCCATCGATACGAGGAAGGTGACGCTGAGGCCCGGAACCGGAATCTCCTCGGCACGTTCGTTGGCCCAGAAGCCGTTCATGAGGTAGTTGTGCTCATCGGTGGACAGGCCCTGGATGCTGCCGTAACCGCAGTGGTGGTTCGTCACCAGAAGGCCCTGGCTGGAAATCATCTCACCCGTGCAGCCACCGCCGAACTGGACGATGGCGTCCTTGAGCGACGACTTGTTGATGTTGTAGATTTCCTGCGGAGAGAGCTTGCAGCCGGCGGCTTTCAAGTCTTTCTTGTTCATTTGCTGGATGAGCGGCAACAGCCACATGCCCTCATCGGCGACTGCACTCAGCGAAAGGGTCAGTGCAGCGAAAAGGATCAGGATTCTTTTCATGGTTATGGATTGAATTTGATGGAACAAATATAGAAAAAAAGCCTAAAAAGCGGACAGGAAGGCGCTGCGTTCAGCGTCCCAGGCCGAAATCTCCCACATGGCATGGCCGCAGGTCGGCACGCAGTAATAGCGTTTATCCTTGGTTCCCAGGTTGTTGTAGATGGAGAAATTGGTATGGGGCGGGCAGGTCGGATCCTGCAGGCCGAAGGCCATGTAGACGGGACACTGGATGCGCGGGGCAAAGTTCTTCACGTCAAAGTACGAGAGCATGGTGAAGAGGTCTTCGCGCGCAATGCCCTCCTGGTCGGCCTGCTCAAACACTTCATGCACCGGCCACCACACGATCTTCGCATAGTCGGGATAGTCGCCCAGGAAAGGCACAGCCGGGGCAATCGCCTTGATACGGCTGTCCATGGCGGCGGCGACGCAGGTCAGGGCGCCGCCCTGGCTCTCCCCCATCGCGATGATACGCTCCGGATCAGCCTTGTCGAGCGAAGCGGCAAAGTCGACGGCACGCCGGGCGTCCGCAAACGCACCCCGGTAGTAGAAGCTCTCCTTAGCCGCCAGTCCGCGGTCGATCCAGCGTTCCTGGTCATCCTTGAAAATGCCCTGGTCGCGCACGCTTACCAGGAAGTCGATGCGGTCAGGCGCTGCGTTGGGATCGAAATAAAAGACAGGAGCGCCATAGCCCATGTACTGCAGGTAGACCGGGTACTTGCCCTCCGCCACGGGGATGGACACGATGCCGCCCGAGATGCCGCCGCCGAACGAGGGATAGCGCACTTCATAGCAGGTCCGCACGTCGTTGGAATACGCCGGAATCTCGGTCCAGACTGCCTCCAGCGGAATCTGGTCCAACTCCGCCAGGGTCTGCGTCCAGAACGCGTCAAAGTCAGGCTGTGCATCCGGCGCACTCACGACGGCATCGGGGCGCACGCCGATGTTCCAGCGCACGGAGTCGCGCAGGCGTACTTCATAAAAGCCGGGAGCCAGCTTGCCCAGCGACACGGTCAGCATGCTGTCGGGCGTAATCGTCACTTCACGGGAAAGAACAACTTCCGGCGCTTCGGCCATCAGGGAGAGATCCGTCACCAGCTGGAACGTTGCCGGTCCCGGAGCAGCGTCCACATGGGTGCTGAGCGTATACGGGGCCTTTCCGGTGAAAAGCCATCCCAGATCGGGAACGGAAGCGCCTGTCGGCGTTTCGATTTTCGGGGTGCACGCCGCCAGCCAGCAGCAGCCCGCCAGGGCGACGATCCATGCATGTTTCATATTCGTAGCAATTAAAAACCTTCAATGGGAAACCAGACGGTGGGCAGGAGCAGCAGAAGCCCCAGCACCAGCAGTACCACGACACCCTTCCACACCCACTTCACCCATTTTTCATACGGGATGCGTGCCATGGCCAGGGCGGCGACCAGCACGCCGGAGGTCGGCGTGATCATATTGGTAAAGCCGTCGCCGAACTGGAAAGCCAGCACCATAGCCTGGCGCGAGACGCCGACCAGATCGGAGAAGGGCGCCATGATGGGAATGGTGATGGCCGCTTTGGCCGTCGCACTGGGTATCAGGAAATTGATGAGAGCCTGGATGCCGTACATGGCCGACAGCGAGGCCACGGGGCCGGTTCCGTCCAGACCGCTTTGCAGGCCGTGGAGGATGCTGTCGACAATGTGGCCGTCCTGCAGGATGACCACGATGCCGGAGGCGAAACCCACGACCAGGGCGGCCGACAGGATGTCCTTGGCCCCCGCCATCAGTTCATCGGCGATGCGGTTGGCTCCGAAACCGGCGATGATGCCGCAGACGATGCCCATCAGCAGGAAGAGGCCGGTGATCTCAGGCATGTACCATTCCCAGCAGGTCACGCCCACGATGAGCATCACCACCGTAACCAGCAGCACGAGCAGGATGGCTTTCTGGCGGCCGGTCAGCGCAGGCGCCCCGTCCGTCCCGACGGCCGCCGCGACGGACCGTGCACGCCGCGTGCGACGGGCGTACACCAGTACGAAGAGCACCATCAGCAGGGTCAACAGGCCCCAGCAGAAGAGGCGGTAGTTCATGCCGGAGAACAGCGGCAGGCCGGCCATCCCCTGCGCGATCCCTACCGTGAAAGGATTGAGGAAGGCGCTGGAAAAGCCCACGTTCGCCGCCACATACACGATCAGCATGCCCATGAAGGCATCGTAGCCCATCGACACGACGAGCGGCACCACGATGCCGATAAAGGGGATGGTCTCCTCGCTCATGCCGAACACGGCGCCCGCCAGCGAAAAGAGCAGGGTCAGCGCCACCAGCACCAGTTTGTCGTAGCGGCCTACGCGCCGGATGAAGCGGCTGATGCCAGCCGAGACAGCACCCGTGGCGTTCAGGAGCCAGAAAGCACCGCCTACGACCAGAATAAAGATGATGATGCCGGCCTGCTTCACGAATCCGTGGTAGATGGCAGAAAACACCTGCCAGGTCTGAGGCACGGCATCAACCTGTTCGTAAACCAGGGTCCCGTCCTCCCCCGTCACGTAGCTGCCGCCCGGCACGAACCAGGTCGCTATCGCGCAGAGCGCGATGAGCATGGCGATGATGACGTAGGTATTCGGGACCCTGGCTTTCACAGGGCTTAAAGGTACGAATAATCCGGCAAAAAGCCAATTATTCCGACCCGTTCAAGCCCGCGGCTAGATCTGCACTGTCGTGGCGTTGCCCGCCACCCAGTCGGTGACCGTCGGTGTAATGATAACTTCGTTGAGCGTGATTTCAATCGTATAGAGATTCTTGGTCCCCTGGTCCCAGGTGCCGGAACAAGTATACGTATACTGCATCGCATTGTCCACCGCCGTATCCCCGTTCTTCCCGTTATGGACAGTATAGTGGATCGTAAACGACTGGGCAGCCTGCGGCGGCAGGATGACATAGGCTTCCCCAAAATGCTTCTGGCTGAGGGTAGTGGCTGTCGTTCCCAGGTGGAAACCTGTCAGCGCAGGGTCATTGGCAGTACAGGCAGCGCCGCCATAGACTCGAGCCGGCACATGGGCGGTCTGGCTTCCCAGTGAAGACCAAACGGCAGAAAGGTTGCCGGACCCGCCCCCAGCCCCTGGATTCTCGATGGTCAGCGTGCCGCTGTAATATGCTCCATCAAGGGTAATGCCGTTAATCGTCACCCCCCGGTTGTTCGTAGCATCATAGGCGACATTGGCCTTGGCAGCGAAGCAGACCACAGTCTCGGCGTGGCTAAGCGTCAAAGGTGTTCCGCCGGCCGCATAAACCTGATTGTTGACGCATCCATACAGAAGATCGTCGAAGAGAACGGAATTATCGGGAACATTCAGCACCACTTTCTTCGCCACGTTGCCCCATGCATCACCCCAGACTGCCGTCGGCACAATGCCGTGGTTCGGGTCTTTGAGGCCTGTGCTGGCGTACGCCAGAAAATCGAGGGAGCCGTCGAGCGGCCAGTAGCGGGCTTCCGCCCAATGGGACGAATGCTTGGTAAAAGTGACACTCGTGAAGTAATTACCGGCGGCATCGGAAGCGCTCGCATGGCTGCCCAAATTACGGTACGCGGAGACAATCAGATTGTAGTCATCTGGGAAGGATGTTCCGTCGATCGGGCTTTTGGTGATCGCATGCTGCGCGGTCAGGAAACGGATATCCTGAAGCGGTTCCGGTGTCAGTTGCTGGCAGGCTGAGAGTGTGGCCAGGGCGAGAATAGCGCCCGTCAAGATGTGTTTTTTCATGAATGACAATATTTAAAGTGTTTATCGATATAAAATACTATTATTGCTTGGTTATCTTGCCTTTGGAATTACAATTAAGGTTCATCAATCCTTCGATTGTCTTGCCATTGAGGGTATAAGTGAAGCGGACGAATCCGCTGCCGCTTTCCGTAAAATGGAACTGCCAGCCACTCCCTTCTTCGTACTGATCCAGTACGATGTTCGAAGAGCAGAAGCACTGGAGTGCCGTCGATTCTTTGCGATGGACCAGCTCGTCGGAAAAGGCTTTCGACAGCGTGACAGTCACGTCGTCCAGCACGAAATTGAGGCCCGGATCATCCTGCGATTCAAGGCGGCCGATGGCCAGGGATTCCGGACATTCCAGCGCCTGTGCCGTATAGCGGGACGTCGCAGTCAGACCGCCATACGAAGCCGTCAACGTCAATTGGCCGCAGGCTGCCGTCGCCGTCAAGTTGCCGCCGACCGGATCAACCGACAGGCATCCCTGGTCGACATAACCGGCCATAGCCGTCACGTTGACCTGTGAACCGTCGTCATAATCGGCTGTCAGCGTAAAGGGCTGGGAATAGCTCAGTGTACCCGCCACGATGCTGACCAGATCATAGGAAGATCTGTCAAAGCGAAGGCTCATCAGTTGACGCGGACGCGAATCCTGTCGCAGTTCGACCGTTACATCGGATACGCCGTCAGCACCCAGCACCAAGAAACCCATCTTTGGCGCAGAGAAGCTTTCATTGGCTGCCTGCGGCCAGATTGACACGGACGAGGCGCCCTGCGTATAAGCAAAGCCATCCGGGCATTGTTTTACCGACCAGTCGACATTGGCGCTGACGAGGATGTCCGAACTGCTTCCGGAGCCGGCAGCATTCCAGGCCCAGTTGAGCGATATCGGATTGGCTGTCAAATATTTGGTATCCGGTTCAGGCTCGGGCCCGGGCTCAGGTTCCGTAGCCGGAACGACCGTCAGCGACGCATCTTCCCAATCATCCGCCGTATATCCTTCAAAATGACCTCGGATGCGTGCCGTACCGATAGAAACACCCGTTACCGTGCTGCCGGAAAGCGAGACGTGTGCGCCTGAAGTTTCATCACTGAATGAATCGGCGTCCGTACGCAACACGGAGTAGTTCGTACCTCCGTCCGTGCTGGCATAGAGCACTGCTGAAGCGCTCGTCATCCCGCCTACCGGAATGCTGGCCTGCATCACAGAAGTCACGACCTTGTAGCGGGTCATCGGCGGCACGCTAGCCTGTCCGTAATGAATCAACCGTACTATTTGGCTGGAAACGCCTTTTCCCGAGATGGTTAGCTTGGTTTCCAGGTCGGTCGACGTACTGTTGGTTGTGACCGGATAGACTGTCACCTGAGAATAGCCGTTTCCGCGCGCTGGACTGACCTGCCAATGCTCGTCCACTCCTTCGATGATCCACTCGGTATTGCCGGTAATTCGAAAACTGCGACCGGCCGTCGAACCGGCTTCTTCCGCCTGCCAGCTGAGTTCCGCAGGGTATGCCGAAAGGGATGGCTCTTCTGGTTCAGGTTTCTCTGGCTGTTCCTGCTTTCCCGCCGAAGGCTGCACCACATCAATCGTCACACCGTTGCTGGTCACACCCCCGAACGAGGCAGTCACCACGGCGCTGCCCAGGCCGACAGCATGGCTAGAACTGCCCGAAGCTGCCACGACGGACGGATTGCTGCTCGTCAGATCGAAACCGTCGTACTTGAAAGTGATGTCGTTATCTTCGTAGACGACACGGATTCTCCAGCTCTGGCCACTGCCTGTTTCGACTTCTTTCCGGTCCCACAACCAATCGCCTTCTTCGCCCAGCACGCAGAGCTCCACTTTCGTGATGGCCCGGTCTCGTAGCGTCAGGCTTGCGTCGGCCGTGACTGTAACACCATTGTAGGTATAGGAGGCATGCACCTGCGTTGTACCGTTTGTCCCGCCGGTGGTAAAACGGCCGTTGCCGTTGCTCGTTACCAGACCGTCGGCGCTCCACTCTGCCTTGCTTGTCACAACTTCCTGCGTTCCGTCTTCCAGCGTACAGGTTGCTGTAAAAGTCGCTAGGAAACCGCCGGAGAAGGCTTCTTGCGCACTGGGACTGATGCTCAGGCTCACCGGTAGCGCGGGATTCTTGATGGTTGCTTTCACGTTGGCTGTCTTCGTCACCTTGCCTTCGGTATACGAAGCAGTAATGAAAGTCTTGGGCGCATTGCCCAGGCGGGTGAGGTTGTAGAATTTGTAGCGGTATGCATCGACTGGCGGGCCCAGATAGATATCGGCAGACTCTGAATTGGTATAGGCACGATAGACCGAAACCTGGCCGTTGCAATGTGTGGAAGCATAGGCGTTGGCCGCATGGCTGTAATTGTCACTGTTTACATAGAAGAGCATCGGCATATTGCCTGTCCAGGTCGATGCCTCGCTCACATCCACTTCGATCCCATCGTGATAGATGGCATAGACGTGGACCTGAACGTTGGTCGAAGTTGAATAGTTCTTGGTATAGCGGCTGTCCGCGAAGTTTTCACTACCGCAACCGGGCAGATAAATCTCCTCCGGATCCACGCGAATACGCTGCAGGGTAGCATAGGTGGTAATGTTACGACTTGCCGAGACAGTCGTTCCGTTTTCGGTATAGGTAATCTGCACGCTGGTCTGCCCTCGTTTGGTCTTAGACCGAAGTTTTCCATCTCCTATGTATTCCACAATATCCTCGTCATCGATGCTCCAGACCAAGTCGTCGGGATCCACATCAAACTGCCCGCTCACGCCGGTATAGGTCACTTTTGCGGTATAGGTCACGACACCTCCGCCTGTCAGCAAACGCTGGTCCGAACTGGGTGTTACGATCAACGAAGCCGGAATCCGTCCAACAATGAGCGTAGCTTCTGCAAACCGGCTTCCGTCCAGGGTTTTCAAGCGGACGGGACCGCTCAGCGGCGCCGATTCGGCCGGTGCAGAAAAGACCAGCTGATCGCTATCCATAACGCTACCCCAAGCGTTTTCCGACAGGGTCACGCCAGCCTGAATAAGGGCCGGATCAGCTTCAACCGTATATTTCAGGCCCGCCGGCGTTCGTACGATGGCCTCATCAACCGAGGAACCGGGCGGGAGCAGAATGGTCTCATGCGTAAATGCCAGGGAACGGGTATCGGTGTAGGAACCCGTCTCCAGCTTCCAGTGATGGCTGTCACCCGACACCGAAGCATCGCTCAACAACAGCGTCACCGTATGCGTTTGGTTGCGAACCACGTCGAAATTGTCGGCGGCATTCTCGCCCAGGCAGAAACGGCAGGTCAATTCGCGTGTCAGCTCACTGCCGTCCGTCATCCGGAGCGTGCCGCCAATCTCAATATAGCTGGGATAGGCATCTGAAGGAATGTTGGCCGGTATCTTGTTCCAGGGGCTGTTGCCAGCCGGCAACAGGTTTCCCAGACAGTTTTCAAGGGGATAGTACGAAGCAGCGCCACCCGCGTTGAGCGTTGCCAGGTCTGCTGCCGTCGCTGCGTCGGTTACGACCGAAGCAGCCGTCGCCCGGGATCGGCTTTCAAAGGGCGTCACACTGGTCACCCCGCATAAGGCCAGGCGGGTTGCCGTGAAAGTCCAGGCGGAAAGGCCCGACGGATCAATCACAATATCGTAGCGCCCCACCAACCGGGTCAGAGGAATGGAAAGCTTCTGCCCGCTGACGATTTGTCGCCGGGAAAAAGCAATGGGATCGGGACTACTCCAGGCCATGGGAAGCCCACCCGCTATGCCCGCGTTGATACGTAGCGTACGCATATCGTCAACCGTAGTCGTTCCAACCGTGAACTGTCCGGTCAGGTCCCCCACATTGGCCAAGGCATAATAGCGGTAGGGACGGTCTGTCATGATGTCCAGGCTGAGGTCACCGGCAGATTCCCGGTAGTATTTCGCCTGGAGGATTCCGCCTTCAAAAACCAGCAGGTTCCAGTTGTTGACCGCGTCGTCCGCGCCTGTGTAGCTGCTTTTGGTGGCACAGGGATCGGACGGCGGAACGACCGACAGGGCCGCAGTAAGCGGCTGTGCGCGAAAAAGGTCTCCAGGCTCCCCTGTCAGCGGAGACTGGCAGCCGGAAAGCGAGAGACAGAGCCATCCTGTCAGCAGGATGAAGATATAGTAGGATCGTTTCATAGGGCGTCCTTTTTAATCATAGAGACTGTAGATATATTCGTCCTTCCAGTCCGCAATACGCAGATAAAGAAGGGCGTCGCGGAAGTCAATCCGCAGGGAATAATCGGGCAGGTCAGCCGCGGCGGGATCGTAGCCCGCGGCAAAGAGATACAGCCCGACCGGGCAAGAGAAAAGCAGATTATGTCTGTCTTTCTCCCAGAACTCCAGTAGCAGGTCGTTGCGGAGTTGACGGGGTATCCGGACACAGATGCGTCCTTGACCATCGTCCTCCTGCACGGTATAGAGATACTCCCCTTCCACGGCGGACAAGTCCGCCGCGTCGAAACCACAGGTAGAGCCACGGATCACCATGTTGTAGCGACGGCACAATGCACCATCCGCTTCATCTGTAAACTGGAGCGTTGAGAACTGTTTGTGAGGCTGTAACACGCAGCAGGCTTCCTCATCGCTGCAATCCACCCACTGCGTGCTGGCGTAAAGCGCATCCATCTCGTTGCCGGGTTCATAGGTCACGCGCGTGCCTTCGGCCAGAAAATCCCGCCAGGGCTTGTCGTGAACCAGGGAAATCACCTGCAAATGGCTCTTTTCTACGGAAATCTCTTCCATCTCAGGGCACAAGTCCAGGGAATGCTGCGTCATCCAACGGCTGTCCGCGTCCTGCAGGAGCAGGTCCACCCGGGCGCTTATTCCAACGGAAGGCTCAGTGGCGAGCAGTTCCCGGTAATCGATGTCCAGGTAGCAGGGACAGGGCAGCCGGTCTTCGCGTACCGTGCAACCAATGCAGGCACACAGCAACAAGCAGCCAAAAAGGGCCTGGACAAAATGATATTTCAACATAAGTACTTCATTTATAGAGGTTCAGAATAATCAAGACCGTCCGTCCAGCTGCTGCAGGAAATGTGAGCCGTCAACTGGGCCGATATCACCGGCTCGTTGGGGTCTGCCGAGCCGCTGGCGCAGATGGTCAGGGCGACGTCGTAGGTTGTGTTGCGCTCCAGCCCTTTCCCGTCATGGACCAGGGTCACCGGATACCACCAGTCTGCACCGTTGACACGCGCCAGCACCACCAGGCGTGTCGGGGCGCCCGTACTTTCCGTCGCGTCGGGGCCCGGATGGTCCTGGACGACCGCGTTGGGGAAGCTGTACAGGCAAGTTCCCGTCGGCACATGGTCCTGGCCGCGGGGCAGCGGCACGGACAAAGTATGGTAGAGATGGGAACGGCAGGCGGCGGGTACTTGCTCCGCGGATCGGATGTAGTCCTGGCTATCCGTAGAGGAAGCCCTTCCGGCAACCCGGCCGCCCAGGTTTACCCATCCCACAGGCACAGCGGTGGTTCCCAGGTTCCAGCTCTGCAGCGCATTGATCAGAAAGATACCCTTGAGGGTCATCGCGCCACCCTCGGCATAAGCGGCGGGAAGGCGGTTGCGGATGATGGTCACCCGTACCCGCGCGACATAGCGTTGCATGGGTATGGTGACCTGGCTAACCTCGCCGGGGCTGATCTGCACCGCTTCGCCCGCCATCATTACGAAACCCGTTGCTTCACTCAAGCCACAATCCGTCAGGCTGATAGTCGTCTCTCGAAGCGCTGCTTCCGTCGTCACCGATTGCAGGTCCGGTCCGTTGGCCACAGCAAATATTTGGTAGACACCGGCACCCAGGGCCGGATACTGTTTCGTATAAGGGAAATTGACCGAAGCGGCGTCGAGCCGCAGATAGTCATAGCGCTGTCCTCCTTTGAAAAGCAGCAACTGAACTTGGTTGACGGCCTCCTCGTAGGCATAGGCCGTATTGTCGGAGAGCGTCTTGGTCGGCAAGCCGGGACCTGGAATGACCAGGGAGAGACTTCCCTCCCCGGCCGTCGGCTGCCAGCGTGCACAGGCTGCAACGATCGCAATCAGCAGCCAGACAGCCAGCAACATCCTGAACGTCAGGGCCGTTTTCATCAGAAATCCCCCTGATAGCTGTTTCCGTTCCCCCAGCCCGTGATCGTCACCTCTACGTCGAGGTTGCCATTCGAGACGCGCTGGTTGGGATCTTTCGTGCCCGGTCCTGAAATCACGAAGGACACGTCATAACTCGTATTGCGCTCCATGCTGGGCAGCGTCACCGGATAATACCAGCTTTCTGCTGGTGTGCCATAGGAGACCCGCAGGACCAGACGGGCGCAAACGGCTTCAGCCGTGGGCCCGGCGAAATGATCGGCTGTCAAGGACAGTCGGTTGGGATAGCAGTAGAACGGCAAGTTGAAGCTTTCAGCTGCCGTGAGGCTGCGGGCGACTGCCTGCTGCGGCGCCTTGAAAGTCAGGGCGGCGCACTCGGCGTCGGCGGCTGCGACAATGAAGTCATCTGTATTCGTCGAGGTATTGCGGCCTGCCTTGCGACCGGCATAATTCACATACGTCGATGGATTGTCGGATGCCAGGAGCGTCCAGTTGCCCAGACCATTCTCCAGAAAGACGCTTTCGACGGTCAAGGCACCACAGTCTGCCGGCAACTTGTTCTGGACAGTCGTCAGGCGGACACGGCTGACATGGCGCTCAAGCGCAATGGTGACGCTGGCTGGCGTATCATTGTCGCTACGTACCGTCACGGTATTGGCCGTCTCGCCATACATGACAAAGCCCACTTCCGGGTTGTTATGGGACAGCGCGACGGTCTGCTGCTGCAACTCGCTCCGGGTTTGGATTTCCGTCAGGGCCGGTGCGTTCGCGACTGCCACAAGGTCATAGTAGCCGGCTTTCACGCCATCGAGAGAACGGGTCGCCGTATTCTCGGGAAACACCTCGCGCCGGTAGAGCGTTCCATCGGTCTGGAAGATAAATACCTGCACGTCTTTGAGATAGTCTTCTTTCCCTGTGGCATCCGTCACCGACTTAGTGCCGGGCGCGCCCGCAGGAACAAGGGAAATGCGCAGTGATCCGGTTCCCGTCCCAGCCTCCGGAGCCAGGTTCGTTTGACATGCCACCGCACTGAAGCAGAAACATGCGGCAAAGAGAATGATTCTTTTCATATGATTGTATGGTTTTAATGGTTAGTGTCAGAAGTTACCCTGCAGGCTGGCTCCGGAGGTCCAGGGCACGACGTGCAGCCGGGCCTGGAATCCATTGTAGTCCTGCGGAAGGTCTTCGGGATGATCCACCCCGAAATTTGCAATGGTCAAGTCGATGTGATAGTGATGGTTGGCCCGCACGCGCGGGATCGTCACGGGATAATAGGTGGTGCGGTCCGCCAGCGTGGCCTTTACCACGAAACGAGTGCACCGGCTCCCCCACTGCGTCTTGTCATGGTTGTCGGGGGAGGCATTGGGATAGGCGTAGAATACGGGGCCTCCCTGCAGGAGGGCCAGGGGCGCATCGGCGCGGTCTTCCCGGTCCATCCGGTTGTACCACAGCGCCTGGGCTGCCGGCAACGAGTCGGTCAGGGCCAGGTTGCTGCCGCCCACGACGTTCGTCAGGTAGACCTCGTCCACCTGAAAGGATGCATCCGCCAGCGGGCCGGAGAAGGCCGTATGAATTTCGTAGGAAACCTTGGCGGCCAGGCGCTCCATTTCCACGGTGATCTTTTCATCCGCTTCGATGAGGTGGTTGTCGAGCCGGCCGACCATGACGAAGCCGCCAGCCCCGTTTTCCGCAAGGGTGGTTTCCGTCCGGAAGAGATCGGCTTTACCGATTCCGGAAAGCGGCAGCGGCGCCTTGTTGGCCACGGCCACGAAGTCATAGGTCTCATCGGTCAGGAAAAAGTCGAAACGTCCGTCGGAAGACTGGTAGCAATTGACCAAGTGGCCACCACGGCTGAACACATAAAGCACGCACTGCGAGATTTGGCTTTCAAGGGCCTGGAGCGCATCGGAACCCTTGGTATTCGGTGCAGTGTTGAGCAGGGTAAGTTGGAGACGGCGCGGCACTGGCGGATCCGTGCAGAATACGCAGGGCTCTCCCTTGTCGCAGCCGCAGGCCAGACAGAGCGTCGTCAGGAATAAAATCAGGGGTTGTTTCATCGTAGCTCGTTTTATGTCAGGATTCTCGGTTTAAGTCATATTTTCGGATCAGCGCACTGATTTCCGGATCGAGATTACCGCGGTGCACAAAACTTCCGTTTTGCCCACAAGCATGGAGATAACACTCAACGGCACTGCGCTCATCGCCTTGGCGCGCATAGACCAGGGCCAGCATGTAATTGACCTCCGCGCTGCGGTCGAGTTGCTCCAGGATAGCACGCGCACTCGCATTGTAGTCGAGGCAACAGTAAGCAATGGCGGTATTGAAATCGGCATAGGGCCGCAGGAGCGTCAACGCACGCTGGTAATCGCGATCGCGGATGGCTTGCACGCCCGCCATATAGGTGGTATCCAGCACGGTCGTATGGATCGTGTCCTGGACCATGTCGCGCCGGTGCAGGCGGAAATCGAAAGCCACGACGCGCAGCTGCGGATACAGTTCATTTTTCAGGTAGGAATAGAAATCTTCCGCCTGCATGGACAGTTCGCGCCGGTCGGGATCAGATTCAGTGCGCCGGGCCCGGTATCGTTCTTTCTGCTCCGTGCTGAGTTGCGTGTCTGCCTCGACCAGACGGTCAAGCTGGTCCCAGTTCTCTGGTACGGCATGGCTGCGGAAGTGGATGCCGGGGCGCTCGGGTGCGGTCGCGTAACTGCCGTCCAGGTCAAGAAGGATACCGGTGGCTCTGTCGGCAGAATCGGCATACTGCCGCATGAAGCGTTCGAAGTAGTGTCCGACGCTCTGGCTGCGTCGCTGCGAGAGCGCGGCATTGGCGTGCCAGCTACCTTCAGGCGAAGCATGGGCCGTAACCACGATACTGTCGAGGTCATATTCCTGGTTTTCCAGCAGAGAGGCCAACGTGGCGCGAATCTGCAGGATTTCCGTCAAGTTGTCGCCCAGATCTTCCCGCACATGTTCGTCGCCCAAATCGAAGAGCAGCCGGGCCTCGGTCTGCACATCCACCCGGCGCGAAACCACCTGGTCGAGGTAGCGTTCACGGCCATCGACAAAAGCGCTCAGGGAGCTGATGTAGAAGGTCAGCGGCTCGCTTTCCGGCACCCGATACACGATTTTCTCCTGCTCACAGACCTCCCCGTCAAGACGGATGTCCACTTTGCGCAGCCGGGGCCGGGTCTGAAGGGTCTGCACATAATTGTACACGAACTCCCCCGCCTCGTTGACCAGCAGTGTGTCGAGCCGCAGGTGTTCCGTCTGCACCGGCACTTTTACGTAGCGCTGGAACATCTTGTCCTTGTCGCGGATGCGCCGTTCGTTGCGCCGCACCAGCCAGCCATAGGTATAGTAGTCCACAGCCTGCCGTTCCTTGACGCCGTAGATCGAGGCGAAGGCTTCATCGGAGACTTCCGTGCTGTCCTGCCGCAGGGCGTAGAGACGGGGAAGGTTGCGCCGGATCCAGATCTCGAGCTGGTGCCGGTCGATAAAGCGCGTGGAATCGGTGACGATGCTACGCAGGAAGCGTTCATATTGCTGGTATCCGCGCAACTGTGCCTTGCGGTATTCCTTGCCCGTGATCAGGATGTCATCGAGCGCCACGTCTTCGTCGAGCAGCTTCATCCGGGGATGGAAACGGACTTGCCAACGGCTGTCCTGCATGGCGGCGGGCACGATGACCTGGAAGGCCAGCTCGATCCGGCCGTGCCGTTCGGCCACGTTGCGGAAGCGGGCCGTCACCCGTGCGGCCTGGAGCGTCTCATGGGCCACCATCTCGCCGCTCGCCTCATCGCGCACGGCGTTCATGATGATGACCTCGCGGCCCAGGAAATCATGGACCACGAGACTGTCTGCCTCGAAGTGCGGCAGATCCTGTTCCGGAATCGCCTGCCGGTCTTCCGGCAGAATCAGGGATGCGGTCAACTGGCTTTCCTGCAGCCGCTCTGCCTTCCGGGTCGTCCCGCAAGCAGCGGCAGCCAGAGCGCCGGCCAGCAGCGCGATGAGCAGCACAGATCGGTTCATGGTCAGAAGATATAGCTGATGGACACTTGCAGTTCATTGGAAGGCAAAACGAACCAGCGGGTTGCGTCGCGCACCGGCGTTCCGTCGTCCCGACTCACGACCCGGCCGCAACGCGGGCAGCGGTACTGCGTATACCAGGCTTTGCCGAACCAGCCGCCCAAGCCCAGGTCGAGGTTCCAGTGGCGGCTGAGCATGCGGCTGTAGCCGACGCCCAGACCCACACCCGCCGCCAGGCCCTCCTCGGTCAGCGGACGCTTGAGCAGCCCGCCGCGGTTGTATTCCTCCACCTGTGCGCGGGCGCTCACCCACCAGGAGGAATAGACATTCCAGGGCCAATAGCGAAGGCCCAGCGAGGCGGAGCGGGCGCGGTTCTGGAAAGCCGTCCCCTTTTCGGCAGAGCCAAAGTTCCAGTTGTTGTAGCGGGCGCCGGCATGCAGCGAAAGATGCCGGCTGAAAGCGAGACCTGCCTGCGCATTGATCGTCCCGAGGTTCGCCCAGTCCAGCACGTTGGTGGACAAGGAAAAGACCTGGGCCTGGAGCGGGCCGGCCAGCAGCAGGCAAAGGGCCGGCAGTAAAAAACGTTTCATAGGGCTTTGTGTGTTTGGGACGACAAAACTAGAGCGGCCCGCCGCGAAAAAAAAACTCGGAGCGCTTATCTGGTCAAAGTTTTCAGCATCTCGAAAAAGCGGGGGAAAATGCAGATTTGTCGGGGTGGAAAAGGCTTTCGGAGAGCCGTTTTACAAGAAACTGACAATTTGTCGCACCTGGGCCGCTGGTATCTTTTTTGATTTCTCTCGTGCCAGAAACGAAAAATCTTAAAAAACGATAACCATGACGAAAGGAAAAATTGGCGTGACCACGGAAAATATCTTTCCGGTCATCAAAAAATTCTTGTATTCCGACCACGACATCTTCCTGCGTGAGCTCGTGGCCAATGCCGTCGATGCGGCCCAGAAACTGAAAGCCCTCGCCGGAACCGGCGATTTCAAGGGCGAACTGGGCGACCTGACCATCCGCGTGGACGTGGACGACAAGGCCAAGACCATCACCATCACGGACCGCGGCATCGGCATGACCGAAGAAGAGGTCGACAAGTACATCAACCAGATCGCTTTCTCCTCGGCCGGCGAGTTCCTGGAGAAATACAAAGACAAGGCGGGCAGCATCATCGGCCATTTCGGCCTGGGCTTCTACTCCGCTTTCATGGTGTCACAGAAAGTCCGCATTGAGACGCTTTCCTGGCAGGAAGGCGCCAAGGCCGTGAAATGGGAATGCGAGGGCGAGCCCGACTTCACCATGACCGCCAGCAAGAAGACAGAGCGCGGCACCACCATCACCCTCTTCCTGGATGCAGACAGCGAAGAATTCGCCGAGGAAGCGAAGGTGGGCGCCCTGCTCAACAAGTATTGCAAGTTCATGCCTGTTCCCATCTGCATGGGCAAGCAGAAAGAGTGGAAGGACGGCAAGTACGTGGACACCGACAAGGACAACATCATCAACGACACCGAGCCTCTCTGGACCCGCAAGCCCAGCGAGCTGAAGGACGAAGACTACCTGACCTTCTACAACAAGCTCTATCCGATGCAGGAGGATCCCCTCTTCCACATTCACCTCAACGTCGACTATCCGTTCAACCTGACCGGCATCCTCTACTTTCCGAAGATCAAGGACCGGCTCGAGGTCACGCGCAACAAGATCCAGCTCTACTGCAACCAGATGTTCGTCACCGACTCTGTGGAGAACATCGTGCCGGAGTTCCTGACCCTGCTCCACGGCGTCATCGATTCGCCGGACATCCCGCTCAACGTGTCGCGCAGCTACCTGCAGGAAGACGCCAACGTGAAAAAGATCTCCACCTACATCACGAAGAAGGTGGCCGACCGGCTCGAAGAAATTGCCAAGAACAAAAAAGAGGAATTCGAACAGAAATGGGACAACCTGAAGCTCTTCATCGAATACGGCATGCTCACCGACGAGAAGTTCTGCGAGCGCGCACTGAAGTTTGCCCTGCTCAAGAACACGGAAGGCGCCTACTTCAACTATGAAGCCTACGGCGAGAAGATCAAGGAAGCCCAGACCAACAAGGACAAGAAGACGGTCTATCTCTACTGCACCGACCCGGTGGCCCAGTATCCCTATGTGGAAGCGGCCCGGGCGAAAGGCTACGACGTGCTGGTCTTCGACTGCCCGCTCGACGCGCACTTCGTGAACCTGCTGGAAACCAAGCTGAAAGACGCTACTTTCAAACGGGTGGATGCGGATGCCATCGACCGCCTCGTCGAGAAGGAAGAGCGCGCCAGGTTCGAGATTTCCGAAGAGGACGCCAAGTATGTGACCAGCGTTTTCGAGGAAATCCTGCCGAAGGAAAACAAATACGAAGTGAAGGTGGAGAACCTGGGCGAAGCCGCCGCTCCGATCCTGATCACCCAGAGCGAATTCATGCGCCGTTACCGCGACATGGCGGCCCTGGGCGGCGGCATGAACTTCTACGGCGAACTGCCCGACAGCTTCAACATCACGGTCAACGCCGAGAATCCGGTGATCCGCAAGATCATGGGTGAAACCGGCGTCAAGGCCCTGACGGCCGACAGTACGCTGCTCAAGCAGGCTACCGACCTGGCCCTGCTGTCGAACGGCATGCTGAAAGGAAAAGCCCTCGCCGACTTCATCAAGCGCAGCGAGGACCTTCTTGGTTAAATGGTCTTGAAGCGTAGCTGCGGGTGATTTTTGGAGCCGCGAGCATTTTTTCTGCGAGCGGGACAAAAATCAGAGCAGCGAAGCTCTTTATTCCCGATCGCCCTCTTCGAGCGCGCCGATTTCATCGACATCGAGGAGGGCTTTTTCTATCTGCTTGCCTTTGCGGGCCCCCATCTTGGCCAGCTTGATGGCCGTGGTGGTGATGCTCTGCCCATTCGGTGCGAGTTTGCGTCCGGCTTCGCCATAAGCTTTCATCGCGTTTTCCAGCGACTTGCCCACCGCCTCGTAGGAGGACAGGAACTTGTCCACACGGTCCATCATCTCGCCCGCCAGGGCGTACACCTTCTCGTGGTTCTCGGCCTGCTGTACCTGGGTCCAGGTAAGTTGCACGATACGGATGGCACCGTAGAGCGATTGCTCGTCCGCGATATAGACATTCTGGTCGGCCGCCCAGCGCCAGAGCTCGGGTTCCTGGTTGAGCGCCGTCCAGAGCGCGCCCATGTTGGGCACGAACATGATGACATAGCCCGCCGACATCTTCGGCGGCTGGATATAGGATGCATAGTCTTTCCGGGCGAGTTCCTTCACATGCTTGCGGATGCTGTCGATGTGGGCGCGCAGGCAGCGGGCGCGGTCTTCTTCGTTCTCGGCGTTGACATAATTCACATAGTCGGCCAGCGACGTCTTGGCATCGACGATCACCTCGCGCCGGCGGTCCAGGTGGATGATGACGTCGGGACGCAGGGCGGAGCCGTCTTCGGTGTGGACGGTCCGGCCTTCGGCATCCGTGATCGTGGGCTGGACGTCGAAGTGAACGCCCTTGGTCAGGCCCTGCGACGAGAGAATCTCCTCGAGGATGGTCTCTCCCCAGGTGCCCTGCAACTTGTTGCCGTATTTGAAGGCGGCGGCCAGCTGGTCGGTGCTGCGCGCCACGCGGCCCGTGTATTTCATCAGCGATTCGACATCGCTCTTGATGGCGCTCTGGGCCGTCTTGTGCACGTCGCTGTTGGCCAGCATTTCCTTGCGGAGCTCGTCCATCTTCTCCTTGACAGGTGTAAGGAGCGTGCCGAGCGCCTCGCTGCTGGAGGCCTTGAATTCCTGCTGCCGGGCCTTGAGCAGTTCGTCGGTCGCCAGCCGGGCCTGGTCCTTCATCTGACCCATGGCCTCGTCGAACTGCTGCCGCATCACCTTCATCGCCTCTTCATGAGCCCGGTCACGGGCCTCGATGACCGCATCCTTGGCCTTCTCCGCATCCAGCACGTCTTTGCGCGCATTTTCCAGATCGGACTCAAGGCGGGCCTGAGCAGCCAGCAGGGACGCCCGGGTCAAGGCGCGGGTGATGAAGACCGCCAGCAGCACGGCGACCACGGCGGAGATAAGCAGGATCAGGGTTGTCGTTGTCATAAGGAATCAGTTGAGGCTTTGATTTTAACGCAGAGCATGGTCAGGTCGTCGCTGGCATCGGCGTCGACATAGGGTTCTGTCCAGCCCGGTCGGTCATACTTCTTGGTTTGCGCGTACCAGGGCATCTGCTCCCATTCAATGATATTATCCTCGCTCAGGTAGGAGAAAATAGAATAAAACAGGCCTTTGCTCCGGTAGAAATCGGGTTCGAACGCAATGGAACAGCTGCTCAGCACGGGATTGACCCAGAAGCTGATCTTGGAAGACAAGGAATCCTTGATGCTCGGAAATCTCATTATTTCAATGCATTACCTGACAATAAAAATATAATGTCCGGAAGGAAGCAGGTAGCTGCCGCTCCCCTTCTCTCCCATTTCCTGCGCATAAGCGCCGCCATGCACCGCCTCACAGCATACGCCTTCCGAGACGGGAAGCTGCAGCCGGGCATGCGTATTGGCAGGGACGACACATTCATATTCCAGGCCCTCGCCGTCTTCCAGCCGGCGCCAGCCGCTCTCAATGCAGCCATATACCGTCTCGTAAGAACCATGGGCATAGCTGAACGTGCCGCCAGGACGCGGTGACAAGACAAAGCTGTGGTAACCCGGATCGTTTTCCACGGGCTGGATGCCCAGCATGTAGGAGAACATCCATTCTTCGATGGCACCGAAGGAGTAGTGGTTGAACGAGTTCATATCCACCGGGCCGAAACCCCGTTTGAGGGTAAAGGAGTTCCAGCGTTCCCACATGGTCGTGGCGCCCTGCAGCACGGGATAGAGCCAGGAAGGATATGCCGTCTGCTCGAAAAGCCGGTAAGCCACTTCGTCGAAGCCGTTCTGCGAGAGCACGAGATTGAGGTAAGGTGTGCCGATGAAACCGGTGGTCAGCTTGTAGCCATGCGCCGCCACATTGTCGACGAGGTTCTGGATGGCCAGCATCTTGTGGTCCTCATCGAAGAGGCCGGCCTGGAGCGGGACCACATACGAGGTCTGGGTATTGGCCGTGAACGAAGCGTCAGCGCCACCAGCGATCCATTCCTGGTAGGGCGGCACGTTCTTCGACTCCTTTGTGACGCCGTCGGGACCCACGAATTCCCGGTTGAACGCCTGTTTGATCCGCTCATATAGGGTATTGTAGCGCTCTGCGTCGGCGTACTTGCCGATGGCCTCGGCCATCTTGCTCATCAGCAGCGCATCATAGGCATAGTAAGCCGTATTGGTCAGCGGCGTGTTGGTATGCTCAACCGCCACCCAGTCGCCGTAACCGCTGCCCGGCTGAATGTCCTTGACGGCCCTGTGCTGGAGATAATCCATGTACGCGACCATCGAAGGATAGTGCTCCCGGATGAACTGGCTGTCACCGTATTGCAGATACAGCTGCCAGGGGATGATGATGCCGGCTTCCATCCAGCCCATGGCTCCCCCGCCCTGGCTGGCGCCATGCGGCGGAATGCCGACGTAAGGCACAAAGTCGGGATAACTGCCGTCTTCAGCCTGGCTGTCGCGCAGCGAATGGAACCAGCGGGTGAAGAAGGGATCGACCTGCATGTTGTACGTAGCGGCCCGCACGAATACCTGCGCATCGCCCATCCAGCCCAGGCGCTCGTCGCGCTGCGGGCAGTCTGTCGGAATCGACAGGAAGTTGCCGCGCTGGCCCCAGACGATGTTCTCGTAGAGGCGGTTCACGTCGGCGTTGGACGTCGTGAAGCGGCTGGTCTGCCTTCCCACGGATTCGAGGACGAGGCCTTGCACATGATCGAGCGGAAGGGCTTTGGAAAGGCCGTGGATCTCGATGTAGCGGAATCCGTGGAAGGTGAAATGCGGCTGGAACACTTCCTGAATGCCGCCGCGGCAGATATAATGGTCTGTCGACAGCGCGCCGCGATAGTTTTCATTGTACACCTGCCCCTTGCGTGCTTCGTAGACCGCAGCGGTCAGCGGCGGCAGCGGATCTTCGGGGACCTGTTCCGGATAAATCATCTCGCCATAACGGAAGGTGATTTCCTGGCCGCGTTCGCCGTGAATCCAGATCCGCGGCACGCCTACCATGTTCTGGCCCAGGTCATAGACAAAAACGCCCGGCTGGGGTTCCGTCACGGAAACAGCCTGCAGGACAAGGTGGTTGCGGATGGGCGAACCGATATAATACTGAATTTCGACACTGTCGGCCGGAGCAGCTACCACGGTGGCCGGTGCCCAGGCCTCCGCGTTATAACTGGCATGCGTCCAGCCGGGGCATTCGCGACGGGCGTCGTAATCCTCGCCGTTCTGGAAGCTGTCGCTGGTGATGGGCCCGCCATTGAAAACGCGCCAGTCTCCATCGCTCACGATGACCTCCCGGCTGCCGTCCTCATAGGTCAGCACGATCTTCGCCAGCAGCGAGAGTTCGGTGCCGTACTGATCCTGCCAGGCCGTGGCAAAACCCGTGAAATCACTGTACCAACCGGCACCCAGCATGGCGCCGATCACATTGTGACCCCGCTTGAGCAGCGGCGTGATGTCGTAACTGTTATAGAGCAGGCGGAAGCGGTAGTCGGTCGAACCGGGATTGAACCAGTCGCCGCCCACGCGCTCGCCGTTGATCTCGTATTCATAGATGCCCCGTGCCGTGGCATACAGGCGGGCCGAGGCCAGTTTCCTCTTGACATAAAAGGTCTTGCGAAACATCGGTGCGCCGCTTTCTTCCGCCGGCGAGATGATCTTCCGCTCACCGCCGGCAATGGCATGGGCCGCTTCGCTCCGATACAAGGTCGTACCCCAGGCGCGTTCCGACACGGTCAGGTTCGAGAAGGTGGCGGGGCTGCCCGCAGGCTGGTCGAAGCCCAGCTGGTTGAAGCGGCAGTAAGGCTGCCATTCCTGCCCGGGGAACAATTCCACGACGACGGGTTCCTTGACCAGGAAACAGCCGTCCACGGAAGGCCAGATTTTGTACCCTTTGGAATAGTCCATCGCCACGACGCGCAACTGCACATGGTGCCGTGCTTCCTGTCCAGCATCGACGGGCGTCTCTTTCAAAGGCGTTTCAAAATCCACCGTTTCCCCTTTGTCGACGGGGTGACGGATGACAAAAGCAAAGTCTTTTTCGCCCCGTTGCAACTGCACCCGCACGAAATGTGCGTCGTCGGACCAGCCCATCAGCAGATTGGCTTCCGCACTGCCGGCAGGCAGCGTCACGTCGTAGTCCAGCACAAAGCTGGCGCGGTATTTCGAGAAATGGGGCTGTCCGCTCGAGATCCAGCGGGCGCCCGACCAGCCGCTGTCCATCAGGCCGGTCTCAAACCAGGAGGACGCCGACTGCACCACCGCATCCGCGTTGGCCACCTCCACCGTCCAGTTGTATCGCGTACAGGGCTGCAGGGGCTCTCCGCGATAGACCACACCCACCGAAACGTCCGACAGGCAGCTTTCGGAATCGTACACCAGGCGGCCGCCGGCCGCCTCGCTCACCGTAATGCGGTACGTGCTCTGCTGCTGGTCAAAGTTGTCGCTCTGCATCTTCCAGCTGAAGCGCGGAGAACTTGCGTCAATGCCCAGCGGCGTGGTCATGTAATCGACCTGCAGGTCGGTCACACGGAAGGGAGCCCGACTCTCCTTCTCACAGGCGAACAAGACGAGACCTGCTGCCAGCCATGCCAAGAATCGTTTCATGGATAATTGTTCTTATTCGGCCATCCGCTGGACCTGTTCCATCACCCGCAGGAAGTTGCCGCCGGCAATGTGACGGATCTCGTATTCGGAATAGCCGCGCTTGCGCATTTCAATGATGATTTTCTGCATCCGGCTCACGTCTTCCAGGCCGTCGGGGGTGGCTTCGATGCCGTCGAAGTCGCTGCCCAGGCCCACATGGCGGAAGCCCACCAGCTTTACCACGTGGTCGATGTGGTCCACGATTTTCTTGTAGGACGGACGCGGCACGGCCTGCAGGGCCTCGATGGCCTGGCGCATCCGCTCCTGGCGGGCCGGATCGGCAGGGTTCTCCAGCCAGGCGTCCTGGGCCTCTTCCTGCGCGTCGATCAGCGCGCCGGCTCTCTCCGCATAGCTCTTGTCGAGGAAAGAAGGGTAGAAATTGATCTGGATGACGCCGCCCTTCTCCGCCATGGCCACGATCATCTCGTCGGTCATGTTGCGGGGATGGTCGCTCAACGCGCGGCAGCAGGAATGCGTCGCCACCACCGGTGCCTGCGAGTATTTGATCACATCCCAGAACGAAGCGTCGGAAATGTGCGAAACGTCGATGAGCATGCCGAGGCGGTTCATCTCGGCCACCACCTCCCGGCCAAACGGGCTCAGGCCGTTCCAGCGGGGTTCGGGCGAAGTGCAGGAATCACAGATCTCATTGCTGCGCGCATGCGTCAGGGTCATGTAGGTGCAGCCCATGCGGTTGAACATGCGCAGCAGCGAAAGGTCTTTCTGGATGGGCGCACCGTTCTCCATGCCCATGAAGATGGAGATCAATCCGCTCTTGGCATTGCGGCGGGCCTGGGCCGGGGTCTCGGCGAAGGCCACCTTGTCGGGGTTCCGTTCGACTGCGTCATAGACGTACGACACCAGTTCGAGGGCCCGGCGGGTCGCCTGGTCGGGCGTCAGGAAATTGGACGTGTAGATGGCGAAGAAGGCGCCGTTGACGCCGCCCTTCTTCATACGGGGAAAATCGATCTGGGAGACCGGAAAACTGCCGGGCGCGCAGCCGATGTTGATGCGTTTACCGAAATCAGCGCCCTTGGCCAGCATCAGCGGGGCGTCACAATGGGAATCGAGCAGGAACATAGCGGTCTGTTATTTATGACGTTTGAGGGTCGAGGCACCGCCGATCTTGTCACTCTTGATCCGCAGTTCCTCGGAATCACCATAGTATTCACATTTGGAGGCGCCGGCCAGGTCGACACTCAGTTCGAACAACGGAAGGACGCTCACTTTCGAGGCGCTGTTGGCCTTGACCTCGATGTTCTGGGCTTCGAAGGCCTCGGCATTGACTTTCGAAGCGCCGGTGGCCTTGACCGTAAAATCGGCGGTACGTCCGACGACATCGAGACGGGACGCCCCCGACAACTCTGCCTTCACATTGCTCGAACGAAAACTGACGACAGCCTTGGAGGCACCGGAGATCTTGACGTCCACATCCGGTGCGTCGATATTGAGATTCGAGACCTCGCTGCCGCCGCTCAGCTCCATGGAGAAGGAATGCATGGGGCTGGTGAACTGGTCGTTCGAACAGAGGGTTGAAGCGCCTGTCAGGCCCACGTAATGCAGTTCGGGCAGTTTGATGACGGCTTTCGCCACTTTGCTGCGATTCTTCTGCTTGAGCTTCATCGGCAGCTTGGAGAAGCTGAGTTCCACGATGCCGGCGCGATTCTTCACCAACAGGTACGGCACGAATTCGCTGGTCAGTTCGATCTCAATCTTATAGCTGTCTGAGTGTTCTACGATGATTTCAAAGGCATCATCCGCCTGGATACCGGAGAATCCATCCATCTTGATGGTTTTCTTCACGGTGTCCGCTTCTGCCACCGCGAAAGTAAACAGGAGCGCTGTAAGTGCAAGAACGATTTTTCTCATCATATTCTGTATAATGGCTTGTTAAAACAAAATCTGGATTAGGGATTGGTCCGCTGGCGGACGACTTCGAAGAGCAGCACGGCCGTGGCCACCGACACGTTGAGCGAACCGGTCTCCCCCACCATCGGGATGCGGGCGCCCACCGTACAGAGGCTGAGCACAGGTTCGGAGATGCCCGTCCCTTCGGAGCCCATGACCAGCACGGTGGCTTTCCGGAGGTTGACGTCGTACATCGTGTCTTCGGCCTTTTCACTGACTGCGACGATCTGGAACTCGGAATCCCGGAAATAATACAAAGCCGTGCGCAGGTTCGCCACGCGGGCGGTCGGGATGCGGAGCAAGGCACCCGCCGAGGTTTTCACGGCATCGGCATTGATGGCGGCGCTGCCTTTCGCCGGAACGACGATGCCGTCGACACCGGCGCATTCCGCACTGCGGGCAATGGCGCCCAGGTTACGGACGTCGCTGATGCCGTCGAGCACCAGGAACACGGGATGGGCCTTGCGCGAGAGGGCGGCCTCGACCATCTCTTCGAACGGGACGTATTCAATCTGGGCCAGATAAGCGATCACGCCCTGGTGCGCGCCCCTGACCAGCCGGTTCATCTTCTCGACCGGCACGAACTGGTACGGAATCCCACGCTGCGTCACTTCCTCGAGCAACACCCGGAACTGTTCGCCTTCCAGCCCTTTCTTGAAGAGGATTTTCTCGAATTTGCGGCCCTGCCGCACCGCATCCGTCACCGGATGCATCCCATAGAGATAGTATTGGTTGTTGGTTTCCATGGCAAGATGAATCTACAACCAACAAATATACGCAATTATTTGGGACGGCGCAAGAGCAAAACGGCTGTCAATCCAACGCCCAGCAATACCGCGACGACCGACGCCTCCACGCCGAACGCCCCGCCCGTGATCCAGTCGGAGCCGGAGAAAACGGGCGTCAGGATGGACATCGTTTCCGTGCCGGACACGGCCGCGCCGAAAACCGGGCCTTCCGCCAGGTTCCAGGCCCAGTGGATGCCGATGGGCAGCCAGAGATTGCCACTGACCTTATAGGCGGCGCCCAGGAGCAGGCCCGCTTCAATGGCGATGGCCACGGACGACCAAAGCGTCGCGCCGTCGTTCATGATATGCGTTCCGCCGAACAGTGCGGCTGAAACCACCAGGGCGGCCGTCAGATTGAAACGCCGGTCGATCATCCGGAAAATAATCCCCCGGAAAACCAGCTCTTCGCCCACGGCTACCACCAGATACAAAAACACGTGAAGGATAAACGGGAGGGCGACGAAATGGACCGACGCAACGCGGTAGCAGCCGAACAGCGCCAGGATGCCGACTGTCAGGGAGATGTAGAGCAGGCCCAGGAGAAAGCCGCGGCCCGTGTCGGGCACCATTCTGTCCAACGGGAGGTCCGTCACCGGCTGACGCTCCACCTTCCGCACCCACAGGCTGTACAGCACGAGCAACAGCACCGCCACCGCCACCAGCGCCGGCATCTGCAGCCACTGGATCGGCATGGCTTTCACCAGTCCCGGCAGCAAAGCATACAACAACAAGAAGACCAGCGTCCCGCCTACCAGCAGCAGCGCCCATTTCCAAAGTTTCATTTCTTTCATAGCAATAGGATTACAGGCTAGCCCACTCCTCCATTTTGGCGTCGAGCTCGCGTTTGCGTTCGAGGTAGTCGCGGGTAAGATCCATAATATCGACGTCGGGGGTCGGCGCTGCGAGGATTTTTTCGATGTCAGCCATCTTCGCCTCGAGTTCGGCGATCTGTTTTTCCAGAAGGTTCTGGCGGTTCTTGGCGCGTTTCTCTTCCTTGGACTGCTGCTTCTGCTGCTGATAGTCCGGCTTCGGGCCGGCCTGCTTATGCTGGCCTGGTGGAGCGTTCAGCGTTTCTCGTGGCGAAGCGCCCTCGCTGCCACGAGAGTTCTGAACGCGCCCCGGATTAGCAGGCCGGTCCGAAGGCGCAGCTTCGATGTCACGGAAAGATTCGGCTTTCTTGTGACGGAGGAAGTCGTCGACGCCGCCGAGGTGCTCCTTGACACGGCCGTCGATGAACTCGTAAACCTTGTCGACCAGGCCGTTAAGGAAGTCGCGGTCATGCGAGACTACGATAATCGTCCCGTCGTAGGCCTGCAGGGCCTGCTTCAGGATGTCCTTCGAACGGATGTCCATGTGGTTCGTCGGCTCGTCGAGCGCCAGGAGATTGTGCGCCTTCAGCATCAGCTTGGCCATCGCCAGCCGCGAACGCTCGCCGCCGCTCAGCACCGCCACTTTCTTGTCTATATCTTCGCCCTTGAACAGGAAGGCAGCGAGAATATCCCGGAGTTTCGTGCGGATGTCCCCTACGGCGATACGGTCCAGCGTATCGAAGACCGTGGCTTTCTTGTCGAGAATATCTTCCTGATTCTGCGCATAATATCCAATATCGACATTGTAGCCGACCTTCGCCTCGCCGGCGAACGGCTCCAACTCGCCCATCAGAACCCGCATCATCGTCGTCTTACCCTCGCCGTTCCGGCCCACGAACGCCACTTTCTCCCCCCGCTTTACAATCAAATTCGCTTTATTCAGCACAATCTTCGCATCAGGGAGCGCAGCGGCGGGCGATTCTCCGGCGAGCGAGCTTTTTTCAGCGAGAGAGACGGAAATCGGAGCCGCGGAGCGACCGCCGGAGACGTCCGGAGCCGCAGAGCGACCGTCATTAGACGGATAACCGATTACAGCATCCTTCACCTCGAAAGCCACATCGCCACAGCGGGGCGCCGGCGGGAACTTCACGTGGATCGCCGACAGATCCTCCTCGTCAATCTCGATCCGCTCGATCCGCTCCAACTGCTTCACCCGCGACTGCACCTGATTGCTCTTCGTCGGCTTGTACCGGAATTTCTCGATGAACTCCTCCGTCTTTTCAATCATCCGCTGCTGGTTCGCATAAGCAGCTTTCTGCTGGGCGATGCGCTCCTTCCGGAGCTCCACATATTGCGAATAAGGAACCTTGTAGTCGTAGAGATGCCCCAGCATCACTTCGACCGTGCGCGTCGTGCAGTTGTCCAGGAAACGCCGGTCGTGCGAGATGAGCACCAGCGAGCCCGTGTAAGTTCCTTTCAGATAATCTTCCAGCCACTGGATCGACTCGATGTCCAGATGGTTCGTCGGCTCGTCGAGCAGCAGCACGTCCGGACGGCGGAGCAGGATCTTCGCCAGTTCGATGCGCATGTTCCAACCCTGCGAGAAAGTCTCGGTCTTGCGCCCGAACTCGGATTTTTTGAAACCCAGGCCCGTGAGCGTGCGCTCTACCGACTCTTCCGGCGCCTCGCTCTGCGCGAGCACCAGCGCGTCGTTCACTTCGTTGAGCTCGACGATCAGCTTGTGGTAAGCGGCAGACTCATAATCCGTCCGCTCCGCCAGTTCCTGAGATATCTCATCCACGCGCCGGTTCAACCGCTCGAGTTCGTCAAAGACCGTCATCACCTCCTCGATGACCGTACGGCCCCGGTGATGCTCCATGATCTGCGGCAGGTAACCGATGCGCTGGCCCGCCGTACGCGTGATCTTGCCTGAGGTGGGACTCTGCAACTCCATGATCAGCTTGAGCATCGTGCTCTTCCCTGCCCCGTTCTTGCCCACCAGGCCCAGGCGCTCGCGGTCGCCGATGTGCAGGCTCACGCCGTCGAGCAGCGTGAATCCGCCGTAAGAAACTGTAATGTCGTCGAGAGAAATCATGCCGTAGCCTCCTTCTTTTCAGCAGCAACCGCTGCATCTTCTCCGTCATCACTTTCATCTTCATCCTCATCCGGCTTCTCTTTCCGGCAGACCAGGATGCTGATGCCGTAGAGCAGGGCCAGCGGGATTGCGGCGATGAGCATGGAGAAGGGATCCGCCGGCGTGATGATGGCCGCCAGCACGGCGATGAGCAGCACGGCCCACTTCCAGCCGCCGATGAGCGTCTGGCGCGTGATCAGGCCAATCTGAGAAAGCGCGGCCAGCAGCGTGGGAATCTCGAATACGATGCCGAAAAGCAGCACCGTCGAATTGACGGTCGAGATATAGGAATTGAGCGAAATGGTATTGATCACCGACTCGCTCACCTTGTAGCCGTCAAAGAAATTGATCATCAGCGGCAGGATGATGCAGTATCCCACCGCGATGCCCAGGTAGAACAGGAAAGAGGCGAAAAAAAACGCCCTGCGCGTGGCGCGCTTCTCCCGCTTATAAAGCGCCGGCGCAATAAAGCGCCAGATCTCAAAAAGAATATAAGGGCAGCACACGATGAGCGCACACATCATCGTAACGCGCATGTGGACCATGAACTGCGTGGAAAGCTCGATGTTGACCAGTTGCAGCCCGGTTTCCATGCCGAACCAGCGGTAAAAGAAGAAATCCGGGCGGGTCGGCGCCAGAATCAGCTTGTCGAAAAGAAAATCCTTGAAGAAAAACAGCACGACGAAAGCCACGACAAGGGCGATGACCATGCGGAACAGCCCTTGCCGGAGTGCTTCCAGGTGATCCCAGAAGCTCATGTCCTTGGATTCGTCGAGCTCTTCTTCAGCCACGGTCAGCCGTTACGCCTCCTTCTTCTCTTCCTTCTTTTCGGGCTTCTTCTCGTCGTCATCCTTGACGATCTCGGCCTTGATCTCCTGGATGTCTTTCTCGGCATCCTTCATCCCGGCCTTGAAGCTCTTGACGCCCTTGCCCAGACCATGCATCAACTCCGGAATCTTCTTGCCGCCAAAGAGCAGGACGATGACCAGAGCGATGATGACCCACTGCCAGGGGCCAATGACCCCAAGCGGAAGCATTACTATAAATAAACGTGCCATATCAGCTGGTATTTAATGGTTTATTATTTCTTCAGATCAGCCAGGCGAGCCTGCAGATTTTCGATCTTGGTGGTCGCGTCGGCCAGTTTCTTGCGCTCCGTCTCCACGACTTTTTCAGGCGCATTGGCCACGAATTTTTCGTTCGAAAGCTTCGCGTTCACGCCGCGCAGGAAGCCCTCGTAACGCTGGATCTCGGCCTCGATCTTGGCGATCTCGCCCGCAATGTCGATCATGCCGTCGAGCGGAACGCAGAACTCCGTGGTACCCACCATGAAGACCTCGCCCGTTCCGGAGAAGGCATCCACGGACGCGATGTCGCTGACGAACGCCATCTTCTCCACCACCGGCGCCATCCCCATCGGGAATGCGCCTTTCACCTGGAGTTTCAGCGGCTCCTTCGGGCCGATGTTCCGGGCCTGGCGGATCGCACGCACGGCGACGACCACTTCGCTGGCCGTGGCGAAGTCAGCGATCAGCCGCCCGTCGCAGGCACCGCCGACCGGTATCCGCTGGAACATGATCGTTTCGCCTACGGGCCTTTCCTCGAGCGCCTGCCAGAGTTCCTCCGTGATGAAGGGCATCACCGGATGAAGGAGGCGCAGCAACGCGTCGAAGAATTCCAGCGTTGCGGCATACGTGGCGCGGTCGAGCGGCTGCTGCGTACCGTTCACGAACGAGGGTTTGACGATCTCCAGATACCAGGAGCAGAAGTCGTCCCAGAAGCACTTGTAGGTATTCATGACCGCATCGTTGATGCGGAAATTCTCGTAGTCACGGTGCGTCTCGGCGGCGGTCTGCGCGAGTTTTGCGCGGAACCAGTCCACAGCCACGCGGTTCACGTCGCTCTGCGGCACGTCGGCCACCGTCCAGCCCTTCACAAGCCGGAACGCGTTCCAGATCTTGTTGCTGAAGTTGCGGCCCTGCTCCACCTGGGTTTCATCGAAGAGGATGTCGTTGCCCGCAGAGGTGCAGAGCAGGATGCCCAGACGCACGCCGTCGGCGCCGTATTTCTCGATCAGGCCGATCGGATCGGGCGAGTTGCCCAGCTGCTTGCTCATCTTGCGGCCTTGCTTGTCACGCACGATGCCGGTGAAATAGACGTTGCGGAACGGCACGTCGTGCATGTATTCCTCGCCGGCCATGATCATGCGGGCCACCCAGAAGAAGATGATGTCGGGGGCCGTCACCAGGTCGGAGGTCGGATAGTAGTAGTTGATCTCCGGGTTGCCGGGCTTGCGGATGCCGTCGAACAACGAGATGGGCCAGAGCCAGCTGCTGAACCAGGTATCGAGTGCATCCTCGTCGTGGCGCAGTTCCCCGGCACCGATGTGCTCGTAGCCGGCGATCCGGCGCGCCTTTTCGAGGGCCTCCTCACGGCTGGCCGCCACCACGAAGCGTTCCTCCTCCCCTTCCGGGGTCGGGAGATAGTACGCCGGGATGCGGTGTCCCCACCAGAGCTGGCGGCTGATGCACCAGTCATCGATGTTCTCGAGCCACTGGCGGTAGCTGCCGACGAATTTTTCGGGATAGAACTTGATATCGCCGTCCAGCACGGGTTTCAGCGCGATTTCGGCCAGGTGCGGCATCTTCAGGTACCACTGCTTGCACAGGCGCGGCTCCACGGCCGTGTCGGCGTTGCGCTCCGAGTATCCCACCTTGTTCACATAATCCTCCACCTTTTCCATCAGGCCGGCAGCTTCCAGGTCCCTGGCGATCTGCTTGCGGACGACGTTGCGGTCCAGGCCCACATAGAGCGGCGACTGGTCGCTGATGGTGCCGTCGGGATTGAAGATGTCGATGGTCTCGAGATTGTGGGTCTTGCCGAGGTTGTAGTCGTTCACGTCGTGGGCAGGGGTCACCTTCAGGCAGCCCGTACCGAACTCGATGTCCACATAACGGTCCTCGATCACCGGCACTTCGCGTCCCACGAGGGGCACGATGACGCGGTGGCCGCGAAGCCACTGGTTCTTCGGGTCCTTGGGGTTGATGCACATGGCGGTATCGCCCATGATGGTTTCGGGACGCGTAGTGGCCACCACCGCGTAGTAGCGGCCTTCTTCATCCCGGTGAAGGACTTCGCCTTCCTCACCGGTCGGCTTGACGGCGGCCTGGTCGGCCACGTAGTATTTCAGGTAATAAAGTTTCGAATGTTCTTCCTTGTAGATCACCTCGATGTTCGACAGGGCCGTGCGGGCTTTCGGGTCCCAGTTCACCATGCGAAGGCCTCTGTAGATCAGACCCTTGTCATACAGGTCGCAGAATACGCGGATCACGCTTTCGGAGCGCGGCCCGTCCATCGTGAAGGCGGTACGGTCCCAGTCGCAGCTGGCACCCAGGCGACGCAGCTGCTTGAGGATGATGCCGCCGTGCTCGTTGGTCCAGTTCCAGGCATGCTCGAGGAACTGCTCACGCGTGAGGTCCTGTTTGCGGACGCCCTGCTCGGCGAGGCGACCCACCACCTTGGCCTCCGTGGCGATGGAAGCGTGGTCGGTACCCGGCACCCAGAGGGCGTTCTTGCCGAGCATGCGCGCACGGCGCACGAGCACATCCTGCAGGGTGTTGTTCATCATGTGGCCCATGTGGAGCACACCCGTCACATTCGGCGGCGGAATCACGATGGTGTATGGTTCACGTCCGTCGGGCTCGGAATGGAAGAAATGATGGTCCAGCCAGTACTGGTACCATTTGTCCTCGGTCTGCGAGGGATCGTATTTAGCAGAAATATCCATTTGTGTCTACTGGGGCGCTGCCCCAAACCCTACCGCTGCGGCCTGCTATCACACGAATCCGCGCGACGGCCTCCGCTAGCGGCTGATGCCGCTTTGACATCAATTGTTATAATTATTTTTTATCAACAATAATCCTGCAAATTTAATGATTTTATAATATCTTTGTAACTTATGAAGAATAAACTCCGTCTCGTCATTTTCTCGTCCACCCTGCACGACGGCAACAGTGTCATGGGGTCCCGTCTGGAACTGCTCGAAGGGCTTCGCCGCTTCGCCGAACTCGATATTATCTACCCTTCCATGCTGGACACCTCCGCCGCCCTCAACAGCCAGATCGACGGCGGCACCCGGACAGGTCTGACCCTGGAAGACTCGGCGCACGAAAAGACGCTCTGCTTCATTGCCACCGGCGGTACGGAGGAAATCTTCCGCAACTATGCCGAGGTGCTCCCCCGCCCTGTCCTTCTCCTGAGCGACGGCCTGCACAATTCTTTCGCCGCCGCTTTCGAGATCAAGTCCTATCTCGCGCAGCACGGCATTGCGAGCACCCTGTTCAACGCACCGCTCGACGAGAATCCGGATTTCTACGCAGAGCTGGAGGAAAGTTTGTTCGGCAAGGGCGCTGTGGCTGATACCCTGACGCCCTCCGATCCGCTCCCCCGCTTTCCCAAGAACGTGGTCAAGGCCTTCGAAAAGACGCGCATCGGACTGATCGGCGGAGCGAGCGACTGGCTCATCGCTTCCGGCATCGACCGGGAGGCCGTCTCGAAGACCTACGGCACGACCTTCCTCGACATCCCGCTCCAGGAACTGGAGGAGGAATTTGCCGCGACGACAGACGATACGCCGGAACTGCGTTCCGTCGTCGCGCGGACGGAGCGCTTCCTGACCGACGACCGGACGCCCGCGCAGCTGCGGGAAGCCGCCCGCATGTACCTGGCCCTGCGCAAACTGTGCACGAAGCACAACCTCAACGCGCTTACGCTCAAATGCTTCGGACTACTCAACAGCTGCCGCACAACGGCCTGTCTGGCGCTGTCCCTCCTCAACGACGAGGGTATCGTCTCGGGCTGCGAGGGAGACATCCCTGCCCTCTGGAGCATGTTGTACACGCGTTATGCATTTGGTGAACCGGCCTTCATGGCCAATCCTTCGTCATCGAACCGCCGGGAGTGGACCATCGATTTCGCGCATTGCACCATTCCGCTGAGCATGGTACACGGCTACCGGCTTCCCTCGCACTTCGAATCGCAGACAGGCATCGGCATCGCGGGCAGCGTGCCGAGCGGACGCTATCGCATCATCAAATTGTTCGGAGAGCGGCTCGACCAGTACTACGAGGCCACGGGCGACATCATCATGAACACCAACATTCCGCAGCGCTGCCGCACACAGATCCGTTTCAGATTCAGCTCGGAGGCGGAATTCGACCGTTTCTTCCGGGTCAGCAAAGGAAACCACATAATTCTGTGTAGAGCCGCTGGACCGGGAGCCCCATCACGTTAAAATAGGAGCCGCGGATCGCGGTGATGCCCACATAGCCGATCCATTCCTGGATGCCGTATGCGCCTGCTTTGTCGAACGGTTTATACGTATCGACATAATAGGCTATCTCTTTATCTGTCAATGGCTTGAAATCAACTTCCGTCGTGACCGAAAAACTATGCATTTTTTCACGGGTCCGCAAGGCGACACCCGTTGTCACCGTATGCGTACGTCCCGACAGCGCCCGGAGCATGGCAACGGCTTCTGCCCGGTCGCGGGGCTTGCCGAGGATCTGTTCATCCAGGAACACCAGTGTATCGGCGGTGATCAGGACTTCTTTCGGGGCCAGTGCGCGGTGGAAGGTTTCGGATTTATGGCGGGCCAGAAAGGCCGGGATGGCGGCGTGGGGCTGGTCGGCGCTGTAGGCTTCTTTTTCGTCTTTTCCGGGTTCGACCGTGAATGCGATGTCGAGTCCCTTCAGCAGTTCCCTTCTGCGGGGGCTTGCCGATGCCAATGTAAATGTATATTCTTCAAACATAATCTATTCGTCGCTTCTTCGCTTCGTGTGCTTTTGCTTGCTGGTGCGCTCTGGGTGTTGCTCCAGAACCGTCTCGCTCCGCTCGACCCCTCCCATGCTGCGCATGGGCCCCTCCCTCTTACAATGCCGAGGGTGGCATGGGTTCTGGAGCAAGCACCCACCCGCGCATGGCGCAAGCAAATACCTGCATATCCGAAAGCGAAGTGTGCGGTCAGTGAGACAGGGTATGCCTTGCGAAACATGGCGCCCACGCCCCAGTGGGAGGGGCCCACGTAGTGGGAGGGTGGTTGAGCAAGGCATACCCTGCGAGCCAGCACACAAGCGTTAGTTATTGTGTATTTCTTCCGGTCAACTTCGCAAACTTCGTGATGGCATCCGGATGCCCGCCTTTCCAGGGATCCTTCGGATCGAATTTCCACTGCCCCTGAGATTTCAGGACCCTTTCAACCAGGTCGCGGATGCAGCCGCGGCCACCATTGAAGCCCGACACGAGATCCGCAGCTTCGCGAACTTCGGCCACCGCATCAGCCGGGCAGACGCCGAGGCCGGCGAGACGGATGGCGGGGATGTCGGGGATGTCGTCACCGACAAAAGCCACCTGGGCCGGGTCGAGACCGATGCTCTGGCAATAATGCAGGAAATCCTCCGCTTTGTCTTTCGAAAGCATGTACAGATGCCGGTCCTCTACCCCGAGCGAGCGGGAGCGGTGCAGCAGGCTCTGCGAAACGCCGCCGGTGATGATGGCGCAGGGATAGCCGTTGTTGACGGCGGTGCGCACCGAATAACAATCTTTCGAATTGAACTGCCGCAGCAGGTCGCCGTCAGGCATCGCCAGCACCAGTCCGTCGGTAAAGACCCCGTCCACATCGAACGCAAAGGCCTTGATATCTTCAAATCGCGTCATATGCCGCAAAGGTACGCATTTTATTGCATGAAGATAGCAAGCAGCACCGTCAGCGAACTGACGACCAGCAAGACGGCGGCATACATCACGGCATACATGATGCCGGTGGAAATGGAGAGCCGCAGGCTCTTCTTCCAGCCCAGGCCCAGCCATTGCCGATAATCCACCACCAGGAGGATCAGCATCAAAAACGCATCGATGGACGTTTTCTTGCCCCAGCTGATCAACACCGCAAAGAGCATGAAAAAGCTGAACTGGCAAAGAATGTAGGCCGCCGCGGCCGCGTGCGCGGACGGCCGCATCTTATAGCGCCGCAACACCACCCCCATGGACAGCCAGAGGAAGAAGAAATCCCCGAGGAAGAGCGGAATGCCCTGGCTCCTAAGGGCGCCTTCCAGTGCCGCCAACGAAGCTTCATGCTGGGTATCCACCTCTTCCGGATACTGATCCAAATGAAGCAGATTCCATCCTCGATGCACAATTATTACGGTGTTTCGGACCAGTTGGGCTCCGCGCGTATCGGGAATCGTCTCCGAAAGCTTCTCCTGATCGAAACTGAGGGGTTTCTTCGGCACTTCCTTGATGGGCTGCAGCACCGATGAGACCAAGGCAAAAAAAGCATAGAAAACAATCAGGGAGGTCAGCGGCGCCAGGTAGATCTCATGCCTGCCCCGGATATAATCGCGGATCATGTATCCTGGCCGCAATAGGAGGTGTACGAAGGTACGCTTTGCGTCGTCGTTCAAGAAAGGGATGGCATCGAAAGCGCCTTTGTAGAAATCTCCGGATCCCGCCTTGCGCACTTTTTTCGGCCGGTGCCAGGGATTGAAACCCAGGTTCTGCCACATCCGGAATGCGCGCCAGCAGACATTCCATGCGTGCTGTTTCTTATGCTTCTTCTCCGCCATGCTCCGTCATTTCTTGTTCTTGTTCTGCTTTTTTCCGTTCGTTACGCAGTTCCTCCATATAACTGGCGGTAATCACACCGGAAGGAAGGGCGATGATGGCTACGCCGAAAAGCGAGGAAACCATGCTGATGAAACGCCCGACGTTCGTCACGGGCGTCATGTCACCATAGCCCACGGTCGTCAGGGTCACGGTCGCCCAGTACAGGGCGTCGAAGAAAGAACCGAAAGTCTCTTCCCCGTTTTCCGGATTGAAATGCGGCTCCACATTGAACATGACGAGTGCAGTCAGGAACACGTAGAAAATGGAAATGGCCAGCACGGAAAACAAGACTTTCTTCTCCTTTCGAATCACCCGGATCAGCACTTCGAAACGGTCGGAATACCGGAAGAGCTTGAAAAGCCGGACCATGCGCAACGGGCGCGTCAGGCGCGTGAGACGGAGAACCTTGAAAGAGTCTGACAGGAGGGTAAGCCCGGGAAGGATGGACAGCAGGTCGATGATGGCCCAGCCCGTAAACGGATAGATCAGGAAGGACCAGGCCCCTTTCCCAAGATGATAATCGGCTGTGATCCAACGCAGGAAATAGTCAACGATAAAGAGACTGACCGTGACGAGTTCAATGTAGCGAAACACGGGATAATATCGCGCGAACATCAGGGGAACAATACTCGCGATAATGGCCAGGAGCATCAAACTCTGGTAGGCAATGCCCAACTTGTCCTTGTTCGATGAACGATGAATGATGTGATAGATTCTCTTACGCATGTCAAAAAGCCTTTATCAGTTGATCAACAACAGTAAAATGTATGTCACGGCCGGCATAGGACAAGCCATAGCTGCGGCCGGGATCGTCGTGGTAGGCAGGACGCGGGTCCTGTGCGAGGATCTCGCAAAGGGTCGCGCGCTGATTGTCTGTCAGGCAGGCAGCCAGCTCGGGTGCCAACTCGACGTCGAGCAGGGACTGGCGGTTGGCGCCGACAAAGCCATCCGTCGCTTCAGGATGGGCGTCTACGCCCGGCAGATAGGGTTTTATGTCGTAAATAGGCGTCCCGTCCATCAGGTCGGCGCCCGAAACGAGGAGCACCCGGCCGTCAGTCCCGTCATCCTCGATGGACTCGAGGCGGACACAGGACAGGCCGATGGGATTCGGACGGAAGGGCGAGCGTGTGGCAAAAACGCCCATCCGTACGTTCCCCCCCAGACGCGGGGGACGCACCGTAGGGTTCCAGCCCTGCGATTCGGAGAATTCCCAGATCAGCCAGATATGGGAGAATCCCTCGAGCCCGCGCAGCGCCTCGGCCACGCGGTACGCCGGTTCAAAGACGATCTTTGCACGCAGCGACGGCGCCAGCGACGCCTGCCGCGGCAACCCGAACTTGGTCGGAAAATCGTTGTGTATCCGTGCGATGATCTCCATCCTGTTTATACCTCGAAGAACCGGAAGGAGTCAAGGACCTCGAATATCATATCCACATAGGAACTCGAGGTTTCATCCCAACGGAAGCCGAGCCTGTGCAACACGTTCATCGTGTAGGTGTTATCCGCCTGGTTCTCCACCATCGGCGTCTGTCCTTCCGCCTGGTTGTAGGCGATGATGCTGGACAGGATCCGGGCCTTTTCGGGATCGGCGCCCGCCTTCTCCATCCGGCTTGCAAACGCATCCACTTCCAGATGGTCCAACGGACTGCCGTCATCTTTGTGCAGGCGGGACAACACGTCGTCCATCGGCAACAGGTGATTGTTGGAGACGTGGAAGACGCAGTTGGCCGCCGGAGTGCCCGCGAGCAGCACCACGGCGCGGGCTGTCTCATCGATGGGAGAGAACTCCATCCGGCTCACCATCAGCGGGTAAGGGACGGCGCCCAGCATGCGGAACGCCTTCATTCGCCCCATCGAGGCATTGGAGTTGAAATTAGCCTGGAATTCGCCGTCCGCGGCACGCGGAGACAGGTTTCCTACACGGACGATCTTCGCATTCAGCCGGCCTTCCGCAACCTTTTCCAGGATACAGCGTTCGGCCAGGAACTTGGACACGACATACTGGTTATCCGTATTCTGTCCAAAGAACAGCATCTGTTCGTCCATGATTGTCGGGACAAGGCCTTCGGCCATGCCGCCGACGCTCTCGGTGGAAACCTGCATCAGCCGGGCACCGGAAGCCAGACAGAAGTCCACCAGGTTCTGCACCCCGTAATAATTTACCTGGAGAATATCGTCCCCACGGGAGAAGTGCTTGACATTGGCCGCACAGTTCACGACCATGTCGAACGGGGTCCCTGAAGCAAGGATCGAGTCGAAGACTTCCTTGCTCGTGATGTCGCCCTGGATCAGGCGGATGCGTCCGCCCACCAGTTGACGGTAATTCTTTTCGAAATAATAAACGAGCATCTCCTTCAGACGCTGCTCAGCGGTGACGGAGCCCTTGCCCCGGAGGAGACACCAGATGACCGTATCTTCACCCGTCTGCTCAATCAGCTCCCGCAGAACATGGATGCCCAGAAAGCCCGTGGCGCCCGTCAGCAGGATGTTCTTGCCCAGTTGCTGGGGCTCCCCTACCAGGAAGGCGTCGAGGGTATTGCCCGCCAGCAGGGCGTCAATGGCAGAATAATCGTATGCCGAGACATCATCTTTCTTGTCATCGAGCTTCGGGCTGCCGCCTTCCAGAGAGGCGGCCAGGGCACGGGCTGTCGGAAAAACGAACACGTCGGCGTAGGAGAACTTCAGCCCGCGTTTTTCTGCGCTGACCAGCACGCTCGTAACCATGAGCGAAGTACCGCCCAGGTCGAAGAAACTGTCTGTAGCACCCACACGGTTCATTCCCAGCACTTCGGCGAAAATTTCGCACAAGGCGGTCTCAATTTTTCCCTCGGGCGGCACGTAATCTCCGTCGGAAGTCATCTCGGGAGCCGGGAGGGCCTTGCGGTCCACCTTCTGATTCACATTCAACGGGATCTTGTCGAGCTGCGTAAAAGCAGCCGGGACCATGTAGGGCGGTTTCCGCTGCAGGATAAAATCCGACAGCGCCTTCTTGTCCAGTTCCCCGTCGCAAACGACGTAGGCCGCGATGAACTTGCCGCCGGAAGGGTTGTCGAAAGGCTGGACCGTAACATCGGTAACGCCCGGGAACTCACGGATCACGGCTTCCACTTCCTTGGTCTCGACACGGAAACCGCGGATCTTCACCTGGCCGTCGTTGCGGCCCACAAACTCGATGTTGCCGTCCATACGGTAACGGACGATATCGCCGGTCCGATACACGCGGTCATAGGGGTACTCCCCGGCGAACGGATTGGAGATAAATGTTTCAGCGGTCTTTTCCGGCCGGTTGAGGTATCCACGGCTGACCTGGGGGCCGGAAACCCAAAGCTCGCCCACTGCGCCGGCGGGAAGCCGCCGGCCCTGGCCGTCCACCACATAGAGCCGGAAGTTGGACAACGGATGGCCGATGGGAATGTTGGGCTCCTTCTTCTTCACTTCGAAGATCGTGGAGAAAATGGTGCACTCTGTCGGGCCATACCCGTTATGGAAGTGATAGGAAGGCGGATCCATCGAAATGAGTTTCTCGCCGCCCACCGACAGATGTTTCAAGGAAGGGTTCCCGGGGAAGTTCTTGGCGAACATGACGCCCACCTGGGTAGTCATGAAGCTGTGGGTGACTTTGTTGTCGGTGATGAGACTGCTCAGCAGGGACATGTCGTGCCGGGTCTCCTCCGGGACGATGCACACGCTGGCACCGGTCGTGAGGGCGGGATACATGTCCATCATGCATGCATCGAAGCCATAGCTGGCGTACGCCGCGACGCGGCTCTTTTCCGTAAGCTTATAGTAGTCCCGGTACCAGGCACAGAAATACACGAGATTGCGGTGCTCCAGCATACATCCCTTCGGAACGCCGGTGGAACCCGACGTGTAGAGGAGAATGAACAGGTCCTCCGGTGCCGGTCCCGTGGGAACGGATCCTGCCGGCAACGAAGCGATGTCGGCCGTATCCAGGACAGGACCCTGGTAGGAAGTGATGCGCTGCCGGTATTGCGCGTCGACGATGAGCAGGCTCGCCGCAGCGTCCTCGACCATGAAGTTCAGGCGCTCTTCCGGATAGGAAGGGTCCAGGGGCTGATAGGCGCAGCCCGCTTTCAAGGCGCCGAGGGATGCGACGGCCATCAGTTCATTGCGGCCGATCAGGATGGAGACGACCTGTTCGCGCCCGAGTCCCAGCGAGGCGATGTACGATGCAATCCTGTCGGAAATATCATCCAGCTCCTTATACGTCAACGTCTTCGACTCAAAGAGAACAGCCGGTGCATCCGGGTGGGCGGCCGCCTGTGCGCGGAAGAGGGAAACGATGGTCTGCTTGTCGTCCACAGGAAGCGTATAGGCATTGAAGCCGTCCAGCATCTTTTCCTGGGATTTTCCCACCAGCGCAAGTTTCCCGAGCGGCCCGTCGGAAAGCATTCCTTGCAGCAACTGCGTCAGCGTATCGGCAAAACTCTGCATCAGCTCCGGGCTGTAAAGGGTCTCGTCATACTGAACCAGAATATGCTCAGCCGCCTCGCCGCCGTTGACGAAGATACTTACGGGGAACATCGGGGTCTGGGTCGCCAGATCCTCGTAGGAGAGTTCCTTCCCGCCTATCCGGTAGGATTCCAGCAGACCGACCTGGTAGGCCAACATCACCTGCGGCTGGAAACCGTAGTCGGAAGACACTTTGGCGAAAGGATAGTATTCGTGCGACCGGGACTCGGCAAACACGCTGTCCGTTTCCCGCAAATAGTCCTCCACTTTGTCAACCCCGGTATCAGCCGACAGGGCGAGCGTATTGACGAACATACCGATGGTATCGGATACCCGCAGGTCGGAGCGGCCGTTGCTCACGGTGCACATATAGACGTTCCGGTTGCCGGAGAAGACGCCGACGGCCAGGTAGGCCGCACCGAGGAAATAACTGGCCGGAGAAATGCCCAGCTGCTGGCAGCGGGCGGCGATGGCCGCATCCACAGGCAATTCCAGGGATGCCACCACACCGGCTTCCTCCCCTTTCTCCCGGTCGGGAAGAATGGCGCTGGCGCCTTCGCAGCCCGCCATCCGTTCCTGGAAGAAGGATGCCGCAGCGGTGAATTCCTCACCGCCTTCCGAAGCCTTCTGGCCGGCGGCATAGTCAAAGTAGGTGAAACTCTCCGGAACGGGGTCCGTGCCGTCCATCGTCGCGCAGAACTCCGTCATGAAGATGTCCATCGAACGGCCGTCGAAAACCAGGTGATGGAAGTCCGTCAAGAGATACAGACCCTTCCCCGCCTTGACAACGGTGGCCCGGAACAGCGGTCCCTCCGACAGGTTGAACGGCTCCAGGAAATGGGATTTGAAATCCGGGAGGTTCTCCGCCGGGATGGTCGCCAGACTAACCTCGGGTTCCTGCTCACAAGGGACCAGCATCACCTTGCCGTCCCGCATCTCGAAGCGGGAATTCAGCACGGGGTGGCATTTCACCACCTTCAGGAAAGCGCTGCGGACAGCCTCGGGATCGAGGGAAGCCGGAAGGGTCCAGCAGAGCGGCAGGTTGTACACCGTCTCGCTGGGATTCTTCATGCACTCGAAGTAGAGACCTTCCTGCTGGAAAGTCAGGGACTGCGCCGACACCGCGCCCTGGGAAGCACCCGGCTGCTTCGGGGCCTGTCCGGAGAACATGACGGAAAGCACCTCGTTCTCAATGCCCTGGAGCGTCGCCGTCTTGACGAAGGATTTCATATCCACCATGATGCCGAAGCGCTTGTTCAATTCGACCGCGAGCCGGAGTGCCGCAAGGGAGGTAAGGCCCGAATAGATGAGCGGCTCCGTCAACGAGAAGCCGTCGATATGGGTCGTCTCACGGATCAGGTCAGCGAGTTTCTGCTCCAACAGGTTGAAGGGCGCATCTTCCGCCGGCTTGTCCTTCTTGCGCGCCTCGGGCTTCGGCAGAGCTTTCCGATCCACTTTCTGGTTCACATTCAAGGGAATGGAATCGATCTGCATGGTCACCGACGGCACCATGTAAGGCGGTTTCCGGTCCAGGATAAAAGCATTCAGGGCGTCGATGTCCACCGGGGCGTCGCCGACGACATAGGCCGCCAGGAACTTGCCGCCTCCCTCACCCTCTTCGTCGAAAGCCTGGACGGTGACATCCGTGATGCCGGGGAACTCCCGGATAACACTTTCCACCTCCTTGAGTTCGATGCGGAAACCCCGGATCTTCACCTGCATGTCCTTGCGGCCGATGAACTCGATGTCGCCGTCGGCCCGGTAGCGGACGACATCGCCGGTCCGGTACATATGCCTGTAGGCAGGGTCGTCGGTGAAAGGGTTGTCAATGAACACCTCGGCGGTCTTGTCGGGCCGTCCCAGGTAGCCCACGCCCACCTGCCAGCCGGAAATCACCAGTTCTCCGGCGGCGCCAACCGGCAGTCGCCCTCCGCTCTTGCCCAGGATATAGGCATTGACGCCCGGCATGGGACGGCCGATGGGGATATCCGGTTCCTGCACGGTCACATGCTTGCTGACCACATAGGCCGTGGTCTCCGTGGGACCGTAGCAGTTGAATAACGCAAATTTGGGAGGTGCCAGACTGACCATTTTCTCACCGCCGGTGTACATGGCCTTCAAGGACTTGTTTTTCGGGAAATTGATGGCGAACTGCGTGGCGACCTGTGTCGTCATCAGGGTGTGGGTGATGCCGTTTTCCTCGAAGAAATCATTCAGGGCAAGCAGATCCAGACGAATCTCCTCGGGAATGATATAGAGGGCGGCCCCTGCCATGAGGGCCGTTGCATAATCGCTCATGAAGGCATCGAAACCGAAGCTGGCGTACACGGCCATACGGGAAGCTTCCGTGATGCCGAGATTGGCCTGGTTGTTCCGCCCGTAGACAGAGATGTTCCGGTGGATCAGCTGGACGCCCTTGGGAACGCCGGTCGTTCCACTGGTATAGAGCAGAATGAAGCGGTCGTCCGGCTTCGGTGCCGGAACCTTTGCCTTTCCTTCGGGAAGGGAGGCGATGTCCCGGGTCAGGAAGACTTTCCCTTCATAACCGCCGACCAGCTCTTCCAGCCCCGGATCCGCAATGAGCAGGGAGGCACCGGCGTCCTGCACCATGAAAGACAGGCGTTCGGCCGGATAGGAAGGGTCCAGCGGCTCGTACGCACAAGCGGCCTTGATGGCGGCCAGGGGTGCAACGGCCATATACTGGTTCCGGTTCAGGATGATGGCGACCACACCGCCGGGTTTTACGACAGAAGCGATATAAGCGGCCAGGTTGTCAGTCAGCCGGTCGAGCTGGGCATAGGTGAGCGTCGTGTCCTGATACACCACGGCCGGATGGCCCGGGAAGCTTTTCACGTTTTCCCGGAAAGCGTCCAGGAAGGTCAGGTTGATGTCGCCGGAGAAGGGTTCCGGGTTGAAGGAATCCGTTTCCTTCAGCTGCGCGTCTGTTATAAAAGCGAGCTCTCCCACCGTTTCCGCCTTCCCCATCGACAGGAGACAAGCGGAGAAACTGTCCACAAACTGCCGGAGTATCTGTTCAGAGTACTGATCGGCCCGATAGCGGCATTCCATCTGGAAAGTGCCGTTCTTGCCAGCCGTCATGCGGAACGCCAGCGCATCGTCGCCGATGGCAGCTTCCGGATCATCCGGCCCGTCGAAAAAGCTTGAAACGCCCGGTTCCATCTCGCGGACGCAATCCGCATAGGAATAGCCTTTTCCGCGGAGAACGAGTTCCTGCTGTTGCTGCCGTCTGGCCAGCAGTTCCTTCAAAGGCATCTCCGGCGTCCATTCCACCAGCACCGGCCACTGGCCGCCGCCGGTCGGGAAAAAGGCCTTCGTATCTGCGCCCCATACCGAAACGGTGACACCGAATGCGCTGGTCAGCAGCACATCGGCCGGACAACCGAAACGTTTCTGGAGGGCCTCCAGCTCTTTCGGCCCGGACAGAAGAGGAAAGGCCACTTTTTTCATGGCGGGTTTCCCTCCCCCACGTATATCGGGAATCAGCCGCGTCTCCAATCCGGCACAGGCAGAAAACTGTTCGACATACGGGGAAGGAGTCTCTTTCTTGGCGGCCTTTTCAGGCGCATCACTCTGCTTTTTCATAGGATCCAGCTAATATTATCCTCAAATTTACGAAAAAAACGTAAAAAGAAGAACGGAAAATTGGACCAGACTGCGCCGTCAGCTCAGATGCCGGGATCACAGGCTCAGTTCGAGCCAGCGGGTTTCTTTTTCGTCGAGCTCGGCCTTAAGGGCTTCATAGCGTCCGGACGCTTCGCGGATTTGTTCGTAGGTGGCGGTGCCGGCGGCGAGGAGTTCCTCGATCTGTGTTTTCTCGGCATTGAGTCGCTCGAGTTCGGTCTCAAGGGCGTCGAATTCGCGCTGCTCTTTGTAGGACAAGCGTTTTTTCTCGCTCGCTTCGCGGCTCCGGTTGCCGTTTCGCTCGCTGAGAAATGCTCGCTCACCGGCAACGCGCCCGCCGCTACGCTCGTTATTTCGCGACAGGCGACGCTGTTCGACTTCGTAATCCTTGATGAACGTACGATATTCGGTGTAGCCGCCGACGAAATCCTTGATCTGGCCGTCGCCGCAGAAGACCAGCAGGTGGTCGACGACGCGGTCGAGAAAATGGCGGTCGTGGGAAACGACGATCAGGGAGCCTTTGAAATCGAGCAGGTATTCTTCCAGGATGTTGAGGGTGACGATGTCGAGGTCGTTGGTGGGTTCGTCGAGAATCAGGAAGTTGGGCTGCTGCATGAGGATGGTCAGCAGGTAGAGCCGCCGTTTCTCGCCGCCGGATAGTTTCGACACGGGGTTGCCGAGCATGTCGTGCGGGAAGAGGAACTGGTTGAGCAGGCCAAGGTTGCTGACGGTCTCGAGGACGGTCTGGTCTTCATCGAACTGCATGCCGTCCTGGCGGTAGTAGCCGATCTTGAGGGACTCGCCGCGTTCGATGCGGCCTTCCGTCGGTTCGAGGGCACCGGTCAGCAGGTCGATGAATGTGCTTTTGCCCACGCCGTTCCGCCCCACGATACCAATGCGGTCGTAACGCTGAAACTTATAAGTGAAGTCTTTGATCAGCGACGCTGTGGGCGGCTGCGCACTGGCCTGGTGGAGCGTCGGGCGTTCCTCGTGGCGAGTGCCCGACAGCCACGAGGGTTCCCGACGCGCCTCAGAACGAGCCGTCCCACTGCGGAGCCCTTCATAGCTGAACGATACATCATAACAGTCAATGATCTTCGTGCCCAGGCGGGTCGCGCCTTCCAGGGCTTCCATCGTGAGCTGGCGAACGGTGTGGGTCTGCTCGGCACGGCCTTTCAGTTCCCAGAAAGCCTGTTTCCGGTATTTGGCCTTGCCGGTGCGGGCACAGGGAGTCGCATGCATCCACTCGAGTTCCCGGCGCAGGAGGTTGCGGACCTTGTCGGTTTCTGCATTGTAGTTGGCGATGCGCTCCGCGCGTTTTTCCAGATAGTTCTCGTAGTCTCCCTTGTACACGTAGATCTGGCCGTGATCGAGTTCCATGACGATGTTGCACACGCGGTCGAGGAAGTAGCGGTCGTGGGTCACCATGAAGAGGGTGCAGCGGGAACGGCGGAGGTAGTTTTCCAGGTATTCGATGGCGTCGACGTCAAGATGGTTCGTCGGCTCGTCGAGGATCAGGAAATCGGCTTCGGAGGCGAGGACCTGCGTGATGGCCACGCGCTTGACCTCGCCGCCGGAGAGCTCGCGCATCCGCTGGTCGGGCCGCAGACCGAATTCGGTGAGGATGCGGACGATGCGGTGCTCGTACGCAAAGCGCCCTGTCTCGTCGAGCGGTTCCAGGAAACGCGTACTGCCGCCGAGGACCTGACCGAGCAGGGTGGCTTCCGGATCATAGTCGTAGTCCTGCTCCAGAAAAGCGATGCGGATTTCCTGCAGGAAAGTGATCCTGCCGCCGGAGTCGGACTTGTCCTTGCCGGCCAGGATGCGCATGAGCGAGGTCTTGCCGGTGCCGTTGGGCGCAATCAGGGCGATTTTGTCGCCCTCATTTACATTGAAGCCGATGCGGTCGAAGAGGACCTTCGGCCCGTAGGACTTGGAGATGTTCTCGATCTGCAGGTAAGACGCCATGGCATGGCAAAGGTAGGAAAAAAGGGCGGATCATTTCACCGTCACGTGCGGAATCTCGCCCCAGTGCGTAGTCCGGCGGGGCGACTGCTGCTGACGGGCGCTCTGGACCCTGCCGTCCCCCTGGATGCCGAACAGCACCGTGCCGGGGCCATAGGTGGCCGTAAGGGTATCGAGGGCCCGCGACAGGCGCGCATCCCGCGCATCGGTTTCAGGATCGCGGAAAAGCGAGCCCGTGTGCCCCTCCCTGGGGGCGATGCGCGTAAATACGACGCCGGCTTTCTTGTAGCCGTAGCGCGGATTGAAGAAAGTGCGGACGGCGTCGGCAGCCGCCATGACTACGGCGGCATGGTCGTCGGTTCCGTCGGGAAAAACCACCACCTGGCTCGCGAAGGTCTGCGGATCGTCTTCGTGGAAACGGTTGGTCAGGGCGAACACGGCCATTTCGAAGGCCAGCGAACCCTGTCGCCGCAGCTTCGTCACGGCAGACTCAGCGAACGTGGCCACCTGGCCGCACAACTCCCCCACCGCGCGGATCTCCTTGGCGAAACTGCGCGACACGCAGAGGCTCTGCCTGGGTTCGATATAGTCTTCAAATTCCACGCAGGGTACCCCCTGCAATTCTTTCCAGGTGCGCCAGCCGGGCAGCGCGAACTGCCTGCGGACGTCATACTCCTTGAGTTGCACGTAATCCCAGGCCGTGTTCACGCCCAGCAGGGCTAGTTTCTTTACGGAGCGCCGGCCGATACCCCACACGTCCGCCGCAGGAAAGCGGCGGAGCACTTTCTCGATATCCTGCGGACGGTGCATGTAGCAGCCTCCCTGCAGTTTCGGATACTGCTTGCAGAGTTTCGACGCGATCTTGGCCAGGGTCTTGGTGGGTGCGATGCCTACGGACACGGGGATGCCAGTCAGTTTGCGGCAGGCCCGCGAGATCTCACGCGCATAGGCGGCCATATCCGATTTCTCCACGCCGCGCAGGTCGAGAAACGATTCATCGATGGAATACTGCTCGACCGAAGGGGCGAACGTACGCAGCACTTCCTGCACCCGGTGCGACATGTCGCCGTAGAGGGCGTAATTCGACGAGAACACCGTCACCTTGTTTTTCTCCACGATGTCGCGGATCTTGAAGAGCGGGGCGCCCATGGGAATGCCCAGCGCCTTGGCCTCGTTGCTCCGGGCCACGGCACAGCCGTCATTGTTGCTCAGCACGATCACGGGCTTCCCCTCCAGGTCGGGACGGAACACCCGCTCGCACGAAGCGAAGAAATTGTTGCAGTCGGCCAGGGCGAACATGTCGGCGGCTAGGCTTTCTTGATGATGAAGGTCACGACGCCCCAGATGACGAAGTCATTGTCGGGGCCGACCGGGATGGGCCTGAACTTCGTGTTGCGTTCGTTGCAGGGCAGCAGCACGACGCCGTCACTGCCGATGGACACGCGCTTGACCGTGAATTCCCCGTCGATGAAGCAGACCGCCTTGCAGTCGTTGTACGGATCCACGGCCCGGTCGACGATCAGGATGTCGCCTTCGTCCATGTCGGCATCAACCATCGACACGCCGTCCACCTGAAAGAAAAACGTGGAAGCCGTGTGCCGCACCAGCAGTTTGACCAGGTCGAGCTTTTCGCGCAGATCCTCGGCCGGCGACGGGAATCCCGCCTTGACGGCGCCGACAAGGATGCTCTCGAACGATTCGGAATCGGTGATCGGATGCGGTTTCACGGCTACTCGCGGACCCAGACGTGCTCAATTTCGCCTACGTAGACAGAATGTACGCCCAGATTGCGGGAGGCATAGAACTGGGCGGGAACGTCTCCCATTCCCTCGGTGGAGAACGGAGCGCCATAGATCTTCCGTGCCTCGATCACCATCCGGGCCTCGGCGAAGGAAGGTTGGCCGCTGTCCAGGAACTCCAGCGTCAGCCCCGAAGCGGCAATCTTGTCGGAATCCCTGCCCGAATGAGTCCCCAGGTAATTGAGCGCCTGGCGGTAACGCTCCGGGAAGAAAGCGACGGTGAAGCGCCCGTTGCGTTCCATAAATTCGTGGGTGTACCGTGAACTGGACACATAGACCGTAACGACGGGCTTGTTCCACAATTCACCAAGCGAGCCCCAGGAGATGGTCATCGTGTTGAGCTTGCCGGGTACACCTGCCGTCACCAGGGCCCAGGTTTCGTCGAAAAGGCTTATGGGGTTCTCTTTGATCTCAGTAGGTTGAATTTCTCGCATAGTTCCAGGGGTTGATTTTGTAATTTTGTCTTTCAGTTCCTTGTCAAAAATCCGCCGGTCGACAATCCGGTAATGAGGGTGGTAGGTTTCGTTGAAGAGCTCGCTGTGGTGGAGAATCAACTGTCCGGAAGAGACCAGCGAGTCGATGGCGGCCAGGTCGCCCGAGCCCCCGGGTATCTCCGGAAAGTCTTCCCGGATCACGGCTTCCACCTCGCTCCATTTCTGTTGCCAGGCATCCCGGCTGATCACTTTCCCTTCGTTGGCGCTCCGGACGAAGGCATCCAGCAGGGTTTCGGCGTCAACAAGTCCGTCCAGTACGACAGACAGGTCAACCCGGACGTAGTTACCCTGGTCACCCACCGGCATATAGCGGAGCTGCGGCTTCCTGTACCTGCCCACGCTGAGGTCCTCGCGGTAGACTTTCAGTTCCGACATCAGGTACGCCCTGGCCTGCGCAGTATCGGGAATGAGGTGCCCGGGGCCCAGGTTGTCCTGACAGAAACTCTTGTAGATATCCTGGACGCGGGACGCCGGATACTGTTCCAGTTGGCGGGAGATAGCCTCCCGCGTGGCATCGCCCTGACAGGCGACGGTCAGCAGGCACAGCGCCCAGGCCGAAGCTACAGTCAAGAAAAGACGGTATCGTTTCATACCAAAAGGGATTAACTGTCAAATATAAGAAATTAACGGGCCACCGACGGGAGGCTGGGATGGCCCGCCGGCGAGACCGAGCGGACTGCAAAGAAATAATTGTCCTTGCTGAGCGGACATTGGAAAGAAGGGGCGGCGCCCGCTTCCACGACGCCGAGAACCGTCCAGTCGGGCTGGTCAGTCTCCCGGACGAGAACCTGGCAGGAAACAGCCGGATCGACAGGATCCCACGCGATGACCGTATGGTTTTCCAGCTCACCGGCATTGGCAATGCGCGCATTCGCCGGGCTGGCGGGTGCGAGCGCCAGGCTCATCACCGTAGAGAGGTTGATGCGGATGTTGCGCGTGAGCGACGGGAGGTCGACCCCCGTGAGCAGATCCCCGTAATCGATGCCGTTCTCCGTACGGATATCCTGGTGCGTACGGTCGTAATTCTCGCAGTATTCGCTCATACGCACGGCCGTGAATCCATTCCGCAGGAAAGGAGTATGGTCGCCGCTGCGGCGATACCGGTCGTTGCGATAGATCAGCTTGACTTCCTGTTCGGGCACATAGCGGCCGGCCGTCTCCTTGATATAGCGCGCCAGCTGGCGGGGCCCGCTGTCTTCGCCGGTTCGGCTCTCGGAGAACACGCGGACCTTATGGTCTTCTTTCAAACCGGTACCGCTGGCCACCGCATTGCCGATCATATCGTTGTTGATCATCGCCAGGATGGGCCAACCCTCTTCCCGGGCGCGCGCCGCCAGGAAGCTCGAGCCGTCGAGTCCCTGCTCCTCCCCGGAGACGAACAGGCACTTGACCGTCTGTTCCAGCGGGACGGACGACAGGATGCGTACCACTTCGAGCAGGCATGCCAGGCCGCTCCCATCGTCATTGGCCCCCGGCGCAAAGGAAGTCGAGTCCATCACGTCGGCCACCCGTGTATCGATATGGGCCGACAGGAGTATCTCTCGTTCCCCTTTCGTTCCGGGCAGCGTGACCACCACCTCGGGGACCTCCAGCACACGGTCGTAACGGCCGCCCTTCTCCCCCGCCGTAAACCGGACCACCTCCACGACGGGCGCCGGACGTATCCCCTCCGCCTGCCGGCCCCAGTTTTCGCAGCGGCCGACGATATAGCGGACCGCGGCCCCGATGCCCCGTTTCGGATCGGTCTGGCTGCTGAGCGTATGGCGGGTGTGGAAACCCACCAGTTCTTCAATCCAGGTCCGGACACTGTCGGGGTTGACTTCCGCCACGGCGGCGGCGATGACCGGGTCGGGGGCCGGACGGGCCGTCCCCCCGGTCGGCGCCTGCCGGCAGGCAGCCAGCAGGCACAAGACCATGCAAATGGAAAAGAGACTACGCTTCATATCCGGATTCTATGCTTCAATTTCGTTCAGCGCCCCGCTTCCGGAGTCCATGATAAAGCCGCGGACACAAATGTCAGCGGGCACCAGCGGGTGGCTCACAATGGCGGCGACGGTCTTCCGCACGGAATCCTCCGTGTCGTGAAAGCCCTCCAGCCAGGAGGCGATCCCCTTCCCTTCCCACTCCTGCAGCACTTTTTCCGGAATGCCGCGCTCCAGCATATGCGGCCTGAACGCCGCATAGCTCATATGACAGGCGCCACAGCCGGAATGATGCACCACCATCACTTCCTTCACACCCAGCTCATAGATAGCCACCAGCAGCGAACGGATGGCCGAATCGGTATCGGATGGAACCAGTCCGCCGGCATTCTTGATGACCTTTGCGTCACCGTTCCTGAGGCCGAGCGCCGCCTGCAGCAACACCGTCAAACGCGTATCCATGCTAGTGAGCACCGCCAGTTTCTTTTCGGGGTATTTGTCGGTCACAAAGGGCTCGTAGCCCTTCCCCGCCACGAATTCTTTGTTGAATTGAATGATTTCGTCTATCATATCGTACAAAGTTATAAAAAAACGATTCAGCTCACAAGAACCATACACAAAATAATGACTATCTTTGCGAATTATGAAGAAACAGCCTACAGTAGCCCTGATATACGACTTCGACGGCACGCTCTCGCCGGGTAACATGCAAGAATTCGGCTTCATCCAGGCCATCGGGCAGACACCCGCTGAATTCTGGAGCAAGAGCAACCAGGTGCCCGAAGGGCAGGAAGTCAGCAGCATCCTCTCATACATGAAGCTCATGATCGATGAGGCCCGGAAGAAGGGTATCTCCCTGACCCGCGACTCTTTCGTCTCTTTCGGCCGGCACATTGAACTCTACGAAGGCGTCCATCACTGGTTCTCCCTGATCAACGAATACGGCCGCCGCCACGGCGTTGTGATCGAACACTATATCAATTCTTCCGGACAAACGGAACTCATCGAAGGCACGAGCATCGCCCATGAGTTCAAGAAGATCTTCGCCTGCTCCTTCTGGTACGACGAGAACGGCGTCGCCGTATGGCCCGCCGTCGCCGTCGACTACACCGGCAAGACCCAGTTTCTCTTCAAGATTGCCAAAGGCATCATGGACATCAGCGACAACACCAAGGTCAACGACAGCCAGAAAGAAGACGAGAAACCCATTCCCTTCAGCCACATGATCTACTTCGGCGACGGCACTACCGACATCCCCTGCATGAAGATCGTCAAGATGTTCGGAGGCAACTCCATCGCCGTGTTTGATCCCCACAACCAGCATCAGATCGACACGGCCCGCACCCTGCTCAAGCAGGACCGCGTCAACTTCATCTGCGAAGCCGATTACCGCATCGGCAGCCAGATATACGAAGTCGTGACCACCATCATCGACAAGATCAAAGCCGAGAACGACTTCCAGACCCTTCAACGCAAAAACCGCAGAAAATAATGAAATTCAATACCCGGATCATCTGGGCCCTCGTCTTTTTCCTCTACGTGACGGCCGTCGCCTGGCTCTGCTTCGGCAACTTCAGCCCCAGCCCCGACATGCCCCGCGAACTATTCGGTATCCCCCTCGACAAGTGCGTGCACTTCCTGATGTTCTTCCCCTTCCCTGTCCTGGGCACGCTCGCCTTCCGCGAGCATTCCTGGTGGCGGACCCTCTGCTGGATGACCCTGGCGGCCAATCTCATCGCCGCTTTGTTCGAGACCTTTCAGACCCGCATCAATCCCGAACGGTTCACTGACCCGGCCGACCTGAACGCCAACCTGCTCGGCATCACCACGGGCCTGCTGCTCATGGCCGTCATCGGCCTGTTTTCCAAAAAGAAATAATCCGGCACGGAGCTACCCCGCCCCGACCGGACAAGCCTACAGTTGAAAACTGCGTGACACCGGGAAAAGGCCGAAGAGACCGCCGGTGTGGATGAAGAGGATATTCTCGGAAGAGCGGAGGCGGCCGCCAGGTTTCAGTTCGTTGACCATGCCATATGTTGCCTTGCCCGTATAGACCGGGTCGAAGACCGTGGCTTCCAGCCGGGCCATCCGTGCGATGTGTGCCAGTTCTTCCGGACGGCTCAGCGCGTAGCCGATGCCTACATACTCTTCGAACAGTTCGAAATCAGTCGGTTCAAGGGTTTCCGCGACATGGTTTGCGCGGTCTTGCGAAAGCTCGCCCTGCGCCACCAGATATAGTAAAGCATCTCTTGAAATACGCGCTGCAATTTCCTGGAAATAAGCCGTATCATCACAAACACAGACACCGATAACGCGCTTCCCATAACCATTTACCAGGTTGGAGAGCTGCAGGCCGGCAAGCGTTCCGCCGGAGCCGGTAGCCACGACAATCGTGTCGAAGGTGATGCCCATTTCGCGCTCCTGCGCCACGATCTCCTTCATCGCGTGATAGTATCCCAGCGTTCCGATGCCGAAGGAGGCACCTTCCGGAATGATGTAAGGTTTGAAACCCTGCGCCATGTAAGCGTCGGCCATCACCTGCATGATCTCCGCCCGGTGGTCCCGGTATTCGTCACGCGTGCAGAAGCGGACATCCGCCCCCATCAGCCGGTCGAGGAAATAATTGCCCTCCAGGGGCGGCTGTTCGCTGATGCGCAGCAGCACAGCTGAACGCAGGCCCAGGCGCGTGGCGACCGCCACGGTGGCGCGGCAATGGTTCGACTGGATGCCGCCGCAGGTAATCAGCAGGTTGCGACCCTGGTCGATGGCTTCCTTCACGGCGAATTCCAGTTTCCGGATCTTGTTGCCGGACCATTCGCTGCCCGTCTGGTCATCGCGTTTGACGTAGATGTTCTTCCCGCATTCGGCCGACCAGCGGGACAGGTGCTGGATCTGCGTGGGGAGGTTGGCAAGGGATAATTTGTTCATATCTTACAGTTCAATGGAATGCACGTTCTCACAAATATACGTAAATTTGTCGGATAAAGCTTTACTTCGAATGAAACGTTTCTTCCCGCTTCTCCTGACAGTCCTCTGGCTCGCCGCATCCGCCGCTCCGGCACAGGCAGCCCGCGACAAGGACCTTCAGCCTATGGCCGATTCCCTTACCAACTACCTGAAGGAAAAGACCACGGTCCGCAGCTTCGTCAATGTGGAAAAGGCCACCATCCTGAACGACGGCACCCTCCGCCTGACCCTCAGCCGTGGCCTCGTGGACTTCCCCCTGCGCGAACAGGAGATCAAGGACATCTATGCGATTGCCCGGGCGACCCTTCCGAAAAAGTACGCCAAATACAAGAAGAAACTCTCGCTCTACGCAGACAAAAAGCCCGTGGAGTATTACAAGAGCCGCTATTTTACCGGCCAGCGCGACCGCGGCGCCGTGGAAGAGCACCGGGAGTACGCCGGACGCTTCCATGACCAGCTTGCCGCTCCCCTGCTGACCCGCAGCTCTTCGCCCAACCAGCCGACCCGGGGTCTCCAGAAGCGCCACATCGCCCTCTGGCAGAGCCACGGATGGTACTATGAGCAGTCATTGGCCCGCTGGGAATGGCAGCGCGCCCGTATCTTCGAAACCGTGGAAGACCTCTATACCCAGAGTTACGTGGTGCCCTTCCTGGTGCCCATGCTCGAGAATGCCGGCGCCGTGGTGCTGCTGCCGCGCGAGCGTGACTGGAACGTCCGCGAAGTGATCGTCGACAACGACCTGGATGCCAAAGGATACCATGAAACAGGCCAATGGCAGGCCGCCCCTGATACGGGCTTCGCCCACAACCGCTCCGTCTATCTCTACAAGGAAAACCCCTTCAAGATGGGTACCGCCCGGATGACGACCACCGACACCAAAGGCAGCAAGAGCATCCGGTGGATTCCCAACATCCCTGCAGACGGGGAATACGGCGTGTACGTGTCCTACCAGACCGTACCGGGCAGCACCACCGCCGCCCAGTACGAAGTGCACCACAAAGGCGGCGTGACCCGCTACAGCGTCAACCAGCAAATGGGCGGCAGCACCTGGATCTATCTGGGGCGCTTTGGCTTCAGCAGAGGCAGCGATGAACAGCAGGGCGTGTTCCTCAGCAACCAGGGTGACGGCCAGAGCATCGTCACCGCCGATGCTGTCCGCTTCGGCGGCGGCATGGGCAATATGGCCCGCGAGCCGCTGGAAACCAAGGAGGGAGCATTCGACTTCGAGCCTGAAATCTCCGGCTATCCCCGTTTCACCGAAGGCTCGCGCTACTGGCTGCAGTGGGCCGGCTTCAACGACACCATCTACTCGCGCAACGCCGGTACCACCGATTACAACGACGACTACATGTCGCGCGGCCTCTGGGTCAACACGATGTCGGACGGTTCCTACCTGAAGCCCGACAGGAAAGGCTACAATGTGCCCTTCGACCTTTCGTTCGCCTTCCACACGGACGCCGGCACCTACCTCAACGACTCGATCGTCGGTACACTGGCCATCTACACCCGCTTGTCGAACGACGAAGAGAAATACCCCAACGGCGAAGACCGCTCCATCGGCCGGGACTATACCGACATCGTCCAGACCCAGGTCGTGGAAGACATCCGCGCGCTCTATGAACCCATCTGGAACCGTCGCCAGCTCTGGGACCGCTCCTATGCGGAAAGCCGCATGCCCGAAGTTCCCGGCATGCTTCTGGAGCTCCTCTCCCACCAGAACCTTGCCGACATGCGCTATGGCCTCGATCCGGGGTTCCGCTTCAACGTATCGCGCGCCATCTACAAAGGCATGCTCAAGTTCCTGGCCTACATCAACGATTTCGACTATACCGTGCAGCCGCTGCCTGTGGAGGGCTTTGAAGCCCATTTCAATCCCGAAGGAAGCGTCAGCCTGAGCTGGACGCCCGTGGACGATCCGCTGGAGCCCACGGCCTCCCCCACCGCTTACATCCTCTACACCCGTCTCGACGACGGGGGCTTCGACAACGGACGCCCGCTCGACGAGACCCATGCCGAGCTGGATATCGAACCCGGGCACATCTACAGTTTCCGCGTCACGGCCACCAACGCCGGCGGCGAGAGTTTTCCGAGCGAGACCCTTTCGATCGGCCTGGTCTCGGAACAGGCGCCTACCGTAATGATTGTCAACAATTTCGACCGTGTCAGCGCACCGGTGAGTTTTGCCAGCAGCGACTCGCTCTACGCCGGATTCGTGAACCGGGTCGACGGCGGCGTCCCCTATGTGTACGACATCTCCTTCATTGGCAACCAGCACGAATACCGCCGCCACATTCCCTGGATGGACGATGACAGCGCGGGCTTCGGCGCCTCGGACAGTGATTATGAGACGAAGGTCATCGCCGGCAACACGTTCGACTACCCCTATGTGCACGGCATGGCCTGGATGAACGCCGGCTACAACTTCGTCTCCGCCAGCCGCAGCGCCGTGGAGCACCGCCGCATCGCCCTCAACGACTATCCCGTTGCCGACATCATCTGCGGCAAGCAGATCACCACGCAGATCGGCCGGGAAGGTGCCTGCGCCCTGCGCTACCACGTCTTTCCGCAAGGCCTGCGCGAACAGATCGCAGACCTGACCCGCGTGGGCGGCAGCGTGCTCGTCTCCGGTGCATACGTAGGCTCGGATCTCTGGGAGCCGGTGTTCCGCTTCCCTGTCGACTCCACCCTGCAGGCTGATTACTTCACGCCGGCCAGGCAGTTCGCCACCGACGTGCTCCATTACAAGTGGATGACCAACAGCGCCGCCGTAACGGGACAGGTGCGCGGAGAGCAGAATCCCTGCGGCATCACCCGCAACAGCCGCTACTACTTCAACCAGCAGCTCGGCGAGCATGTCTACTGCGTGGAATCACCCGACGGCCTGACGCCGGTCGGCCCGGGTGCCTGCACCATCTACCGCTACGCAGAAAACAACATCTCGGCCGGTGTGGCATACCAGGGCGATTATAAAACCGTGGTCCTGGGCTTCCCGGTCGAGACGCTGGAAACGCAAGAGCAGATCGATTGCCTGATCGGCGAAATCGCCCGCTTCTTCCGAAAAGAACGCTAGAAGGCGCTCATGTCGATGGCAGATACGCCGGCGACGCTCTCCATCGCAAAGGAAGTGCCGCCGGCGGATTCTATCACCACCTTGTGGGTGCCGGCGGCCGAATAATTCCATTTCAGGCCGGCGGCATAATTCTGTTTCTCCCCTTCCCCGAAGTCCACACGGCCCGTCAGGCCGTTGCCGGTGATGGTCGGCACCACGAACGTGGAAAGGTTGTGCGTGATGGTCAGGCGCTGGTTGAGCGGCTGTGCCTGGGAAACAGACACCGAACGCGTCAGATCCCCGCATACAAAGTTGATGGCTCCTTTACGGATGGATGAGCCCGTATTGGCGGCAATCGTCACCGAAACCGTCGTCGAGCCCTTGTCACCCGACGAAGGACGGATGGTAATCCACGGATCGGCCGTGGCGGTCCACTTGTAATTGGTGGTGACGGTGACAGACGCCGAACCGCCTTCCGCCAGCATCGTGATCTGGCCGGTGCTGAGCGTCATCTCAGGATCTTCCCTCTGGCAGGAGGCAAAGGTCAGGACACAAAGGAATAACAGCGAGATATATCTTTTCATGGCGTATCAGAAAGTAAGATTGAGGGAAAATTGGTCGCTGCCGCGCTTGAGCGTCAGGGTATAGGCGCCTTTCAGCTTCGCGGCGTCGATGTTCATCTGCACGCCAGCATAGGTGACACAGTCAGATGCGTCTGCGCCGGAAGAGGACTTGAACGTCCAGCTGACATGGTCCTTCGTATCGATCGTGACGATCTTGAGCGTCTTCGCATAGGAGAATGTGGTCGCCTCGGCAAGCGTCTGGTTGTCGTAGACCGGAATCTCCGCCACCGTTCCGTCGGTCGTGTCGTAGAGGAAAGGTGTCCACTGGTTCTCGCCCCAGTTTTCGCCGCGGTAGAAGCCGCGGATCCGGTCGCCTTCGAGGGGGAAAGTATTGAGGATGCAGCTGACGCTGGGATAACCGCGCCAGCTGTGCGAGTTCGTCTGCTCATAGTACTGCGAACCGCTCACGAAATCCTTGATGTTGCCTTCCGCATCGGTAAGCGCAAGGATGAAATAGCCCGCGAACGGCTGGTTGCTGCCGTTGCAGATGCCACCGACCTTCATGGTAAAATTCTTGCGGGGAACAATCTCACCGCTTGACTCCAGACCTTTGTACTCGGTGCCGCTGGACGAGGTTCCGGTCAGCAGGTAGAGGTATTCCACCGGCATGCCGCCCTTGTCCGGCACAAGCCCGAAGATGGCGGAATGATCGAGAACATACTGCCGCGTCGGAGTCGGCACGAAAGCCGAGAGCGCATAATAGCCGTTGCTGGAGCCTTCCCAGCCCCAGTTGACGCTCAGATTGCCCGCTTCGTCGTAGCCGTCCACCAGGAAGGCGTGTCCGCCCCCCTCGCGGTGCGCCGCATAAATCAGCGGATGGTCCTGCAGTTCAGCTTTGAGCATGTCGAGCCAGACTTCATCCGTATAGTAGGCGCGGTAGTAGTATGTCGCGGACGCATCGTAGCCCAGGTGGTCGACGGCCTTGCTGCACGCCCTGTAGGTATTGGCGCTGGTGGACGCGTTGAATTTGGCCTGTACCATCACGCCGCACTCGTAGACCAGCTGCGCCACGGCGTCAGCTTCTGCCTCGGTAAAGCCTTCGCTGTAATCCATCCTGATGTTCGCCCAGTCGTACGGCTGGCCCAGTTCCATGCCCGGAATGGTGACGTTGGTTCCGTCGGCCGTATAGGAATAGCTCGGCAGGGTTCCCTTGCCCGCAGCCGGATAGCCGAAGTAACGTGCCAGCATGCCCATGGACAACGGAACGCAGCCGGCCACGGCCTGCTTACCGCCCACTTCGGGTGCCAGTCTGTTGAAAGGTGCGCCCTGCCCCCAGAGCGGCGTGTCATACTTGACAGCCGGCTTGTAGGCAGTGCCGCCCTTCGTCCGCACGAAGACGGCATCCCACTTCCGCAGAGCCTTCGCCCGTTCGTCGGCAGTCGCTTCACGCGCCAGGGTCACCTGATCGGCCAACTCGTCGAGCCAGGCCCGCAGGTTGTCCGGCATATCGGCGCCATGGCCGAAAGAATGGGTAAACGAATAGCCCAGGATGGGGTTGCAGGCATCGTCGGCCGCCACGATCACGAAGCCGCCGCCGGCACGGTTGAAGATATGGAAAGGAGGCTGCTCTTCTCCCGCCTTGGTCAAAGGAGCTGCGGCCCGTTCCACGGGCTGCAGCGGGGCCATCCGCAAGGCCACGTTGCGGTCGTTCTGGAAGAAGGCGCGGGCCACCTCGGCGGCACGCCGCGCATCGACCGAATTCGCTCGCAGGGGCAGCATGGACAGCAGGATGAGTGAAATCAATAAAGAGAAGTATTTCATTGTCCAGATGGTTTAATTCGATGGATCCTGAAGTTGGTATAACCGAAGATAATGGCGATCAACGGCGTGATGAAGCAGAAGATCGCAAAGGGAAAATAAGCCAGGGTGGCGATGCCCAGCACGCTGGACTGCACCACGGCGCAGGTATTCCAAGGTACCAGCACGGAACTCACCGTGGCGGAGTCTTCCAGGGTACGGCTCAGCACCTCGGGCGCCAGGCCGAAACGCCGGTAAGAATCTTTGAACATGTTGCCCGGCAGGAGAATGGCCATGAACTGGTCGGACAGGGTCACGTTGCAGAAGATGCAGCTGACCACCGTAGCCAGGATCAGGCCGCCGGTGCCTTTGACAGAGCGGACAATGCGCTCCGTGATGGTTTCCACCATGCCGCAGGCCGAGAGGCAGCCCCCGAAAAGCATCACCGAGAGAATGATCCAGACGGTGTTGATCATCGCCTTCATGCCGCCGGTCGACGCCAGGTGCGTGACCAGCGGGTCGGCCGTCTCGAGCGAGACATCGGCCGACATCATCCGGAAGAGCGAGCCGAAGAAACGCTGGAAGGACGTCGCGTCGGGTCCGGCAATGCGGTCGATGATCTGCGGCTGGGCGAAATAGGCCAGCAGGCCGCCCGCCAGGGCCGAGAGAAACAGGGTAACGATGGCCGGCACTTTCTTGTAGATCATGAAGATCGTCAGGCCCGGCACCAGCAGATACCAGGGCGAGATATTGAAAACCTCCTGCAAGACCGTCAACTGACCATCCATCTCAAGGCTCGAAGTCACAGGCACGACCAGGCCGACCACCGTATAGAAGGCCAGGCAGATGATGAGGGCTGGTATGGTGGTCACAAAGGTATAGCGTACATGCGTATAGAGGTTCACGCCGGCGATCGACGCCGCCAGGTTGGTGGTGTCACTCAGGGGCGAGACCTTGTCACCCAGGTAGGCGCCGGAAATGATGGCGCCGGCCAGCCAGCCCGAGGGCAGCCCGATGAAGCTGCCGGCGCCGAACATGGCCAGTCCCACGGTCGCCACCGTGGTCCATGAGCTGCCCGCCAGCATTGAAACCACGGCGCACAGCAGGAAGGACATCACGATGAAGATGCGCGGATGAATGAGTTTCAATCCGTAGATAATCATCGACGGTACGATGCCCGAAAGCATCCACGTAGCCGTCAACGCGCCGATGGACAGCAGAATGATGATGGCCGGAGCCGTATTCTTGTAATTCTCCCCTATTTTCTCCTCGAACTGATGCCAGGGTACCTTGAGGTAATACAGACCGATGAGGGCCGCCACCACAGACGCGCCGAAGAGGGCCAGCTGTGACGGGCCGCCCGTCAGTTCGTCGCCGAAAATCACGACACCGATCACCAGCAGGGCGATCAGGGTCAGGACGGGCACCAACGACAGGAAGAAACCGGGCTTCTTCATGGCCTACATCATTTTTTTCCTACGGAAGAACAGGAAGACCCCCACGACGATCAGCAGCATCGCGCCCAGCACGATAATCATGTCCCAGGCCCCGCCGACCAGCGGCAGCTGGATGTTCATGCCGTAGATGCTCGCGATCAGGGTCGGCGGCATGAGCAGCAGCGACACCATGGTGAAGATCTTCATGATCTTGTTCTGCTCAAGGTCGATCAGACCGAGCACGGTATTCTGCAGGTACTCCAGTCGTTCGAAACTGAAATCCGTATGGTTGATCAGGGACGTGATGTCTTTCAGCAGCACACCCAGTTTTCCGTTGATCACGTCGGGCGTCTTGTCGGAGCGCAGGATGCTTGAAATCATGCGCTGCTTGTCGACGATGTTCTCGCGGACCAGCATGGTGTTTTCCTGCAGCTGGTTGATGTCGAGGAGGAACTCTTCGTTGACATCTTCACCCAGGCTCACGCGCTTGCTGTACTGGCCGATCTCTTTCGACATGAGCTCGATCATGTCCGCATCCAGGTCGATGCGGTTTTCCAGGATGCCCACCAGCACATGGAAACCCGTGGGATAGAGTTTCGCATTGAAGAGGATGCGGCGCTGGATGTCGGTGAAGCTGCGCAGGGGCACCTGCCGGATGGAGGTGATGGTATGGCCTGTCAGCACGAAGGAGACCGACTCCATGGTGTAGTTTTCGGCGCTCGGAATCAGGAAGTTCGTGTTGGCGAAGATCGCATCGAGCGTCTCAGAGTAGCGCGATGAACTCTCGATCTCCTCTGCCTGCGCACGGCTCTGCAGGGTGGTGTGCAGGAAAAGCTCCACAGCCCGCTTCTCTTCTCCCGTAGGATTGAAGAGGTCGAGCCACAGGGCATCCTCCATCGTGATCTGATTCAGGATCGCAATCGATTCGGAGACTTCCGCCTGTCCGTTAAGCGTATAAAAGATTTTGATCATGTTCCTCGAGTTTAAGTGTGTATGATTCCGTGAAGCGGACCTAGCGTCCGGGCATCAGCACACACATTCTCGAGGGGTCAGCTTCTCCAGGGCCACGCGACGGAACTCCGACAGTCCGGCGCGTTTCTCGCTATCGAGCGTGAAGGAAATGTTGTCCCGCAGATATCTGTAGGCATACTCCCTGGGAAACTGATGATTGTATTTTTCTACGGCCTCGGGGATATGGCGGATGCCATATTCGAGGGCCTGGTTGAACGATTCGATGAAAGACGGTTCGAGGGGCCGCGAAGCGGTCCAGCACGCGAACACGAAGGGCAGCTGTTTGAGGGCGATCCACTCGGAGGCCAGGTCGTACACATGGCGGAACTCCCCGCCGTGCAAGAGGGCCTTGTCGCCGATGAGCAGGTAGCAGCGGGACGGATCGAGGGTTTCGCGCGAGAAATCGAAGGGCTTCAGGCGCGGGGCGATGTGCCACTTCTCGCGGCAGAGATACTGCGTCAGGAGCACGGAGGTACGGCTGTCCACATCGAGCAGAATCTCATCGACTTCCTGGATGGGACGGCCGGAGACCACCAGCACACTGGCCACGGGCCCCGTGGCACCGATGCAGAAGTCCGACACGATGGACGGGTTCTTCAGGTCGCCCAGGGCGCCTACGGGCATGATGCCGATGTCGGCCTTCCCTTCCCGCAGCAGGGCGGCGGAAACCGACGGCGTGCAGAACTGCATGACAATCTCGCCGGGGGCCATCCTGGCCTCCAGCCCGTACAGGAACGGGATCGTGTTCAAGTAGTTGATCGCAGCTATTCTCACCATATCTTGCAAAGGTAAGAATATTTTGTCATTCTAGCAATTTGGGGTATTACATTTTCTCACCTATCGCCTGCAGGCGATAGCGGAGGCCGTGAGGGAAGGACGTGGCATAGCAGGCCGGAGCGGCGGGGTTTGGGGCAGCGCCCCAGTAACACAGGCCACGGGCGGCTACGTTCGCAATAGTATTACTCCGGAGGTATTATGCTTTCTTCACACGGAACAGCCACATGCCGAAGAAGGTCAGCAGGCCGTTGACAATCAGCAAGGTGAAGCCCAGGTCAAAGCCCCAGTAATGCTTGCTCACCAGGTTGAAGACCAGGCAGAGCACAGGCGCCGCCACGGCGATCCACGGTGTGGCGCCGTCGCGCACCTTCACTTTCGTCAGGATGCCGAAGAAGAACATGCCCAGCAACGGCCCGTAGGTATAGGAAGCCAGCTTGTAGACAAGGTTCACCACCGCATCGCTGCTGACCACGAAGAGCACGACGATGATCACGAGGAAGAGCAGGGCCACGCCGGCGTGTACGCGCTTGCGGATGCTTTCCTTGCGGTCATCGGTCAGTTCCTTGCGGCCGTTGAAATTCAGGTAGTCCACACAGAAGCTGGTAGTCAGCGAGGTCATGGCCGCGCCGGCGCTCGGATACGAGGCCGAAATCAGGCCGATCAGGAAGAAAACGCCCGCCCATACGCCGAAATACTGGCTGGCGATGGTCGGGAAGAGTTCGTCGGTCTTGTCGATGCCCAGGGCTTCGAAGCCACCCAGGTGCTGGGCGTATACGCAGAGCAGCGCGCCCATCAGCAGGAAGAAGAAATTGGCCACCACGATGATGATGGAGGTCGTATACATATTCTTCTGGGCAGCCTTGATATCCTTGCAGGCCAGGTTTTTCTGCATCATGGCCTGGTCGAGGCCCGTCATGGCGATGGTCACGAAGATACCGGCGACGAACTGCTTGATGGCGTTGGTGCCGTGGCTCCAGTCCCAGTCGAACCAGCTGGTGAAACTGTGTCCATAACCCACGGTGCCGGCGTTCTCATTGACGGTGGACCCCACGACCGAGAACATCTGGCCGAAGTTCCAGCCCATGTTCTTGCAGATGTAGAAGATCGTCATTCCCACGGCCAGCAGCATGAAAGTGGTCTGCAGCACGTCGGTCCAGATAATGGTCTTCACGCCGCCCTTGAAGGTATAGAGGTAAAGCAGCAGCAGGAACACCGCCGTGATGAGCGTAAACAGGAGCACCGGCGACATACGTTGCGACAGGCTGTGCGGCATGAAAGCGAAGAAGACCACGATGACCACGAACACGCGCACGGCGGCGCCCAGGATACGCGACACCATGAACACCGTGGTGCCGGTCTTGTGCGACCTGGGTCCGAAACGCTCTCCCAGATACGTATAGATCGAGGTCAGGTTCATCTTGTAGTAGAGCGGCAGCAGCACCTTGGCGATGATGATATAGCCCCCCACGAAACCCAGCACCAGCGGCATGTAAAAAAAGTTCTGCACCCACACGTTGCCGGGAACGGAGATAAAAGTGACGCCCGAAATGGACGCGCCGATCATACCATAGGCCACCACGGGCCAGGGGGCCTTCTTGTCACCGGAGAAGAAAGAGTTCGATCCGGCCTTGCGCCCCGTGAGCCAGGATATCAGGAAGAGGAGCGCGGTATAGGCAGCAAAGGCCACGAGGAACCAGACAAAGGGAAATTCGTGTCGCATGGGTCAAGGTTTAAAGGGTTGTCGGTTGGTGATGGAGCGACCCAGGGTCAGCTCGTCGGTATATTCAAGGTCGTCGCCGAAACCCACGCCGCGCGCGATGGACGTCACGGTCACGGGGTATTGGGCGATCTGTTTGTACAGGTAATAAGCAGTGGTCTCCCCTTCCATGCTGGTGCTCAAGGCCAGCACGACCTCCTGGATGCCGCCCTGTGCGAGGCGCTCACCCAGTTCACGGATGCGGAGATCTCCGGGGCCGACCCCGTCGATGGGAGAAATGATGCCGCCCAGGATGTGGTACAGGCCGTTGTACTGTCCGGTGTTCTCGATGCTGAGTACATCGCGCAGGCTCTCCACCACACAGACCACCGTAGCGTCGCGACGCGTATCGCCGCACAGGGGGCAGACGCCGTCGTCGGAGATCATGCCGCAGACGGGGCAATGGCGGACATCCTGCCGCAGGCGCATCAGCGCACCGGAGAATTGCTCCACGTTCTCGCGAGGCTGGTCCAGCAGATGCAGTGCCAGACGCAGGGCGGTCCGGCGACCGACCCCGGGCAGCGTGGCGAGCTGGTCCACGGCCTCTTCGAGCAGTGCGGAGGAATAATTCCGGCGGAACATCGGCGGAAAAAGCGCTTACCTGCGCTTGTCAGGGTTCTGTGCGAAATACGTGTCGACCGCGCTGCGGACGGAGCCATAGCGCAACAGCATGGCCTTGGCTTCGCCATAATCCTCGATGCCGGTCTCGTCCATGATCATCTTGGTGCCGCGGTCCACCAGCTTCTTGTTGGTGAGCTGCATGTCGACCATCTTGTTGCCTTTCACGTGTCCCATGCGGATCATCGTGGAAGTGGAGATCATGTTGAGGATGAGTTTCTGGGCGGTACCCGATTTCATGCGGGTGCTGCCGGTCACGAATTCGGGGCCGACGACGGCCACGATGGGAATCTCCGCGGCGGCGGCCACGGGGGCGTCCGGGTTGCAGGTGATGCAGCCGGTGAGCAGACCGCGCTTGCGGGCTTCCTCGATGGCGCCGATCACATAAGGCGTAGTGCCGGAAGCGGCGATGCCGATGACGATGTCTTCTTTCGTCGGGCGGTACGGCTCGATGTCCTTCCAGCCCTGTTCCTTATTGTCTTCCGCACCTTCGGCGGCCCGGCGGATGGCGCTGTCGCCACCGGCCATCAGGCCGATGAACAGGTCGTACGGCGCACCGTAAGTCGGCGGAATCTCTGAAGCGTCGAGGATGCCGAGGCGGCCACTCGTGCCGGCGCCCATATAGAAGACGCGGCCATTGCAGCGCATGCGCTCCACGATGCCGTCGACGAGTTTCTCGATCTGCGGGATGCATTCGGCGACGACTTCCGGGACGTGGCGGTCTTCGCGGTTCATGTTCTCGAGCAGCTCCCGCGTGCTCATCTGGTCGAGGTTCGAATAGTTCGAACTCTGTTCGGTTACTTTCATGGCTGTCATTCTGAGCGAAGTGAAGAAGCTATTTCACATTCTTATGATATTCGACAAGGCCGTCGATGGGGCCCTTGAGGACGATGCCCATGCGCATGCCGGCGGCATTCACGGCCTTCTCCAGAATATCCTTGTAGTAGAAGGCGATGGAGCCGACGAAGTTGACGGGATATTTCTTGTAGTCGTAGTGGACAATGTTCCGATGCAGGAATTCCTCGAAGCTGCTCTTCAGAAGATTGGCCATGTGCGGATGGTTCTTGAACTCGCTGATGAACGGCGAGAACGAAGCGAGGAAGCGGCTCGGCATCGGTTCGCGGTATACTTTCTGGACGATGGCCATGTAATCGAGGCCATAGCGTTTCGTGAATTCGTTTTCAATGGCCGGCGGAAGCAGGCCCTTGATGAAGTCGGAGATCAGGCGTTTGCCCAGGTAGGCGCCGCTGGCCTCGTCGCCGAGGATGAAGCCGCCGGCACGCACGTTCTGCGCAATCCCCTCCCCATCATAGAAACAACTGTTCGAACCCGTGCCGAGGATGCAAGCGATGCCCGGCTTGTGGCCGCAGAGCGCGCGGGCAGCCGCCAGCACATCGGATGAGGCTTCACAGGTCGATCCGGGGAACACCTTGCCGAAGCAACGTTCCAGCTTGGCGGAAATCTCACCACCCACCATACCGGCACCGTAAAAATAGATCCGGTCGACCTTCGTGCCGATCTCAGGCACCAGATTCTCGTTCAGGATCTTTTCGATTTCGGCATCTTCCATGAAAACCGGATTGATGCCCACGGTCTCGACGGTCTTCACAGACCCGTCTTCCGCAATGGCCCGCCACGATACCTTGGTGGACCCGCTGTCAGCGATCAGTTGCATATCTGTATCAAAATAATAATTCAATCTACAAAAGTAATAAAAAAGGGCATATGCCCGACAAAAAAAGCCCGCAAAGCGTGTCGCGCAGGGCGCGAGGGGTCCGGGGATGTGCCCCGGTAGAAAAGAGGCGGCTCAGCCGCCTCTGCTCATAAAGAAAGAGAGGCCGAAAGCCTCTCTTTCTTTATGAGCCACTTGGCAGACTTGAACTGCCGACCTGCGCGTTACGAATGCGCTGCTCTACCGACTGAGCTAAAGTGGCTGATATTTGTATCCCGCGTTAAACTTGGGACTGCAAAAATAGTCAAAAGTCCGGGAAACGAAAAATTTTTTTCATTTATTTCAGCCGGATAACCCGCAGGCCGTTGTGCGACTTGATGCCGTTGGTGTACGGCACCAGCGGCGTCTTGTTGATCACGACTTTCTTGTCCGTGTAAGAGGCGTGGATGAAGGTCAGGGTGTCGCCTTCCCAGTAGGCATAGGCCACGTGGGCGATGTCGAGGCCGGGTGTGGCGCTGTTGAAGCCGATGATGTCGCCGGTCTTGATGTTCCTGATGCACTTCGGCAGGTCTTCCTTTGGAATGTACCAGTAGTTCCAGCTGTCCAGATTCTGCTCGACGGCCTTGATTTTTTCAACATTCACCGGGTTGTCCTTAAGCTGCTTGTAGGAGGCCGGATGCGTGGACATGAAGAAAAAACGCTGGTCGAGGGGACTGCCGCCGCATTCCCGGCTGACTTCCCGGAAAATGCCGCGGAGCTCGCCCTGGATGATCCATTCCGAAGTGTAGTGGATGCGCGAAGTGTAGCCGTCCACCTTGCCGTTGCGGTAGCGCAGCTGCCGCAGGTTGTCTACATATTTTTCGAAGGTCGGTTCTGCCTCTTTCGCCGTCAGTGACATCGCCAGGCACATCTCCACAAAGAGGATGCAGTCGGTCTCGCGCGTGTTGACCGTCAGGCGCTCAGGCTCCTGTTCCAGTGTGCCGGCCACGTAGGGCGTGCCGAGGAAGTGCTTGGCTACCTTGATCACCAGCTCGCTCACCGGACGCTCGCGGTCCGGGGCCAGCAGGGTCATGACTTCATAGAAATTGTCCACGTCTTTCTGTGTGAAGCGCGCGTCCTTCTTGTCGAAGGCGGCGGCGCTAAAGACGAGCCCGAAAACGGCGGTGAATAGTATGATGGTGCGTTTCATAGTCAAAAATAAGGCAAGCCGATAAGCCGAATTCTGTACCCTTGCGGGCTTCTGTCATTTATCTGATGCAGCCTACCCCTCGGCTCAGGCGAGCAGCCCTCAGACGCCGATATATTTGGCCTTGCAGCCCTCCGGTGCGTACCCCGACGGCGTCGCCGCCGCCGGTCGTGCGCTCTTGCCGCACGTTTTCACCCTTGCCGGCCCCGGAACAAGTCCGGGCCAAACCGGCGGTTGTTTTCTGTTACGCGATCCATAAACTTTCGCCCATCTGTGCTTTCCACAGGGAGGTGCTCTATGCTGTCCGGACTTTCCTCACCGCTCATCGCGGCGCGACAGAATGGCTTGCCCTTGCTATCGCCTGATGGCGATTTTGATGCAAAGTTAGTCTTTTTCATTATATCTCGCAGTTTTTTTGTAGCTTTGTGACCCGTTAATACATCTAACGGGACTATGAAAATCGGCTTCGACAACGACAAGTACCTGAAGATCCAGTCGGATCATATCAAGGAACGCATTGCATTATTCGGGGACAAGCTTTACATGGAATTCGGCGGCAAACTGTTCGACGATTTCCACGCCAGCCGCGTCCTCCCCGGCTTTGAACCTGATTCCAAACTCAAGATGCTGATGCAACTGCGTGATGTCGCGGAGATCATCATCGTCGTGTCGGCCGTCGACATCGAGAAGAACAAGATCCGCAACGATCTGGGCATTACCTACGATGTGGACGTGCTGCGCCTGCGTGAAGAGTTTGAAAGCCGCAACCTGAGCGTCAACTCGGTGGTCATCACCCACTACAACGGCCAGGCCAGCGCCAGCGCCTTCCGGGCCCGGCTCGAAAAAATGGGCATCAAGGCCTACTACCATTATATCATCGAGGGCTATCCGACCAACGTGGATCTCATCGCTTCGGACGAGGGCTTCGGCAAGAACGACTATGTGGAGACCACCCGTCCCCTCGTCGTGGTGACGGCCCCCGGCCCTGGCAGCGGCAAGATGGCTGTTTGCCTGAGCCAGCTCTACAACGAGCGCAAGCGCGGCGTTAAGGCCGGTTATGCGAAATTCGAGACCTTCCCGATCTGGAACCTGCCTTTGAAACACCCCGTGAACATCGCCTACGAGGCGGCTACCGCCGACCTGGACGATGTCAACATGATCGACCCGTTCCACGTCGAGGCCTACGGCAAGATTGCCGTCAACTACAACCGGGATATCGAGATCTTCCCCGTGCTGGACGCGCTGTTCACCCAGATTTACGGCAGCAATCCCTACAAGTCTCCCACCGACATGGGCGTCAATATGGTGGGTTTCTGCATCAGCGACGACGACGTTTGCCGCGAGGCCGCCAACAACGAAATCATCCGGCGCTACTACACCGGCCTCTGCAACCTGGCCGAAGGTGACGAGAACGAAGATGAAGTCAACAAGCTCACGCTGCTCCTCAAGCAGGCAAACCTGGCCGCCGAATACCGTCGCGTTACCGTAGCGGCCAAGCAGAAACAGGAAAGCGCCGGCGAGTACGCCGCCGCCATCGAGCTGCCCGACGGAACCGTGATCACGGCCAAGCAGAGTTCGCTCCTGGGCCCGAGCGCGGCACTGATTTTGAACGCTCTCAAGCATTTGGCCGGCATTCCGCATCCGGTCAAGCTTATCCCGGCTGAAATGATCGAACCGATCCAGAAGACCAAGGTGTCGTATCTCCACGGGCACAATCCGCGCTTGCACACCGACGAGGTGCTGGTGGCCATTTCCATGCTCAGCCTGACCGACGAGAACTGCCGCAAGGCCATCGACTGCCTTCCCCAGCTGGAAGGCTGCCAGGTGCACTGCACCGTGATGCTGACGGAAGTGGACCGGAAAGTCTTCAAGAAGCTCGGCGTCGGCCTGACCTGTGAACCGGTCAAGAAGAGCAGCAACTACCGAAAATATTCCTTGCAGTAAATGAAAGCGTTCGTACGATATCTCCTCCTCCTTTGTTTCCTCCTGGCGCTGCCGGCCTGCCAGGCCAGGGGCCAGCAGGTCAAGACCTATGGCTACAAGGTGGACGAGGTGCTGCCGCACGACGCGGGTTCTTACACCCAGGGGCTCTTTTTTGAAAACGGCATCCTCTACGAGTCGGCGGGGCAGTACGGCCAGTCCAGCTTCCGCCAGGTGGATCTCAAGTCCGGCCGCGTGGAGCGTCGCATGGATTTTGACCGCCGCTATTTCGCCGAAGGGTCCTGCGTGCTGAACGGGCGGCTCTATGTGCTGACCTGGCAGGAGCACGAGTGCCTCGTCTATGATTTCCATACCTGGAAAAAACTGGGCACGCACCGCTACCAGGGAGAAGGCTGGGGCCTGACGACCGACGGCAGGCAGCTCATCATGAGCAACGGTACTTCCGAAATCACCTTCCGGGATCCCGGGACCTTTCAGGTCCGGCGCAGCATAACCGTGACGCTGCGCGGACAGAAAGTGCTCTATCTCAACGAACTGGAGTATATCAAGGGAGAAATCTGGGCCAATGTATACGGCAACGACCAGATTGTCCGCATCGACCCGGCCACGGGACAGGTGCTGGGCGTGATCAACCTGCGGGGCATCCTTCCCGCCCAGCTGCGTTCCGGCACCGACGTGCTCAACGGCATTGCCTACGAAGCGCGCAGCGGCGCCATTTACGTCACGGGCAAGTACTGGCCGAAAATGTATCGCATATCCTTAGTTGAAAAGAAATAGTACCATGAGCAAAGAGAGTCTGATCGCCAGTCTGCGGACTGTTGCCGATTACCCCAAGCCCGGCATAAAATTCTGGGATGTCACCACGCTCTTCAAGAATCCCGTCGCCTTCAAGGAGGTTGAAGACATTCTCTATGAAGTATACAAGGACAAGGGCATCACGAAGGTGGCCGGCATCGAGAGCCGCGGCTTCGTGATGGGCGCCGCCCTGGCGTCCCGCCTGAACGCCGGCTTCGTACTGATCCGCAAGCCGGGCAAGCTGCCCTACGAGACGGTGGCCCTCGAATATGAACTGGAATACGGTCGCGACAAGATCGAGATCCATACCGACGCCATCACGCCCGACGACGTAGTGCTGGTGCACGATGACCTCCTGGCCACCGGCGGCACTGCCAACGCCGCGGTGAAGCTGGTCCGTTTCTTCCATCCCAAGCAGGTCTATGCCAGCTTCATCATCTATCTGCAGGATTTCGGTTCCATCGAGCGCTTCCCCAAGGACGTGCCGGTGACCACGGTGCTTAATCTTCGCGGGGCCTAGGACATGGACGGAATCAGCGCTTATTTCGCCGGTCTGGACGTCTGGGGCTGGCTTGAGATTTTCGCCATGATGGCGGGCATCTATTATGTCTTTCTGCAGATACGGAAGAGCCGGAAGCTCTGGTATGTATGTATCCTGACTTCCGTGCTCAACATTTTCGTGTACTGGCACAACAACTATGTCTCGATGACGGTCATCCAGTTCTATTACATCGTGATGGCCTTCTATGGCATCCACGCCTTCCGGGAGATCAAGGAGGAAGCGATTGAAGAATACGGGGAGGGACGCAACCCCACCGGCCAGAAAGTGGCCATCCGCCGTTTCGACTGGATGACCGGCGCGTGGACCCTGGGCATCGCCATCCCGGTTTATTTCGCCATGGTGCACATCATCCGGGCGTATGCCGTCACGCATGGCGGCCTGCTCTTCCCGAGCCAGCCCTGGTGGGATGCCTTCATCGCCGTGGGCAGCATGGTCGGCACCTTCTTCCTGAGCAAATCCTACATGTGCCAGTGGTATATCTGGCTCGTGCTCAATACCATTTCGGTCGGCGTATTCGTCTACAGCGGCATGTACTGGATTGCCCTCATGTACGTGGTGTACATCGTCCTGGGCCTTATCGGCCTCCGCAACTGGCGGATCAACGGAGTCTACGTTGACTGACAAAAAAACGGCCGGCGGAATGATCCGTCGGCCGTTTTCAAACATTACCTACTTTATTATTTCTTGAAGTAGTCGGCTACTTCGTCGGTAGGAACGAGTTCCTCTTGGAACGCGTAGGCACCCGTGCGCTCAGATTTGACCATCTTGATGCACTTCACCACATTTTTCAGCTGGGATTTGTCGCCGGAGAACGTTGCGACCGCTTTCTTTGCCATGGTATAATAAAGTTAGATGTTACTTGATCTCTTTGTGAACGGTGTAGCGCTTGAGGTACGGATTGTACTTCTTGAGCTCCAGACGCTCGTTCGTGTTCTTCTTGTTCTTGGTCGTGATATACCGGGAGATGCCGGGAACACCGCTTTCTCTCTGTTCGGTGCATTCGAGGATGACCTGAACTCTGTTACCTTTCTTTGCCATTTCAGTAAAAAATTAAACGATGTTGATCAAACCTTTCTCACGGGATTCCTTCAGGGTTTCAGCCAGACCGTTCTTGTAGATGGTCTTCATACCCTTGCAGGACACTTTCAGGGTCACGAAACGCTGCTCCTCTTCGAGCCAGAAACGTTTGGTCTTGAGGTTCGGGGCGAATTCGCGTTTAGTACGTCTCTTGGAGTGGGAAACGTTGTTTCCGATCACTCTCTTCTTTCCGGTAACTTGACAAACTCGTGCCATTGTCTTATATTTTTTATTTTCTATTTTTCAAAGGGGCTGCAAATATCTTGAATTTTCTGCAAAAATCCAAATAAAATTACTCATTTACAAAAACTTCAGCAAACGCCGCCAGCGGATGTTCCGGGGGAACTTCTGGTTCGCGTCGGTCGACATCCAGATCACCCGGGGCTTGCCCACGATGTGGTCTTCGGGGACGAAACCCCAGTAACGCGAGTCGAGCGAATTGTGGCGGTTGTCGCCCATCATGAAGTAGTAGTCCATCCGGAAGGTGTAGCGGTCGGTCTCTTCGCCGTTGATGGCGTAGCGGCCTTCGCCCAGTTCTTCAAAACGGTTGCCTTCATAGACTTCGATGATGCGGCGGTAGAGCGGCAGATTGTCGGCGGTCAGCACCACGGACTCCCCCTTTGCCGGAATCCACAGCGGACCGTAGTTGTCGCGCGTCCAACCCGTAGCCACGAAGGGGAACAGCATCTCCTGCGAGTCGGGGTAGTCGGGGGGATAGATATCGACATTCTGTTCAACGCTCACGACGTTGGCCAAAGTCTGGATCTTCTCTTTTCTTTCGTCGGTCAGCGGCAGGGCCGGATAACCGGGCAGCGTCTGGCTGAACCAGATCTCGCCCAGGTTGAAGCCCATGTCACGCAGCAGGACCGGATTGACCGGCGTGCCGTCCGTCACCACCTGATAGGTGTTCTGGATGCCCGGCCAGCTTTCCTGTGCCTGTCCGTTGACATATACCTGCCCGTTGATGACACGCAGGGTGTCGCCGGCCACCGCCACGCAACGCTTCACATAATGATCCTTCTTGTCCACCGGACGAACCCGTATGGGGCCGTAGGTCTTGATGGCGTAGTCGCGCGAAGTCAGCCGCACATGGGTGTAGTAGTCTTCGGCGGGCGCCTTCGACAGCACCGTATCGCCGTGCGGGAACGAGAACACGACATAGTCGTCGCGCTCGACATGGCCGAGGCCCTTGATCCGCCGATACTTGAACTGCAGGGCGGTCGAGTAGCTCTCTTTCCCGGAGAAAGGCATGGTGTTGTGGACAAAAGGCATGGAAAGCGGTGTCTGGGGCAGCTTCGGGCCGTAGGCCGTCTTGCTGACGAAGAGATAGTCACCTGTCAGCAGGGAACTCTCCATGGAAGAGGAAGGAATCTTGAACGCCTGGAAGAAGAAGATGTTGATGAAAGTGACCACGACCACGGCGAAAATGATGGCATCCAGCCATCCCGTCGCCACCTTGACGGCGCGGCTCTTTGCAGACATCCGGTCAATCCAGGCCTTAAGCCGGCGGCTCACGCAGAACTCGAAAATCACGGGCAGCCCGAAGAGCCACCACCAGTTTCCGTGCCACGCGATCCAAGCGACATAAAGTGCGGTCCAAAGGACGAACCGCACCCAGGATTTCCTATCAGTTCCCTTGACAGTCAATGCACGAAACTATTTTACCGAATTGACGATAGCTTCGAAAGCCTTCGGATTGTTCATCGCCAGGTCGGCGAGGACCTTGCGGTTCAGACCCACGTTCTGCTGTGCGAGCTTGCCCATGAACTGGGAGTAGTTCATCCCGTGCTGACGGGCGGCTGCATTGATGCGGGTGATCCAAAGGGAGCGGAAATTGCGCTTCTTGGTCTTGCGGTCGCGGTACGCGTAGGTGAGACCCTTCTCATAGGTATTCTTCGCTACGGTCCAGACATTTTTCCGGGCGAGGAAGTTACCGCGGGTTTCCTTCAGGACTTTCTTACGGCGTGCCCTTGATGCGACACTGTTTACACTTCTAGGCATAATCTTTGGGTTTTTTGGAAGTCAGCGCCCTGTCTCGCAGGGTCTTTTCGGCTGATCATCCGGTTCAACAATAATAAAACTACTTGACTAACAAAGCTTTTACGCGACCGACGTCGGCCTTGTCGATCAAGGACACGTGGGCGAGGTTTCTCTTCTGCTTCTTCGTCTTCTTGGTGAGGATGTGGCTGTGATAAGCGTGTTTCCTCTTGATCTTACCCGAGCCGGTGAGCGTGAAACGCTTCTTTGAACCGGTGTTCGTTTTCAATTTAGGCATAATACTGTGTTTATAATAAGTTGTGTAGTTTACTTCTTCTTGTTCGGGGCGAGCATCATGATCATCCGCTTGCCTTCCAGTTTCGGCATCTGCTCGGCTTTTCCGTATTCCTCCAACTCGAGGGCAAAGCGCAGCAGCAGCTTCTCGCCCTGCTCGGAGAAGAGGATGGAACGGCCGCGGAAGAACACGTAGGCTTTCACCTTGGAACCTTCCTGGAGGAAGCTCTTCGCATGGTTGAGCTTGAACTGGAAGTCGTGTTCATCGGTCTGCGGGCCGAAGCGGATCTCCTTGATGACCACCTTCGAAGCATTCGACTTCTGCTCTTTCGCCTTCTTTTTCTGCTGATAGACGTACTTCTGGTAGTCGAGGATCTTGCACACGGGAGGATCGGACGAAGGAGCGATCTCCACCAGATCCAATTCCCGTTCTTCCGCCATCCGCAATGCTTCCGAGAGCGAATAGATTCCCTGCTCGGGCACATTGTCACCTACCACGCGGACGCGCGGTGCGGTGATGGCATCGTTGATTCTGAGTCCGTCCTCCTTGTCATGCCGGTTCTGCGGCAGTCGCTGATCCGGTTTGCGGGGGCCTTGCGGTCTCGGTTTCGGGGGTCTGTAGTTCGTTGCTATGGTCTGGTCCTCCTGTTATTAAAAGGTTTGTATGCGTTATATCGTTATTTCAATTCGTCGGCGATATCTTCCTTGATCATCGCCACAAAATCGCCTACCGTCATCACGCCTTTGTCTTCCCCACCCTGCTTGCGCACTGATACTGTGTCAGTTGCCTGCTCTTTTTCACCAACAATCAGCAAGAAAGGCATCCGTTTGAGCTCATTCTCGCGGATCTTCTTGCCAATCGTGACGTTACGATCGTCGATTGAGGCGCGAATATCGGAATTATTCAACAAATCGCAAACTTTTTTTGCAAAATCGTTAAATTTTTCACTGACAGGCAGTATCGACACCTGGTCGGGGGCGAGCCAGAGCGGAAGCTTTCCGCCCGTGTGCTCGAGCAGCACGGCCACGAAGCGCTCCATCGAGCCGAAGGGGGCGCGGTGGATCATCACCGGACGGTGACGTTTGTCGTCGGCGCCCACATATTCGAGCTCGAAGCGCTCGGGCAGGTTGTAGTCCACCTGGATGGTACCCAGCTGCCAGCTGCGGCCGATGGCGTCCTTTACCATGAAGTCGAGCTTCGGGCCGTAGAAGGCGGCCTCGCCGTATTCGACCACGGTGGGCAGGCCCTTCTCGGCAGCGGCCTCGATGATGGCGGCTTCCGCCTTCTCCCAGTTCTCGTCGGAACCGATGTACTTGCTGCGGTCCACCTTGTCACGCAGGGACACCTGGGCGGTGAACTTGTCGAACTTCAGCGTGCGGAAGATGTAGAGCACGATGTCGATGACCTTGCAGAATTCCTCTTTCAGCTGGTCGGGACGGCAGAAGAGGTGGGCGTCGTCCTGCGTGAAACCGCGGACACGGGTCAGGCCGTGAAGCTCACCGCTCTGCTCATAACGGTATACCGTGCCGAACTCCGCGAATCGCAGCGGCAGGTCGCGGTACGAGCGGGGCTTGGACTTGTAGATCTCGCAGTGGTGCGGGCAGTTCATCGGCTTGAGCAGGTACTCCTCCCCTTCCTGCGGCGTGGTGATGGGACGGAACGAATCCTTGCCATACTTGGCCCAGTGACCGGAAGTGATGTACAGTTCCTTGTTGCCGATGTGCGGCGTGATCACCTGCTGGTAGCCGTACTCTTTCTGGACCTTGCGCAGGAACTGTTCGAGACGTTCGCGCAGCGCGGCGCCCTTGGGCAGCCAGAGCGGCAGGCCCATGCCCACCTTGGGCGAGAAGGTGAAGAGTTCCATCTCCTTGCCGAGTTTGCGGTGGTCGCGTTTCTTGGCTTCCTCGAGCAGTACGAGGTATTCGTCGAGCATGCTCTTCTTGGGGAAGGTGATGCCGTAGATGCGGGTCAACTGCTTGTTGTGCTCGTCGCCACGCCAGTAAGCGCCTGCGATGTTGAGCAGCTTGACCGCCTTGATGACGGAAGTGTCGCGCAGGTGCGGTCCGCGGCACAGGTCGGTGAAGGCGCCGTTCTGGTAGAAGGTGATGGTGCCGTCCTGCAGGTCGCCGATCAGTTCGCACTTGTACTGGTCGCCTTTTTCCGTATATTTCTTGAGCGCATCGGCTTTCGAGACGTCGGTGCGGACAAAACGCTCGCCGCTGCGGGCCAGCTCAAGCATCTTGTCTTCGATTTTCCTGAGGTCAGCTTCCACGAGCTGCCGGTCGCCCAGGTCCACGTCATAATAAAAGCCGTTCTCGATGGAAGGGCCGATGCCGAACTTGACGCCGGGATACAGCGCTTCGAGCGCCTCGGCCATCAGGTGGCTGGAAGAGTGCCAGAACGTGGCTTTCGCCTCGCGGTCTTCCCATTTGTGGAGTTTGAGCGTCGCGTCTTCAAGGATGGGGCGCTCGAGATCGTAGACTTGATCGCCGACCGATGCACACAATACATCGTTGGCGAGCCGGGGGCTGATGCTCGACGCGATCTGGTAAGCCGTCGTCCCCTTCTCGAACTCTTTGACGTTGCCGTCAGGAAATGTGATCTTAATCATTACAAATTGATTTATGGATAGTTCAGTTTTATGGTCAGTAGCAAGGTGGCCGGGCGTCAGCGCACGCGGAGCCGCTGCCCGATCCGGAGGACCTTCTTCGGCGTGATGCCGTTGAGCCGGCAGATGGCGTTGACGGTGGTGCCGTATTTCTTCGCGATCTTGCCCAGCGTGTCGCCCTTCTTCACTTTATAATATACCGCATCGGTCACGGCTTTCGACTGGGCGTCAGTCATGCCGTAGTGGGAACCTACATTGAAATAGTGGCGCTTGAGGGTAAGCAGCGTATCACGGAGCGTACCATTGTCGAAATTGATGACGCGTTCCGGATCGAAGGGCTTGCCCATGTAGCGGGTCTCCATGTGGAGGTGCGGCCCGGTGCTGCGACCGGTGCTGCCGCCCAGTCCGATCGGGTCGCCGGCCGCCACCAGGTCGTTCTCCATCACCAGTCGCTGGGAGAGATGGCCGTAGTAGGTTTCCAGGCCGTTGGAGTGCCGGATCACCACCAGGTTGCCGTAACCGCCCGTGGCCTTGCCGCCGCCCACATAGCGCACCACCCCGTCGAAGGGGCTGCGGATGGTGTCGCCGACGCGCAGCGGGATGTCGATGCCGTTGTGCGGGCGGCCCTTGCGGAATTTGAAGGTGGAGCTGCGACGGCCCACGTAGGGCGCGACGAAATGGTGGATGGAGTCGGCCAGCAGGAGATCCACTTCTTCCGGCAGGTCGGAGATCTTCACATCGCGGTAGGCGTGGATCGACTCGATGTTCCAGTCTTCGAACAGGCCGGTCGTGTCGATGTCCGGACGTTCCAGCTCGATATAGTCCCAGGTATGGTCGTCGAAGAGGACGATTTTCACGTATTTGTCGGGCGTGGCCAGCGTGTCGATCGCCTTGGCCAGCATCATCGTCGAGTCGCTCTCATCGTTTACCTCATTCATTTCAGGATGCGAGAAATAGGAAGTGTCGGGTTCCTGGGCCGAGAGACTGAAAGTGCTCAGCAACAGCAAGAAAAGGATAAGGACGCAATGCTTGGCCATATGATGTTGATATATTTTGGCAAAAGTAACAAAATTGTTTCAAAGAATGATTATATTTGCTAAATTTTTATTTGTCATGCGACGTTTCCTGCTTCTGTTTTCGCTGTTCATCTCCCTGGCCGCCGCCGGCCAGAACAAAAAAGACAGCTTCTGGAGGGACCTCAACGATTTCCTCAACATGCGCGAAGACAAGAGCTATGCGAAACTCGATTCCAACTACATAGGCCGCTACCCCTATCACTGGGACGCCCGCCTGTTTTACAATTCCACGAGCCTGCGCATCAGAGTCGACGGCCTCAACGACGTCGACCTGGCGACAGGCATGAACCACCGGGCAGGCATCGGTCTGAGTTACAGAGGCCTCGGCCTGAGCTACTCCCGCGCCATCGGCAAAAAGCTCAACTTCAACTTTTCCCTCGACAGTTACGGCAAGAATTTCGGCTTCGAATACGCGCTGCGCTTCACCACCGCCCTGAAAGGCACGGTCAAGACGCCTTCGTCGGAAAGCCCGATGGAGAATCTGGTCCTGGGAGAATCACGCCTGAACCTGTTCTACAGTTTCAATTCTCGTTTCTCGTATGCGGCCGCCATGAAGCAGTCGAAGATCCAGCGCCGCAGCGCGGGCAGTTTCATCGCTTCCGCATCCTGGTCCGTGTGGGACGTCGTCTCCCTCGACGGCTTCGGCACCGTGACGGACCCGGAAGAGGTGGAATCCGTCTTTGACCTGCTGCAGTCCAACCTGCTGTACAACCGCGTATCCATCGGTGCAGGCTACGGATACAACTGGGTACTCGGCAACCGGCACTGGCTGATACACGGTTCCCTGGTTCCGATGTGGACGGTATACGAAGCCACGACCGACTGGGAAAAGGGGAAACGGAGCCATCACCCCTATCCCTACGGATGGGTCACTTTCTGCGCCACGGGAAGGGCGGCTGTCTCCTATCAATGGGGCGAACGCTGGTCCCTGGGGCTGAACGGCGTGATCAACCAGATGGTTTCCCGCAACACCAAGAAGGGTAATGACTTTCATCGCTTCGGCGCGCAGGACTGGCAGATCCGCTTGTCGCTGAGTTTTCGTTTCGGTTCGCGCTAATCCCGGAAGAAACTGGCCGAAAGGCCTGTCATGTCAAATACCTCCTGGACCGTGTCGGTCACTTTCGTGATCGAGAAAGAGCCGCCATTCCTCATGACAGCCTGCTGGAAGGCCACGAGGATGCGCAGGGCCTTGGAAGACATATATTCCAGTTTCGAAAGGTCCATTTCGACCTTCGTATCCTTGCGCTCCATCAAAGGCTCGATGTCACGCTGGAACTGTGCGCTCGTGTCCGTATCCAGTTCACCCTGGACAGATACGACCACTACCCCGTTTTTTTCTTCGATGATCGTTTTCATACTATTTTGATATAAATAATTGCAATATCGTCATTCTGCAAGGCGTTGCCGCGGAAGGCCGCCAGCGTATCCAGCAGGGATTGGCAGGCCTCCTCGCTGGAGATGGCGGGATCCAGCCCGTTCATCCATTCCTGCAGCCGCTTCTCCCCGAAGAAGGAGCGGTCCGCGCCGCGCGCCTCGGTCACGCCGTCCGTGTACAGCAGCAAACGGTCTCCATGATGCAACTGCACGGTCTGCGTATGATAGGGATAATCCCGGTCCAGGCCGGCGAGCAGCTGCGAATCCTGGTCAAGGAAGTCCCCGTTGACCATCGTCCGCGTATGCCCGGCATTGCAATATTCCATTTTCAGCGTTTCAGGATCGATGTGTCCCAGGAACAGCGTACAGAGCATCTCGTACTCCGAATTGTCACAGATCAGGTAGTTCAGTTCTTTCATCAGTTCACAGACAGGAACCTCGCCGCGAGTACGGGAATGAATAAAGGAACTGATCGTAAACATCAGCAGCGCGGCTGTCGTGCCCTTGTCCGATACATCGCCGATTACGTACTGGAACTTGCCGTCCTGCATCCCGAAACGATAGATGTCGCCGCCCACCTCGCGGGCCGGCCGGAGCACGGCATGCGAATCGAAAAAGGAATTCTTGGGAAAGACCGTCGTCACCGCTTTCTGCTGCAGGTCGCGTGCCTCGTTGAGCTCGTTTTCAGCCAGGCGCTTGCGTTCGAGGACACGTTCCACGACAGGAATGATCCAGAACCACGAGACAGCCAGCAGCAGCAGGAAAAGGAGGACCAGCACCATGATAAAGTCTTTCGCGGTCTCCTCGCGATCACTGAAAATATAATCATAGTCGTAGACGCCGATCAATTCCAGGGGACGTGTCGGGAAGGGATGGATGATGATGAAGCAGCGGTCGCCCCAGACGTCCGCCAGCCAGCAGGTACCCGTTTTGTCAAGTTGCTTGACCTTCTTCATCTTCAAGGTACGCCCCGCGGCAAAAGAAGGCGCGATGACTTCACCTTCCTTGTCCCTCACCACATAGGAATACTCTCTCTCTTCGTGCTGCACGCTTGAAACCAGTTCCAGGTAGGCGAAGCAGTCCTTGTCCCCCTGGTCCATACGCAACTCGAGATAGGGAGCAATGGTCTTCAGATCGTCCTCCAGATCTTCGTAATTCAAGTTGTAAGATTGTTCCAGCGAGACATGCAGCACCCACAGGGTAACACCCGTCGTCAACAAGCCATAAAGGGCCAGCAACAAGATAATCAGCAGGCGTGGAGAGTCAGATATCCGCTTTTTCATCTCCGAAATTTACGAATAAATCACAATTCGAGCAAATTTAATTGACTGGGATATACATCCGGTTGTTCTGAATCCGTTCCATACGTTCAAAAAAATATGGGGAATCCCCGACAAACACAAGCCATTTTTTTTATATTTGAAAGTTAAAAATACTGAGATTATGAGTTACCCCCTATCCCAGTCTCAACTGAGCATCTTCCTGGCTTGCCAGGGACTGAATGAGAACGACGGCAACTATCAGCAGGCATCGCTGTACCGCCTTCCCGACAGCGTTGACATCAAACGGCTCGTCGCAGCCTTCGAAGCATTGATCAAGGCACATCCCTATGTCCTTTCCCGCATCGTCCTGGAGGAAGGAATGCCGCGGATAGAAGACCACTCGATCGACGAGTGGCACCCTCTCGTGAAGGAAATCACCTCCATCGACGAGGTTCGCCCGACTTTCTGCCGGACGATGAACCTCCTCAAGGATCCGCTGCTCCGCATCGAGATCTACAAAACCAAAAAAGGAAATTATCTCTATTGTGATTTACACCATATCATTTTCGACGGTGCCTCCACCATCTTGCTGACAGACCACCTGACACGTGCGTATGCTGGGGAAGAACTGCCTCCGGAGCCCCTCAACGGCTTTGACATCGCCACCCGGGAAGAGGCGCAGCGACAGGGAGAAACCTACGAAGAAGCGAAAAAGTGGTATGCCGAGACCTTCGGGGAAGGCGCCCAGCTCTACTCGAACATCCGGCCCGATGTGTACGACGCCCAGCCGCAGCCCTATCGCGAACTGCTCATCGACCTGCCGGTCAAGGGCTCTGTCGTCAAGGCGCTCCTGGCCAAATACCGCTGCGCCGACAGCGTGCTTTTCACAGCCGCCTTCGGCGTGACTCTCGCCGCATGGAGCGCCGAGCCGAAAGCCGCCTTCAGCACCATCTGGAACGGCCGGAAAGGCCCTTCGATGAACGCCCTCACCATGAGCGTCCATACCATGCCCGTCCTGGTGAACGCAGACCCTTCCCAGACGGTGCCCGGCCTGCTTGAAGAACTCCGCCAGCAGATCAGCGGATCCCGCAGCCGCGCCTTCTACTCTTTCGCCGACTGCGTCCGTGATTTCGACTTCAATCCTCCCATCAATTTCGGTTATCAGGGCAAATTCGCCGCCGCCACCGTGACCATCCGGCTGGAAGGAGTAGACATTCCCGCCGAAGACCTGCGTACCAACCCGCCGGGTCTCGGCCTTACGGTCGAACTTTTCGGACACGACGACGGCAGCCAGCTGCTCCGTTTCTGGCACCGGCCCGACCAATACTCCGAAAAGATCCTCCGCGAGTTCGCAGAAAGCTTCTCCGCCGTGCTCATCTCCATGGAGAAGGCCGAAACGCTGGCCGACCTGCAATATGTTACGGCGAAGCAGCGGAAACAGCTGGACCTTTTCCAGCCGGCCGAGGCGGCCATCGATACGGGAAAGACGGTCCTGGACTACTTCAAGGAATGTGCGTCCAGGACGCCCGATAAGGTAGCGGTGGTCTACGGCGACAAACGGCTCACCTACGCGGAACTGGACCGGCTCTCCGACAACCTGGCCGCTGAAATCAACAAGACCGTGAAGCCCGGCGGCGTGGTGTCGATCATCCTGGGGCGCAATGAGCACATGGCCACCACGCCCGTCGCGGCCATCAAGGCCGGCTGCACCTACCAGCCCCTCGACCCCACCTATCCCTCCGAACGCCTGGGCTATATGGTGCAGGACGCGAAGGCGGGCCTGCTGATCGCCGATCCGGGCCTTGAACAGCTCGTGGAAGGGTACAAGGGCCCCGTCCTCCTCACCGACAAGATAGCCGGACTGCCCAAAGGCAATGGCAAGGGTGCGCCCAAGGCGGACGACTGCATCATTCTGCTCTATACCAGCGGCACCACAGGAAAGCCCAAGGGCTGCATGCTTTCCCACACAAACCTCCTGACCTTCTGCCTCCAGTCCAACAAGCAGTTTGCACTCGGGCCGGACTCCGCCATGACGGGCTACGCCAGTTTCGGCTTCGATGCCTTCATGGGCGATATGTGGCGGACCCTGTGCGCCGGCGCCACGCTTCACATCATTCCCGAAGAAATCCGGCTCGACCTGGTGGCCCTGAACGAATACTTCGAGAAGAACGGCGTCACCCACGCCTTCATGACCACCCAGGTGGCCACCCAGTTCGCCCTCACGTTCCCGCGCTGCAAGGGTCTCAAAGTCCTGTCAACGGGCGGCGAGAAACTGGCCAGCATCACGCCCCCGGGCTTCAGGTTCTACAACTGCTACGGCCCGACCGAATGCTGCTGCTACGTGGTGAGCAAGCTCGTTGAGAAAAAGGAAACCAACATCCCCATCGGACGCCCCTCGTCGGGCATACACGTCCATATCGCCACGAAGAACGGGCAGCTGCTGCCAGTCGGCGCCGCCGGCGAACTGCTGGTCGCCGGACGGCAGGTGGGCCTGGGCTACCTGGGCCTGCCTGACAAGACCGGCGAAGCTTTCATTCCCAACCCCTATGAGAAGGAGGCTGCCTACAGCCGTATCTACCGTACCGGCGACATCGTGCGCTGGCGCGAGGACGGCGACATCGAATTCATCGGCCGCAAGGATTCCCAGGTGAAGATCCGCGGCTTCCGCATCGAGCTCAAGGAAGTTGAAACCGTGATCCTGGCGTATCCAGGCATCACCGACGTCACCGTGCAGGCCTTCGACGAAGAGGGCGGCGGCAAGTATCTGGCCGCCTACGTCGTGTCGGAACAGCCCGTCGACGTCGAAAAGCTGAACGCCTTCATCCAGGAGCAGAAACCGCCGTATATGGTGCCGGCCGTCACGATGCAGATCGACAAGATTCCGCTCAACGTCAACCAGAAGGTGGACCGCAAGGCCCTGCCCAAGCCCCAGCCGCAACAGCAGGAGCACAAAGCTGTCGACGCGCCTTTCAACATCCTCGAACAGGAGATCGCCGACCTGATCCGCGACACGGTCAATATCGAGGGCTTCTCGCTCACCGAACCGCTGCTCTACTACGGCCTGAGTTCCCTCTCCGCCCTGCGTCTGGCCACGGAGCTCTACAAGAAATACGGCGTCCAGATGAACATGGACTCCTTCGTCAAGACCGCGTCGCTGCAGACCATCGAGAATGAGGTGATCAAAGCGCTGATCGCGGGCCGCGGTGCGGCCGCACAGAGCGCGATGCAGCAGGCCGACACGCCGCAGCCGCTGACCTTCCAGCAGACCGGCGTCTATTTCGACTGCATGAAGGCCCCGCAGGAGACCATGTATAACATTCCCATGTTGTGGACCTTCCCCGGGGAAGTATCGGCCCAGGCCCTGAAGAAAGCCGTCGAAAAGGTGCTCGCCGCCCATCCTGCCCTGCAGTCTCACTTTGAGCAGAAAGACGGGCAGATCTGCCAGGTGCCTTCCGACGTGCCCATCCCGGTGAGCATCAACGAGACGGACATCCAGTCCCGTAAAGAGCATTTCATCCTTCCCTTCAACCTGGGCAAGGGCCCGCTGGGCAAGGTGGAAATCGTGCCCGGAAAGGACAAGACCTACATGCTGAGCGACTTCCACCACCTGGTGTTCGACGGCCGTAGCTACGACATCTTCATCGAGGAAGTCTGTGCTGCGCTGGAAGGCAGGGAAATCGCCCCTGAAAACTACAACTATTTCCAGTATGCCGCCTGGCAGAAGGAATCCGAAGGCAGCGAGGCCTTTGCCCAGGCCCAGGACTTCTTTGCCCGGCAAATGGGCGGCCTGGAGAGTCCTTCGACCGTCATTCCCGACCTCGAACACGGCGACCATCCCGGCCGCGAAGTGTTCCTGAGAAAGTTTGTCGAGGCCGACATCCATCCGCTCTGCAAAAAGCTGGGCATCTCGCCCGCCAGCTTCTACCTGGGCGCCGCCTACCTCACCCTCAGCGCCTACAACGCCAATAAGCAAGTATACATCTGCACCGTCAGCAACGGTCGCGGCAACCTGAAGACGGCCGACAGTTTCGGCATGTTCGTCAATACCCTGGCCCTCGCCGGGGACTGTTCCGTCGAACGCACCGGCGACTTCCTGAAACAGTGTGACCAGGACTTCCAGGCCACCCTGCAGCACCAGGACTACCCCTTCGCCAGGATTGCCGCCGATTTCGGCTTCCAGCCGCAGGTGATGCTGGCCTATCAGGTGGGCGTCCTGGCCGACTACCGCGTGAACGGACAGCCCGTCACGGGCGAGAACCTGGACGCCGGCGCGCCCAAGTTCCCGCTGAGCATCTATATCGACGGCAGCGAGGGCAAGGAAGCCATCGTGCTGGGCTACGACAACAGCAAATACAGCGAAGCCCTCATGCAGGCCTTCGCCGACGCCATGGAATGCGTGGTAAGGGGGCTGCTGCAGCATGAGAAGCTCTCCGAGGTGCCGTTCGTGGACGGCGAACGCCTGAAAGAGCTGGATGGCTTCAACCATTTCAGCCAGAAGGTGGATGCCACCCAGACCATCGTCAGTCTCTTCCGCGAGCAGGCCCGCCGGACGCCCGACGCGCCCGCCGTCTGCTACGAAGACTATCGCTGCACCTATGCGGAGGCCGACGCCCTCACCGACCGCATCGCCGCCGCCATCGCCGCCAGGGGCCTGAAGAACGAAGACGTGGTCTCGGTACTCATCGGCCGAAGCCAGTGGATGCCGCTGGCTTCGCTGGGCATCCTCAAGGCCGGCTGCGCCTACCAGCCGCTGGATCCATCCTACCCGGAAGAGCGCCTCAACTTCATGGTGGCCGACGCATCGGCCCGCCTGGTCATCGCAGAGAAGGAACTCCTGCCCGTGCTGAAAGACTACAAGGGGCCCGTGCTCACCACCGATGAACTGGAGTCCCTGCCCGAAGGCCCCGTTCCGGAGGGTCCCAAGCCGGAAAACCTCTTTATCCTGCTGTACACCTCCGGCTCCACGGGCGTGCCCAAGGGCGTGATGCTCGAACACCACAATCTGGTGAATTTCTGTGCCTGGTACCGGAAGTACTTTGACCTGAACGAGCACAGCCGGGCGTCGGCCTACGCCAGCTATGGCTTCGACTGCTGCCAGATGGACATGTATCCGACCCTCACCACGGGCGCCTGCCTGTACATCATCCCCGAGGAGACCCGCCACGACATGAGCCTGCTGAACAGCTTCCTCGTCAACAACGGCATCACCCACAGCTTCATGACCACCCAGGTGGGCGTGATGTACGCCAGGAACTACCCGGATAACCCGACCCTGCAGCATCTCACCGTGGCCGGCGAAAAGCTGGTTTCCATGGACCCGCCTTCCTACGGCTTCCACAACGGCTACGGCCCTACGGAATGCACCATCCTCTGCACCATTTTCGACGTGAAGAAACGGGAAGCCAACATCCCCATCGGCCATGCACTGGACAATACTTATATGTATGTAGTGGACAAAGACTTGCGCCGGGTACCCGTGGGTGCGGACGGCGAGCTGCTCATTACCGGCGACGCCTGCGTGGGCCGCGGCTACCTGAACCGCCCCGAGAAAACGGCCGAGGTCTTCATTGAGAATCCGTTCCGGAAAGGCATGCGGGCCTATCGCAGCGGTGACATCGTCCGCTGGCGCACCGACGGCAACATCGAGTATGTGGGCCGCAACGACGGCCAGGTGAAAATCCGCGGCTTCCGCGTCGAGACTAAGGAGGTAGAGGCTGTCATCCGGGAATTCCCCGGCGTGAAGGACGTGACCGTCCAGGCCTTCGACGCATCCTCCGGCGGCAAGTTCATCGCCGCCTACGTGGTAAGCGAGGGTAATCTCGACACGAAGGCCCTGAGCGCCTTCATCCTCGAGCGCAAGCCGCCCTACATGGTGCCCGCTTCCATCAACGCCCTCGACAGCATCCCGCTCAACGTCAACCAGAAAGTGGACCGCAAGGCGTTGCCCGCCCCCGTGCTTTCCGCTTCCGACGACTACGTGGAGCCTGCCACCGACACGGAGCGAACGCTCTGCGAGGTGTTTGCACACGTGCTCGATGTGGAGAAGGTGGGTGCGCTCGACAACTTCTTCGATATGGGCGGTTCCTCGCTCATGGTGACCAATGTCATGGTGGAAGCCGAGAAGCGCGGCCTCAAGTTCAGCTACGCCGAAGTCTTCATCTTCCCCACCGCCCGTGCCCTGGCCGCTCACATCACGGGAGAAAAGGTCCCCGATGCAGCGGGAGCTGAAGCCAGCGCTCCGGCGGAGGACGTGGCGCACTACGATTACACGGCCATCGACCAGCTGCTGGCCGCCAATACGCTGGAATCCCTCGCAACCGGCAAGATGCAGAAGCTGGGCAGGAACATCCTGCTGACGGGCGCCACCGGCTTCCTTGGGATTCACCTGTTGCGGACACTGATTGACTGTACGCCCAAGAGCACGGTGATCTGGTGCCTGCTGCGCGGCAAGGGAGCAAACCTGACGGCCGAGCAGCGCCTCGCCGGGATGCTCATCTATTATTTTGAGCAGAAATACCGCAAGCTTATCGGCACGCGCATCCGGGTGATCGAGGGCGACATCACCAGGCCCGCCTCGTTCGAAGCCCTCCAGGCCACCGGCACGACCTTCGACCTGGTCATCAACTGCGCCGCCAACGTGAAGCACTTCTCCAAGGGCAACGACATCGAGGAGATCAACTACGTCGGCGTGAAGAATCTCGTGGATTTCTGCGAGAAGGCCGGGGCCCGGTTCATCCAGGTCTCCACCGAGAGCATCTGCGGCATGACCGCGGACGGCCAGCCCAAGTTGTTCACCGAACAGCAGCTCTGGATCGGCCAGAACACCGACAACCAGTATATCCACTCCAAGTTCCTGGCCGAGCGCCATGTTCTGGAGCACGTGGCGGCAGGTACGCTGCGGGCCAAGATCATGCGTGCCGGCAACCTGTCACCCCGTGCGGAAGACGGTGAGTTCCAGGCGAATTTCAATGCCAACACCACGATGGGACGCCTCAAGGCATACCGGATGCTGGGAGCCTTCCCGTATCCGTTGCTCGACATGAAGATGGAATTCTCCCCCATCGACGAGACGGCACACGCCATCGCGCTGCTGGCGACTACGCCTGACGCGAACTGCGTGTTCCACATATCGAACGACCACCTGCTGCCGATGGACGACATTCTCTCGCGCATCCACCAGGACGACGGTTCACCGATTGCATACGTGGAACTTCCCGACTTCGCCGCCCGCATGGAAGCCGCCAAGGCGGATCCGGAGAAAGCCAAGGTGCTTTCGAGCATCATCGCCTACGCCAGCGCTCCCGACGGACCCCATACGATGCCCAACATAGCATCCACCTCCTACACGATGCAGGTGCTTCACCGGCTCGGCTTCCGCTGGAATGCCACGGCCAGCGACTATGTGGACATGATCTTCGAGATGCTGGCTTCACTCAGATATTTTGACATTTGACAAATTGCAATCCCGCTATGAAGAAAATTCTCACCCTCACACTGTTGCTGGCCCTGCTGCCTTTCCTGGCCGGTGCCCAGGAAGGCGTCAAGAAAGTCTATGACGGAACGCTCAACCAGATGGATCAAATCGACAAGGCTGTCCGGCAGGCCAAGGCGGACGGCAAGTTCGTGGTCTGCCAGGTGGGCGGCAACTGGTGCCCCTGGTGCCTCCGCTTCGCCGACTTCATCACCAAAGACGCCGAGATCCATCAACTGATCAGCGACAATTTCGTCTACATCCACGTGGACTATTCGCCCAAGGAATTCAAGAACGACCCCGCCCGGAAGGAGCGCTCCGAGAAGATGATGAAACGCCTGGGCAATCCGGGACGATTCGGCTATCCCGTGTTCGTGGTCCTCGACGAGAAGGGCAAGGTCATCCACACCCAGGACTCCAGTTTTCTGGAAGAGGGCAAGGGTTACGACAAGGCCAAGGTCGTCCGTTTCTTCAAGAACTGGACGCCTGAAGCGGTCCGTCAGCAGTAAGGATCTCCGCCGGTTTCGCTACGCTTCGTCAACGAGTTCCTGCAGGTGCTCGTTGACGCGTACGATATCGGCCAGCAGGTTGTAGAGGCCGTCCTCCGAGAGGACGCCGCGTTTGAGGTCGCCCGGCACCAGGCCGGCTTCATCGGCCTCGAAATCTTCGCGCCAGGCGCCGCTTTCCAGATAGTCCGTCAGGCGGTCTATGTCGACCTTGACGGTTTCATAGGTATCCAGAGCCGCTTCCAGCATCTGTACGGCCAGTGCGGTCCGGTCGAACGCCGCTTCCATGGCGACGATGCGCTGGATGGTATATTCGTTGAGTGCCATGCTCATGCGTTTTCTTCCGCTACAAAATTACAGATTTATTTGTTATATTTGTAAGGTAGAATCCCTTAACGGCAACCCCGACCATGAGATTGTCTTCCATCCCCGGCTCATTCCGCAGCCTTCTGCTGCTGAGCGTCCTGACGGTTGCCTGCTCGCCGCAGGGCCCTTCCACGAACTTCGCGCTGCGGCACCGCGCCTATCACTCCAGTGCCATCGACTTCAACGCTACGGCCCAGCTGGCCGTGGACGGTATCATCGAGACCGACATGCCCTACTGGATCGAAGTGTGGAAGAATGAGGACGAAAAGCTGTCGAAAATCGAGCACGACATACCCTTCGACCCGCGGCCGTGGAGCACCGTAACCGCAGAAGGGCCGCACGCTGAATTGTCCGTACGCACCTTCGGCTTCCGGGAGCCGGTCGACCGGATCACCATGACCTTTTCGGCAGGTCTGCGAGACGGGGTACAGCAGAGTCCGTATAAAGCCTGCCTGATGAGCCAGGACGGCAGCGGACAATGGAAAGTGGAAAAACGCTTTCAGGGCGTCTACGGCGGAAAGGCCCTCACCCTGCCCTGGGATGCCCCGCGCAGGATGGCGCCCGAGCGATGGAAGTTCATCGTGGACATGCCGGAAGCCGAGACGGTCGTCTGGCAGGAATGGCTCTTTTTCAGGGACGGCAAACGGCTGACGATGCTCACCTCGGAACATTTCAGCAGTGTCTGGACCTCCGCCACCGGCGGCCGGGAATGGCTGTCGGTCGATCTGGGGAAGACGCGCAGTTTCCGGGAGATCCGCCTGCACTGGCTCAACGCCCCGAAGCACGGCGCGCTGCAGGTCGGAACGGATTCCTCCAGCTGGCACACCGTGGCGGAGCTGGGCGGCGACGATGCCGTGCGATGCGACACGCTGCGCATCAGCGGTCGCGGCCGCTGGATACGGATCCTGCTCGACGCTTCGACCGACGGGATGCCCTACATGCTCAGTGAATGCGAAGTGCTGGGACGCGGAAGGCAGAAAGCGCTGGTTACGCCCGAAGGCTGGCCTGTGGACGCCTCAGTCCATCACGACCTCGACCACCGTTTCGACCTCGACCGGAACTGGCTTGTCGCCCGTCAGCCGGAGGCCAACAATCCCGGGAGCTGGATTCCCGCCACGGTGCCCGGCACGGTCCTGTCGAGCTACCTGGACAACGGCATGCTCCCGAATCCGAATTTCGGTGACAACCAGCAGTATATCAGCGAATCCTACTTCTTGTCGCCCTTCATCTACCGCACCCGCTTCGCCCTCCCCCGCAGCTACCGCTCCGGCGTTGAAGACGAACGCATGCTGCTGCATTTTGACGGCATCAACTGGAAGGCCATCGTCTTCCTGAACGGATCGCCGGTCGGAACCATCGAAGGCGCTTTTACCGATGCCACCTTCGACATCACGCCCCTGCTGACGGCGGACAACCGACTCGAGGTGATTGTCATGCCGCCGGACCATCCGGGCATGACCAAGGCGAACACCCTGGAGCGATGTGCCCCCAACGGCGGCGTGCTGGGTGCCGACAACCCCACTTTCCACGCCTCCATCGGCTGGGACTGGATTCCGACCATCCGCGGACGCAACATGGGCATCTGGAACGACGTGTGGCTCGAACGCATCGGTCCCGTACAGCTCACCGAACCGAGCGCCACGCCCCTCTTTGCGGCGCTGGAGACCCTTCCTCCCATCCTCGACACCAGCCAGGTGCGGGTACGGCTCAGCGCCACGCTGGTCAACCGGGCAGAATATGCCGTGGAAGCCCTGTGGGAAGGCAGCTACGGCGACGTCCCCTTCAGCCAGTCCGTCTGGCTGCCTGCGGGCGGATCACAGCGCGTCACGACCGAAATCACCCTCAAGAACCCGCGGCTCTGGTGGCCCAACGGCTACGGCGAACCGCATCTCTATACGGTCGACATGCGTATCCGCGGCAGCGATGCGCTCCGGTTCCATTCCGGCATCCGACACTTCGACTACGACACTTCTGACGGTACGCTCCGCATCTGGGTCAACGGCCGGCGGCTGGTGGGGCGCGGCGGGAACTGGGGTTTCAGCGAGAGCAACCTGCGCTACCGGGCGGAAGATTATGAGCGGGCGATGCAGCTGCACCGCCATGAGAACTTCAATCTGGTCCGCAACTGGGTGGGCATGACCGGTGACGAAGAATTCTATGAGGCCGCCGACCGCAACGGCATCCTCGTGTGGCAGGACTTCTGGCTGGCCAATCCCGCCGACGGTCCGGATCCCACCGACGAGGCCCTCTTCATGGCCAATGCCGAAAACTTGCTGAAACGCATCCGCAATCACCCGAGTCTCCTGCTCTGGTGCGGACGCAACGAGGGCTATCCGCCCGTCTCGCTCGACACGGCGCTGCGCGCGCTCGTGGCCCGCGAAGATCCGCACAGCTTTTACATCTCCTCCTCGGCCGACGACGTGGTGTCGGGCCGCGGGCCCTACCGCCGCCTCCCTTCCAAAGACTACTGGCAACTCGACCGGATCCCCGGGTACCCGAACGAAAGCCGCATGTTCCACAGCGAACGCGGCATGCCCAACTTCCCGAACTACGAGAGCCTGATCGAGATGATGCCGGCTTCCCAGGCCTGGCCGCCTACCCGCCTCTGGGGCGTCCATGACTTTGCGCTGCAAAGCGCCCAGCGAGGACAGACCTTCATCGATGCCGTCAATGCCTATTTCGGGCCCTCTCCCGACGGCGAGACCTTCGCCCGGCGGGCCCAATGGGTCAACTACGACGGCTATCGGGCCATGTTCGAGAGCCGCAGCCTCGAGCGGCGCGGACTCCTGCTCTGGATGAGCCACCCGGCCTGGCCCTCCATGGCCTTCTGCACCTACGACTGGTTCCTCGACGGCACAGCCGCCTACTACGCCTGCCGCAAGGCCTGCGAACCCCTGCATATCCAATGGAACCCGGTCAGCCGGCGGGTGGAAGTCGTGAACTACAGCGCCGGCGATCAGAGCGGGCTGCGTGCCGTGGCCACGCTCTTCACGGAAGACGGCCAGGTGGCCAGCCTCCGCGACACGACGCTGGCCCTGCGGGAAGATACGACCACGGAACTTTTCACCATGGATTTCCAGCGCGCCGGTCTCAACGGAAACCCGCGCTGGGGCCATCAGGTCTGCTTCCTCCGGCTCCAGCTGTTCGACGGCAGCGAAGTGGTGTCGCACAACGACTACGCCATCGCGGCTGAAGAAGACAATTACCGGCAGCTCAACGGCATGCCCAACGCCCATGTCAAACTGTCCCGCCAGCGCGCCCGCAACGGAAAGCCGGCCGCTGTCACGGTAATCAACACCTCCGACGTCCCGGCCCTGATGCTCCACTTCGTGGCCCGCCGCGGTGACGGCACCCGCATGCTTCCCGCCCTCTGGTCGGACAACTACATCCACCTGATGCCCGGCGAGGAACGCGTGCTGCACTTCGAGACCCCGGGGGACGACGCACATGCCCTCGTTGAAGTCCGCGGTTTCAATGTGCCGGTCAGCGAGATACTCGTACGCTAATTTTGCTATCTTTGCGGCCACGAGAATCCATACATCTTCATAACATGAAAAAAATGTTGTTCTTTCTGGCCGCTGCCGGACTCATCGCAGTCTCCTGCAGCACCAAACCCGCCAAATCGGCCGGTCTCAACTACGACTACATGGACACCACCGCCCGCCCGGGCGATGATTTTGCGAAGTACGCCACCGGACACTGGGGCGACTTCAACCCGCAGCCGCCGGAGTATCCTTCCTGGGGCGCTTTCACCAAACTCGCTGAAGAGAACACCAAGACCCTGGCCAGCCTGATCCAGGAAATCGCAGCCCAGGACAATGAAAAAGGCAGCGTCGCCCAGAAGATCGGCGACCTCTACAACATGGCCATGGACTCGGCACGCCTGAATGCCGAAGGTGCCGCGCCGCTGAAGGCACACCTCGCCGAGATTGACGCCCTCAGCAGCCGCGAAGCGCTCCTGCAATACTGCGCCAAGGAGCACGACAACCTCCTCTTCGGCATGTATGTCGACGCCGACGAGAAGGATTCCGACAACAACATCGTCGCCATCGTCCAGGGCGGTCTGACCCTCCGCAACAAGGAATACTACTCCTCCAAGGATCCGCAGAACGTGATGGTCCGCGAAGCCACGAAAGAGCATATGCAGAAGCTATTCGAACTGGCCGGCTACCCGGAGAAAGAAGCGGCCGCCAAAGTTGCCCGCATCTGGGCACTGGAGACCGAACTGGCCGCTACGCACTACTCCATGGAAGAGCAGCGCATCCCTGAAAAGAACTACCACAAGATGAGCGTGGACGAGCTGATGGCTGCCTGCGCTCCCTTCGACTGGAAGAGCTACCTCAAGGATTATCGCTATGACAAGACGACGGAGGTTGATCTCGGCCAGCCCGAGCCGGTGGCCAAGGCTTGCCGTCTGCTCATGAGCGCTCCGCTCGAGACCCTCAAGGATGTCTATCGCTGGAAGCTCATCAACAGCGCCTCCTCCCTGCTGTCCGATGATTTCGCACAGGAGAATTTCGAATACAGCCGCAAGATTTATGGCACCCAGGAGATCACGCCGCGTTGGAAACGCGCCGTCAACCTGGTGGACGGCCTGATGTCCGACGCTGTCGGTCAGCTGTACGTCGAGAAGTTCTTCCCGCCGGAGGCCAAGACCGAGATGGTCGAACTGGTCGGCAAACTCCAGAAATCGCTGGGTGAGCGCATCCAGGCACAGGAATGGATGACCGAAGAGACCAAGGCCAAAGCCCTCGAAAAACTTGCCGCCTTCCACGTGAAAGTGGGCTATCCCGACAAGTGGGACGATCTGACGCCGCTGGTCATCGACCCGGAGAAGTCGCTCTATGAAAACGCTCGCGCCGCTTCCGATTTCTATTGGGACCTGAATTACGACAAGCGCTACAACAAGCCGGTCGACAAGGACGAATGGCTGATGCCCGCCCAGATGGTCAATGCCTACTACAACCCGACCAGCAACGAAATCTGCTTCCCTGCCGGTATCCTGCAGCCGCCGTTCTTCGACCTGCAGGCTGACGCCGCCGCCAACTATGGTGCCATCGGCGTGGTCATCGGCCACGAGATGACCCACGGCTTCGACGACCAGGGCCGCCTCTACACGAAGGAAGGCAACCTCCAGAACTGGTGGACCGATGCCGACGCCGAGGCCTTCAAGAAGCCCTGCGACGCCATGACGGACTACTTCGACAGCCTCTGGGTCATTCCGAACGAACTCCACGCCAACGGCAAGCTCACCCTGGGTGAGAACCTGGCGGATCACGGCGGCCTCAACATCGCCTACAACGCCTTCCAGATGTGGCAGAAAGAGCATGGCCGCCTCGGCGACGACCACGGTTTCACGCCCGAGCAGCGCTTCTTCCTCGCCTATGCGAACGTGTGGGCCGGCAGCACCTCCGAAGAGATGCTCCGCTACCAGACCATGATGGACGTGCACTCCGTGCATTACCTCCGCATCAACGGCGCTCTCGCCCAGTGCGACTACTGGTATGACGCCTTCGGCGTTCAGCCCGGTGACGCCTATTATGTGGCACCCGAGAACCGCGTGAAAGTCTGGTAACGACGCCCGTCACGTGGCGCTTCGCCATCTGACTATCAGTCGTTTAAATAAAACCGCTTGCGTAAAAATACGCAAGCGGTTTTTATTAATACGCTGATACACAAGTACCCTTCTGCCACGCATCAGTCGCGTTCAGGGCGGGCTTCGCGGGCGAAGCGGAAGAGTTCGAGCGGGAGATGGCAATAGCCGTCCGGATTCTTGTTCAGGTAGTCCTGGTGGTAGTCTTCGGCACGGTAAAAGTTCTGCAGCGGTCTGACCTCGACGACGAGGGGCGCATCGAACGCACGCTGAACTTCGTCAAAGATCGAGCGGATCTTCAGGAGGTCGTCCGAATCGGTGTAGTATATACCTGTCCGATAGCGGGTTCCCTCATCTTCCCCCTGCTTGTTCAGCGAGGTCGGGTCAATGGCTTTGAAGAACATGCGCAGCAGGAACTTCAGGCCGACACGCTCAGGGTCATAGCGGACATGCACCGTTTCGGCATATCCGGTGGTATCGGTATAGACTTCCTTGTAGGTAGGATCGGGCGTATGCCCGTTGGCGAAGCCGACCTCTGTCATGACAACGCCCTCGATCTGTTGAAAAAAATGCTCGGCGCCCCAGAAGCAGCCGCCGGCCAGATAAATGTCTTTATTCATGATTATCAATTATTTCGATATAAAAACTGAACGGTCGGAAACCGTCGTTGCAACTGATCATGGCGCTCATGGGATTCCGCATCCATCCGTCGAAGAAGTTCCTTTCGCCGCGGGCGAGTGATTCGACAAACGGCCGCATCACTTCCCATGCCGACAGGCACAGCCCTTCCGGCCGCTGTCCGTCCGCGGAAATCCACTGCTGCCCCGGACGAACCTCGCAGGCATGCTCGATCGGGTTCTCATATTGCGCCATCAGATCGGGATACACCGTCTGGCGGACAGCCGTAATCCGGACTGCGTTCATGGTCTATACGAGAGAGACGGGTTCCACATGGTGAAGGAAAGCTTCGGCAAAAGCGCAGCGGCATTCGAGACCGCGAAAGCGTTCCATCGGGTCGTGCCACTCCTTCATGAGTTCTTCCAGCTGCTGGCTCTCGTGACAGAAGCAGGCCTTGTACTTACGGTCGCGGGTCGCGCTGATGTCTACCCAGTCAGACGGATGAAACATCTGCGTCTGCGTACCGCTCATCACCTCGAAATAGTACAGTTCGAAGCGGCGGTCAAGCCGGCGCCAGGCATCCAGCACCAGAATGCCGCAGACGGCGTGGTCGCGGTGTCCGTCGATGGGCCAGTGCGTGATGACGACATCCGGCTTCTCGCGGTCGAGCAGTTCCCGCATTTCGCGATAACGCTCGAGGTTTACTTCCGTGCTGCCGTCGATCTGGTCCATGAACAACGGCCGGGCCCCCGTGGCTGCACAAGCGGCTTCCGCCTCTTTTTTCCGGATGGCCGCCGCCTCGTTGTGGCTCTTGCCGGCAATTCCAGCCTCCCCTTTCGTGAGATAGACGCATACCACTTCGTGCCCCGCGTCCGTAAGCAGGCAGATGGTTCCGCCAGCCGCGGTTTCAGGGTCGTCGGGGTGCGCCCCGATCACGAGAATCTTCTTGCGGTCCTTGCGTTTGCCCGCCGGCGTCATGCCGGCCGCAGCAGCATCCAGCGGTATGCCGCCGAGGATGGTCAGCGCGGCGGCGCCGCCCGCCGCCTTCAACATTGATCTTCTGTTCATTTCGTCAAAGTTAGAAAGAAAAGACTTATCTGCTCCCGCCCGGTCAGCGCATGTGCCGGGTGAGAAAATCGAGCACGTAGTTATAATACAGTTTGCGGTGCTCCGGTTTCCAGAAGCCGTGACCGGCGCCGAAAATCAGGTGCAGTTCGCAGTGGTCATAGACGTTGGAGGCCAGGGCTGCATACTCGGGCTTGACCAGGCTGTCCTCGGTCCCGTGGATGATGAGCACTTCACCTTGATAGCCGGCTATTTCCTGATAGATGTCAAAATCGTCGTAGAACGGCTCATAAAAGACCCGGCCGAGGCGCATGCCCATGATCGTGACGGTGTCAGGGACGTTCTCGCGCGTCGGGAAAAGCGCAAATCCGTCGTCCGGGATGCACAAGGCAGGATATACGAGCACGATGGAGTTGATCTTGCCGGCAGCATAAGGGGCCGCCAGGGCCGAGACGCATCCGCCCTGGCTCTCGCCCAGCAGAAAGACGTTCTCCGTATCCACGCAGTCCCAGCTACGGACCATGTCGATGACATCCAACAGATTCTGGCGTTCCGTGAAGAGCGTCATCTCCTCCGTGCGGCCTTCGCTGCGGCTATGGACAGATCCACCGGCAAAGTCATAGCAATAGCATACATACCCCAGTTTGGCCAGCGTGTCGACCATCGCATAAAAGCCCATGTGCGTGCCGTTGTAGCCATGCGAAAGGACCACGGCCGGATGCTTCCCGGGCGTACGCGGAATGAAAGCCTCGCCATAAAGGCGGTTGCCGCCGCTCATGCACGAGATTTCACGCATTTCATAAGAGGGATCACTGGGCGCCTGCCACTGCCGGGCGGGCATCTGCGCAAAGGCCGTCAGCGCGCACAATGCCGCTGCCAGGACACAAAAGAATTGTCGATATGAACTCATGGTAGTTTGAATTTGCATTGGAGATTCAAAGTTAGGCATTTTTCTTCAGGAAACCGCATCCCGGTTCTGAAAGAACCGCGTGTCGCTTTTTTTCGTATCTTTGAGGGTTTTATAGGAATTGATTATGAAGAGACTGCTATTGCTGATGGTGCTGCTGCTCGCCGGTACTGCCCTGCCCGCCCAGGAAGCGCCCATCATCCCCGAACGGGAAATCGTTGTCGTCGACAACTTTACATCCGTGCCGAACCTGACGCTCGGCCTGTATCAGTATGCACGCCAATGTGTCCTGGAAGGACTGGCCAAAAAGCGCATCAACGTCATCGATGTGGAACAGGAAGGCTTCGGCCGCGCCGACATCGTGTATCCCTCGTTCCGTTTCGCCAATGCCAATACCGGCCGGCCGTACGACCTGAACCGCGTGGCCGCCATTATGAACAGTTTTACCGAAGCCCGCTGGTACCTGACCTGCTACATCAGCAAGTTCAACAGCCACCCCGTGGAGCACCAGAGTAAGGACAAGGACGGCAAGCCGGTGGTCAAGACCGATTACACCTGCACCATCGAAGCTGAAATCTACCTGTTCGACCGCGAGACGCAGGCCACCCAAGGTCCGATCCGCTGGAGCTACACCGACTCCGGCAACGCGACGATGATCGTCGCCGAAGAAGACGCCATCTCGAACTTCGCCTATCGTGCCCGTTCGTTCGTCACCGACAATTTCCGTTTCAAAGCCTCTGTCATCGAACTCGGCGAATACAACAAGCGCGGCAAGCTGCAGGAACTCTACCTGAGCTGCGGCAGCGACATGGACGTGTCGAAAGGCGACGTGTTCTTCATCTACAACGTTTCCAACATCAACGGCATCGACACCGCCAAGAAGATTGGCAAGGTGAAGGTTCGCGAAGTCACCGGCCGCGAAAGCTGCCGCTGCTCTGTCTCGAACGGCGAAGCCGAAATTGACCAGGCCTTTAAGGCCGGCAACGTCCTCGTTGCCGTCAGTGATCATGATAGATACTTTTAATTATTGATTATGAGATATTTGCAAATATTATTTACAGTAATAGTGCTAATGTCGGCAGTGACGGACGCATCGGCCGACATCACGTTCAAACGGTCTCCACAGTATAACCACGACACCGTCAGCAACAGCCGCTACTACCTGGTCTGCATCACCGATCCCGGCAACCTCGCCGCCATCAACGGCGAGCAAGTCAAGGTCTATAAGACCGGCACCTTCGGCCGCCAGCTGCGGCTCGTGGAAGGCGACAACCGCATCGAAGTGACCCTCTTCAAAGACCAGGAGATCGAGACCCGGGAAGTCCATATCTACTACCGCCCCGGGACCGGCCTCGTCAGCCGTCCCGCCGCAGAACCCCAGCTGGAAGACCGTCTCTTCTACGTCACCACGAAAGAAGGCGCCTACCTCCAGTACGGCTCCGGCAGCGACCGACTCGGCGGTTCGAAGATGGGATACCTGGATCCCGGCATCGTTTTGAAAGTCACGGGCGCCGTCGGCGACCTTTACAAAGTGCAGCTCGCCACCAACCGCTTCGCCTACATCCACCAGGAAGATGTGGAGTTCTGCCCGAAGAGCAGCCGCATCGTCAACACCAACAGCATGAACCTCAACAACGTCGGAGGATGCGACCGCATCCGGCTTTCCCTTCCGGAGAAACTCCCCTACGCCGCCTGGACCTCCCTCGACCCGACGACCATCAACGTGGACGTGTTCGGTGCCATGAACAACAGCAACTGGATCACCCAGTACAATGAACTGGGCATGGTGGATTACCTCGACGTACAGCAGGTCGACAGCGACGTGCTGCGGCTCGTGATCAAGTTGAAGGACAAATACTGCTGGGGATACAGTGTGCACTACGACGGCAACGTGCTGCAGATCGAAGTCAAGCACACGCCGAAGAGCCTGACGCTCAAAGGCATGACCATCGGCGTCGATGCCGGACACGGCGGCAGCGCCTCCGGCGCAGTGAGCAACACGGGCTTGAAAGAGAGCGACGTCAACCTGAGCATCGTTCGCGAAGCCCAGAAACTGTTGCAGAAAAAAGGCGCCAACGTCGTGCTCAGCCGCACGGACGACCGCGACATGACCATGAGCGAGCGCAAGAAGATCTTCCTTGATGCCAACATCGACCTGATGGTCTCGGTCCACAACAACGCCGGCGGCTCTCCGCTTTCCGCCATGGGCACAAGCACCTACTACAAGCACATCACGAACCGCGATCTGGCCGCCACGCTACTCAGGCACATGCTTGAACTGAGCGTTCCCTCCTACGGCCTGACCGGCAACTTCAACTTCTCGCTCAACGCCCCGACGGAATATCCGAACGCTCTCGTCGAATGTCTCTTCATGAGCAGCCTCCCCGACGAAGAAATCCTGGCCGATCCCGCCAACCACCGGAAGATCGCCGAAAAAATCGTCGCCGGCCTCGAAGACTATCTCAACCAGGTCGCCGAATCGAAAGGATTAGTAACCAAAAAGAAATCAAAGAAATAATGCTTGCGCTGACACTCTGGAAATTGCCTTTCGGACCGACGCTTCGCGTCTCCCTCCCAAAGCCGCCGGCTTTGGGCCCCTCCCGCTATCAAGCGCGGGTGCTTAGGGTCCTCAAGGCAATATTCCACCCGTGTCCGTACGCGCAAGCATTTATTCCCGTGAAGAGCCAAGTATTTGCCTCATGGTCAGTTCTGATTGCTTGCGTTACAGCGCGGGTGATACTTGCTCCCGCAACCCATGCCACCCTCGGCACTGTAAGAGGGAGGGGCCCATGCATAGCATGGGAGGGGTCGAGCGGAGCGAGACGGTTGCGGAGCAAGTGTCAGAGCGCAACGCAAGCAATTATCGAAGGAGAACGATAGACAAATGAATTTTGAGTTGACAGCACCCTATCAGCCGACCGGAGACCAGCCGGAGGCCATCAGGCAGATCGTAGCATCGATCCGCGAGGGGAATGCTGCGACCACACTCATGGGCGTCACCGGTTCCGGAAAGACCTTCACGATGGCCAACGTCATCGCGACGCTCAACCGCCCCACCCTCATCCTCAGCCACAACAAGACCCTCGCCGCCCAGCTCTACAGCGAATTCAAATCCTTCTTCCCCAAGAATCTCGTCGAGTACTTCGTCTCCTACTACGACTACTACCAGCCCGAAGCCTACCTCCCCACCACCGATACGTATATCGAGAAAGACCTGAGCATCAACGACGAGATCGAGAAACTCCGGCTCAGCACCTCCTCCGCCCTGCTCTCCGGCCGCCGCGACGTCGTCGTCGTGTCGTCGGTGTCCTGCCTCTACGGCATCGGCAACCCGGATGACTTCCATGAAACTACCGTACACGTGGAATGCGGCCAGAAACTCAACCGGCAGAAATTCCTCTACAGCCTCGTCGACGCCCTGTACTCCCGCAACGAAACCGAATTCAAACGCGGCACTTTCCGCGTGAAAGGCGACAGCGTCGACATCTTCCTGGCCTACGGCGACTACGGCTGCCGCGTCGTATTTTTCGGCGACGAGATCGAAACCATCGAAACCATCGACCCCGTCAGCGGCGCCACCCTCGAGTTCCTGAACGAAATTTCGATCTACCCAGCCAATAACTTCGTCACCACGAAGGAACGCACCCGCAGCGCCATCGCCACCATCCAGGATGACATGATGGCCCAGTGCGCCTACTTCGAGGAGATCGGCAAGCATCTGGAAGCCAAACGCCTCAAGACCCGCGTGGAATATGATCTGGAGATGATCAAGGAGGTCGGCTACTGCCCCGGCATCGAAAACTACTCGCGCTACTTCGACGGACGCAGCGCAGGCATGCGGCCCTTCTGCCTGCTGGACTACTTCCCCGACGACTTCCTGACCTTCATCGACGAGAGCCATGTGACCATTCCCCAGATCCGGGCCATGTCGGGCGGCGACCGCAGCCGCAAACAGACCCTGATCGAATATGGCTTCCGCCTCCCCGCCGCCGCAGACAACCGCCCGCTGCGCTTCGATGAATTCCAGGCCCTCGTAGGCCAGCGTCTCTACGTGAGCGCCACCCCGGGCGACTACGAGCTGGAAGAGACCGGCGGCGAAGTCGTGGAGCAGGTGGTGCGTCCCACCGGCCTGCTGGACCCGCCCATCGAAGTGCGGCCCATCGAAGGACAGATCGACGACCTGCTGGAAGAGATCCAGCTCCGCGCCGAGAAGGACGAACGTGTGCTGGTGACCACCCTGACCAAGCGCATGGCCGAAGAACTCGAGAAATACCTGACCCGCCTCGACATCCGCACCCGCTACATCCACTCCGACGTGGACACGCTGGAGCGCGTGGAGATCCTGGACGATTTCAAGGCCGGCCGCTTCGACGTACTGGTGGGCGTCAACCTGCTGCGGGAAGGCCTGGACCTGCCCTCCGTGTCGCTCGTGGCCATCCTCGACGCCGACAAGGAAGGCTTCCTGCGCTCCGACCGGAGCCTGACCCAGACCGCGGGCCGCGCAGCCCGCAATGTCAACGGACGGGTGATCATGTACGCCGACAAGATCACCGAATCGATGCAGGCCACCATCGACGGCACCAACCGCCGCCGTGCCAAGCAGATGGCCTACAACCAGGAACACGGCATCACGCCGACCCAGGTGGGCGTCACCGCCCACAATGCCGTACAGGGCCGGAAGACCTACGCCGACGCTTCGGACGACAGGGCCCGCTTCCTCGAGGAAGACCCCGTGATCGCCCGCATGAGCCAGGCAGAACTGAAAACCGCCATCGACGCCGCCCGCCGGCAGATGGAAGCCGCCGCCGCACAGCTGGACTTCACCGCCGCTGCGCACTGGCGCGACGAGATGCGGGCATTGGAAACCCTAGCCGGAAAGAGATGATGTTACCCAAGAAACTGCAAGAGATCCTGAGCGACTTCTCCGAGCGCGAGAAAAAGATGGTGCTTTCGGCCTATGAAGCCGCTGCCGAAGCCCTGCAGGGCAAGATGCGCAGCAACAGCAGCCCGTTCATCGAGCACCCGCTCGGCGTGGCCCACATCGTGTGCAAGGAAATCGGCCTGCGCGCAGACGCCGCCACCGCCACCCTCCTTCACGAAGCCAACCGCTTCCAGGCCCACCACGTGTCCGAGCTCAACAAGACCCCGCTGCTGGAATCGTTCCGCGCCGAGTATCCCCACGACATCATTGAGATCGTGGAGGGCCTCAACAACATCTCCAACGTGCAGCTGCAGGAAACGAACCTCGACGAGGAGCGCTACCGCAAGCTCATCATCTCCTACTCCACCGACCCGCGCGTGATTCTCATCAAGCTCGCCGACCGGCTCGAAGTGATGCGCACTATCAGCATCCTGCCGCCCGCCAAGCGGACGAAGAAACTCATGGAGACGATGATGCTCTACATCCCCCTCGCCCACCAGCTGGGCCTGTACCGCATCAAGAGCGAACTGGAAGACATCTTCCTCAAATATACCGAGCCCGAGCGATACAAAGAGATTGTCCGCCGGATCAAGGAAACCGAGCCCCAGCGGGAAGCCCTCGTGGAGCGCTTCATCAACCCGCTGCGGGAGAAACTCGACAAGGAAGGCATCCGCTACATCCTCAAGGCCCGCACCAAGAGTCCGTATTCCATCTGGAAGAAGATGCAGACCCAGCAGATCACCTTCGACAAGGTATACGATCTCTTCGCCATGCGCTTCATCATCGACTGCGAGCCCGACCACGCCAAGGAGGAAGCCCTCTGCTGGAAGGTATACTCCCTGGTGACCGAAGAATATACCCCGGACACCCGGCGCCTGCGCGACTGGATTTCCAAACCGCGCGACAACGGCTACGAATCGCTCCACACCACCGTGCAGACCAAGGAAGGCCTGCCCGTGGAAGTGCAGATCCGCACCAGCCGCATGGACGAGATCGCCGAGAAAGGCCAGGCCGCCCACTGGTCGTACAAGGGCATCAAGGGCGGTGGCGGCGACCGCCTCACCGAGTGGCTCAACCAGGTTCGCGAACTGATGCAGAGCGACGAGGAGGAGAAATACGAACATGCCGCCCTGTCCCTCGACGAACTGCTGGTCTATACACCCACCGGCGACTTGCGCCAGCTCCATGCCGGCAGCTGCGTGCTCGACTTCGCCTTTGAGATCCACAGCAACCTGGGCCTGCGCTGCACCGGCGCCCGCGTCAACGGCAAGATGTGCTCGATCCGCGAGAAGCTCCACACCGGCGACGTGGTGGAAATCATCAGCAGCAAGAACCAGAAACCGACCGCCGACTGGCTGAACTTCGTGGTCTCCTCGAAAGCCCGCAGCAAGATCAAGCAGAAGCTCAAGGAAGAGGAGAACGCCCGTGCGGCCATCGGCAAGGAGTTGCTGGCGCGCCGGCTCAAGAACTGGAAGCTCGTGATCTCCGATGCCGAGCTCTTCCGACTGGCCCGGAAAAACAAGTTCAACACGCTGAACGAATTTTTCGGCGCCATCGGCAACGGACAGCTCGACGTGGCCATCGTCAAGGAATTCCTGACCCGCCAGCTGGAGACCGAGACGGCTGCCGAAACCAAGACCGAAAACGTCCAGGCCGGAAGGGCCAGTACCGCCAGCGGCGATTTCATGATCGACCGCAAGCTCAAGGGCGTTGAACTAAAACCTGCCAAATGCTGCACGCCTGCCTATGGCGATCCGATCTTCGGATTCCTGACCATCCGCGACGGCATCAAGATACACCGGGAGAACTGCCCGAATGCGGCGCGCCTGCGCGAGAACTATCCCTACCGCGTAATTGAAGTAAGCTGGGCCCCCAGACAGAAAGATGGAGACAAAGGAGATACACATAAGAGGCGCCAGGGTTAACAACCTGCAGAATATCGACCTGGATATTCCGCTCGGGAAGCTGGTGGTGATCACCGGCATCTCGGGCAGCGGCAAGAGTTCGCTTGCCTTCGACACGCTGTTTGCCGAAGGGCAGCGCCGTTTTGCCGAAAGCCTGTCCTCCTTCGCCCGCCAGTTCCTGGGCCGCATGAGCAAGCCCGACGTAGACCTGATTTCCGGCATTCCGCCGGCCATCGCCATCGAGCAGAAGGTCAACACCCGCAACCCCCGCTCCACCGTGGGGACCAATACGGAGATCTACGACCACCTGCGCCTGCTCTTCGCCCGCATCGGCAAGACGTATTCGCCGGTTTCCGGCCGGGAAGTCCGCTGCGACACCGCCCGCAACGTCGTGGATTACCTCACCGCGCTGCCGGAAGGCTCCACGGCCCTGCTGCTGGCCGACATCCGCTGGCAGGAAGGCAGCAGGACAGAAAAGATCCTGAGCCTCAAGGAAGAAGGCTATTCGCGCCTGGCTACGTGCGACGGGCGCATCGCCAAGATGGACGAAGCCCTGCAGCACATGGAGGACTTCCAGGACGAATGGATGCTGCTGGTGGACCGCCTCACTGTGGCCCGCGACGAAGATACCGTGAGCCGGGCCCTCGACTCCGCACAGACCGCCTTCGCCCAGGGCGGCGGCTACCTCTGCGTATGGAACGAACAGGCCGGCGCCCGCCACTTCTCCAATCTCTTTGAAGCCGACGGCATGCGCTTCGAAGAGCCCAGCGAGCACCTGTTCAGCTACAACAGCCCGCTGGGCGCCTGCCCCGTATGCGGCGGCTACGGCAAGACCATCGGCATCGACGAAGCGCTCGTGATCCCCGACCCCACCCTGAGCGTCTACCAGGGCGCCATCGCCTGCTGGCGGGGCGAGATGATGAAGCAACTCAACGACGAGCTGGTAATGAACGCCTACAAGTTCGATTTCCCCATCCATAAACCTTACATCGAACTCACGCCCGAACAGAAAGAGACCCTGTGGCGCGGCAACGAATTCTTCACCGGCATCGACCCCTTCTTCAAGTGGGTCGAGAGCCAGCGCTACAAGATCCAGTACAAATACATGCTCAGCCGCTACTCGGGCAAGACCACCTGCCATGCCTGCGGCGGCTCGCGCCTGCGCCCCGAAGCCCTCTACGTGAAAGTCGGCGGCAGGAACATCCACGAACTGATGACCATGCCCATCAGCGAGTTGGCGCGGTTCTTCGACCAGCTGGAACTGGACGCGTATGACCGCACGATCGCCGAAAGGCCCCTGCGCGAGATCCGCTCCCGTCTGGGCTATATCGAATCGGTGGGGCTGGGCTACCTCACGCTGAGCCGTCCGTCGAACACCCTGAGCGGCGGCGAAAGCCAGCGCATCAACCTGGTCAGCTCGCTGGGCAACAACCTGGTGGGTTCCATGTATATCCTCGACGAGCCCAGCATCGGCCTGCACGAGCGCGACACGCAGCGCCTGATCGGGGTCCTGCAGCGTCTGCGCGACCTGGGCAACACCGTCATCGTGGTCGAACACGACCGCCACATCATCGACGCGGCCGACCAGCTCATCGACATCGGCCCCTATGCCGGTTCGAACGGAGGCCGGGTGGTCTTCCAGGGAACCATCGCCGAAGGCATCGCGAGCGGCGCACGCTCGCTGACGCTCGACTATCTCTCGGGCCGGCGCAGCATCCCCGTCCCTGCCCGGAAACGCAGTTGGAAGTATGCCGTTGAAGTGGCGGGCGCCCGGGAAAACAACCTCAAGAACATCGACGTGAAGTTCCCGCTGCGCTGCCTGACCGTGGTCACCGGCGTGAGCGGCAGCGGCAAGAGTTCGCTCGTGGGCGACATCCTCTACCCCGCCGTCTACCGCCAGCTCAACCAGATCGGCAGCAAACCCGGCATCTACCGGGAACTCAGGGGCGACCTCAACAAAATCGCCTCCATCGAATACATCGACCAGAACCCCATCGGCAAGAGCACCCGCTCCAATCCTGTCACCTACCTGAAGGTATACGACGACATCCGCAAGCTCTTCGCCGACCAGCCCTATGCCCGGATGAACGGCTACGGACATTCGCATTTCTCGTTCAACATCGACGGCGGCCGCTGTCCCGAATGCCTGGGCGAAGGCGTGATCCACATCCCCATGCAGTTCATGGCCGACGTGGAGATGGTGTGCGAGGCCTGCGGCGGCCGGCGTTTCCAGAGCGACATCCTGGAGGTGAAATACCAGGGCAAGAACATCAGCGACGTGCTCGACATGCGCGTGGAGGAAGCCATCACGTTTTTCCGCGCCCAGCCCGAGCCACTGGCGCGCCGCATCGCCGAACGGCTGCAGCCGCTGGTGGACGTGGGCCTCTCCTACCTGCAACTGGGCCAGAACAGCAGTTCGCTCAGCGGCGGCGAGAGCCAGCGTATCAAGCTGGCCTCTTTCCTGGGAAAGGATTTTGAGGCCAAGGGCTCCATTCTCTTCATTTTCGACGAGCCCACCACGGGCCTGCACTTCCACGACATCGAGAAGTTGCTGGCCGCGTTTGCGGCGTTGGTCGACCGGGGACACTCCATCGTGGTGGTGGAGCACAACCTCGACGTGATCCGTGCTGCCGACTGGGTGGTCGACCTGGGGCCGGATGCGGGTGAGGCAGGCGGGCAAGTGGTGTTCGAAGGGACGCCCGAAGAACTGGCGCAAGCCGACACGTTTACCGGTGCGGCCTTGCGCGAAGACATGAAAAAAGAAAGATAAACATAAACTATGAGAGTAACGATCCAAGAAGTAACGACGAAAAAACAACGCAGGCAGTTCGTGCATTTCCCCAACGAGATGTACAAGGACAATCCCTACTACGTCCCTACGCTCGAAAAAAGCGATCTCGATGCACTTGACCAGCAGAAGAACCACGCATTCGAGTTCTGCGAGGGGAAATACTGGCTCGCGCTCGACGAACGGGGCCGCATCGTAGGCCGCATCGCCGGCATCATCAACCGCCAGTACAACGAGAAGACGTGCACGGACTACGCCCGTTTCGGGTTCATGGATTTCGTCGACGACAACGATGTGGTGGACGCGCTCTTCGATACTGTGGAGGCTTGGGCGCGCGAGAAAGGCATGAAGAAAATGAACGGCCCGCTGGGTTTTCTCGAATTCGACACCTCGGGCGTGCTGGTGATGGGCTTCGACGAGCTGCCCACCGCCTACGGCAAATACAATTTCCCGTATTACGAACCTCAGTTGCTGCGACGCGGTTACGCTAAGGACACAGACTGGGTGGAATACAGCGTGAAGATGCCCGACGACATTGAAGCGTGGTTCAGCCGTCCTGCCAAGCTGATCGCCCAGCGTTACCATTTGCATCAGGCTACGATCGGCACCAAGAAACAGATGGTCGACTATTTCCCGCAGTGCATCCCGGTGCTCAACGAAACCTACCGCAACCTCCACGGTTTTTCCGAGCTGACGAAGGAGCAGGTTGACGACCTCATCGCCCAGTTCGTGCCGAATCTCAACACGGACTTCGTTTCGATTATCCTCAACGAAAAAGACGAAGTGGTGGCTTTCGGCATCGCCATGCCATCCCTGTCGAAAGCCTTGCAGAAATGCCGCGGCAAACTCTATCCTTTTGGTTGGTGCCACATCCTCCACGCCATCCGGCACAACGACACGCTCGACCTGCTGCTGATCGGCATCAAGGAGGAGTACCAGGGAAAGGGACTCAATGCGATGATTTTCGACAAAGTCGCTCCTGCCATCACCCGCTACGGCATCAAATACCTGGAAACGACGCGCGAACTGGAAGAAAACAACAGCGTCCAGAACATGTGGAACCGTTTTGAAACGCGGCTTCACAAGCGGGCCAGATGCTATATTAAAGAACTATAGTTTATGCTTCGGTGCTCTGGGAGTTGCTTCTCAGACCGACGCTTCGCGTCTCCCTCCCATGCTGCGCATGGGCCCCTCCCGCTATCAGCCGCGGGTGGCTAGGGTCTTCGAAGCAAGCTCCCACCCGCACCTTGCGCATAAGCACAAACTTCTGATTATGAAATATTTCATATCGATTCTTTTTCTCCTTATATTATCATTCCCTTCAGGAGCGCAGGAACTGCGCCATAACGCGCAATATCCTGACGATCCGGCTTTCAAGCCTGTGGCCGATTCGCTCAAGGGCCTGATTCTCGAAGGCGAATGGACCGACTCGAAGATCTACCCGGAGACCCGCCGCGAATGGAAAGTCTACGTTCCCGTCCAGTACGACGGCATCACGCCCGCCTGTCTGCTTGTCGGCCTCGACGGCATCCTGTTCAACGCCATCACCGTGCTCGACAATCTCATCGCCGCCGGGCAGATGCCCGTCACCATCGCGGTCTTCGTCCAGCCGGGCGTATCGTACGATGCGGAAGGCAACGTGCTGCGCTACAATCGCAGCAACGAGTTCGACCGTACCGACGGCACCTTCGCCCGTTTTCTGGAAACCGAGATCCTGCCCATGGCCGAGGGGCTCGTCACCCCGGACGGACGCCGTATCCGCCTGTCGCACAATCCTGACGACCGGGCCATCACCGGTGCCAGCAGCAGCGGCATCTGTGCCTTCACGGCGGCCTGGGAGCGCCCCGACCTCTTCCACCGCGTCTACAGTTCCGTCGGCACCTACGTGGCCATGCGGGGCGGCAACGACTACCCTGCGTATATCCGCAAGTGCGAACCCAAGCCGCTGCGCATCTTCCTGCAGGACGGCCTGAAGGACGCGTGGAATCCGCTTTTCGGGGAATGGTGGGAGCAGAACCAGCTCATGGAATCGGCGCTGGATTTTGCGGGATACGAAATGATGGCACACTGGGACCGCGGCGGCCACGGCATCTGGCACGGAACGAAAATGTTCCCCGACGCCATGCGCTGGCTCTGGAAAGGCTGGCCGGCGCCCGTACAGGCCGGCGAATCGCGCAACGACATGCTGCAGTCGCTCCTCGGCCAGGGCGGCGAGCGCGAATCCTCCTGGCAGGAAATCGCGCCCCGGGATTTGCCGAAGGAGGTGCGCAGGCGTCTCGAGCATCCCGTCACCACGCTGCGTTATCCTTCCGGCAAGCTGGAAATCTCGGCGGAGCCCAACTCGAACTGGCTGCTGTGCACTCTGGTGGGTCCGGACGGCAAGCGCTCGGCCAGCGAGCAGTTCTACTGGCTGCACAACCCGGACAATCACACGCTGACCGGTGCCATCGCCAAGGACCTGGCGTTCGACACCCTGGGCAATCTCTATGTGGCAACGCCCTTCGGCGTACAGGTCTGTGACCAGAACGGCCGCGTACGCGCCATACTCACCCTCCCTTCCCGCCGCGTCGATGCACTCTGTTTCACAGGCCGGACGCTCTATGTGCGCAGCGACGGACGCTTCTTCGTCCGCACGCTGAAGCACAGCGCCTGGAACCCCGCCGACGGATGGATTACGCCTCCGTCTCAAGGGCAAGGATAACCGGCTTGTGCTCGGATTCGGGGTATATTACTTCTTCTCACCTTCGTCGCTTCGCTCCTCGCCCCTCCCAAAGCCAAGCTTTGGGCCCCTCCCGTTCATGGGCCACGGGCGGCCACGTTCGACGAAGTAATATACCCCTCTCCACTACGCACAAGCCGTATATTTTACTATAATACCCGATTATAGCGTAGCGTAAAATATTATTGTATATTTGCGGCTGATTATGGACATAGCCGATATTCTGTTGGATGCCCTTCGGGCAGCGATACTCATCACCGGCATGGTGGTGATGATGATGATGATGATCGAGAGTTTGAATATTTCGTCGGGCGGCCGATTTTTCAGCCGGCTCCGCCAGTCGAAATTCGGGCAAATCGTCGTATCCGCCTTCCTCGGCTGGATTCCCGGCTGCATCGGCGGCTTCGCCTCCGTGTCGCTCTTCTCGCACGGCATGATCAGTTTCGGCGCCCTGGTGGCCATGCTGATCGCCACCTCGGGCGACGAAGCGTTCGTCATGCTGACCTTGTTTCCGGGCAAGGCGCTCTGGATCTCCGCGCTGATCCTGGCCATCGGCATCGTAGTCGGCGTACTGATCGACTATGCCGGTCCGAAACTGGGCCTGAAGCCCTACGCCCTCAAAACCTGCGACGAGATGCAGATCCACGAAGAGGACAAACACGAACACGCACATCAGCACGAACATGCCCACAAACCGGCGGAGAGCAGCCGCAAACGGCACTTCTTCACCTGGAAACGTCTTCTTCTCTTCATCGGCACCGCCCTGTACATCGCGGCGCTGGCCACCGGCATGCTCGAACATGAGCACGAAGGCGGCGCGGGCGACGACCATGGCTTCAACCTGTTGAGCGAAGACTGGATGAACATGCTCTTCGCAGCGGTGAGCCTCATCATGGTGGGCGTGGTGGCCTTCGGCACCGACCATTTCGTGGAGGAGCACCTGTGGCATCATGTCATCGCCCGGCACGCCCTGAAAATCTTCGCCTGGACCTTTGGCGTGCTCGTTCTGCTGGGCTTCGTCACAGAAGTCGTCGACATCAGCAACTGGATCGGCGACAACATCCCGCTGATGATCGTGCTCGCCACGCTCATCGGCATCATTCCGGAATCCGGGCCGCACTTGATTTTCGTCACGCTCTTCGCAGCCGGCGTCATTCCGGCACCCGTGCTGATTGCCAGCTGTATCTCGCAGGACGGCCATGCCTCCCTGCCGCTGCTGGCCGAATCGAAGGGCGCTTTCCTGCGTGCAAAGGCTATCAACTGCCTGGTGGCGCTGGCCGCCGGCTTCCTCGCCTGGTTTTTCGTTGGAGCGTAAGCATTTGACTTATATCGATTTACATGAAATAGCCCTACCTCTTGGAGGCAGGGCTATTTTCAATAATCGACTAAAAGTCAGGCACTTATTCTCCAGCACTTAGCGGAGCTTCGTGAAACCATACTTCGCGCAGTCGCCGAGCTGCTCCTCGATGCGGATCAACTGGTTGTACTTCGCCATGCGGTCGGTACGGGAGAGCGAACCGGTCTTGATCTGGCCGCTGTTCGTAGCCACGGCGATGTCGGCGATGGTGGTATCCTCGGTCTCGCCGGAGCGGTGGCTCGTGACGGTGGTATAGCCGTGACGGTGGGCCATCTCGATGGCGTCGAGGGTCTCGGAGAGGGAACCGATCTGGTTGACCTTGATCAGGATGGAGTTGGCGGCACCCATCTTGATGCCCTTCTCCAGGAACTTCACGTTGGTCACGAAGAGGTCGTCGCCCACGAGCTGGCAGCGGTCGCCGATGCGCTCGGTGAGTTTCACCCAGTTGTCCCAGTCGTTCTCGTCCAGGCCATCCTCGATCGAGTCGATCGGATATTTGGTGATGAGCTGCTCGAGGTAGTCGATCTGCTCCTTGGCCGAGAGTTTCTTGCCGTTCGGATCTTTCTTCGTTCCGTTCTTCAGCTGGCGATAGTCGTAGAACCATTCTCCGTTCTCCTGTACGGCGAATTCGGAAGCGGCGCAGTCCATGGCGATCTTGATGTCCTTGCCAGGTTCGTAACCGGCCTTCTTGATGGCCTCGACAATCGTGTCGAGTGCATCTTCGATGCCGTCGAAGTTGGGCGCATAACCACCTTCATCACCAACAGCCGTGCTGAGGCCGCGTGCTTTCAGCAGTTTGGCGAGGTTGTGGAACACTTCGGCACCCATACGAATGGCTTCTCTTTCGCAGCATGCGCCGACCGGACGGATCATGAATTCCTGGAAGGCGATCGGAGCCGCACTGTGCGCGCCACCGTTCACGATGTTCATCATCGGGACGGGGAGGGTGTAGGCGTTGGTGCCGCCGAGGTAACGGTAAAGGGGAATATCGAGGTAGTTGGCGGCTGCGTGTGCGCAGGCAAGCGAGACGCCGAGGATGGCGTTGGCGCCGAGGTTCTGCTTGGTCGGGGTGCCGTCGAGTTCGATCATGGTCTTGTCGATGAGACGCTGGTCGAGGACATTCATGCCTTCCACCACGGGAGCGATCTTCTCGTTGACGTTGGCGACGGCCTTCAGGGTACCCTTGCCCAGATAACGGCTCTTGTCGCCGTCACGGAGCTCGAGGGCTTCGTTTTCACCGGTGCTGGCGCCGCTCGGAACGGCTGCACGGCCCATAATACCACTTTCCAGGGTCACGTCGACTTCGACGGTCGGGTTGCCACGCGAGTCAAGAATCTCTCTTGCGAAAACTTTTTCAATAATCATTGCTTCAAATATTAATTAAACGAACAAATTTCTCAGGACGCGCAAAGATACGAAAAAACTATTTTACCGAGTAAAATAGAGAAAGAACTCGTACGAACGCGCGAGCAGGAATGATGCGCTTCAAGGGAATCGACAATTTCTGGATGAAGGTGGCGATCACGTAGCGGAACTTCGGATGCTTCTTGCGGACGATACGGGCGATCTTCCCAGCCAGATAGTCTGGCTTGAGGCCGGTCTGCTCGTCTTTTTCGAAGCTGCTGACCGACTGGCGGAGCGACGGATAGGCGGCTGCCGCTTCTTCGGAGACCTGCTTGATGCGCGCCGCGGTGAAGCCGGTCGAAAAGTCGCCCGGTTCGATGAGGATCACCTGGATGCCGTGGCGGCGCACTTCGATCTGCAGCGCCTCGCAAAACCCTTCGATGGCGAACTTGCTGGCCGAATAGAAGCCCTGGAACGGCAAGCCCATCACGCCGCCGATCGAACTGAAGCACAAGATCTTGCCACTCCCCTGCTTCCGCATTGCGGGCAGCACGGCCTGGGTGAAGCGCACCTGGCCCATGAAATTCGTATCCATCTGAAGTTTCACATCGTCCTCGGGAGCGAATTCCACCGGACCGCCGATTCCCATGCCGGCATTGTTGACCAGCACGTCAATGCGCCCTTCCGCAGCCAGCACGGCCTCCACGGCCGCCTGCACGGTCGCCGTATCGCGCACGTCCGCCCTGAGGTAATGCACTCCGGGCAACGGTTCGACCTCGCGCCGCACCGTTCCATACACCGTATGCCCGTCGGCGCGGAGCTTCTGCGCCATCGCGAGCCCGAAACCAGAAGAAATGCCTGTAATCAGAATGACCATATCGATTTCGTTTATTGATGCAAGTTACGAAAAAATCTGCTTAACTTTGTAGGGAATGAAAACGCTGCGCACCTTTTTTCTGTTCATGCTGCTGGCCCTGGCCGGTACGCAGGCTCACGCCCAGAAGATCATGGACGGCTCTTACGGAACCGTCGGTTACATCAAGAGCGACGGTACCATCCAGGACAAGAGCTATCGTACCATCGGCTACATCAAGAACAACGGTACCGTCCAGGATGGTTCCTACAAGACCATCGGCTACCTGAAGAGCGACGGCACCGTGCAGGACGCCTCCTACCGGACCGTCGGCTATATCAAGAACGACGGCACCGTGCAGAACGGAAGTTACCAGACCATCGGCTACGTCAAGAAGGACGGCACCATCCAGGATAAAAACTACCGCACCATCGGCTATGCCCGCGACATTCCCCGCCAGTGGGCCGCGTTCTTCTTCTTTTTCAAGATGTAATTTCTATCGGATGCCCCAGTCGGACAGGCGGACGGTAGCTTCAACCTTCTCCTCGACGGTGTCATCGAGGCCGGGGAAGAGATCCAGGCCGGTCAGCGCCTCCAGGTCGTTGACACTCAGGCAACAGTCTTTCAGATAATAACGCTCGCCGTCGTTGTCCATGACAAAAGCGATCGCACTGTAGGAACCGTTATTCTTGCGGACCAGCAACGCCTTGAAGAACGCATCGGGCACGACCACGTCGCGCTCACCGATGGTACCGTAGCGATTTTCGCCCACGATGGGGCCGGTCACGACCCAGACACTGCCATAGCGCTTGGCCCACTGCCGCACGCGTTTCTCGAGATACTGCCAGTCGCCGGCGTTCAGGGTTTCATGCTGCGGGCAGATGTTGGTGAAATAGAAGGTCTCCCCCATCGCCGTGCTGTTGAACGCGGCGTCCGCGGCAGGCATCAGATGGCCCTTGGTCCAGCCGGAGCCGGCATAATCCTCGCGCATGGCCTGCGGGACGCCCTTCAACTGGGGATCCATGCGGAATTCCCTGCCTTCGCGCGAGCGATCGCCCTCTGTCTCCGCGGCGGTCAGTTCGTAGGCCACCCAGTTGGGAATCAGGGTCTCCGTATTGTAAGAAGACACATATGCGCCATGCTCCACCAGCCGTTCGCCGGAGGTCAGCGCAGGCATCTCCATCAATCCCGTTTCAACGGGAGAAGCGTTCGGTTCGATGGACAGTTCGGGCTTGTCGTAGCCGAACAGCCAATACAGCACTCCGGCCAGAATGACGAGCACCGGGGCGATGAGTTTTTTCAGTTTTTTCATTATGTGGCGGAAGCGATAATCATACGACCCTTGCCCGCCATCGGGGCTTCGATGCGGAACCCTTTGGCGTGGAGCAGGATTTCCATGCCGGTCGCTCCATAAGGGATATGGCAATAGGTGCTTTCCGGCACCAGCACGCGGCCACGCGTGCGGACTTTGCTGAAGAACACGAATATTTGCTCGATAACGCTCTCCACATCGGCGAATGTCTCCGGAAGGCTCAGGTCGAGGATGGCATTCTCATAGCTGTCATACGCATGCGCCAACTCCTTGCCCGAAATCACGACGGCACCTTCCACGGAAATGGGCTGATCGCTGAACACCAGCGTGGAGCCATAACACCAGGCGACTTTCATCAAGTCTTCAATCCGATGCCGGGCGACCGGCGTTGCAGGTTCCCGGGCAGTAAACTGATTGAACAACAGCTGCGGATAATTCATCTCGAGCCGGTGCAGGAATTCGCAGTCTTTCATCACCACCTGCTCGTCCTCATGCACCAGATAGGCGGTTCCACCGGCCGTTTCCAGATCGCGCGTACGCGGCAGGATGTCATCCCGCCCGATACGGTCGAAACTGGCGCCATAGAAACTGGGGAGCTGCTGGACCATCTGCAACACCGGAGCCGATTCAAGCTTGACATCGTCCGGCAGGATAAACAGCTTGATCACGCCTTTCTGCAGCGGCCGGTACGGAAGGATGCGGTTGAGGTCGAACTTGGCAGGATTCAGATAGGCATCCAGCGCACAGTCCGTCTCATGCTCGCCAAATACTTTCTCCACGAAGTGGCGTTCCAGACCCGCGCCCATGGGACGGCAGTTCACCTCGATGAGCACAGGGCCTTTTTCATCCACCATATATTCGCCGTGCACCGGACCATACTGCAGGCCGATGGCATCGAGCACGTCGTACGCATAGCGGATCAGTTCCGACTGGCCGATGTCGAGGCGGCTCACGGACTCTGCATAGTTGTAGATGTTGCTGCCGTTCATCTGGATCTTGTCGTAGGCCCATAACGACACCAGGCGGTGCTTTCCGCCGCAGGACACTGTGTTGACGATGTACTCCTTGCCCATGATGCGTTCCTGCATCAGGATGTCGCCCACGTTTTCATCGCCGGCAGACAGGGCGAGTTCCTGACGGACGGCGTCCATCATCTCATCGTAGCCTTCGCAGAGATGCACGCCCAACGTGGCAGCGCTGCGGGCCCGCTTGATGACGGTATGCGTCGTGTCTAGTTCCTTGTAAAAGGCTTCTGCTTCCGCCTCGCTGCGGACAATACGGCCGCGGATGGAACGCACGCCGGCATCAGCCAGTGCCTGGTGCATCTCATCCTTGCGGGTCATCCTGCCGATGATGGACCAGGGGTTGCCGGGCAGGCCGAGGTCGGAGGCCAGGTGCGTGGCAAGTTCTACACCGTATTCGCTGCCCGCCACGACGGCCACGGGATCGTAAGCGCGAACCTGTTCCAGGATGGTGTTGTAATCTGCTGAGGGGGAAATGCACGGAACGTCTTTCGGAAGCCCATTCCGCGCAATTTTCTGCATTTCGAGAAGCTGAGCTCGTTCTTCATCCGTTCCCAGATACAGGGCTTCCACGACCACGGGTTTATAACCGCGGGCGATGGCGTCGTCCACATAATTGATGCCTGTGGACAGAATTTCTACGATGACGATATGCTTGTCCATATGACAAAGATACACGATTTTTACTAACTTTGGGTGATAAAGCGATCATTATGAAATCCTACCTTCGTCCTGATTATCTGAAGAGAGGCGACACCGTCGCCGTCGTGGCGCTGGCATCCTCGCTGAGCGAGGCAAGCCGGCAGACGATGTATTGGAAAGAGTTGCTTGAATCCTGGGGCTTGCATGTCAAAACCGGACGACACTTGTACGACAGCGCACCCGGTGAGTTCGCCGGCCGCGACGAAGACCGGGCGGCGGACCTGACGGAGATGCTGCTTGACCCTGAGGTGAAGGCCATCATCTCGTTTCGCGGCGGCTACGGCTCGATGCGCACGGTGCGAAAGATGGACCTGTCGCTCTTCGACAAGCATCCGAAGTGGCTCGTGGGATTCAGCGACATCACGGTTTTCCATGCGGTGCTGCAAAGCCGCGGCATCGAGTCCATCCTCGGTGCGATGCCCAGCACCATCGGGCCGGAAGCCGGTCCGGACGCTAAGATCAGCGAAGAATCCCTCCGCAAGGCCCTCTTCGGCGAAATCCGGAGCTATCGCACGGCGCCGCATGCCTACAGCGTAGCTGGCAGCGCCCGGGGCCGCCTCGTCGGCGGCAACCTGAGTCTGGTGGTCTCGTGCCTGCGCACGCCGTGGGAGAACCACCTTGACGAAGACAGCATCCTTTTCATCGAAGATGTCGACGAACGGATGTACAACCTTGACCGCATGCTGCTTACGCTGCAGCAAGGCGGTTTCTTTGCCCGGCCGAAAGGCATCGTCATCGGCCAGTTCACCGATACCAGCGGCGAAGACGAGTGGCAGCGCAAAGCCCTGGACCTCGTCCACGAATACATGCCTGCCGACAAGCCGGTGCTCTTCGGCTTCGACTGCGGCCACGAGCACCCCAACTACAGCCTCTACCTCGGCCGTGAAGTCACCCTCGACGTCACTCCCGACGGCGGCTTTTTGAAGTTCATTTAAATTTACATCACCTGTGGCTCTGTGAACGGGAGGGGCCCAAAGCCCTGGCTTTGGGAGGGAGACTCGCTTGCGAGTCGGTCCAAGAAGCAACTTCCAGAGCGCCTGGCACAAGCCGCATAAGAAGTAAACGAATAACCCAGATGCCCGGTCAAGCCGGGCATGACAAGTGAGATTCCGGAGAAATCCCGGCATGAGGAAGAATAGCCGTCCTCAAATGAGGCCGAAAATGAGGATGGGACAATGAAAAACGGACATCCATCCTCAAATGAGACTCAAAATGAGGATGGCAAATTAAGACAAGTAAAAAATCACATATTATGCTTAAGGACGGAAAACTTTACATCGCGCACAGCGAAAACGGAAACATCAACCTGGTCGGTAAGATGGCCAACCGCCACGGCCTGATCGCAGGAGCGACCGGTACCGGCAAGACAGTCACGCTCCAGGTGCTCGCCGAAACCTTCTCCCAGGCCGGCGTCCCCTGCTTCATGGCCGACATGAAAGGCGACCTCAGCGGTATCAGCCAGCCCGGCAGACTCAGCGGTTTCATCGAGAAACGCATGCCTGAGTTCGGGATCGAAAACCCCCGGTTTTCAGGCTGCCCCACCCGCTTCTTCGACGTCTTCGGCGAACAGGGATTCCCCATGCGCGCCACGATTTCAGCCATGGGCCCTCAGTTGCTGGCCCGCCTCATGGAACTCACGGAAGTCCAGTCCGGCGTGCTCAACGCCGTCTTCCGCATCGCCGATGACAACAACCTGCTGCTCATCGACCTCAAGGACCTGAAACTGATGCTCGACTTCGTCGGCAAGAACGCCGCCAGGTTCACGACCGAGTACGGCAACATCGCCGCCGCCAGCATCGGCGCCATCCAGCGCGCCGTCCTGCAGATTGAAAGCGAGGGCGGCGACAAATTCTTCGGCGAACCCGCCTTCGACGTGGAAGACCTTTTCGCCGTGGAGGACGGCCGCGGCGTAATGAACGTCCTGGCCGCCGACCGGCTGATGATGAACCCGAAGCTGTACTCCACCTACCTGCTGTGGCTGATGACCGAGCTGTATGCCAAACTTCCCGAAGTCGGCGACCTCGAGCTGCCCAAATTTGTCTTCTTCTTCGACGAAGCCCACATGCTCTTCGACGGCACCTCCAAGGCCCTCGTCGACAAGATCGAGCAGGTGATCCGCCTCATCCGTTCCAAGGGCGTCGGCATCTATTTCATCACCCAGGTGCCCAGCGACGTTCCCGTCAGTGTCCTGGCCCAGCTCAGCAACCGCGTCCAGCATGCCTTGCGCGCCTATACCCCGCAGGACCAGAAAGCCGTGCGCGCCGCCGCCCAGACCTTCCGTACCAATCCTTCCTTCAAGACCGAAGACGCCATCCTCGACCTCGGAACCGGCGAAGCCCTCGTCTCGTTCCTCGACGAGAAAGGCGCGCCCTGCGTCGTGGAGCGTGCGAAGATCCTCTTCCCGCTCAGCCAGATCGGCGCCATCACCCCCGGACAGCGCATGGACATCCAGGCCGCCGCACCCCGCAAACTCAAGGAATACGAAAGTTCCTTCGACCGCGAAAGCGCCTATGAAGTGCTGACCGAGGTCAACCAGAAGCTGGAGGAAGAAAAGGAGAAGGAGCGCCAGGCCCTGGAGAAAGAAAAGGAAGCCAAAGCCCGGGAGAAAGAGCAGAAGGCAAAGGAAAAGAGTTCGAAGAAGAGCGGCATCGGCCGTACCATCCTCGGCACGATGATCGCAGCCGCGGCCACGAGCTTCGCCCGCAGTGCCGGCACGCAGATCGCCAAGAGCCTCGGCGGCAAGAGCAGCTCCTCCACCAAGAAGAGCAGCGGTTCCGTCGTGAAGAAAGCCACCCAGACCGCCGTCAACAGCGCCACCCGCAAGGTCACGACGGAAATCCTCAAGAGCATCCTCAAGTAATGCCCTGGGGAGAATGGTATGCGACCCGGGTCTATCCCGGCCTGTCGGCCTTCCTGACCCGGGTGGCCGGGTTCTTCCGCTATTCTCTTACGGAAATCGTGGTGGTGTTCGCCGTCGTGGCCGCCGTGTGGATGCTCGTCCGTGCCATCCGGCGCCGCAAGAAATGGTGGCGATGCCTGCTGGGCGAAGCCGCACTGGTGGCCGGCCTGATCGCATGGCTCTATCTCGGCTGGGGCTTCAACTATTTCCGCAGCGACATCTATACCCGCACCGGCACCACACCCATGCCCTACGAAGAAGCTGAATTCCAGGAATTTCTGGAAATCTTCACGCAAGAGCTCAATGAGAGTTGGTGCGAGGTGGAAAGCATCGACCCGGCCGCCGTGGAACGGGAAGTCAAGAACTGGTACAGTGCCCTTCCTGCTGAATGCGGCCTCTGCAAGCCGCGAGACTGGCAGCATCCGAAAAAAATGCTCTTCAACCGGCTCTATTCCGCCGTGGGCGTGCTGGGCTTCATCGGCCCCGCCTTCGACGAGATGCACCTCAACTACGACGTAGAACCGGTCGAGTATCCTTTCCTCTTTGCGCACGAATATGCCCACGTCCTGGGCGTCAGCAACGAAGCCGAAGCCAATTTCTGGGCTTTCGAGGCCTGCCGCGCATCCGACGATCCCGCCATCCGGTACAGCGCCTGGTTCATGCTGCTGCGGCACACCTGGGGCAACCTCCGCTCCATCATGGGACAGGAAGCATTCAAGGCCTGGGCTGAAACGCTGATCCCGGAAGTCTATGCGGACTGGGAACTCGCACAGATTCACTGGGCGGACTTGCGTTGGGACTGGCTTGCGCAGATCCAGCACCGCTTCTACAACTTTTTCCTGAAACAGAACCGCATCGCGGAAGGCACGGCCAATTACGGACAGGTCCTCCGGCTGGTGCTGACCCTCTCTGATCTGCACGACCATGGCCAGGAAGAGTGATCCCGTGTCCAAGACCAATGCGGCCCGGCTGCTCGACGCCGCCGGCATCGCCTATGAACTCGTCCCCTACGAGGTGGATGAGAGCGACCTTGCGGCGCAGCACGTGGCCGAGCAGCTGGGCGAAGACATCGAGCAGGTGTTCAAGACCCTGGTGCTGCGCGGCGACCGCAACGGCTTTTTCGTCTGCGTGATCCCCGGCAACTTCGAAGTCGACCTGAAGGTGGCGGCACAGATATCCGGCAACAAGAACTGCGAGATGCTGCACGTCAAGGAACTTCTGCCCACCACAGGCTACATCCGCGGCGGCTGCTCGCCCATCGGCATGAAGAAACCCTTCCCCACTTTTATCCACGAGAGCGCCCTGCTCTACGACTACATCTACGTCAGCGCCGGCATCCGCGGGCTCCAGCTCAAAATCGCCCCGCAGGATCTCATTGCTTTCGTCGGAGCGGACATCTATCCGCTTTGATAAGGTCCCTTGTTTTTATTTCCCATTGGAATCCCAAAGAAAAATCGCTAACTTTGTAAAATATGGGAAAGGCGCTATATCTGAAACTCAAAGAGGCCCTGACGTCGGTGCTGCCAGTCGGCCTTATTGTCTTTATCCTGTCGCTGACACCGCTCGTTACGCTGACGGGGAAAGAGATGCTGGTCTTCGGACTCTCTGCGCTGGCACTGATCATCGGCATCGGCCTGTTCAATCTGGGCGCCGACCTGGCCATGACCCCGATGGGCCACTTCATCGGTGCCGGCCTCACCAAGAGCCGTAAAGCCGCCATCTTGCTGATAGTCAGCTTCCTGATGGGCGTGATGATTACCATCGCCGAGCCGGATCTCTCCGTCCTCGCCGAACAGGTGAGTTCGCTGATGAACGGCAAAGTGCTGATTGTGACCGTCGGATTCGGCGTGGGCTTTTTCCTGCTGGTGGCCGTGCGCAAGATCATCCGCCGGATAGACCTGACGAGCCTGCTGCTTTTCTTCTACCTCGTGCTCTTCACCATGTCCACCCTGCTTTTCGGCTCTGGCAACGGTAATCTGCTGCCGCTGTCGTTCGATGCGGGCGGCGTCACCACGGGCCCGATTACCGTGCCCTTCATCATGGCGCTGGGCGTGGGTATTGCCCTGACGGCAGGTGGCCGGCGCGCCAATGAAAACAGCTTCGGACTGATTGCGTTGTGCTCCATCGGCCCGATCATCGCCGTCATGCTCCTGTCGATCTTCTCGAAGGGCAGCCTTGATTACCAGGTTCCGGACTATTCCATGACGCGTATCTTGGAAGGGGGCATCTGGGACGAAGTCCTGGAAGTCACGCACGACGTCGGCAGGTCATTGCTGCTCATCGTGCTGTTCTTCGTTGTCCTGCAGTATTCCATCCTGAAACTGCCCGCGAAGAAGCTCATCGCCATCGGCATGGGCATCCTGCTGACCTTCCTGGGGCTGGTCATCTTCCTGACCGCCGTGGCCGTGGGATTCATGCCCATCGGCTATAAGATCGGCATTCATCTGACGGCCTACAACGAGTATGTCCTGATCGCGCTGAGTTTCGTCATCGGCTGCGTAGTGGTGCTGGCCGAGCCGGCCGTACACGTGCTCAACCTGCAGGTGGAGGCGATCACCAACGGCGAAGTCAGCCGCCGGCAGATGATGACCGCCCTGTCCATCGGCGTGGGCCTTTCCATCGGCCTGTCGATCCTGCGCATCATCTACGACTTCTCCCTGCTGTACTACCTCATTCCGGGCTACCTGCTGTCGCTCGGCATGTCCTTCTACGTACCGAAACTCTACACGGCCATCGCCTTCGACTCCGGCGGCGTGGCCAGCGGCCCGTTGACCTCGAGCTTTATTCTCCCGATGGCCATCGGCGCCTGCGTCGCCTTCCGGGGCGAAGCGGAAGTGCTCTCGCTCGCCTTCGGCATCGTGGCCATGGTGGCCATGACGCCGCTCATCACGATCCAGATGCTCGGCTTCCGGGCGGTCATGAACCAACGGGCCCGCAGAAAGGCAGCCCTCAAGAAGATCCTGGCCGACGAAGACGAACAAATCATCTATTTCAAGTAGCCATGGCAGAATCCGGGAAAAGAATCGCCAAGAACATTGCTCCCGACAAGCTGGAGCTGATCATCGCCATCGTACACAGCGACAAGGTTCGGTTTTACACCAACCTCATCCAGTCGATGGAGGCCAACCTCTATCTGACCGTACCGGCCAGCGGCACTTCGGAAAAGGCCATCATGGACTACCTGGGCCTCAACCAGTCGAACCGGTCGGCCATCATCAGCGTTGTCCGGGAAGAAAAGGAGAAAGACCTGCTGGAAGCCCTGGACGATAACTTCACGAATCTCAAGGGCGGCGGCGGCATTGCCTTCACCCTCCCCTTGTCCAGCCTGATCGGCACCCTGGTTTACGGTTTCTTAAGCAACGACAAGCGCACCATCCAATCATGAACAACATCAAATACGAATTGATTACCTGCATCGTCAATGCAGGATTTGCCGTCGAGGCGATGGAAGCGGCCAAAAAGGCCGGCGCCACGGGAGGCACCATCCTCCGCGCACGCGGCACGGCCAACCCGGAGGCGGAGGAATTCTACAACATTTCCATCCAGCCCGACAAGGAAATACTCTGGGTCATCGTTCCCAAAGACATCAAGGACGATGTGATGCACCGGCTCTATCAGGATGTCGGCCTCAACACGCCGGGAAAGGGCATCGCTTTTTCGATGCCCATCTCGAACGCAGTCGGTCTGCACGAATAAGCCGAAGCAGGCTCAGATCTCTACCACGACCTCGTGGTATCCCGGCTCGTAAGGAATGAAGACCTTGCCGGTTTTTCCTGTGCAACGCACGGTAATTTCATAGTCTGCATCGCGGAAACGGCGGTGCACGCGGTAGCTCCCGTATCGTTGCGGGATGCAGGGCTCGATCAGAAGTCCGTCGTACTGGGGTTTCACGCCCAGAATGAATTCACTCACACATTTCCAGGTCCAGGCGGCCGTGCCGGTCAGCCAACTGTTCTTCCCTTCCCCGGGACGGGCGGCTTCCGCGCCGGCCACCATCTGGCAGAACACATAAGGCTCTACCTTGCGCAGGGACTGGTCCTTCGTGAAAGCAGGCGCAATCTTGCAGTAGTGACGCCAGGCGTCCTCGGCCCTTCCCGCCATGGCTTCGGCGATGATGACCCAGGGATTGTTGTGGCAGAAGATACCGCCATTCTCCTTGTATCCTTCCGGATAGGAGGAAATCTCGCCGTAATCGATGATATAGCGCGAGAAGGCCGGCGCATTGAGGACCAGGCCGTGCTCGCACTCGAGCAGCTTCACGGCAGAATCCAAGGCCTTGTCGCAAAGCCCCTCTTCGGCGCCGATGCGGGCCATGCCGCACCAGCCCTGGCTCTCGATGAATATCTTGCTACCCTCGCTCTCACGGGAGCCGATCTTCCGGCCATAAAAGTCATAGGCGCGGAGGAACCACTCGCCGTCCCATCCATATTGCCTGACGGCGTCTTCCATGGCGCACACAGCGGTGTGCACTTCCTCCGCAGCCGCATCGCCCAGGCGGTCCAGCAACACGGCGAAGTCCTTCCCCTCTGCAACGAAAAGGCCGGCGATCATCAGGGATTCCGCCTGGCTGCCCTCCGTCTTGTTCTCCGTGGTCTGGAAGGATTCATCCGGGTTGTCGGAGAAACAGTTCAGGTTGAGGCAGTCGTTCCAGTCGGCCCGGCCGATGAGCGGAAGGCCGTGGGGGCCCAGGTTGTCCGTCACATGGCGGAAACTGATTTTCAAGTGCTCCAGCAGGGAGACTTCGCTGCCCGGCTGATTGTCGAAGGGAACGGCTTCCTTCAGAATGGAAAAATCGCCCGTTTCCTTCAGATAGGCCACCGTGCCGAAGATGAGCCAGAGCGGGTCGTCGTTGAAACCGCCGCCGATGTCGTTGTTGCCCCGCTTGGTCAGGGGCTGGTACTGATGGTAGCAACCGCCGTCCGGGAACTGGGTGGCGGCGATGTCCAGGATGCGCTGACGGGCGCGCTCCGGAATCAGGTGGCAGATGCCGGCGAGATCCTGGTTGGAATCCCGGAAGCCCATGCCCCGGCCGATGCCGCTCTCAAAATAGCTGGCACTGCGGCTGA
>CAMVKH010000006.1 GCA_947168065.1 uncultured Bacteroidales bacterium
AGCTCACGTGCGCCGATGGTACTGCTACACCAAGTGGGAGAGTAGGTTGCCGCCAAACTTGAACCCCTGACAACGAAAGTTGTCAGGGGTTTTTTGTTTGGCGGCAAAGCCGCCGCCAAATGTTCCTACGGGGGGCACAGCCCCCCGGTACCCCCTCGCACCTTCGGTGCGATCTTTTGTTCACCCCCTCGGCTCCCCTGAATGGCATTCCCGGAACGCATAAGCAAGCGCTGCTTCAGAAAAATATTTGTAGCTTTACGCAACATTTGGGATTATTTCGCATCTTACTAGTATGAAACAGATTATTTTCGCGATAGCTATCTTCTTTGCCTTGGCCCTGACGTCCTGCGAGTCGTTGAACAACAACAGCGAAGGCAACGAGAATTATGAACCGATCGTGCTGACGAAGAGCCAGCAGGCAGTAGCGGCGAAAGGTGACGCTTTCGCGCTTGATTTTCTCCGTGTCACCTCGCAGAACTTTCCCGGAACGAATCTCTTTCTTTCGCCGATGAGCGCCTCCATGCTCTGCAGCATGCTGGCCAATGGCGCGGAAGATGAAACCTATACCGAGATCGTCAAGGCCATCGGGATGGACAGCTTCACCATCGACCAGGTCAACGACTGCTATACCACGCTGGTGGCTGCACTCTTGAAGGCCGACCGGAACGTATCCCTTTCCCTGGCCAATTCGCTTTGGGCGGCAAAGGAACTTGACCTGAAGTCCTCCTTCCAAAAACAGATGTTCCGGATCTACGACGCCGATTCGTATGTCGTCGATTTCGCTGACGACGCCACCCTCCCTCGCATCAACGGCTGGTGCAGCGACAAGACGAATGGCCTGATCCCGAAAATGTTCGACGAAATCGATCCCCAGGTACAGCTGATCCTGATCAACGCCCTCTATTTCAAGGGTATTTGGAAAGTGCAGTTCGTCAAGGACCTGACAGCGCAGGCTCCTTTCTATGCCATTTCCGGACAGAATACGACTGCGGATTTCATGTCTGCTGCCAGTGATGCTTTCACTGGCTATCAGGATGAAAGCGTAACGGTCGCCCGACTTCCCTATGGCAACGGTGCCTTCTACCTGGAGGCGATCATGCCGGCAGACAAGGACTTCATGGCCTTCCTGGCCGGTCTGTCGCCCGAGAAGCTCGCACGCTGGGATGCCAACAACATCCAGCAGTTCGAAATCCGTTTCCCTAAATTCAAAGCGTCATTTGATACGGAGCAGCAGCTGATTCCGATTATGCAGAGCCTGGGCATGAAGAAAGCCTTCAGCCGGGCCGCCGAATTCGGCAAAATCTCCAATACGCCACTGTACGTCAGCAATATGCGACAGAAAGCCTTTGTCTCGCTCGATGAAGAGGGAACGGAAGCTGCGGCGGTGACCATCGCGGAGCTGCGGAAAAACGAGGCTGGCAGCGGGCCTGTGCTGGTTTTCAACCGCCCCTTCGTCTATCTGATTCGCGAAAAAAGTACGGGAGCCATTCTCTTTGCAGGCACGAAGCTGAATTAGCTTTCTTTTTTGCGGGTTTCCCACATAATCAGCAGGGAACCGAGCAGGCCGGCGCAAAGCGAGCCCATCAGTACGGCGACTTTGCCCATGTCCTGCAGCATCTCTGTCACTTCCGGACTGAGGCCGGTAAAGGAGAGGGTATCCACAAAGATCGACATGGTAAAGCCGATACCGCCGAGGCAGGCGACCGCGATCAGCCGTTTCCAGGTCGCATGCGCCGGCATCTGGCCTATCTTGGCCTTTACAGCGATGAAGCTGGCCAGGGAAATGCCGATCGGTTTGCCGAGCAACAGGCCGAAGAAAATACCCATGCCGACGCTGCCCAGTTCGGAGGAATACTGGAAGATATTGAAGAATGCCGGGTCGCTGATGCGTACACCGGCGTTGGCCAGGGCGAAGATAGGCATGATGACAAAGCTGACCCAGGGGGACAGGGCGTGCTCCAGCCGGTAGCTGAGGCCGATGCAGTCCTTGGATGTGCTGCTGAGGCGCCACAGTACCGTGCGCTGCGTATAATTAGGGAATCCTTCGCTGCTGGGCGTTTTGTCGCTCTCTTCAAGCCGCTTCCGGTAGATGTTGCGTTTCCGGTAATAATACTCTTTGGTATAACGGGGACGCATCGGAATGAGCAGGGCCATCACAACACCGGACATCGTGGCGTGAATGCCTGAATAGTAGAACAGAATCCACAGGGCAATGGCCGGGATGAAATAGAACCAGGGCCTTTTTTCGCCCGTAATGTTCATCCAGATGATAAAGACGAGCAGAATGGCGGAAAAGCCGAGGCATGTGAAATTGATGGCGCCGCCGTAGAACAAGGCGACAACAAGGATGGCAATCAGGTCGTCGGCAATGGCGAGCGCCGTCAGGAACACCTTCAGGGATACCGGTACGCGTTTTCCCAGTATGGCCAGGATGCCCACGGCAAAGGCGATGTCGGTCGCCGTCGGGATACCCCATCCGGACGCGGCGGCCGTTCCGTGATTGACCAGGAAATAGATGAGCGCGGGCATGATCACGCCACCGAAAGCGGCAATGACCGGCATGATGGCCTTTTGTCTGGTGCTGAGCTCGCCACTGATGATCTCCCGCTTGATTTCGAGGCCCACGGTAAAGAAAAACACGACCATCAGGATGTCGTTGATAAACTTTTCGACAGTCATGTTGGCCGGGAAGATGAAGCCTTGTCCGTCGGGCATCTGGACAGAAATGCTCAGGCTGGTCTCCAGAATATGGAAATACAGGTCACGGGTAGCCGGCAGGTTGGCCAGCAGCATGGCGATTACCACGCAGGCCAACAGTAGAACGCCCTGGATCCATGCCAGGTTGATCAGTTTCCGCCGGCGCATGTGCAGGCTGACCTGCGCTTTTTTCCATAAATATACGGGACGTATCATGCTTCTTGTGTTTATCGGACTTTCAGTAAGGCACCGTTGTCGTTGACGATGGCACGCTTGAATTTTTCACTATAACCCGGCCAGTCGGGCGATACCGGAATGTAGTCGACGCTCCCGTTGGTCTTGAACGAGCCGTCTTCATTCTGGCGCTTCACCGTTCCGTCCATGTATTTGAGCAGCAGATACTGGTCGAGCAGGGCCCATTCATCGAAGAGTGCATCTGCCTCGCGGACCGAGAAATCTGTCAGGAATTTCAGCCGTTTCTTCTCCGATTTGATCGACATGGCGACCTGATCGGCTTCTGCCACTTTTTTTACCATTTCCTGTTCGTGCGCGGCAATCCGTTCCTGCACTTCCAGTCCGACGGGATTGTAGCGCAGATAGGCAAACTGGGCGATGCGGTTGTTGAGCCAGAACATCGAAGTGGGGGAGTACTCCACCATGGAACCGTTGCCCAGCGCGTAGTGCCAGGAAACGGCACGGGAGGAAGAATATACCGGCGTCAGGGCCGAGGTACCGGCATCATCCACCGCAAACCAGAACAGGCCGCCGATGTCATCAGGCAGCCAGCCGCGGCACTGGGCCACGAACCAGAAACCGGTCTGCTGGGTGCAGATGGGGCGGGCGTTGGAATAGCGCACGCCGTCGACCGTCCAGTCGTTCTGTTTCCAACGATAGGGCGTCTCGTTGCTGCCCGCACCGATGTCTTTCGTCATGTCGAAAGGTGTTCCTTCGTAGTGGTCGCGCATCATCGTCGCCAGGTCGAGCACGGAGAGTTTCCCTTTGGGTTTGACGTAGAGCGGCATCCGGTTTTTCGGATTGTCGGCCATGGCGAAATCGAGATACTGGTTCATGTCGAGATCGCCCCAGCGGTTGAAGAAACTCCAGACGCGGGCCTCGCAGTTGCGCATCAGCGAGAAGGAGAGCGGGCAATAGGTGTCGGCGAAACTGAAATCCTCGTCAGTGCCGCTGTAGATGCCGATTTCCCGGGCGTGGGAGATTACGTCAGGAGCATAGAGACAGTTGGCGGGATCGTTCTTGGGGAAGGTGGTGATGCGGGCGCAGTTGGCGTGGGCGGAGATGTAACCGTCCGGAATGCGGACCGCTACCCACACGATACCCTTGTTGCGGTTCACGCCGTCCACCACGTCGGGTTTCTTGGCGATGACTTCCAGAATCCAGGCTTCTTCGGTGTCGGCAAAGCTCAGTGACTCGCCGGAGGAAGCGTAGCCGAATTCATTGGCCAGCTGCACGAAGAGTTCGATGGCTTCGCGGGCTTTCGTACAGCGTTGCAGGCAGATGTATTCCAGCGAGCCGTAGTCCACGATGCCCTGCGGGTCGCGCAGTTCGGGACGGCCGCCCCAGGTGGTTTCGCCGATGACGAGCTGGTGCTCGTTCATGTTGCCGATCACGTTGTAGGTATACGGCGCCTCGGGGATTTCGCCCAGGTAGTGGTCCTGACCCCACTGCAGGATGCGGCGCATCTCGCCGGCCTTGTGTTTCCCGGCAGGGTAGTGGACCAGTGTGCCGTAGCGTGTATAGGAATCGGCTGCATAGGTCACCATCACGGAGCCGTCTGCAGAAGCTCCCCTAGTCACAATCAGGTTGGTACAAGCATAGCCTACCGTCACCGACAGCACAAGCAAAAAGGTCAGGAAAAGACGTCGCATAGGAGTCAGCGTTAAATCATCAGGGAAGCAACCAGCGAAAGGATGGCGTAGAACTCAGGCAGGGCGGCGTAGATCATCGTATTGGTCTGGACGTCGTGGCCCTGGCTGATGCCGATGATACCGTTGGCGCAGACCTGGCCCTGGCGGATGGCAGAGAACAGGAACACCACACCGGCGGCCAGGCCGACGGCGAAGTACAGGAAACCGCTCTCCGTCATGGCTGCGATATCCTTGGGCCAGAGCAGGAAGGCGACGAAGCCGTACAGACCCTGCGTAGCGGGCATGGCCGAAAGAATCATGTAACTGGAAGACTTCTCCGGGTTCTTTTTCAGAGCGCCTTCCGCCGCGTTGCCAGCGATTGTGGTACCGATGCTGGATCCGATGCCGGCCAGGCATAGCATGAGACCGAGACCGACATAACCGAGAATAACTGATAACATAGTGTAAGATTTTTAATATTTATTTGTTTTCTATTTGATTGCTTAATGGACTGTATTCCTGGCCTTTTCCTTCGTAGCCGCTGTTCTTGAAATATTCCACGAAGGTCAGACGGAGCGGGTGGACGAAGGCGCCCAGGCAACTCATGGCAAAGTTCAATGCGTGACCGATGATGACGATCAGCAGGAAGAAGGGCCATTGCCAGGTCGGGTTGTCGCCCAGCACCATCTGTCCCAGGTTGTTAAAGGCCGCGCCCAGCATGCCGCCGGCCAGGCCGAGTGCATAGAGGCGGATGTAGCTCAGCACGTCGCCCAACAGGCCCGTGGCCATCTGGTAGGTATCCCAGAGTCCCGCGCCCACGTTGAGCAGGGGATTGCGCCCCGGCTTGTTGAAGATGAAGATGCTCAGTACCGACAGGACGCCGATCGCGATGACCGCGATCTTCGTCGCCGTCTCGTCAAGCACGTTGGTCAGCGCCAGGCCGGCGACGATGAGCCCGCCGACAATCAGGATCACCCATCCCCAGACAGAGATGGCTTCCTTGAAGCCGGCCCGTTTCGTGATGCCGATGGCCTTGATGATCATGGCCAGGCAGATATGGAAAACACCGATCGCGATGGCCGCGACCATGGCGACGTCGTAGGAAGCGCCGCCGATTTCGATCTTGCCGACCAGCATCAGCTTGCGAAGTCCTTCCGGAATCCACGACACCTTGCTCAGGTCGATGCCGAAGAAGGTTCCCAGCAGGATGCCGATGAAGAAGGTTCCCACGCCGAGCGTAGTGACCAGCCGCCAGTGCTTCTTCAGCCCGAGCAGGTCGAAACCCTCCTTGTAGCGCAGCAGCAATCCCAGCGCGATGAGCAGCAGGCCATAGCCCGCATCGCCCATGCAGAACGACCAGAACAGCAGGAAGAAAGGAGCCAGGACCGGTGTGGGGTCGAACTCGTCGTACACGGGCATGCCGTACATGCCGGTCAGGGTCTCGAAGTTACGGGCGAACCAGTTGTTCTTGAGCTGGATGGGCGGGTTGTCCGCAGCCGTGGCCGGTTCGCAGAGATAGTAAATGGATTTTTTGTCGAGTTCTGCTTGCAGTTTCGCATCGTTTTCGGTCGGTGCAAAGCCGGTCAGAACGGAGATATAATCGTCTGCCACCAGCCTGGAACCGTTTTGCGCCAGGTAGCGCTGCAATTCCTGCACTTTCATGGCGTAGGCGTTGCGGATGAGGGACAACTCTTCCTCCTTACGGATGATCATGGCCTCTTCCCGGCGCTTGACGGCTTCCCGCAAGGCGGAAATCTGCGTCGCCAGTTCGCTGAGGGATTCGACCGCCACATGCGTCCTGGCGACCTGGAAATTGTTCGAGCCTTCCGAGGCCCTGTCCACGCGGATGAAACGCACGAACTTGTCGTCGCGGTCAATTTCGACGATGGCGTATTGCTGTGCCCAGGCCGGGTTGAATTTCTTGACGGGTACCTTGTGGTAGTTGAGCCGGCAGCCGGCTTCCCGCAGGGCTTTCACCTTTTCAACATCCACGTCGCCCCAGTGCAGTTTCTCGGCATGGGCCTCCTCGGCGGCGGCCAGTTTTGCGCTGAGGCTGCGGTGCTGCTCGTCGCGTGAGAAGTCGCAGCGCTCCACGATGTCAATCTCCTTGCGGAGGACTTCGGCTTCACGGTATAGCTTGCCGGAAGCAGCGTCGACCGGCTTGCGGGAGCGGGTGATGTCGAGCACGCCCAGTTCCTGGATATCATGGAGGAATGCCGCCGTATCACTGCTCATGAGCAGGAACGTGTACTTGGTCATTTTCGTGATCATGCTTCTTCCTCCTCTTCTTCTTGCTGGTGACGGGTCTTGACGATCTTCTGGGAAGCCTTGGACAGGTTCTCCTCGTCTTCCATGAAGCGCTTGATCTTCCGGATGGCCTCCTGGTAGCCCGGAATCTGGACTTTCTCGTAGAGATTCACCTTCTGGGTGGTCTTCTTGCGCTGGAATTCCAGGATCCGGCTTTTCTCGGCGTAGATCTCGCTCTCGATGCCAAGCTGGGCCAGTTTCTTGAGGATCGCCACACCGTCGCTGAACCACATCGGCTTGGTAAAGGCGTCGAACGGTTTGACATCGTAGATGACCTGCTTGAGCTCCGGTGTGCGGACGCCGGCCACCTTGACAACGGCCAGTTCCACGTCTTTCACGGCTATCAGCCCGGGTTCGAACTCATTCCAGAGTCCGGCCATGTAGTCGTAGGTCGTGAGGGCCTTTTCCAGTTCGCGCTGGAGCCGATCCGATTCGGCCTTGGCCGTGATCACGCTCACGCGCAGGGCCGACTCCTTGTTCTTCAGGGTCGGGAGCGCATTCAGGCGGACCTTCAGCTGTTTGCCGAGGTTGGTCAGGGATGTCTTGTTATATTGAAACTTGATCGCCATACGTTAGTCTGCAGGCCAGTATTTGTCGATCATCGCCTGTTTGATGCCCGTCTCCGCCTTGCTGAAGTACTTGGCGAAGATCTTCCAGCAGGTGTCGAGCATCTGGGTCAGGCCGATGTTCACGTCGATCGACAGGATCTCCACGGCGTAGTCCTTCGCATAGTCGAGGCAACGACGGTCGTAGTCGGACAGGTCGAAACCGTTCTCCAACTTGGTCTTGGCGTTCTGTGCGTCGGCATAGAGGCGTACGGAGGCGTTCATCACCTGAGAGTGGTCCTCGCGGGTCTGCTTGCCCTGCACGAGTTGTTTCAGGCGGGAGAGGGAACGGAACGGGTCGATGATGACCTTGCCCGTGTCGGTGTCGGCGCGCAGGTAAAGCTGGCCTTCCGTGATGTAGCCCGTGTTGTCGGGGATGGCGTGGGTGATGTCGCCGTCGTTCAGCGTAGTGACGGCGATGATGGTGATGGAACCGCCGCTCGGCAGCTGCACGGCCTTCTCGTAGATTTTGGCCAGGTCGGAATAGAGCGAGCCGGGCATCGAGTCTTTCGAAGGAATCTGGTCCATGCGGTTGCTTACGATACTCAGCGCGTCCGCGTAGAGCGTCATGTCGGTCAGCAGCACCAGCACTTTCTCGTTCTTGTCGACGGCAAAATACTCGGCCGCCGTCAGGGCCATGTCGGGAATCAGCAGTCGCTCCACCGGCGGTTGTTCCGTGGTATTGACGAAACTGATGATCTTGTTGAGGGCGCCGGCGCTTTCGAATTCGTGACGGAAGTAGAGATAGTCGTCGTTCGAAAGGCCCATGCCGCCGAGGATGATCTTGTCCACGTCGGCGCGGAGGGCCACCTGGGCCATCACGGCATTATAGGGCTGGTCCGGGTCGGCGAAGAAGGGAATCTTCTGGCCGGAGACCAGGGTGTTGTTCAGGTCGATGCCGGCGATGCCGGTCGGGATGAGCTGCGAAGGCTGCTTGCGCTTGTACGGGTTTACGGACGGACCGCCGATCTGGCGGCGTTCGCCTTCCACGCGCGGGCCGCCGTCGATGGGGTCGCCGTAGGCGTTGAAGAAACGGCCGGCAAGCGCGTCGCTCACCTGGAGCGTCGGCGGTTCACCGTGAAAGAGTACTTCGGCGTTGGTCGGGATACCCTCCGTGCCCGCGAATACCTGCAGGGTGATCAGGTCACCTTTCATCTTGACCACCTGGGCGAGGCGGCCGTCGACCGTGGCCAGCTCATCGTTGCTGACGCCCTGTGCGTGCAGGGTCACCGTCGCCTTGGTGATGGCTTCAAGCCGGGTATAGGTTCTCTGGAATGCTTTACTGCTCATGGGACAAAAGGGTATTAAGCTGTTCAAGATACTTGTTGAACTGTTCGCTCTTGAACTCGGAATAGTTCATCTGGCGGAGAACGTTGATGATCTCTTTGTAGTGGGAGGCGCACTGTTCGTAATTGTCGAACTGGAACGGTACGTCACATACTTTCAGGACGAGCGAGAGCATGTATTCCTGGCGCTCCATGGGGCAGAGGGAGTCGATGGGGTCGAAGGCGTCCTGCTGCAGGATGACGAAGTCGATGAGCTCGCTCTTCCAGAACTGCTCGTGGTAGCTGATGGGCACGCCGTCGTCGCCGAGGATGTTGATCTGCTCGGCGATCTCCTTGCCACGGCGGATAAGGTTCTTGGCGTGGTTCACTTTCTCCACCCAGTCCTTGCCGACGCGCTCCTGAAGGTATTCGTCGACTTCGGGATACTCGAGATACTTGGAGTAGGAGTCGATGGGGTCGACGGCCGGGTAGCGCTTCTTGTCGGCGCGGGCCTGGGACAGCGAGTAGAAGCAGCGGGCCGCTTTCTTTGTCGACTCGGTCACAGGTTCCTTGAGGTTACCGCCGGCCGGAGACACGGTACCGATGAAGGTCACGGCGCCGGTCTGCCCGTTGCGCAGTTTCACGATGCCGGCGCGGGCGTAGAAGTTCGAGATGATGGCACTCAGGTCCACCGGGAAAGCGTCGGCGCCCGGGAGTTCCTCCATGCGGTTGCTCATCTCGCGCAGCGCCTGTGCCCAGCGGGAAGTGGAGTCAGCCAGCAGCAGGGCTTTCAAGCCCATGGCACGGTAGTATTCGCAGAGGGTCATCGCGGTGTAGACGGAGGCTTCACGCGCGGCGACCGGCATGTTCGACGTGTTGCAGATGATGGTGGTGCGTTCCATCAGGTGACGGCCCGTGTGCGGGTCGATCAGCTCCGGGAACTCGGCAAAAATCTCCACCACCTCGTTGGCACGCTCGCCGCAGGCCGCCATGACGATGATATCGGCGTCGCCCTGCTTGGCGATGGCGTGCTGCAGCACGGTCTTGCCGCAGCCGAACGGACCCGGGATGAAACCGGTGCCGCCTTCGGCGATGGGGTTGAGGGTGTCCATGCAGCGGACGCCCGTTTCCATGATGCGGTAGGGGCGGGGTTTCTCGACATAGCCGCCGACGGCCACTTTCACGGGCCATTTCTGCACCATCGTCACGATGTGCTCTTCTCCCTGTGCGTCGGTCAGCACGGCCATCGTGTCGTCGATCTTGTAGTCGCCTTCCGGCACGACCGACTTGACGGTGTATTCGCCCTTGAAAGAGAAGGGGACCATGATTTTGTGCGGCAGCCAGCCTTCCTTTACTTCTCCCAGCCAGTCAGCTGCATAAACGGTGTCACCCGGCTTGGCGATGGGTGTGAAATGCCAGACTTTGTCGTGGTCCAGCGGGGCGGTGTATTCACCGCGTTTGAGAAACACCCCTTCCATCGTGGCGAGGTTGTTCTGCAGGCCGTCGTAGCTGCTGGAGAGAAGGCCCGGGCCGAGCTGTACTTCGAGCATGTGGCCTTCGAACTCCACTTTGTCGCCCTGACGCAGGCCGCGCGTACTTTCATACACCTGCACGAATGCGTTCTTGCCCGACACTTTGATGACTTCGGCCATCAGCCGGGTGTCGCCATGCACGATGTAGCAGATCTCATTCTGCGCCACGTCGCCTTCAAATCGCACTGTCACCAGGTTGGAGATGATACCGGTAACTATACCTGTTGCTTTCATTATCTATACTTTATAATTGTTCAGCGTTGATTCCTTGGAAAGTCCCCCTTACTTCATCGACAAACTGCTGGAAGAGGCTGGCGCCCACCTTCGGATCGAGCCTGCTCCAGCGGGCTGCGATATGGAGCCGCACCAGCAACGACAGGATCGTGTCGATGGTAAACACGTCGAATTCCACCAGTTCGGCCGCTTTGTCCCACATCAGCCGGTCGAGCAGTTTCTCCCGTTGGGCGAGGTTGTCCATCTGAAAAACGAGGTCGGCCTTCTCCAATTCGGGAAAATCCACCTGGTACGGCTTGTTTTCCAGATAGTCGACCTTGGCCAGGCGCAGCAGGCGGTCGAAGTCGAACCACTCGACGAGGAAGCGGCAGCCGGTCTGGCGGATGCCCCTGAAGAAATGGGGCTTGAGCTTTGATCCTTCAAGCCCGAATTCCAGCCAGTCCACCAGCTTTCCGTCGCTTTCGGAAAGCAAGCCTTTCACTTCGTCGACGACAGCCTTCTCGTCGACGGGGTGCTGCTCGTAGTCAAGCACCATGTCAGGGAAGCTGGCGATGATATAGGGATAATTCGCCATTATTTGCCGAAAAGGATCTTCTTGGAAGCCGGACGGAGGTACTCGCCGATGAGGGCGGTGAAGTCGTCTGCCGTAAAGCTGATCTGGTAGCCGCCGTCCTTGGGACCGATCTTGAAGCCGTTTGCCATGCCTTTGACATTCTTTACCTCGATGCCTTTCGACAGGTCCTTGACCATCTCATTGTTGAAGGCCTGTTCCAGCGCGTTCTTTGCCTGGGCGGGGAGGATGACGTCGAGTTCCTGACCGTCGGGATTGGCGGCATTGAACGCCTTGACCACCGTGGCAATCAGTTCCTTGACGAACTTTTCGTCGGAAAGCGCGGCACCGACCGGTTTGGCGACGGCCTGGGTGATGATCATGTTCTCCACCTGCTGCTGCACGGCGGAAATGGTTTGTGTGGTGGCCATCTTGAGGTCTCCTTCGACGGTGGTGCGGGTTTCAGCGGCTTTCTTTTCTGCCGCGGCCACGATGGCTTTCGCTTCGGCATTCGCCTTGTCGACAATCTCCTTGGCTTCGGCCTTGGCTTTGGCGAGCAAAGCGTCCGCCTCCTGACGGCCTTTCGACAAACCTTCGTTGTACAAACGGTCCGTCAATTCTTGCAATTTATCCTGCATAGGGTGTCCGTTTTTTTTTATGTTCTAGTCTATCCAGCAAATTTACAAAGAAAATTCGTATTTTTACATATTGATTCGAGAGAGAGCATGTCCAAGACAGACCAAAGAGCACTGGAGCAGGACGCCAAATTCGTGCGGATGACAACGCAGCCGGTCGGTCGGCTGGTCACTGCCATGGCAATCCCCTCCATTGTGAGCATGCTGGTCTCGGGCATCTACAATCTGGCCGATACCTTCTTTATCGGGCAGATCAACACCCCGTCGGTAGCCGCCATGGGCATCGTGTATGCCTATATGGTGCTGATCCAGTCGCTGGCCATCTTTTTCGGCCAGGGTTCGGGCAACTACATTTCCCGCGCCCTGGGCCGCCGGGAGACGGTCGACGCCGAAGAGATGGCTGCGGTCGGACTCGGATCTTCCATCCTGACCGGCCTTTTTCTGGCAGGCGTGAGTTTCCTGACCATGCGGCCGCTCCTGACGCTGCTGGGTTCGACGGACACCATCATGCCCTATGCCGTCGACTATTTCCAATTTGTCTTGATCGGCACGCCCTTCATCATGGGCACCTTCACGCTCAACAACCAGATGCGACACCAGGGCAACGCCATGCTCTCGATGATCGGCATCGTGTCGGGCGCCGTGCTCAATATCCTGCTCGATCCGGTACTGATTTTCGGCTTCGACCTGGGAATCCGCGGCGCCGGCATGGCGACGGCCATCTCGCAGGCCATCGGTTTCGTGGTGATCGTGAGCATGATCGGGAAGAAGGGCTCTCTTCCCATCCGTCCCCGGCATTTCAGGCCGACGCTGCGCCGTTACCGCGATATCTCCGCAGGCGGCCTTCCTTCGCTGGCCCGCCAGGCCCTGATGAGTATTTCAGCCATCTGCCTGAACCAGATGGCATCCAATTACGGTGACGAGGCGATCGCCGCCTTTTCGATCGTGAACCGCATCACGATGCTGGCATGCGCCGCGATGATCGGTTACGGGCAGGGTTTCCAGCCCGTGTGCGGCTTCAACTATGGGGCCGGCCTGTTCGACCGTGTCCGCAAGGCCTACTGGCACAGTTGCAGTGTATCAACGGTTTACTGCGCGGTACTGGCGTTGTTGGGCTGGTACTTTGCCGAGCCGCTGGTCTCCCTTTTCCGGGCCGACGATCCTGACGTGATCCGCATCGGTGGAGAGGTGCTCCGCTATCAGTGCTACAGTTTTCCGCTGACCGGATTTATCGTGCTGGCCAACATGTATTTGCAGAACATTCGAAAGACTATTCCAGCCATCATCATGGCTTCTTCCCGGCAGGGTATCTTCTTCCTGCCCGCCCTTTTCATCGGACACGCCCTGTGGGGCTTCCCGGGCATTGAGATTTCCCAGGCGCTGGCCGATATCTGCTCCTTCCTTTTTGCCGTGCCTGTCGTTCTTCATACGCTCAAGGCCATGGACCACCAGCCGATTGCCCGATGAATCCGATCCGTCCCATCCATTCCCCGGAGGCAATGATTACCGAAATCCGCCGTTACGGCGTCCTGCCGTTCTTCAAATGCGGCGTCCCCGGCTGGTCCGTCGAAGAACTGACGGCACCCGGCTGTTGGATCTTCGAAGACGATGAGGCCGTGCTCGGTCCCTGGGACTGGAAGATCGATGCGGTCCGCGAGGGAGACATCGCGTACGGAAAATTCCTCGGGGGCAAAGCGGCTTTTGCCACGGTGGAATGGTATCGCGAGCTGATGAACTGGCGCCGCAGTCAGCCACGCTGGCGCATGGCGGAGGGAGGCCGTTACAAGGCTACGTCCCAAAGCGACAAGTTGATGAAGGTCCTGGCGCCGTTGGCGCTGGATGCTATCCGTACGGCGGGGGCGTTGGAAATGAAGGAATTGCGGATGATTTGCGCCCGGCGCCTCACAGCGGAGCAAATCCAAGCGCTCGGAACCCGTTACCGCCCGATGCTCACGCCGATGGTCAAGAAAAATGTGATGGACAGCGTCATTCAGTTCCTGCAGATGGGCACCTGGACTGTCATCGGTGATTTTGAGCGCGTCTATCGCGGACCCGACCTGAGCTACAGCGGCTGGCAGCGCGCCTCCAACACCACGCCCGACGAGCTCTTCGCCGTTCCTGACCTCCCCCTCGCCGTGGCCGGCACGCGTAAGAACCCCCTCGTCACGAATCTCACGCCTGCGGCCTCCCGCGCCCGGCTCATCGCGCACGTCCAGGAATTCTTTCCCGCCGCCGACCCGAAGGTGCTCGAGAAACTCATCTGAGCCTCGGCGGGCTATTTCTTCAGGAGCGAGGTGCGGATCGGGAAGGTGAAGTAGGTGTCGGGGTAGGGCTCGTTTTTGAGGACAAAGTGCCACCATTCCTCCTCAATGGGGAGGAAGCCGTGTTTGAGCATGAGCGCGCGGAGGAGCATGCGGTTGTTGTATTGTTCCTGGGTGATGCCCTTGAAGTCGGGGTGCGACTCACCGCCGAACCAGTCGAAGCCGTAGCCCATGTCAATGTCACGGCCGGTCTTCATGTCGACGAGGGTCAGGTCGGCGACGGAACCGCGGGAGTGACCGCTGCGGCGGGCGATGTAGCCCTGGTCGAACACCACGTCCTTGTCAAGATAAGGGTAGAAATACCGTTTGGTCAGCGTGTCGGCCACATCTTCGCCCCAGCGGCAGAAGTGGTCCACGGCCATCTGCGGGCGATAGGTATCCCAGATCTTGAGGCGGTAGCCGAGGGTCATGGCTTCGTCGCTCACGGCTTTCAGGGCCTGGGCGGCCTCGCGGGTTATCAGGGCAATGGGCTCTTCGTAGCCGTCCACACGGGTCCCCACGAAGTTGAAGGTGCTGTAATAACGCATCTCCAGGAGGACGTCGGGGACGACGTCGGTCAGGACAACAAATCCGCTCGGGTCGTCGGGACCCAAGGACCGGCCGTTACCGCTGGCCGCCGTTTTCTGTTGCGTACCGCAAGAAACAATGATTATTGATAGAACAAAAACGAATAACGAAAAGAAGGATCTGTGTTTCATGGCTTGTATTGATTCTTACAAAAATAAGAAAAAAACAGCAATAATAGAAGTTCGCTAACAAGTCCGCATCAGCGGACCGCCGGAGGCCGGTATCTTGCTAAACCATGCTCATGAATGCACGTCTCCCGGCATTAGCAAGATACTAAGGCCGGGAGGCGCGGGGTTTGGGGCAGAGCCCCAGTTATCCGAGGAAGCCCAACAGCATACCGGCGGCGACGGCGGAGCCGATCACACCGGCCACGTTCGGGCCCATGGCATGCATCAGCAGGTAGTTCTTCGGATCGTACTCCAGGCCGACATTGTTCGACACACGGGCGGCATCCGGCACGGCCGACACACCGGAGTTGCCGATGAGCGGGTTGATCTTGTTGCCTTCCTTGAGGAACAGGTTGAAGAACTTCACGAAGAGCACGCCGGCGAAGGTGGCGATCACGAACGACAGGGCGCCGATGATGAAGATCTTCACGGATTCCCAGCGGAGGAACTGGCTGGCCTGCGTGGAGGCACCGACGGTGACACCGATCAGGATGGTGACGATGTCCACGAGCGGACCGCTGGCGGTGTTGGCAAGACGCTTGGTCACGCCGCTTTCCTTCAGCAGGTTGCCGAAGAACAGCATACCGAGGAGGGGAATACCGGACGGCACGATGAAAGCCGTGAGCAGGAAGCCGATGATCGGGAAGAGTTTCTTCTCGGTCGGGGACACCGGACGCGGCGGTTTCATGCGGATGAGGCGCTCCTTCTTGGTGGTGAGCAGGCGCATGATCGGCGGTTGGATCACCGGCACGAGGGCCATGTAGGAGTACGCCGACACGGCGATGGCACCCATCAGGGTTGGAGCCAGGCGGGACGACAGGAAGATGGCCGTCGGGCCGTCCGCACCGCCGATGATGCCGATGGCACCGGCCTGGGCGGGGTCAAAGCCGAGGGCCAGCGAGATGGCGTAGGCACCGAAGATACCGAACTGGGCAGCGGCGCCGATCAGCAGCAGCTTCGGGTTGGCGATCAGGGAGGAGAAGTCCGTCATGGCACCGATGCCCAGGAAGATGAGCGGCGGATAGAAGCCGCGTTGCACGCCCTGGTACAGGATGTTGAGTACGGACCCTTCTTCATACACGCCGACATTCAAACCGGCGAAGAGGGGAATGTTGCCGATCAGGATACCGAATCCGATCGGAACCAGCAGCATCGGCTCCCACTCATACTTGATTGCCATGAAGATGAACGCGCATCCGATGATAATCATGATGAGGTAGCCCCACTCGAAGTTCGCGAACCCGGTGAACTGCCAGAATTGTCTCAGGTTGTCAAGGATATGTCCCATATGCTTCGGGGGTTATGCGATTACTGCCAGGGGAGCGCCTTCGAGAACGGAGTCGCCTTTCTGCGCCTTGATGGTGACGGTACCGTCGCAAGGAGCCTCGATGGCGTTTTCCATCTTCATGGCTTCGAGCACCATGATCACCTGACCCTTGGTCACCTTGTCGCCGTCCTTGACCTTCACTTCGAGCACGACGCCCGGAAGCGGGGAGTTGACGGTGGCGCCGCCGGCGGCTGCCGGAGCGGCTGCGGGTTTCGTGGCGGGAGCCGGACCGGCTGCAGGGGCAGCCGCGGGCTTGCTGACCACACTGATGGTCTTGGGCTTCGAGAGCGGTTTCTCGAATTCGACGTTGTAGGGTGTGCCGTTCACTTCGACCTTGGCAGCATTGCCCTCCACCTCGTCGATGGTAACGTTGTAGTTGTTACCGTTGATCTTGATTTTATATTCTTTCATTGCTTTTCTGGGTTAGGAGGTTATCTTCTTTTGTTGACCGCCGGGGTCTGGCGGAGCGTGTAGATCTTCGAGCTCCACGGCGAATAGGTGCGGTCGGTGTGATGGAGCGTCACGACGAAACTCTCTTCATCGTGGTTTTCATCGTCTTCCTGGTACAGGTGCATGGCCGTGGCGATGGCCGCATAGACCTCGCCGGGAACCTCACCATAAGAGGATTCTGTAACATCCGTACCGGAAGCTGCGGCGGAGCGCTTCTTGCCGGCTTTGATGTTGGCATTGCCGATGGACTTGAAGATGAAATAGAGGATAATGAGCGCCAGGAACACCACTGACATGGCCGTGAGGGCAAGGATCCATCCATACGGGTCGATTTCCTTCATGCGGTCGGGCTTCGCAGCCTTGTCGATCAGGGAGTTGTTGGTGCTCGGAGAAGTGCGGTCAAGCACGGTCCATCCTTCACCGGATCCGTCTATGGAGCCGATGCCGTCTTCAACGCGTCCGAAAGCGACGTTCTCGCCCAGGTCGTGGCGGACGGGGATGCGGTCGATGATGGTCTTGCCGTCACCTTTGGTGAAGATGATCTCTTTGGCGTTGGCCAGGTCGAACGATACGTGGAACGTACCGCGATAAGGCTGGTTGTCCGCCCAGAAAAGGACGTGCTGGCGGGGCTTGATCTTGGTCTGCAAGTCGCCGCCCGGGATAGCGTATTTCTTGAGGTTGGCGGGATCGTCGGACAGGAAGCATCCGGCGATGTCCACCGTGCCATAGGAGGAGTTGAAGAGCTCGATCCATGCATTCTGCTGTCCGAAGTCATCCTGGAAGTCGTCGGTATTGACCACCAGGTATTCGTTCAAGCGCATGGCGTCCTGGCTCTGCGCTCCTGCCGTGAAGCACAGTACCAAGCCGACAACCGTCAGGAACAGTTTGAGTTGTTTCATACGTTGCAGGTTTGGTTACAGAGGCAGGTTATCGTGTTTCTTGGCCGGGTTCGAGAGCTTCTTGGTGGAAAGCTGCTCGAGCGCGCGGATGATGCGGAAACGGGTGTTGCGCGGTTCGATCACATCGTCGATGTAACCATACTTGGCAGCATTGTACGGGTTGCAGAAGAGGTCGTTGTACTCTTTCTTCTTGGCCTCGGCGAGTTCTTTCTGTTTCGCAGGATCCTCTTCGGCCTTGATTTCCTTGGCGTAGAGCACGGCTACGGCGCCCTCGGCACCCATCACGGCGATGTTGGCAGTCGGCCAGGCGTAGTTGATGTCACCACGCAGCTGCTTGCAGCTCATCACGATGTGGGAACCACCGTAGGACTTGCGGAGCGTGACGGTCACCTTCGGAATGGTGGCCTCGCCGTACGCGTAAAGGAGCTTCGCACCGTGGACGATGATGCCGCCGTACTCCTGCTGGGTACCCGGGAGGAAGCCCGGCACGTCGACGAGCGTCACGACAGGAATGTTGAAGGCGTCGCAGAAACGGACGAAGCGGGCACCCTTGCGGGACGCATTGATATCGAGCACGCCGGCCAGGTATTTCGGCTGGTTGGCCACGATACCGACGGCCGTGCCGCCGAAGCGGCCGAAGCCGACGATGATGTTCTTCGCATAGTCCTTGTGGACCTCGAGGAACTTGCCGTCGTCGACAATGGCGCCGATGACCTCGTACATGTCGTACGGAGCGTTCGGGCTGTCGGGGATGATTTCGTTGAGGGAGTCCTCCTTGCGGTCGATCGGGTCTTCGGTCGGCAGATACGGGGGTTCTTCCATGTTGTTCTGGGGCAGGTAGCTGAGGAGGTCGCGGATCGTAGCGATGGCGTCTTCCTCGGTCGGGGCCTTGAACTGGGCCACGCCGCTCTTGGTGGCGTGCACGGTGGCACCGCCGAGCTCTTCCTGCGTGACGGTCTCACCGGTGACCTGCTTGACCACGGCCGGACCCGTCAGGAACATATAAGAAGTGCCTTCCGACATGATGATGAAGTCGGTCAGGGCAGGGGAGTACACGGCGCCGCCGGCGCAGGGACCGAGGATCGCGGAGATCTGCGGAACCACGCCCGATGCGAGGATGTTGCGCTCGAAGATTTCGGAATAGCCGGCCAGGGCGTTGACGCCTTCCTGGATACGGGCGCCGCCGGAGTCGTTCAAGCCGATGCAGGGAGCACCGTTCTTCATGGCCATGTCCATCACCTTGCAGATCTTCTGGGCGAGGGTCTCGGAGAGCGAGCCGCCGATCACGGTGAAATCCTGTGCGAAGACATAGACGAGACGGCCTGCGATCGTGCCGTAACCGGTCACCACACCGTCACCGAGGTAGGTCTTCTTCTCCATGCCGAAGTTGGTGCAGCGATGGGTCATGAACATGTCGAATTCCTCGAAGCTGCCTTCGTCGAGAAGCATGTTGATGCGTTCACGTGCGGTGTATTTTCCTTTGGCGTGCTGGCTGTCGATACCTTTCTGGCCGCCGCCCATGCGAGCTTTCTCTCTGAGTTCGATAAGCTCTTTTACCTTTTCGAGTTGCTGACTCATTATCGTGTGTGCTTTAGTTTGTATTCGGTATTCGTTACTCCTGCGGTTTCTTCATGCAGAATTCAGTGAGCACACCCTTGGTGGATTTCGGGTGGATGAAAGCGATCATCATCTGCTCGGCGCCGGCGCGGGGAGCCTTGTCGATCAGGCGGACGCCTTTCTCTTCGGCTTCGGCCAGGCAGGCGGCCACGTCGTCGGTGGCGAAGGCCAGGTGATGGATACCCTCACCGCGCTTCTCGATGAAAGAGGCGATGGTGCTCTCCGGGCTGGTGGGCTCGAGGAGTTCGAGTTTGGTCTGGCCGATCTTGAAGAAGGCGGTCTTGACTTTCTGGTCAGCGACTTCTTCAATGGCGTAGCATTTCAGGCCGAGTACATTTTCATAATAAGGAATGGCCTCTTCCAGCGATTTGACCGCGATTCCGAGGTGTTCGATGTGTGTGAGATTCATGATATAGGTGTTTATAGAGATTTATTCTTCTGCCAGGTTGTGGAAGACGTTCTGCACGTCGTCATCTTCTTCGAGTTTCTCAAGCAGCTTGTCGAGCTCCACGCGCTCTTCGGCGGTGAGGTGCTTCATCTCGCCGTTCGGGAAGCGGTCGAAGCCGGCCGAAACGAGCTCGAAGCCCTTGTCCTCGAGGTATTTCTGGATGTTGTTGAAGGCAGTGTATTCACCGTAGATGGTGATGACCTCTTCGGTATCTCCGTCCTTGTTCTCGAATTCGTCCACGAAGACTTCGTCGGCGCCGAAGTCGATGAGCTCGAGCTCAAGTTCCTCGATGTCGATATCGGGGCTGTTCTTGATCTTGAACACGCATTTGTGGTCGAACATGAAAGCCACGCTGCCCGAAGTGCCGAGGTTGCCGCCGAACTTGTTGAAGTAGCTGCGGACGTTGGCCACGGTGCGGTTGGTGTTGTCGGTAGCGGTCTCCACGAGGATGGCCACGCCGTGGGGGCCGTAGCCCTCGTACACCACTTCCTTGTAGTCGGCCTGGTCCTTGTCGGTGGCCTTCTTGATGGCGCGTTCGATATTTTCCTTCGGCATGTTCTCACTGCGGGCTGTCTGCAGCAGGGCGCGGAGGCGCGGGTTGCCGGTCACGTCGGGTCCGCCGTTCTTGACGGCGATGGTGATTTCTTTGCCGATCTTGGTAAACGTCTTGGCCATGTGGCCCCAACGTTTGAATTTTCTCTCCTTGCGGAATTCAAATGCTCTTCCCATGGTCCGGATTATTGCTGGTTTTCAATGCGGGTAATGTATTTCTGGATGTCGTAGCCTTCCAGGGTCTGGGGATACTTGGTCTCGATCTCCTTGTAGAACTTCAGGGCGCCGGCCTTGTCGCCGAGTTCCTCGGAGACGAGACCTGCCTTGAAAAGATAGGTGGCCGTGTAGGCGTTCTCTTCCAGCGAGGCGGCTTTCTTGTACCAGTTCAGGGCGCTGGTGTAGTCCTTCATGTTGGAGTAGGCGTCACCCAGGGCGCACCAGGCGCGGCCCTGCATGATCTTGTCCTTGGACGAATACTTCTTCAGGTAGGAAACGGCTTCTTCGTTGTTGCCGAGCTGGAGGTTGCAGAGACCTGCGTAGAGAGTGGCGCTCTTGCCGGCGCGGCTGCCGTAGCTGTCGATGATGTCTTTGAATCCGAGCACGTTGCCGTCACCGTTGAGGGCGGTCTCGAAATCGTTGTTGCGGAAGCTTTGTTCAGCCTGATACATCTGCTCCTGCGCTTCCTGGCGGGCCGGAATCACGCCCCAGCGGTTATAGGCGAAAATACCGAAAATGATTACCACCAGGGCGATAATCGACCACTCGATCCAATTCTTGTTTTTCTGAAAAAATTCCTCAACACCGGAGACCGTCGTCGCGACCTGCTCCTGCTGAGCTTCCTTTTGCTTGTTCTGTGCCATTTTACTTTGTATTGTTTTTTGTATTTTGTTTCTCGTAAAACCCTCTCTGAAAGCTATCTGAGAGCATTTTTGCGATATTACACGCAATCCGCAAATTTACAACAAAAATGGGAAACACCAATATTAATTTGTATATTTGTGCATAAGATTTACACATGTTTTTAAACAGAATCATCCTGCACGATTTCAAGAATATCGCCGAGGCGGATATCCGTTTCTCGCCGAAAGTCAATTATATCTACGGCAGCAACGGCGCCGGGAAGACCAATCTGCTCGATGCGGTGTATTATCTTTCGATGACCAAGAGCTATTTTTCCTCGTCCGACCAGTATGTCTACGCCTACGGCGCGGAGGAAGCTACGCTCTGCGGCTTCTACGAGATGGACGGCGGTACGGAAGAGAAGATCGCGGCATCGGTCCGGCGCGGCGGGGAGAAGCAGTTCCGGCGCGGCGCCAAGAGCTATGCCCGTTTCTCCGAGCACATCGGACTGCTGCCCATCGTGATGGTTTCGCCCTTTGACGGCGCGTTGATCAACGATGCAGGGGAGGAGCGCCGCAAATACCTCAATTTCATCCTCTCGCAGATCGACCGTCCGTACCTCCAGCATATCCAGGCTTACAACCAGCTCTTGATGCAGCGCAACAAACTGCTCAAGAGCGAGCTGGCGGCTCCGGCGCTGCTTGACACGATTTCCGAGCGCATGTCCCCGCATGCGGACTATGTGCATACGGCGCGGCGCCGGCTCTGTGAGCGCCTGCGTCCCCTTATCCAGGGCTTCTATGCGCAGCTGGCCGAGGGCCGCGAGTCGGTGGATGTGGCCTATCGCTCTGATTTGGATGAAGATACGCTTGACGCGCTCTTTGCCCGCGAGGCCGAGAAAGACAGGGTGCTGCGCTATACCACGACCGGTATCCAGCGTGACGACCTGCTCTTTCGGCTTGACGGGCACCCCTTGCGGCGTTGCGGCTCCCAGGGGCAGCAGAAGAGTTTCCTGCTGGCCATGAAAATGGCGCAGTTCCGTTTTGTGCAGGAGAGCTGCGGGCAGACGCCCATCCTGCTGCTCGACGACGTGTTCGACAAGCTCGACATGCGCCGTGTGGAGAACTTGCTGCAGCTGGTTTCGGCGCTCGACTTCGGCCAGATCTTCCTGACCGACAGCAACAAGGTGCGGCTGGAAAGCGTTTCGCGCGGCATCGATGCCGACGTGCGCAGCTATCAGGTTGAAGCGGGGAGGATCACGGCCGAATGAAACGCGAAAAGACCAAAAGCATCGGCGAGGCGATTGCCGCGTACGTGGAAGAATCCCAGTTGGGCGAGGGCCTGCTGCAGGCCCGGATCTGCGGGTCGTGGGATGCCCTGACGGTGGGCCAGCTTCGCCTGGGAACCTGCACGGCGCGCCGTTCGTTCCGCGCCGGCGTCCTCAGCTGCAAGTTGAATTCCTCTGTCGTCCGTGCCCACCTGCAGTTCCAGCTGGAGGCCATCCGCACGGAGCTGAATGCCCGGCTGGGCGAAGAAATCGTAAAACAGATCAAACTTAGCTGAGATGCGCCCCGTCGTTGTCGTCGATCGAGATATTCCTTTTCTGGAAGGCGTCCTGGAACCGTGGTTCGAAGTCCGGGCCTTGCCTGGCAAGTCCATCGGCCCGGCCGATGTCCGCGATGCCGTGGCGTTGCTGGTCCGCACCCGCACACGCTGCGACGCGACGCTGCTCGACGGCGCTGCCGTCCGTTTCATCGGGACGGCGACCATCGGCACCGACCATATCGATCTGGAATATTGTGAATTCCACGGAATCACCGTGGCTTCCGCGCCCGGCTGCAATGCTGCCGCCGTGGCGCAGTACGTCCGTGCGGCGCTCCAAGCGCTGGACCTCGACCGCCCCGGTGCGATGCTCGGTGTCGTCGGGGCTGGACATGTGGGTTCGCTGGTGGCCGAAGCCGGCCGCCGTGCCGGGATGCACGTCCTGCTGAACGACCCGCCGCGCGAAGCCGCCGAGGGCTCAGCCGGCTTTACGCCGCTGCCCGATCTGCTGGCGCAGGCCGATGTCGTGACGCTCCACATTCCGCTCTGGCCTGAAAACCGCGATTTTGCCGACGCCGCTTTCTTCGCCGCGATAAAACCGGGCGCTTCCTTCTTCAACGCCTCCCGTGGTGAAGTCGTCGATGAAGCAGCACTGTTGTCCGCCCGGCCGCAGCTGGGCCGCGTCGTGATCGACGTCTGGAAAAACGAACCGGCGATAAACCCGGATCTGCTCGCCGCCGCCGACATCGCCACGCCCCACATCGCCGGCTACTCCATCCAGGGCAAGATGAACGGTACCGCCGCCGTCGTCCGCGCCCTCGGCGAGGCCTTCGGCATCGACGCGCTCCGGTCGTTCACCGTCCAGGGTGTCGTCCTCCCGCAGGAGCCCTACGACATCCTCGCCGATGATCAAGCACTGCGCAGCGACCCTTCTGCCTTCGAGTCCCTGCGCAATCATTATTCCTATAGGAATGATTCGTTTTTTTCATAAATCATACATCCCCGCGAAAAAGGAAAACCACTCACTTTTCGGATCAGCGTAAAGTGAAGGAAGAACTATCGATCTTCATCCCGCATCTCGGCGCTCTTGCGCAGAGGTGACAGCGTTGCTCCTCATGGTTCTCGGCAGGGGCGGAATGCGCTACTGTCCTTTGACGGCGAACTTCTCCCTTTTAGCTGTCGCTGCGCTCCGCTAACGGTCGAAGGACCTGCGCTGTCACGAGACGGGACTTCCGCGCTTTCGCCTTTTTCCTGCCGCTCACAAATCGTTGCCCCGCTGTCACCTCTGCTGCTGTCCGCGCCTTTCCGCCAAACAGGCGCAGAATTCAAAAAAGTAATCGACTGGTAATCAATGGTTTTAATTATCGGTTTCTGCTCCAATGGCCGAAATCGGGCTGTGGCGCAGAGTTTCAAAAACGTTGACACTGATAATCAACGAATTACAAAATCCAATCGTGCGCCTGTTTGACGACAGGGTTTTTCTCGGACGGAAACGGACGGGGCCTCATTATCCCGTCCCGTTCTGGCCAGAAGAAGACCCTGGCTGGAGAACCTCCGGGCAGATGAAGCGCATCCTTCCTCGTACGACACAGATGACGGCGTCGCGGACCGATGATCCCGTTCATCCAGGTAGATGTGCAGGGAGGAACTGTCCAGGATGCCCCCCCCCCCCCCGGCAAGAAGAAGCTAAGATAGTGCTGATAGAGTTGAAGTTGCATGGGGGGGGTATTCGTCAAGGCAGAGCAGGGATGAGGTATAAACACGAAAAAGCCGCCTGGGAGACTCTGACCGCCTTGTTCGGTCAGAGTCTCCCAGCGAAGGGTGGCAATGGAGGTTGCTGGTCTGGCTGTTATGGGCTGAGCGCAGCGCAGAACATAACATAACAGACTGACGAGCACGTACCGCTTTCTATATGGACAGTGGCATCGGCACTGCCATTGGAACTGAGCACCATCGGCCTGAATTGTCGCCATCGGCCTAATCGGCCTACCATACACCTTTCGTGAATAACAACTATATTTGTAGAAACCATCAACTAACACTTCATTATGGGATTGTTTGATTAGTATTCTGTAGACCAGCTTCTTGATTCTACTAAGGCCTTTGTTCCTGCGTACATGGTATGTGATGAAATGCTGAAAGTCTATAACGATGTCCGGGCAAATAAAGACCTCTGTGCTGTCCTTAGGAAAGAGATACACATGCCAAATCCCAGTAAGAAAAACGTTGGAATAGATATTAAAGTCATCCTCGTTTTCTACATAGATCTCGTCAAGTGCCTTCAGAATATGGGGCATGATATCAACTTCAAGAAACGCGATGCATATCTACTTCCAATGGCCATTAATCTCCAGTTTAAACACAAGTATTCTAACGAGTTAGAGTTTAAGGAATACATGGCCATTGATTCTGTAAGATACCTTTACGAAGGATTATTAATATCATTTGGGCCATGGGCGAAGCAGGATGGGCCTGAGTTTTTGTTGACACGATTCGCTAAAGACATCGACAAGGAGATCTGCAAGAAGTATGTCAACCTTATGATAAATGCTTCCAAATATGCCAAAACCTCTAACCCGGGGGATGCCCAGCAATAGGATAAGTGGATTTCACATTTAGAGGCAATTCCGTTTTAGCGGCTTCGAAATACGCAATCCCGTCAATTACGCACCTAGCGTAATTATCGACATTAAAATAACATCCCACTCATTGGAGTAGGATGATTATTGGGATATACAGTTGCGGAATCTATGGAATTACGGAATTAGCGGAATTACACTAAAGGTCATCCATGGCGGCAGCCTCAACCTCAAGGCCGTTAATCTTGTCATAATAACCCAGCAGGACGTGGCAGGAGTTGTAATCACCTGTGACGAGTTTCAATACCAGATTACCCTTGTCGGTCTTCCAAAGCGTATTGTATACGCATCGGTCCATTTTCAACTCATGAAGTTTTGAGTTGTCGTCATCCGCAGAGCGTGGATGCTGAAACTCTTCTACAACTTCGGCCGGTTCCCCATATTTGGTAGTGAGCATCTCCTTCAATTTGAGATAATTTCCTTCAAGAGTGTTCCAGTTCGGACACTCCGGGAATAGAACGCCAATAGTGCTGACAAGATCCTTATTCTTTAATGTGGACACAAGGACATAACAGTCTTTATATCCTGCGAAATCTCCTTCTAGGACGGCAGTCCCGTCTTTATTTACTGCACCAGTGAAACCTTTTGCCTTCATATTGGCGACAAACTGGTTCAGGGTTCCGTCAATAGGTACGCCTTTGAAGGTAAGGTGCTGCGATGAAGTCTGAGCTAAGGCCGAAAGTGAAATAACTGCAACCAGGAATATGAGTAATACTTTCTTCATATGCTTTATGACTATGTGGTTCTTCGAGTTACAAATTTAGTGACATGTGTTGATTTTTCCAAAGATAGGATTTAGCATCCATCATCAAAGACTTCTCCGCCTGTCCAGGTTCCGCCCGTGTGGATGGTGAAATACTTACGACCACCAATCTCCTCGAAACAGGAGCAGATTGCTTCGTGAACGAACTTGCCGTCTTCAATGTAGATGCCGCTTAAATACCATTCTTTGACTCCGCCTGGTTGGTATGTCAGGACAATCAGTGCGTCTTGTTCCGGATTGAAACCTACATCTTTAAGGTATGATTCTCCGTATCGATTACGGCAGAAAATCTCATCTACCTTCATGTTCTGTTTATATACCTCCAGTGGATTCTCTGGCATACCTGCAGGACACATCGGGAACTCAGTTGGTGTTTTCCAATTACGCTGTTCAATATTATCTGCCGGATAATAATCCTTGATTTCTATTGGATGGAATTCCGGGAATAATAATTCAGGTGTTTCTGTTGGTGGATTGGAACTATATGTTGGCGCAGGTCTATTGCGGTTATACTTCCACTCTTGACGATGATACTTGGAGAGGTCGTGCATCGCCTCATCAATGTCTTTCTGCTTATTCTTGCCATAAGAGCCCACAATCTTGTGGTACAGGACGTTTTCTTCCGGCCATATTTCAAAGATATACCAAGGTGTACGTTGACCTCCGATTCGCTCACTTAATACGCGAAGCTTGTTTTCTTCAGCAAAATAGACCACATCAGACACGATCGTCTTATAATATCGGCTGATAAGGAAATCTGCGCCCGGAACTAATGCTTCCTGATACTTCTGAAGGACATCTTCCCCGGCTACAGTGGACAAGGGTGCCAACGGGAACAAGCTTTCTTCTGTCCTATCTACCACTTGACAAGTCCACCGTTTGAAGCCATAGAAGGGGCTATTGGGATTCTCCCCTTTCCTTCCATATAGCCATTCACCTGCAGAACCTCCTTTTCTTCGTCTTTCGTCAATTGGTCTACTGGCCCATTCTTTCCAACTATCATACGATGCTTTTGCTTCGTCTGGCGAAACATTTCTCATCCACATAAAATTGGGGTCTTCGGACTCGTGTCCAAAAAGAAGCGAGGGATTGGCAATAAATGCTTCCCGGCTTCCACAAATAAGCTCCACTTTGGCCATGGTGATGGGATTATCCCAGATATTCTCCATTCTGGTAACCCAGCGAAGGTTATCCGGTCGATTGTTGCAACGATTTGTATCAATGTGGTCTACAACATTCTTGTCTCCTACAGGCTCCCCATGATATGCAGTGCAGACAATTCTATGGACTCGTTCTTGGCCGAGAAGCATGTAGCCAGTATTCTGGTCAAACTTACCGAAGGTCCACTCTTCATCCCATTTGCGTCTTACTCCATCCTCTTTACATTGACGATAGATTGCACCATTGTCACGGACATAGTATCTACGTCCTTTATACACGCAAACTTCCTCACGTGTATAGTCGTTTATGTTCGCTGCCATGGCTAAAACTTCCTTTCGATGAACTTGAGAAGATCTCCTTCAAGGAACTTCACACCTTGAGGGGCACGGAGAAAGCCGTGCTTCATCAGATTCTCTTCGGTGAGCTTGCCGGAACGGGATTCCTTGACCAGGCGAAGGAGGGCGTATTTTGTCTGGGATTCATCCGTAATACGACCTTTATCCACCCAGAATTCCTCCTCCTTGGCCATCCAGCGGTCATAAGGTTCATCGACCTGCTCTACCGTCATTTTATATTTGATTGCACGGTCTTCGGACACATAGACATATACGATGTCTCCGATGTTGATATTGTACCGAGTCTGCTGCCAATGGTATTCGCCATATTTTGCCAGGCAATCCGCCAGGCGGAAGGTAGAATTCTTGGCGGTAATCATCAGACTGCGATGCTCTTCAGGAATCGCACGGGCGGCGCGGTGCACCTCGTAATGATTGCCGTCGGCACCAATCGGCACAATCTCAACGGAACAATCCATTGCTGCAGCAATCTTGCAGAGGACATCAAGACCAGGAGAGAACTTCCCCTTCTCGATGCGGGAAAGGTTGGAGGCGTCGATATCGGCATATTCGGCCAACTCTTTGGCTTCCAGACGGCGCTCTTCCCGCAGGGCGCGGATCCGGGCTCCGATGCGCTCACGCTCATTGTCACGATCTGGACCGTACCAATACGGAGCTGCCCAGCATCCATTCACCATCATCTCCCGATAAATCGGTCCCATGATGACGGAAGGATCACCTTTGTAGTATTTGTCGAAGAGGTAAGCAATGACACGAGCGTCTTGCTCTTGAAGAGGCATAGGGACTACTCGATTGAGTCCCACTGTGAAACGGTCACCTTGTGGCGTTTCAACCGTCACCTTATTCAGGCTGACGAATTTGACTTTGGTTAAAAGTTCCATAATACTAAAAAGCTACGGGGAATTCCCCTAAAATCTGTATTACGGAAGCAAATATAGGAAGAATGATTCAATTTGTCAATATTACCATTGTATTATTTTTTAGGGGGGGCGTTGAAGCGCGGGTGGGATATTGCTTCGAGGACCCTAAGCACCCGCGCTTGATAGCGGGAGGGGCCCAAGCAGAGCTTGGGAGGGAGACGCGAAGCGTCGGTCCGAGAAGCAATTCCCAGAGCGCCCAGCGCATGCATCTGATGTTGAGGAGGGGAGATGAAAACCGTCCTCAAATCCGCTGGGAAATGAGGACGGTTTATTATTTTTTGCGGCTCCATCCTCACCCGGGGTATCTTGTGAGGACGAAAAACAGAGCCAGCGAAGCGTCAGCGGCGTTTCTTTTTCTTCATGAGGCGGGCGGCCATCGGATTGGTGGTCGTCATCTTCTTCATGACGTTGCGGGTGCTTTCGAACTGCTTGAGAAGACGGTTGACATCGGCGATGGTCGTGCCGCTGCCGGCGGCAATGCGCTTGCGGCGGCTGCCGTTGATGTAGGTCGGATTCTCCTTCTCGTAGGGCGTCATCGAGAGAATGATGGCCTCGGTCTGCTTGAAGGAATCGTTGTCGATATCTACGTCCCGAAGGGCTTTGCCCACACCCGGAATCATCGAAGCCAGATCCTTGATGTTGCCCATCTTCTTGATCTGCTGGATCTGGTCGTAGAAATCCTGCAACGTGAACTGGTCGCGGGCAATCTTTTTGTGGAGCCGGCGGGCTTCCTCCTCGTCGAACTGCTCCTGCGCCTTTTCGACGAGCGTGACCACGTCGCCCATGCCCAGGATGCGGTCGGCGATGCGCTTCGGGTAGAAGATGTCGAGCGCCTCCATCTTTTCGCCCGAAGAGACGAACTTGATGGGCTTGCCGACAACGGCCTTGATGGACAGCGCCGCACCACCGCGCGTGTCACCGTCCATCTTGGTGAGGACCACACCGTCGAAATCGAGGTACTCGTTGAAGGTCTTGGCCGTCTCCACGGCGTCCTGGCCGGTCATCGCATCGACCACAAAGAGGGTTTCCGTCGGATTGACGGCCTTGTGCAGGGCGGAGATCTCGTCCATGAGCTCCTGATCGACGGCCAGACGGCCGGCGGTATCGATCACGACCACGGAGTAACCTTCGGCCTTGGCTTTCCTGATGGCGTTCTGTGCAATCCGGATCGGATCTTTCACGCCGTCCTCGGAGTAGCACTCCACTTGAATCTGGCCGCAGAGCGTCTTCAACTGCTCGATGGCGGCGGGGCGGAAGGTGTCGCACGCGGCGACCAGCACCTTCATGCCGCGCTTGCTCTTGAGATTGAGCGCCAGCTTGCCGCAGAAGGTGGTCTTACCGGAACCGTTGAGACCGGCGACCAGCACGATGCCGGGGTTGCCCTTGACGTTGATGTCAGAGGCCTCGCTGCCCATGAGTTCCACGAGTTCGTCGTGGACGATCTTGACCATCATCTGCTCGGGGCGGACGGCCTTGAGCACGTCCTGGCCGATAGCCTTCTGCTTGACTTCGTCGCAGAAATTCTTGGCAATTTTATAGCTGACATCGGCGTCGAGGAGCGCCTTGCGCACATCCTTCATGGTCTCGGAGATGTTGACCTCCGTGATACGGCCTTGTCCTTTGATGAGGCGGAATGATTTTTCCAGCCTGTCGGTCAGATTCTCAAACATATCTTTCTATAACTACTTCAAATCGTCGGAATAAACGGCTTTCGCCAGGTCGCGCTGGTTGTATTTCATGGCCATCACCTGCCCATAGGCGCCGGCCGAGTGGATGGCGAAGAGGTCGCCGCGCTCGCAACGGCTGACCAGGCGCTTCTGGCCCCAGCAGTCGCTCGATTCGCAGACCGGTCCAACCACGTCGTAGCGCAGCATCCGGCCCGTGGACGAGAGATTCTCGATAGCGTGATGTGCCTGGTAGAGCGCGGGGCGGATCAGGTCGTTCATGCCCGCGTCGAGGATGGCGAATTTCTTCTCTTTGCCCACCTTCACATAGAGCACGCGGCTGATGAGATGGCCGCACTGGCCCACGAGGGCGCGGCCCGGCTCGAAGTGGACCTTCTGTCCGGGACGGACCACGAGGTTCCGGTGGATGGTATCGAAATAGTCGGCGAAATGGGCGACCGGGTCGCCGTTCGGGTCCTGGTAATTGATGCCCAGGCCGCCGCCGAGGTTGAGGTTGCGGACGGGGATCTTGTGCTCGATGAACCACTGCTGCAGTTCTTCGACACGGCGGCACAGCAGGGCGAACACAGGCAGTTCGGTGATCTGCGAGCCTACGTGGAAATGCAGGCCGAGGAACTCGATGTGCGTGCAGCGGGCGAGGAGTCCGGCGACATCCTGGAAGGCCCAGGGGCTGATGCCGAACTTGTTTTCTTTCAGGCCGGTGCTGATGTACTTATGGGTATGCGCGTCAATGTCGGGGTTGACCCGGATCGAGATGCGCGCTTTTTTGCCCATGCCGGCGGCCAGGTCGTTGATGATCTGGATTTCCGGCACGCTTTCGCAGTTGAAGCTGAAGATGCCGGCGCGCAGGGCGGCGCGGATTTCCTTGTCGGATTTGCCGACACCGGCGTAGACGATCTTCTGCGGATCGAAACCCGAACGGACGGCGAGTTTCACTTCGTTGCCGCTCACGCAGTCTGCGCCGAGGCCGTAGCTGCGGATGGTGTCGAGGATGCGGTCGTTGGCATTGGCTTTCAGCGCATAGTGCGCGTTGTAACCATACTGGTCGATCTGCGCTTTATAGCTGTCGAGCGTCTGGCGCAGGAGATCCATGTCGTAGAAATAGAAGGGAGTCTCGATCGAACCGAAGGCTTCAACCTGCTGTTTTGTAATCATGCCGTGAATAATCTTTATCGATATATCCTGCAAAGATACAAAAAAACATGAAAATGCTATTGGCTTGTGCTTGGGCGCTCTGGGGTTTGATTTGAGGACCCTAAGCACCCGCGCCTGGCGCACAAGCCGCAGTCGTTATCGGTTCAGACGATTGTAGTGGCAGACGAGGAGTTTGCCTTCTTCGTCGTGGAGGTGCATGCCGTTGCCGCGGCAGTAACGGAACATCTTGCAGTCACCGCAGATGCCCTGACGCGCCCAGCTGCGGTCGCGGTACATCTCGAAACGATCGTTCCAGACCGTCCAGAAATCATCCTGGTAGATGTTGCCCTGGTAGAATTTGGAACGGATGCTCGGGCAGGCCGAGATGGAGCCGTCGGCCAGGACCGAGGCCACCGAGACGCCGGCCTCGCAGTGGTAGAAACTGTCCCGGACTTCGTTCTCAAAACCGCCCAGGAAACCCTCGCAAGCGAAATTCAGCGCGATGCGGCCCTCCTTGCGCGTGGCCACGATGAAATCCATGACTTGCGTGAACTGTTCGTTGTTGAGCTGAAGCTCCGGATACAACTTGGCGCGGCCCACCGGGAAGATGGTGAAGATGCGCCATGCGCGGGCACCCAGCGAGATGAGATATTCCTTGAATTCGGCGAGGCGGGGGAGGCTGCGCTGGTTGACGCAGGTCACCACGTCGAAGATGAAGCCGGGCTCCTGCGCCATCATCCGGATGGCGTTCGATGCGTTTTCAAACGCTTTGGGATGCCCCCGCATCCAGGTGTGCTCCTCCTGAAAGCCGTCGAGGCTCACGGTAGCGGTGTGGATGCCGCTGGCCAGCAGGCCGTCGAAGCGCCGCCGGTCGAGCAGGATGCCGTTGGTTACCATGCCCCAGGGATACTCGCGCCGGTAAAGCTCCCTGCCCACGTGCTCAAGGTCGCGCCGCATCAGCGGCTCGCCGCCCGTGAGGATGATGAAGGTGGTGTGCGGATCGACGTGCGGAGTGAGGGAGTCGATGACCCGCAGAAAATCTGTGGCGGGCATGTCCTTGCATTCGGAACTCACCCGGCAGTCGCTGCCGCAATGCAGACACGCTGCGTTGCAACGCAGCGTGCATTCCCAGAAAAGTTGTCGGAGACGGTGCGCTTCGATGTGCTTGTCCTGCAGTTTTGCGAAGAGTTCAAGCTTCGCGCGCTTGACGGGACCGACGTGCTTGCCCGTCATTTCTTTTTCAGTTTGATGTCAGGCACAGAGATGTCAGCCTTGCCAACATACCATCCCTTCTTGTCCTTATATTCGATGTTGCGGACCAGAATCGTGGCGTCTTGGAATTCGCCGCCGCCCGCTTCCCCGTCAATGTCGTGGGTATCAATCTGGAGATGCTCGATGGGGAAGCCGTGCTTCTGGTAAGAAAAACTGCCGTCAACACCGGTATTCACGGTGTCGATGGGAATATAGTGATTGTCATAGATCACGCCGGGTCCGTCTTCAAAATGATTGCCAAGAATCACCTGGATGCCCGCAACGGGCTTGCCGTCTGGATCCAGGACCTTGCCCTTGACTGACCAGTCGGCCGTGGGTGTGCCGTACATGGCCATATTGTTGATGCCGTTGATTTCTGAGCAGCCTCCGATGCCCAGCAGGGCGAGCAGCATGGCGAAAAAGCCGAGGCGTTTGGGTTTGTTGAGGGGCATGATGATACTTTTTACACTATAAAGATGCAGAAAAAGTCGGAATGTTGCGTCGATCAGTGCAAATTTCTGTAATTGTAAGCTTCCTGGACAGCGCCGTCCTGCAGCACGAGCAGGAGGGGAAAACGGCCGTTGGTGATGCGGAGGAAGTCGGCGGGCTCCATGAAATGGACTTCGTCGGGCACCAGGCCGGTATCTTCGAAAAAGAGGGTCGTGTCGGTGTCGGCGCCACGCCCGAAGATCACGATGACCGGAGCGGAAGAAAACTCTTCGCGCGTCCGCAGCATCGCCAGCTTCTGGGCTGACATCTTGCAGAAATGGCACTTGAGGCTGTAAAAGCAGACCACACGCTCGCCTTCCGTTACGGAATCAGGCAGGAGCCCGCTGTCAAGGGCTTCCTGGAGCGCCTGCTCATTGACCAGTGCGTGCCTGGCGTACGCGTCGTAGCGCCAGTTGTCGGGCGGGGAGACGATCAGGACCGTGGCCAGCGGCACGATGCAGGCCAGGGCCAGCCATAGGCCCTTGTGCTTCACGCGGAAGGGCGTCATGCGTGCGCCGGGCAGCAGCAGGACCAGCATGCCGGCGTTCTTGAGGAGGGATTGTGCGGGGTTGAGGTCGACCCATTCGCCGAAACAGTGGCAGTTGTCCTGCCGGCCCGCAAGCAGCAGTCCCGCCAGAAAGAGCGAGAAGCCGCCCAGCATCGCCAGGCTTCCCCAGAAAGCTAGCCGGGGATAGAAGTTCCCGATCAGCAGCAGCCCCAGGGTGTATTCCGCCGCAATCACCAGCCGGGCCAGCAGGTAGCAGCTGCCGAGGCTGAACCAGCCGAAACTGAACAGGTACATTTCGAAATCATCGATTCCGGTCAGTTTCGACGTGGCGGACAATAAAAAAAGTATTCCGAGCAAGGCCCGGAATACATAGTTGAAGATCTTTCTTCTGTCCAAATTATTGACTTAGAAGAGGATCGGCGTGCATTTCAGTTCTGCGGAGACACCGATGATCGGAATGCTGATCATCTTGTTGTAATCGGCGCATTTGTCACCTTCTTCCAGGTCAACGGTGGTTTCATAGACGACTTCTCCGTTGTACTTGGCGGTGCAGTTGCACTCCTTCGAGCAGCTGCTCATCGTGAAAATGCCGGCTGCGAGGATCAAGGTAAACAGTACTTTTTTCATTTTTAGTTGTGTTTAAAAGTTGGCGGAGAGATCGGGATTCGAACCCGAGATACCCTTTTGGGGTATACACGCTTTCCAGGCGTGCCTCTTAAGCCACTCGAGCATCTCTCCAAGGTCCCTATAGGACCGCAAAGGTAACAAAAATTTTTAAGCCGACAAGAATTTGTTGATGTTCTTCTCGATACGGCCCTCGATGTCTTCGTCTTCGTGCTTGACGAATTTCTCACCGGTAATGTGCTCGTAGAGCTCGATGTAGCGGTCGGTGATGCCGGCCACGACTTCGTCGGTCATCGGCGGGACCACTTGCCCTTCCTTGCCCTGGAAATTGTTGGCCATCAGCCACTCACGCACAAATTCCTTGGAGAGCTGCTTCTGGCGCTCGCCCCGGGCGAGGCGCTCTTCGTAACCTTCCTTGTAGATGTAGCGCGAAGAGTCGGGCGTGTGGATCTCGTCCATCAGGTAGATCTTGCCGTCGCGCTTGCCGAACTCGTACTTGGTGTCCATCAGGATCAGGCCGCGCTCCGCTGCGAGTTCCTGGCCGCGCTGGAAGAGGGCCAGGGTGTATTTCTCCAGCCGGGCGTAATCCTCCGCGGAAACCAGCCCCTGCGCGATGATCTCGTCGCGGCTGATGTCCTCGTCGTGCCCTTCGGCCGCCTTGGTGGTCGGGGTGATGATGGGGTGGGGCAGTTTCTCATTCTCCCGCATGCCCTCGGGCAGCACTTCGCCGCAGAGCGTGCGCTTGCCGGCCTTGTATTCGCGCCAGGCGTGTCCCGCGAGGTAGCCGCGGACGACCATTTCCACTTTGAAAGGCTCGCAGAGGATGCCGACGGTGGCCATGGGGTCGACCTCGGCAATCTTCCAGTTCGGAACGATGTCGGCGGTCTTGTCGAGGAAGCTGGATGCAATCTGGTTGAGAACCTGTCCCTTGCAGGGAATACCCTTGGGCAGGACCACGTCGAAGGCGGAGATGCGGTCGCTGGCGACCAGCACGATGTATTTTCCGCCGATGAAGTAGACGTCCCGGACCTTGCCGACATATTTGCCGGTCTGTCCCGGGAAATGGAAATCAGTGCGGGTAATGGCTTTCATCACTTCTTCAGATATTCGTTTTCGTAATAATCGATATAGGCGCGGTTCAGCAGCTTGTAGCCGCCCGGAGTGGGGTAGTCGCCGCTGAAATACCAGTCGCCCGGATGGCTCGGGCAGGCTTTGTGCAGGCCGTCCAGCGACTGGTAGACAATCTCGACCTCGGCTTTGACGTCGGGGGTGCGGAGCAACTGCACGATCTTGGCGCTGATTTCCTCGTCGGTGAAGGGATCGTAGATGCGCCGCACGTAGTTGCGGCACTGGTCGGCCGGCAGCTTCTCCTGGGCCTTGCACTGGCGGTAGATTTCTTCGAACAGCCACTCCTGGCCCCGCTCCTGCAGCAGCGTCACCGCGGCGATGAAGGCGATGAACTCGTCGAGACGGGCCATGTCGATGCCGTACCAGTCGGGGTAGCGCACCTGCGGACTGGAGCTCACGATCACGATCTTCTTCGGGTGGAGCCGGTCGAGGATGCGGATGATGCTTTCACGCAGGGTGGTGCCGCGGACGATGCTGTCGTCGATCACCACCAGGTTGTCGCGGCCAGGTTCGAGGGTGCCGTAGGTGATGTCGTAGACATGTCCGGCCAGGTCGTTGCGCGCGCTGCCTTCGGTGATGAAGGTGCGGAGCTTGATGTCTTTCGAGACGATCTTGTCGGCCCGCACGCCCGGATAGAGGCTGCGGATGCCTTCGACCATGCCGTAATAGGCCACTTCGGCGGTGTTGGGGATATAGGAGATGACGGTGTGTTCGATGTCGTTGTCGACCGCCTTGAGGATGCGGTCGCGCAGCTGGAAGCCCAGTTTTTTGCGCTCCAGGTGGATGTCGCGGTCGTTGCCCCGGCTGAAGTAGATGCGCTCGAAGCTGCAGGCGGCCAGCTTGCCGGCCGGAATGATCTGCTGCAGGGAGCGTTCGGCGCGGCCGTTGACGATCAGGGCCTGGCCGGGCATCAGCTCGTGGACCTGGTCGATCTCGGCGGCGAAGGTAGTCTGGAGCACGGGGCGTTCGCTGGCGACGGCCAGCAGCTCGTCGTCCGCATACCAGAAGGCGGGGCGGATGCCGTTGGGATCGCGCATGGCGAAGAGTTCGCCACTGCCGGTCAGGCCGCAGACCACGTAACCGCCGTCGAAGTGATGCATGGTGGTGCTGAGCACGTTGGCGATCCTGACGTGCTGGTCGATATAGCTGGTGATTTCCTTGCCTTCCAGGTTGAGCTTCTTGGCGTCAACGTAGTTGCGCTCGACTTCGCGGTCCAGGCGGTGGCCCATCAGTTCCAGCAGGATATAAGCGTCCGCGTTGATGCGGGGATACTGTCCCTGGTCGGCCAGCATGCCGAACACCTCGTCGATGTTGGTCATGTTGAAGTTGCCGCAGATGCAGAGGTTCTTGGCTTTCCAGTTGTTGCGGCGCAGGAAGGGATGGACGTACTTGATGCCGCTGCGGCCGGTGGTCGAATAGCGCAGATGCCCCATGTAGAGCTCTCCGATGAAAGGAGGCTGTTCTCCGGCGGGCGCGTCTTCGATCTGCCGGTGCACGTCGGCGAAGACATTCGTGATGGCGTCCTTGCCGAGGGCCTTTTCGCGGAACATGAACTCATGGCCGGGGGCGGTCACGAGCTTGACGCTGGCGATGCCGGCGCCCTCCTGTCCGCGGTTGTGCTGCTTCTCCATCATGAGATAGAGCTTGTTCAGCGCATAGAGTTCCGTACCGTATTTTTCCTTGTAATACTGAAGCGGCTTGAGCAGCCGGATCATGGCGATGCCGCATTCGTGCTTGATCGGTTCCATCGGATGAGATTGCAAGGTGCAAAGATAATCAAAAGATGGAGAATCCGCACAAGAAAATCAACACAGCACTTTCTCGTTGTTGTTGCCGATGGTGCGAACGGAATCAATCGACGTGCATGTGAATTCGGCGATTTCGCTTTCACTGTAGCCCAGCTCGGTCAGGATATATACAATCTTTGCGCGTTCGCCCGACAGCTTCTCGACCGATTGCCGGATGTGCGGCGGCAGTGAAGCGAGGTTGTTGGCCAGCGCCTCTGAAAAATGCTGCGTAAAGCCCCGGCGAAGGTCTTTGGTGATGACGCTGATATTGTCCTGCAGGGATTCCACGGTCCGGAACTTGGGCTTCCGCTGCAATTCCTTGAGTTGGGAGAGGGTATTCTGGTGTGTCCTGGCCGCCGCGTAGATCACGCTGTTGGCCATGGTCTCCGCCGCACGCTGCTTTTTTTGCATGAATCGCTGGCGCAGGAAGCTGGCCAGCAGCAAGACGAGCGCACATACCGCGACAATCAGCAGATTGCGTTGCTGGCGCGTCTTTGCCAGTGCGGCTTCCCGGGATGACACATCGTACTGCCTCTCCAGCTCCATCACCCTTTTCTCTGTCCTCTCGTCCATTACGTCCCGGAGCGAACGATAGGCCATCAGCGCATAATGTGCAGCCGAGTCAGCGTTGCCTTGTTGATCGTATAAATCCGCTAGTGAATAGAAATAGTAATAGTAAATCGATGAATCTTTGCTTCTGCGATTCGAATAAGCGATCCTCTCCCAGCGGATTGCGCTATCAACAGGGCCAGCTCGTTTATAGATACTGGCAAGCAACTGCTGTTTGGTTCCAATATCGCCGGGCGTCGGATTCCAAAGCTGGCAATAGAAAAGCGCACTGTCATATTGATGGCTCACATACAAATGATAGAGGGCCTTCGTATTATCTACACTGGTTGGGTGACACGCTGGATGAAGCGTCAGGACAATGTCTAATTGTTGCATGACAAGATGAGAGCGTTCATCATCAGCTTTTATCATATTGGTTAACAGATAGCAATAGTCAATAATCTGATTTCTGTTATTGCCCAGTCTTCCTTCCGCATCTACCGCTGCCTGGAAATAATCCAATGATTCAAGGACATTGCCATTGGATGAATGAATCTTGCCAATATAAGCAGACAGAAGTGCGATAAGCCTGTCATCTTGAACACCATGCTTTTCAACCAATGTCGCCGCCTCCTTCATATAATGGAACGAGGATGTGTCTAAAGGTGAAATATAGGAAAGGACTATTCCATGATAGAAGCAGGAGCGAGCTTGTTGACGATAATCGTGTGTATGATTCAGGTAAAATTGTCTGGCAGAAGAAATGGATGAATCACTCGTAAAATCAATGTGATTCTTGTGATCAGCAATGGTCAGCAGTAAATTATAATAGGCCTTCTCCCTGTCATCCATTTGTGCCGGATTCATTGCCGTCAAAGAATCGCGTGCAGCCGTTGGCTGCTCGTTCAGAATCTGGTCGATACGAACCAAATCAGCATATACCGCTCCTCTGTCAGAGGAACAGTTTTGGGCAAAGGGGAAAAATAAGCAGATTATGGCTATTGGTAGAAATTGTCGCATCACTTGATGGTGAAGAAGCCCAAATAACAATGGCCGGCTTGAATGGCGATAGAATAGTCTCCGCCATTCAGCGAAGATATATCAATCACCAAAAGACCGGACCCGTTTATGAATTTATGTTCGAACAAGTTCCCGGAGCTCCCGTAGACTACTGCAGACAGACTCCCGGTATAATTACTTACCGTTACAAATACCGTTGTTTGTGTCTTGAACGCTTGAACAAGGCGAGTGTTGCTCGACGTGGGATCCTCACCGCCCTGCTGGGTAAGTTCAATCTCTTCCGGATCTTCTCCGTCATCTCCATCGGGAATAAAAGCATGCATGGGGAACGCAGACAGCATAAGGGCTGTGAGAATAATCATCAGTTTTTTCATCGTCGTAATGTTTATTGTTATTTAACAAAATTCGAATAAAAGTGTCAAATATCAAAGAAATAAAACCATTTTCGGAATTTTCGTCCGTATTTAACTGATTATCAATGTTGTTCAAAAACTCATTTTCGGATATAATTTGATAGCCAAGCATTGTTTTCCTTCTTCTCCTATTTTAATCGTTGTTTGAAAATAGTATTTTGTAACACACAGTAAATAAACTTGTTAACCCGAATTTTTACGAAAGTGGCGTTTGGATCTCGCGAAGCCAGCATTTTTTTCGGAAATACCTCTTATCTTTGCGAAAACCGCCATACGATGAAAACACAATTCTCAAGTGCATGGGCACTCCTTTTCACGCTAGCCCTTTTGTTCTCTTGCGCCGAACCGATGGAACAGTCTCTCACCAATAAGAAAGAGGCGCTACTTGCACAACGAGAACTCCAGACCAAAGCGATCAATGAACAATTGTCAAAAGGAATTACGCAATCTGATGTTGAGAAATATTTAGATGTTCGTATGAACATTTCTCATAATCTGATAGAAAGCATTAATCGTCATTCTATAGGTGAAGATGTGTATGTATTCATTGTGAATCTGATTGATGGCAGATGGTTTATTATTTCAGGCGACTATTCAAGTTCTCCTGTTATTGCTGAAGGAGAAGCAGGAGGATTCCGTGTAAGTCAGAGACCTTCTCGTCATGAGATCGCATTATTTGAGTCGATCCGAAATTATATCATTGAGAATCGTACTTCAAACTATGATTCCGCAAAGTCACAGGGGAATCGGATGGAATGGGTCCAAATGCAAAAGATTTACGACTTGAAAAAGAAAAAAGAGGCAATTCGAGATATGGATCCTGATACTTCTGAAGTTGAATCAGTTATCATCATCGATACATTAATTAATCAATATTACCCCCACCTGACTTCAACTACATGGCATCAATTTGCTCCCTTTAATAACGCTGCTCCTCTGGCAACATCCAGTGAAAAATGTCCTGTAGGATGTTTTGTAACAGCGATTGCACAACTTCTGTACTACACTCATTATGAATTTGGGTTCCCTAATGATATTTATGCCGGAGCTAGTTGCAATAGTTATTATAATCAGCAACCCTATATCTATAATTTCTCCAATCCAACCTCAACAACATGGGATTCAATGAACCCCAGTTGGTATTATATCGATGATGATGATCCTTATACGGCGGCGCTTTGTGCTTTAATTAGCTATCGCAGTGGAACGTATTACGGATTTGATATATATGGCTATTATGGGGCTACTCCTAGTTCTAATATTCCCAGTACTCTTTCTTCATTTTATTTGACAGGAGTAAGTCAACAATCATTCTCTTCTTCTTCAATAATGAATGAAATCAGGAACGACAGGCCGGTTTTATGCGACGGGTATCCTGATAGTGATTTTATTAATGGACATGCCTATTTGATAGATGGCTATAAATGGCTTTCTGTTCAACATATTGAAGTCGTGACCGATTTATCTGGTAACATATTGGAGCAGAATATTATAGCTACATACTCTGATTTTAAATGGGGCATCAATTCTGGTGGCGATGGATTCTTCTTGGGATACCTGTCAGAAGGTATTTATTATGCTTACGGAGGACATATATACACAGGGTGGTCTCAAAATCAGTAATGTCTGCGATGCAACATTTTGGTGATTCTTGCATCTATACAATAAATAAATCGTCAACTTTTTTAAAACATACATACGCACTTTTTAAACACACATCACATTATGAAAAAAAGTTTTTATGCATTACTTGCAATAGTTGCGCTCACAAGTAGTTGTGCGCAATTGGAGGAGGGGCTGTTTGGCGGTCTCTTCCGTTCGACCAAGAGTACGGATGATACAGTCGTCTACCAACTTTACATTGATACGACAGCTGTAAAGAATGCCTTGGGCACCTCATTGATGCAGATTCATGTTGAGCCCCGGTCCAGCAATACGATCGGCAAGGAGGGCGGGACTTTCACCATTACGGCATCCTATCCCGCTACACTTCCAAGCGGGGAAGAGAATACACGGGTATTGAACGATTTCCTGTTTGAAAAAGTCAACTTTGATGCGCCCTATGTGCAATATAAGGGACGGGAGCGGGTCAATGACAGGACAGTTCGATACACTTTTCACTTTGAGGAAAACGACACAGGGAAAGATCGTGAGCCGGTAGCCGCCGCGATAACCGACACGACATCCTATCCGAAAGGATTCGGCTGGTTCTCCATCAAGCAGACTGCCGAATAATTGGAGAATAGAGAAGTTCTCGCCCCTCCGGCTGTTAATGCCCCGGAGGGGCGTTTTATTTTTTATTGTCATTGCTGTGCCAATCTGTCCATCTCCTTGCTATCTTTGCGCCCCGAAATAAACGCTGAATCACATGCAAGCTTTCTGGACCATCCTGATGCTGGTCTGTTCCAACATCTTCATGACATTCGCCTGGTATGGGCATCTCAAATTGCAAGAAATGAAAATCTCGACCAGTTGGCCGCTGATCGGCGTGATTCTCTTCTCATGGGGCATCGCCTTCTTCGAGTACTGCCTCACCGTGCCGGCCAACCGCATCGGCTTCCAGGGTAACGGCGGACCATTCAATCTGATGCAGTTGAAAGTCATTCAGGAAGTCATCTCGCTGACCGTCTTCTCCATCATCGTCATGTTCGTCTTCAAGGGTCAGCCGCTCCAGTGGAACCATCTGGCCGCCTTCGCCTGCCTGGTCCTGGCCGTCTTCTTCGTCTTCCTGAAGTAATCATCTTCCTGTCCTGATCCGGCGGTGTCTGCTGGGATCTGCCGAGGTCCGTTATTGAGCCCCGCTCGGTCCAACCCGAAATTCGGAGCGCCGGGCAACATGCCCTGCAGCGCCTATACCGCAGGTCAGCGGGCTGTCCGGGCCCAAATCGGCTCGGAGCGCCAGTCAACCTGTGCCTGACGCGCTATTTCGCGCCTCAGCGGGCGCTCCGAATTCCGGGTTGCGGGCAAATGAACAGAAAAGAACAGCAGCGCTCCCGTCACAAGCTGTGCTGCTGCAGGTATTCCTCGAAACGGGGGCGGTAACTGTCGGTGACAGGGATGAGGCGGCCGGCCACGATCACGTCGCCGTCGCGGGTGACGCTGTCGATGCGATCGAGCGAAATGATGAACGAGCGATGGACGCGCAGGAAGGCATCGGCTGGGAGCTGCTCTTCCATATTCTTCATGGTGCTGTGCGTGACGAGCGGCTGTTTCTCTGAGGCCAGATGCATCAGCACATAATCTTTCATGCCTTCCACATACAGGACGTCAGCCAGGTCCACCTTGCGCAGACGACCGTCCACTTTCAAAAAGAAGGAAGCCGGGACGGCCGGCGGCGGTGCAGGACGTGGTTCTTCGCGGGCGAACCACTGCTGCGCCTTCGTGGCGGCTTCCAGGAACTTCTGGTAGCGGATGGGCTTGAGCAGATAGTCCAGGGCCGACACTTCGTAGCTTTCGAAGGCATATTGCTTGAAGGCCGTGGTAAAGATGATGCGCGTACCGGCAGGTACCATGTGCGACAGTTCCAGGCCGTTCAGGTCGGGCATCTGGATGTCGAGGAAAACCAGCTGGGGCTGCAGGACAGGCAGCTGCGCGAGCGCCTCCATCGAATCCGTAAAGGCGCCGGCCAGAGACAGGAAGGGCGTGCGCGCCACATAGTTTTCCAGCATCTTGACGGCCAGCGGCTCGTCGTCGACAATGACACATTTGAGCGCTTCCATCACAACAGTTTCTTGAGCCGGATCTCTACACGGTACATGCCGTCAGTGACAGACTGGTTGTATGTATACTGGCCGGGATAGATCAGTTCAAGCCGGCGGCGGAGGTTGACCAGGCCGATGCCGGACCCGCTGCGGTCGTCCGTCCCTTTTTCGAAGAGCGTATTCTCGCAGACGAAGCAGAGATCGCCGCCCTCAGCATGCAAGTCGATGCGTACCACAGCGTCGTTCCGCGCGCTCACACCGTGCTTGAAGGCGTTCTCAATCAATGAGATAAAGAGAAGTGGCGCGATCATCACCTCGTCGTCGGGAAGCAGCAGGGAACGCTCGACGCGGGTGTGCTCGTTGCAGCGAAGCGCCATCAGGTCGATGTAATTCTCCATAAAGGCCACTTCGCCCGCCAGCGGCACTTTCTCCGCCTCGCTGTCGTAGAGCGCGTAGCGAAGTGCGTCGCTGAGCTGGCCGATGCGCTCCTGGGCCTGGTCCGGGTCGATCTGCGTGAGCGAAGAGATGTTGTTGAGCGTGTTGAAGAGGAAATGCGGGTTGAGCTGGTTCTTGAGCCAGGTCAGCTCCGCCTCCGTATTCTTGCGGCGCTCTTCCTCCGCCCGCACCAGCGCATCATGGGTCCGGATCACGTAACGGGCACCGACCGCCAGCAGGATCACCAGGCACTCGACGATAAACATCATCAGGATACTGACGGCGTAGATGGCCCACAGCTTGTTGGTGCCCAACTGTTCTACGACTTCTGGCGGAAAGTCGACAGGCTGACGGGGAAGATATTCCCACAGATTCCAAGCGATGAGCAGGAAGGCGTTGGACAAATAGAACCAGGCGGGCTTCCCTCCGAAGAGGAACTTCGGCACCAGGAAAAGAAAGTTCAGGAAATAGAGGACGCACATGGGCAGAACGATGGCCGCCGTTGCCTTGAGTACGGTCAAAGCTGTTCCCAAAGTGCCGGCCGTCGTCCAGGTAATCAGTGCCGGTGCGATAAAAACACCCGCCCAGACGATAATCTGGGTGGTGTTGATGATTAGTTTCCTTCTGTCCCGGGTCTGCATACTGCAAAGGTAATCAATTTTCTGTCTTTTCTACAGGCCGATGACGGAGCCCACGCTCTGGGCGGTCGTGGCGCTGTTGAGCTGCGTTTCGTTCTCGATGGTGCGGCGGGCTTTCTTGGTGGTGTAGTTACCCTGCTTGCCGAAGCTCCAGCTGATCTGGAAGTTGATGGAAGCCAAGGGAATCCGCGTGGTCATGTCCGTAGTGAAGCCGTTGCCCCGGGTATGGGACGTCATATTCAACTTAGCTCCTTTGGCGAACGGGACCATGCCGCTGAGGGAAAGGCTCAGTCTGTCGTCCAGGAAGGTTTTCGTAAGGCCCAGCATGCCGAGAGACATGCCGCTGGACCACCCCTGCAGGTCGATCTGCCGGCCGGAGGCGATCACGTTGGCACTCAGGCGCAGATCCCAGGGCAGGGTCTGTTGGGCGCCCAGCAGCACGTTGTAGTTCCAACCGGCATTCTGCTGGCCGAGCTGGGCGCTGCGCAGGTCGCTGTAGCCGAAGCCGCCGTTGAACATGATGCGTGTCTTGCTGGTCGGAGTTACCATCAGGAATGCGTTCAGGCTGGTGTTGTTGCTCCGCACGATGTTTCCGTAGGTGGTATTCAGGATGTTGTCGGGGCTGTAGAAGCTGTAGGCCGCGATGCCGTTGCAGGTGATGCTGTGGCGCAGGGTGGCGTTGACCATGACCTTCGGTGAAAAGAAGTTGTACACCAGGGAGATGTTGTGGCCGCGTTCCGTATCCAGGTCAGGGTTGCCGTAGCTGCGGGCCGTCGGGTCGGAGATATCGACGTACGGGTTCAGGTAGGAGATGCCGGGGCGGCTGATGCGCATGTTGTAACTCAGGCCGATGTTCTGCGTGGGGCTCAGTGTCCACTGCAGGCTGGCGCTGGGCACGAGGTTACCGTAGTTGACACGGAAGGCGCCGCTCTCCTTCGAGGACTTGTAGCTCTGCCAGGTGTATTCGTAGCGCACGCCCGCTTTCAGACTGAACACACCGTAGTTGCCGCTGAGTTCCGCGTAGACGGCACCGATGCGGTTGTAGAAGTCGTATTGGAGACTGCCCAGCGGGTTCTCCACGAAAGCGCTGCCGTTCCACAGATGATCCGTCTGGTCGGAAGCATTGTGGCGGTGCAGGAATTTGGCGCCGGTCGAGAGGCTGTGCTTGCTGCCGAGCGGCGTGGTGAAGTCGAGCTGGACCGTATGGTCGTCGGAACCGGTGCGGCCCACGCTCTTGCGGTCCGTGAAGTCAAAGCCGGGGAGGTCTGCCGCGTCAAGCAGGGTCATGCTGTTGTTGACGGCAGGCGCGCCGTTGTACTGGTAGCTGAGCACCAGGCTGCGGCCCGGCGCACCGGCCCAGAGATGCTGATAATCTGCACTGACGGAAATGCTGTTGCGGGTGTTGCGGGTCGTCATCGTTCCGGTGTAGCTGAAGGGTACGGCACCCGGGGCGGTCAGGATGGAGGTAGTCAGTCCGTTCGTGTTCACCATGCCGTAGTGCATGTAGCCCAGCGTGGCCGATACGAGGTTCAGGCTGTCAATCTCGTAGCTGGCGCTGCCGTTGACCATGGCTACGGGAATCCGCATGTCCGTGGAGGTGTGGGTCGTGTTGGAGAAACCGTTGTCCTGCGTACGGACCTGATCGGTCTCGGTATGGTTCATCGAATTGTACGAACCGCTGGCGTTCAGGCTCATGGCGAATTTCCCTTTCTGGAGGGCTGCTGTCAGGCCGCCGCCGCCTCCCCGGTTCGAGCCCGTCGCCATCACCGTGCCGTAAAAGCCGTCGGCCACGGAACTTCCGCCTGTCGCCTCGCGGTTGGTGGTGATGTTGAGTACGCCGCCCACACCTTCCGCGTCGTATTTCACGCCCGGATTGGTAATGACCTCGATGTTCTTGACCGTACTGGCCGGCATGACTTTAAAGATGGTGGAGGCGTTCTGCGACAGCATCTGGTTGGGCTTGCCGTCCACATACACCTGGAAGCTGCTGCTCCCGTTGACGGTGATATTGTCCTGGCCGTCCACCGACACCATCGGCACCTTGCGGAGCATGTCGAGCACGGTCGAGGTCTTGGCGTCCACGTCGCCGGATACGTCGTAGGTCATCTTGTCGACCTCCATTTTCACCAGCGTCCGCTGGGCCGTCACGACACCGGCCGAGAGCGTTTCCACGTCGTCCCGAATGAGAATCTCGCCCAGGTCAAGCGTGTCCTTCTGACCGGGAATGACGAAATTGCGCCGGACCGGCAGACGGCCGATACCGCTGAACAGCAGTTCATAGGCACCGGAGCCGTCCAGCCGCTGCATGAAACGACCTTCCTCGTCGGCTGTCGTAAAGGCGACGGGCTTCTCCGTGTCACTGCTCTTGAAGAACTGCAGCACGGCGGCCGGTTCTCCTTCCCGGGTCAGGGAATCCCGGACAACGCCGGTCACGATGGTTTTCTGGGCAAAGGTCGGCAGGCTCAGCAACAGGGCCGACAGGAAGATCATTACGCGGGTTTTCATGGCTTTGTGTGTTTCTTGGGCACAAAAGTACCACCCGTGCCGGCCGGTCCTCCGTTTTTTCGACCAACCGCCTGTTTTTTTCGACGAAATAGATCCCGGTCGGAGCCGGGCATGATGTTATTGATTATCTTTGTGCTATGAAAAAGATGATTCTTTGGGCATCCCTGGCCCTGTCGCTCCTGCTGGCCTCCTGCACCGGCCGGCACTATCAGATGAACGGCGTTTATTCGGCTCCCGACGGAAAGGAAGTCTGGCTGATCGATGCAGCTGCCCAGGACACCCTGGCCATGACTACCGTCCAGGACGGCCGTTTTGCTTTTGAAGGCAAGGTGGACGCGCCTTTCTATGCTTACGTCGGCCATGGCAAGGAGCGGATCCATCTCATTCTGGAACCGGGCACCGTCACGGTGGACCTTGACGAACGCACGGCGGACGGCCTGCCGATGATGGATGCCTACAATGACTTCCACAAGCGCTTCTACGGATACAAACGCGACCAGCGGAAAGAGAAGGCCGCCCTGACCGATTCTGTCGTGCTGGCAAACCCTGACAACCTGGTCGGCGCGCTGGCCCTTGAAGACCTGGCCTACGTAGATACGAGCCGTTTCCTGGCCCTTCATGCACAGGTATCCGACAAGGTCCGCGACTTCTATCTGGTCCGGAAGGCATACGATGCCATCCAGGTACAGAACCGCACGGCAGCCGGGCAGCCCTTCACGGACTATCTGATCAAGGGAGGAAATCCCGACGGATCAGACGTTAAACTCTCTGATTATGTGGGCCGTGGCAAGTTGATTCTGCTCGATCACTGGGCCTCCTGGTGCGGTCCCTGCAAGGCGGAAATGCCCTTTATCAAGAAGACTTGGGCAGCCTTCCACGGCGACCGCTTCGACGTTGTCAGCATTGCTGTCAGCGATAAGCGCGAAGATACGGAACGGGCGCTGAGCCAGCTGGATATGCCTTGGCATCAGATTCTGGATGCACAGAAGATTCCGGGAGCGCTTTATGGCATCAACGCTATCCCGCATCTGATTCTCTTCGCCCCCGACGGCACCATCCTGCAGCGCGGACTCCGCGGGGAGCAGATCTATGCCGCCGTCGAAGAGGCATTGCGCTGAGCCGGGCTATTGTTTCAGCCAGACAAGCGCGTCTTCGAACGCCTGGGCCGTCTCGACGTCAGGTGCAATCGGGTCGTCGCAGAAGACTTCGCCGGTGCGGGCGATATCGCAACTGATGGTCAGCACAAGTTGGGAGCCGTCGGACAAGGCTTTCGGCTGATTGGCGGACGCGTAGCCGGCAGTAGGCGCGCCGAATGACCGGGCGTAATCCAATCCCCTGAAGCAGAGAAGAACGGCCTCTCCCGAACTGGCGGTGTTTTCGTCAGTCAGGATGGCGACGGGACAGTTGATCTGATTTTGCGCTTCGACAGCAACCATCTGAAGGACGTAGTCTTTCATTACCGGCATGTTGTGTTTCCGGCTCTTGAAGCGAAGGAGCGTGCCGGCCGGCAGGAAGCGGTGTACGGCCGCGATCATCGGATACATGTTGCCGCCGGTATTGCCCCGAAGGTCGATGACTACGCCAGACAGCGAATCCGGCAGCGCATGGAGTACTGTCATGGCATATCGTTGATTGTCAGCTTGATTCTGCCCACTGAAATGAGGCAGCGTGATAACAGCGATGCCGTCGTCACGCAGCTCCACGGACGGCGCCGTTTCCATGTCCTCCGCTGCGCGCTCTTCCATCTGGTCTTTCGTCCACAGGAAAGAATGTTTGCCGCCTGCCACCTTGAGCGCCTTGCGGACCACGTCCTGCGCCTCCTCCATCGTGGCCGGCTCGGCCTTCAGCGCCACAAAGCGTGCATCTTCCCATGTCTTCCCTTCGGCGAACAAACCATCCTTGTCCATGATCCGGACCGCCTTGCGCACATATTGTTTTTCTGCCGGCTGCGCACAACCGGCCACGATCAGCATCGCGATAGATGCCCAAAGGATCATCTGTTTCATACCGCAAATATAATGATAATTCACAGTCGCTCGCAACCCGGAATTCGGAGCGCCCGCTGAGGCGCGAAATAGCGCGTCAGGCGCGGGTTGCCTGGCGCTCCGAGCCGATTTGAGCCCGGACAGCCCGCTGACCTGCGATATAGGCGCTGCAGGGCATGTTGTCCGGCGCTCCGAATTTCGGGTTGGACGTTGGGGCAGCTTGGATTAGAGTCTATCCTTTATTTCATCAAAGACAAGCCCCGACAGTGCCGCTATTTGTCTGGGTGAGCTGTTGAACCTCGCCCGCAGGGTCCTCGCCAGTCGCAAACGTTGCTCGGTGGACAGGCCCTTGACATGATCTACGCCGAATAGTTCTTGACAGACCTCCCGTTTATGCTGCCGCATCTCTTTCATTGGTATGGACAGACGGGAGATATCACCGCCGCGGGCATCCACATCGTCCTCTTTTGTCTTGCAATAGAAATAGTTGAAGCTCTTACAGCTCTTGAAAATCATCTCGACCAACTCAAAAGCGACATACTCTCCGGGAAAGACAAGACTACCGATTGTCTTTACATTCTCATGGAATGGCATATAGGTTTTTAGGTAATTCCTAAGGCCATGAATGCCAAGGTCAAGATCGGATAACGTTTTCAGAGAGGATTCCAACCAGACTGGTGCGCTCCAAAGGCCGGGGCGCCTGAAGTATAACGGTCCGCTGGACCATGGATAATCCCAGGCGTTGTAGGGAATCCCTGCTACGGGCGCGTTCTTGATGGTGTAGCAGATGACGGTTTTGAGATAAGCATCTGTATCAACAATCTGATAGTCGATAGGGACGCCGTCCAACTTACGATTGTCTCCGTGGGTGATGGCGATGTGGCGGGATGTCCGTCGTACATAGTCGTGCACAAATCGGTTACATTCTTCGAAGTCGCCGTATAAGACAAAGTGCAAGTGGTTGTCCATCAGCGAAAATGCCAGAATAACCACCCGATGGGATTTCAACACCACGTAAATGCGGTTCATGCCGCAGATGAAGTCGGCATCATCATAGAAAATGACATCCACCGCTTTGCCGTCGGTGGAGAAGTGCCAGCAATTCTTAATGGGAATGGTTTGACCTTTTACAAAAGGGGTCTTGAGCCCAAGATCCAGAATGATCTGTCTGAGCAGTTTTTCATCTATCTTCATCAGAATTCTCGCGCCGCTTATGGCTGCTCAATATCAAAGGTAGGAAATCTGCTGAAACAACAAACAGTTTTCTGTATAAATCGTAAGAATTGCCTGCAACCCGGAATTCGGAGCGCCCGCTGAGGCGCGAAATAGCGCGTCAGGCGCGGGTTGCCTGGCGCTCCGAGCCGATTTGAGCCCGGACAGCCCGCTGACCTGCGATATAGGCGCTGCAGGGCATGTTGTCCGGCGCTCCGAATTTCGGGTTGGACCGAGCGGGGCTCAATAACGGACCTCGGCAGATCCCAGCAGACACCGCCGGATCAGGACTGGCAACCCGGAAGAAGCGCGCCGAGGAATTTCTCCCGCTTGACGATAAAGCGGACGTGCGTGCCTTCGCCGATCAACTTGTCGCCTTCGACGGCGGTCAGGGAGAAGCTGAGCTTGCGGCCGTCGATCCGGATCAGGACCGCCGTGGCGGAGACATCCGCCCCGATGGGGGAGGGTTTCAGGTGAGCAACCGAGATCTGGCCGCCGACCGTCGTCTCGTCCGGCTCCAGGGCCGGCGCTACCGCCAGCATCGCGGCGTTTTCCATCAAGGCGATCAGCCGCGGTGTAGCGAGCACTTCCATGTCGCCGGAACCTTGCGACAAGGCGGAATCGCCGGATGCGACCCGGAGGAGACTGGTATGGGATAATCCTTCTTTCATAATGACAGACTTTTAGAAGCAGGCTTTCAGTATTTCCGTGATGTTGCGCGACTTGCCCATCGTGTAGAAGTGGACGGCCGGGGCGCCGTGGGCCAGGAGGTCGCGGCACTGGGCGATACACCAGTCGGTGCCGATACGGTAAACTGCCTCCTTGTCGTCGCTGGCTTTGCGGATGGCCTCGGTGAGTTCCACGGGGATGTCGATGGAAAAGGCTTCGGGCAGCATGGCGATCTGCCTGGCCGTGGAGATCGGCTTCAGGCCGGGAATGATCGGCACGGTGATGCCGGCGGCGCGGCAGCGGTCCACGAAGCGGTAGAAGACGCGATTGTCGTAGAACATCTGGGTGATGACCACGTCGGCGCCAGCATCGACCTTTTTCTTAAGGAAAGCGATGTCCGTTTCGAGGTTGGCCGCTTCGAAATGCTTCTCCGGATAGCCGCCCACGCCGATGCAGAAATCGGCCTTGTTCTCCTGCTCGAAGCGGCGGATGGCCGCCACCAGTTCGCTGGCATGTGCATAGCCGGCCGGATCGGGGGTGAAGCGCTTCTCCCCGGTGAGTGAATCGCCGCGCAGGGCCATCACGTTCTCGATACCCATGAACTTGAAATCCTGCAGCAGGGCTTCCGTCTCGTAGGCAGGCGTTCCGCCGCAGATGAGGTGCGGCACCACTTCTACCTTCCAGTGTGTCTGGATGGCGGCGCAGACCGCCACGGCGCTGACGCGGTTGCGGACCACACGGCGGATGAACGAGCCGTCGGGCTGCGGGTCGTAGCGGAACTCGTCGCGGTGCGTCGTCACGTTGATGTAGCGCGGCGCGAACTCCATGAGCGGAGCGATGCTGTCGAGGAGTTCTTCCTTGCGGATGCCGCTCATCGGCGGAACGATTTCGAGAGACGGGAACGGCTGGGCGCCGCTGCGGAGCATGTCGGAGATTTTCATAACAGATGGGAGAGGAAAAGCCGGGCCTCGTCGGATGAAAACCCGCGGGCGGCGGCGTAACGGTCGTATTGGGACTGGCTGATATGGCGGATGTCGGGATAGCCGGCTTCGGGATGCACGAGCACCAGTCCGCAGATGGAGGCGGCGGGACGCATGGCGCAGGAGTCGGTGAGCGTGATGCCGAGCGCATCGGCTTCGGGCAGCAGGCGGAGGATGTCGCGCTTGACGCTGTGGTCGGGGAAACTGGCGTAGCCGGCGGCGGGTTTGGCCACCTTCACGCCGGGACGGCGGATGCGGGCGGCGAGTTGTGCGTCCAGCCATTGGGACGTCGCTTCGGCCAGCGTCACTTTCACGGCGCGGCGCAGCATCTGCTCGTATTCGTTGTGGCAGGCTTCGCAGGAACAGCCTTCCGGATGGCGGTCGGCGTCGTGCACGCTGAGGGCGAAAAGCCCCAGCGGTCCGGTGCTGCCAGCCGGGACGAAATCGGCCAGCGAACGGCCGGCGCCTTCTTCCTGCCGCAGCATGGGCAGCAGGGTGTCGGCGTCAAGCCGGATGGCGTCGCGCTCTCGCGAAGCCTCGAAGAACTTCAGGGACAGGCGGATACGGAATTCCGGATGCGCCAGTGCGATTTCCAGCAGCGTATGGGCTTCGGCCACCAGTTCGGGCGCTTCGTCACCCTTGATCCCCCAGGTCATGCGGAACACCCGGTCATCGAAGTGCGGCAGCACGGCGGACAGCGGCACTTCGCAGGGCTGCAGGTCGCTGAAATCGTATTCATCCGGCTGGAGATAGCTTTCCGGGGGGAATGGTTCGGGCTGCGGAACGGCCGGGGGCTCCTGGGTCTGGCGCTGTCGCAGATAAAGCGTGCGCAATTGCGCCTGGGCTGCATGCTGCTGCTGCTCGAAGGCGGCACGGTCGGCCAGGCATCGTTTGGCCAGGACGGCGTTCGCCGAGGCGTCGGGGGAATAGAACACGTGCTCGTAAAGCGGCGCAAGTTTGACGGCGGTATGCAGGGCCGAGGTGGTGGCGCCGCCGATGAAGAGGGGCGTGTCGAGGTGGCGGGCGGCCATCTCCCGGCAGAGTTCCTCCATCTGGAAGAGCGACGGGGTGATGAGGCCGCTGACACCGATCAAGGCTGCGTGGTGCACTTCGGCGGCCGCGAGAATGGCTTCTTTCTCCACCATCACGCCCAGGTCGATGACCTCGAAGCCGTTGCAGCGCAGGACGATGCCTGTAATGTTCTTGCCGATGTCGTGGACGTCGCCCTTGACTGTGGCGTGGATGACCACCGGGCGGCTGGACATTTCCTTCGCATCGGCAGCCATGTACGGCTCCAGCATCGCCACCGCATCTTTCATCACCTTGGCCGACTTGACCACCTGCGGGAGGAACATCTTGCCGGCGCCGAACTGGACGCCCACCTGCTCCATGCCGGCCATGAGCGGTCCCTCGATGACTTTCACGGCGGAACCCATTTTCTCCAGGGCGCGCAATACATCGCCCTGCAGGTCAGCGGCTTTGCCGGCCACCAGATCGGCGCTCAATTGCGCTTCGGGCGACAGCGCATCGGCCGTTTCCAGCGGTGCGGCGCCCTGCTCCTTGCGTGCCAGATAACTGGCAGCCAGGGCGGTCAGACGCTCCGTGGCTTCCGCGTCGCGGGCCAGGACCACGTCTTCCGCCGCCTGCCGCAGCTGCGGTTCGATGCTGTCATAGGGCTTGAGCTGCGCCGGGTTGACGATGGCCATGTCGAGTCCCGCGTGGATGGCATGGTAGAGGAAGACGGTATGCATGGCGGCGCGCACGGGCTCGTTGCCCCGGAAGGCGAACGAGAGATTCGAGATGCCGCCGGAGGTATAGGCGCCGGGCAGGTTCTGCTTGATCCAGCGCACGGCTTCGATGAAATCGATGCCGTAGCGGTCGTGCTCGGCGATGCCGGTGCCTACCGAGAGTACGTTGACATCGAAGATGATCTCCTGAGGCGGAACGCCGGAAGCGGTAAGGAGGCGATAGGCGCGTTCGCAGACCGCGATCTTGCGGGCGTACGTCGTGGCCTGTCCTTCTTCGTCGAAGGCCATGACCACCATGGCGGCGCCGAGACGGCGTATCTCGCGGGCCCTGGCCAGGAAGACTTCTTCGCCTTCCTTCAGGCTGATGGAGTTGACGATGCTCTTGCCCTGGGCGTTCTTGAGCCCGGCCAGGATGCAGTTCCAGTCGGAGGAATCGATCATCAGGGCGGCGCGGGCCACGGCAGGGTCGTTCTGGATCTGGCGGACGAAACGTTCCATGGCGGCGGGGCCGTCGAGCATGGCGTCGTCCATATTGATGTCGATGATTTCGGCGCCGCCGGCGATCTGGTCGGCCGCTACCTGGAGGGCGGTGTCGTAGTCGCCGGCGGCGATGAGCCGGGCGAATTTACGCGAACCGGCGACATTGGTGCGCTCGCCGATGAGGGCGAAATTGTTGTGCGTCACGTCGAGGGTTACGGCCTGCAAGCCGCTGACGTGCAGGAGCTTGTCCGCTTCGCGGAAGCGGCGGGGCGCCAGGCCGGCCACGGCGGTCTTTTCTGCGGCGATATGTTCGGGCGAAGTGCCGCAGCAGCCGCCCAGGATATTGACGAAGCCCGCTTCGGCCATTTTTCGCACGGAAGCCGCCATTTTCCCGGGCGTCTCGTCGTAGAGGCCCATCTCGTTGGGCAGGCCGGCGTTCGGGTAGCAGATGACGGGCACGTCGCAGAAAGAGGACACCTGTTCGATGAGGGGCAGCAACTGTTCTGCGCCGAGCGAGCAGTTGAGGCCGAACGCTGTCAACGGATAGTGCCGGACCGCAGTGTAGAAACCTTCGAGGGTCTGGCCGGTCAGCGTGCGGCCGGCCCGGTCGCCGGGGGAAACCGACACGATGACGGGGAAGTCCGCCGCAGCGCGTGCGACTGCGTAGAGGGCTGCCTTGGCGTTGAGCGCGTCGAAGCAGGTCTCGATGAGCAGCAAGTCGACACCGCCCACGATGAGGGCTTCGACCTGTTCCTGGTAGATGGCGGCCAGGTCATCGAACGAGAAGGCGCGGGTGCTGCCGTCGGCCAGGTCGGTGGCCAGGGTCAGCGACTTGGACGTAGGACCGATACTGCCGGCGACCCAGACCTTCCGGCCGGCTCGGTCGGCCTCGGCGCGTGCGATACGGGCACCGGCGCGCGCGAGAGCGGCGGCTTCTTCGGAAAGGCCGTATTCCTGCTGGGAGATACGGTTGCTGCTGAAGGTGTTGGTTTCGATGATATCGGCACCGGCCTCGATGTAGGCGCGGTGGACGGCGGCGACGGTATCGGGGGCCGTGAGGTTGAGGTGGTCGAAGTTGCCGCTCAGGCCCTGGCGCTGGAGCTGGGTGCCCATGGCGCCGTCGAGCAGCAGGATCCGTTCCTGCATCGCCTTCCGGATATCATCGTTCAGATTCACGTCGCAAAAATAGTTATAATATGCCTTTTTAGCTTATGTATATACGGCATTGTTATATTCTTTCGAGTGCCTGCGACAGATCGGCGAGGAGGTCGTCGATGTGCTCGGTGCCGATGGAGAGGCGGATGGTGCTGTCGTGGATGCCCTGTCTGGCTTTTTCTTCGGCCGTCAGCTGCGAATGCGTGGTTGTCGAAGGGTGGATGACCAGCGACTTGACGTCGGCGACGTTGGCCAGCAGCGAAAAGATCTGCAGGCTGTTGATGAACCGGAAAGCTTCTGCCTTTCCGCCTTTGATCTCAAAGGTGAAGATGGAGCCGGCGCCCTGCGGGAAATAGCGCTCGTACGTGGCATGGTCCGGATGGCCGGGCAGCACCGGATGGTTGACCTTCGCCACTTTCGGATGATGGGCCAGAAAGTCCACGATGGTCAGCGCATTGGCCACCTGCCGCTCCACCCGCAGCGACAGCGTTTCCAGTCCTTGCAGCAGAATGAAGGCCGTAATGGGACTGATGCTGGCGCCCGTGTCGCGCAGCAGCACGCAGCGGGCGCGGGTGACGAAGGCGGCCGGACCGGCCAGATCGGCGAAGACCACGCCGTAGTAGCCGCTTTCCGGCTCGGTGAACTGCGGGAACTTGCCCGAAGCGCGCCAGTCGAACTTTCCGCCGTCCACGATGACTCCGCCCAGGGCCGTGCCGTGGCCGCAGATGAATTTGGTGGCGGAGTGGACCACGATGTCGGCGCCATGTTCGATGGGACGGATCAGGTAGGGTGTGCCGAACGTGTTGTCTACTACGAGCGGAAGCTGGTGCCGGTGCGCAATGGCCGCCACAGCGTCGATGTCGATGAGGTTGCTGTTCGGATTGCCCAGCGTTTCGATATAGAGGGCCTTGGTTTCCGGCCGGATGGCCTTTTCGAAATTGTCCAGGTCAGCTGGGTCTACGAAGGTCGTCGTGATGCCGTAGGGGACGAGCGTGTGCTCCAGCAGGTCGAAAGTGCCGCCGTAGATGGTCTGGGCCGCCACGATGTGGTCGCCGGCTCCGGCCAGGTTCAGGATGGCGTAGGAAACGGCGGCGGCCCCCGTGGCGACGGCGAGGGCGCCTACGCCGCCTTCCAGCGCGGCGATCCGCTGCTCGAAAACAGTCTGCGTGGGGTTGGTGATACGGCTGTAGATGTTGCCCTCTTTGCTCAGGTCGAAGCGGGCCGCGGCCTCCTCCGCATTGGGGAACAGATAGGCAGTGGTGAGATACAAAGGTACAGCGCGGGCGTCCGTCACGGGGTCCGCATTTTCCTGCCCGACATGGAGCTGGCGCGTTTCAAAGTGGAGTCTGCTGAAGTCCATTTTCGTAATGATTTTGGTTGCAAAATTAGGGAGAATGGATTTTTCGGACAAGATTCTACAAAAAATAAGAATATTCATCTACAAATCATGAAAATGCTGGAATTATTGTTGTTTTTCGGTGCGAAAGGGGAGGGGCGGCAGAAAAAACGGCTGCTCTTTTTGCCGCATGTTCAATTTTTATCTCGCATTGTTCAAATTCGGGAGCGGGGTTTGGATTCTTTTTTTATATCCGTAAATTTGTATAGTGGAAAAAGGAAAATCCAACATGTATTCTTATATGAAAAAAATCTTTTTGTTACTGATGACTGTGCTTTGCACGCTCTCCCTGTCCGCCCAGCCGAAGCTGCGCGCCGACAACATTGAAGATGTACTGAAAGCGATGACGCTGGAAGAGAAAGCCACGCTGCTCGTCGGCGGTGGCTGGGGCTCCATGACGGCCGGCTCCATGACGGCCTCCAGCGAGACCCTCGTTTCCGGTGCCGCCGGCACGACCCGCCCGGTCGAGCGCCTCGGCATCCCCGTGACCGTTCTGGCCGACGGCCCTGCCGGTCTCCGCATCAATCCGACCCGCCAGGGTACCGACAAGACTTTCTACTGCACCGGCTTCCCGGTGGGTACCGTGCTTGCATCGACCTGGAATACCGCCCTGGTGGAGGAACTGACCAATGCCATGGGCAATGAGGTGAAGGAGTATGGTGTCGACGTGCTCCTCGCTCCGGGCCAGAACCTGCACCGCAACCCGCTTTGCGGCCGCAACTTCGAATATTTCTCCGAGGATCCGCTCCTCTCCGGCAAGATGTCCGCCGCCTATGTCCGTGGCGTCCAGCGCAACGGCGTCGGCGTGAGCATCAAGCACTACGCCGCCAACAGCCAGGAAGTCAACCGTCAGCAGAATGACTCCCGCATCAATCCCCGCGCCCTCCGCGAGCTCTACCTGAAGGGCTTCGAGATTGCTGTCCGTGAATCCGATCCCTGGACGGTGATGTCTTCGTACAACCGCCTCAACGGCGCCTTCACCCAGCAGAGCCGCGACCTGCTCACCACCATCCTTCGCGACGAGTGGGGCTTCAACGGCATCGTGATGACCGACTGGGGCAACAAAGAAGGCACCGTGGCTGCCGTCAATGCCGGCAACGACCTGATGGAACCCGGTATGGAAAACGAGATTGAGCGCATCATCGCCGGTGTGAAAGACGGCCGTATCTCGCAGGAACAACTCGACGCGAACGTGCGCCGCATGCTCCAGTATATCGTCCGCACCCCGCGTTTCCAGGGCTACAAGTTCTCCAATAAACCCGACCTGAAAGCCCACGCTGACCTGGTTCACAAGGCAACGGCCGAAGGCCTGGTCCTCCTGGAGAACAACGGCGTGCTTCCGTTCAACGGTGTGAAGAAGGTGGCCCTCTACGGTACGGGCTCCTACGACTTCATCGCCGGCGGCACGGGCTCCGGCAACGTGAACAAGGCCTATGTCCGCAATGTCGCCGAGGGCTTCAAGGCCAATGGCCTCGAGGTGGACGCCGACATCCAGACCTGGTACGAACAGTATATCGCTTTCACCAAGACGCAGCTCCGCAACAATGCCGCCGGCAATGGCCTGGGCATCCTGCTGGGCGACCCGGTGGTTCCCGAAATGGCCATCTCCCGCGGCTTCATTGAGAAGAAACTGCCGGCGACCGATATCGCTGTGCTGACCATCTCCCGCAACGCCGGTGAGGGCGACGACCGAAAGGCCGCCGACGGCGACTGGACCCTGACGGGACAGGAGCGCGAACTGATGCAGACGCTGGCTGACGTCTACCATGCAGCCGGCAAGAAACTGGTGGTCGTGCTGAATATAGGCGGTGTCATCGAGACCGCTTCCTGGAAGCACATTCCCGACGCCGTGCTGCTGGCCTGGACGCCGGGTCAGGAAGGCGGTCTGGCCGTGGCCGACGTGCTTTGCGGTGCATCCAATCCTTCCGGCAAGCTCCCGATGACCTTCCCGGTCAACTACTTCGACATCCCTTCGTCCTTCAATTTCCCGCACAACTACCGCGGCGGCAACAGCATCGACCTGGCAGCCCTGATGGGCGGCAACGTGAGCCGTCGTCCGGTCAAGGACGTGACCTACACCGACTATGCCGAGGGCATCTGGGTTGGCTACCGCTACTTCCAGACGGCGGGCAAGGCTGTGTCCTATCCTTTCGGCTATGGCCTGAGCTACACGACCTTCGCTTACAGCAAGCCGGTCGTCAAAGTTGAGAAGAACGGCACCGTGACGGCCACCGTCACCGTGACCAACACCGGCTCCGTCGCCGGCAAGGAAATCGTCGAGCTCTATGTGACGGCCCCTGACGGCGGCCTCGTCAAACCGGTTTACGAACTGAAGGGCTTCGCCAAGACCAAGAACCTCAAACCCGGTGCGTCCGAGATCGTAACCATCACCATCGATCCGTACACGCTGGCTTCGTTCAACGAAAACAGCTCCGCCTGGGAGACCGCTGCCGGCAGCTACACCGCGCACTTCGGCGCCTCCGCCGCCGACATCCGTTGCTCGATGTCCTTCAAGCTGGCCAAGCCGCAGTCCTGGCCGGTCAACCGTGTTCTTCTTCCCGCCGAACCCGTCAAGGAGATCGCTGTGAAATAATCCCGGGCCCATCCCGGCATCTATATTCTGCCCGGCCAGGAAATCTTCGTCATTTCCTGGCCGGACTTGTTTGCTGGCCGTTGCCGGTTTTGTTCTTTACCGGATTCTTCGTACCTTCGTAAACCAAAAATCGCACGCCCGTTGCTGCCGGTCCGGAATTCTCACATCATTCGCCATACGCTGAGGCATTACTTGGCGGCGGCTGTTTTTGCCGGCATTATCATCCAGCTCAACAGCACGATAGACAGCATGGTGGCAGGTCGGTTCATCGGAGCCGATGCTGTGTCGGTCATCATCCTGGCCCTTCCGCTTGTGAATATCCTGATGCTGCCGGGCACCATCCTCCTGATGGGAACGACGCTCTTGATAGCGCCGGCTTTCGGAAACCAGGATTACAGGCGCGTGAACCGGATCCTCACGGTGGGATTGGCATCGGCCCTGGTCATCAGCGGAATCTTTACGGCGCTGCTGGCTGTTTTTGCGGAGCCTGTATCCCTTTTCATAACCCGTGACGCGCGTTTGCAGCCCATGCTGCAGGCGTATCTTCCTTTTGCTTTTGTGGGAAGTTTCTTCGGCCTTTTTGCCTGCGCTGGCAGCCAGTTCGTCCAGATCAGCGGCCGCCCCCGGCTGGTGGCCTGGTTCGTGGGAATCTTCGGGGTGTTGAACCTGGCCCTGGATATTCTTTTTGTACGTGTACTGGAGATGGGAATCCGGGGAGCGGCTGCTGGCACTTCCGCCGCGGCCATTCTGGGTTTTCTGGTGATGGTTCCGTATCTGTTGCGGGAGCCCCGTCCTTATCGTCTGTCCTGGCCTGAATGGGCCCGGATCCGCGGCTATTTCCGGGAAATCCTGTCGCGCGGCACTCCCGCCGCCATGACGGGCGTTTCTATGATCATCCTTAATCTGGGGCTCAATACCCTGGTGCTGCGAACGCTGGGGGCGGACGGGATGTTCACCCTGAGCATCTGTATGCAGTTGCTGATGATCTGTATGCTGGTGCTCACCGCGACGGGCGGTACCATAACGGGGCTGGGCGGCATTCTGTCCGGGGAGGAGGACTGGGATGGTGTGGGCCGGCTCATCTCTCTGATTCTGAGGCTCTCGCTGGGCCTGGCACTTGGCGCATCCGTTTTGCTGCTGGCTTTCCCTGCCGGGGTGGCTTCGCTCTTCGGGGCCGATGAGGCGCTTGCAAAGCTCTCTGCCGCACCGCTTCGCATTTTTAGTGGCGTCTTTCTTCCTGCTACGGTGCTGATGACGCAGGCCAACGCTTTTCTGCTGGTGAAGCGGGGGCGTCTGGCCGCTTTGCTGCAGGCAGGCATCGTCATCTGTATCCTGCCGCTTGCGCTGGCCTTTTCCCGCTGGAATCTGTGGGTGGCGCTGCCGCTGGGAATGCTGCTCCCCATGCTGGGGGGACTGGCGACTTCTGCCATTCTTTCAAGAAGGGAAGGGAAGTTGCATCCGGTCTGGCTTATCCCTGTAGGCGACACGCGTCATTCTTTTACCGTGAGCGTGGCCTATTCCAATGGAAGCGTTTCGCGGCAGTTTCTTCTTCTTTGCAAAAGACTTGAGGCGTTGGGGCTTCCCCAGCATGAGAATACGGCCATCACGCATTGTGTGGAAGAGATGATGCTGCACCAGCTGGAGATGGGGCAGTCCTGCGGACTCAAGGGCAGTTTCGATGTGGGGATTGTGGACGGCGACCATCGTTTCACGATCCTGGTCAAGGCGGCGGGAAAGGCTTTCAATCCCCTGCGCGGATATGGGCAGCATACGCCGGATTCACTGAGCCTCCGCATCGTGGAAGGCTTCTGCCGGGATGTCAACTACCGCTATGCCAGCGGAGTCAACTGCGTCTACCTGAATTTCGACAAACATTAAATCCGGGATTTTCGGATACGGTTTCATATCATCTACGCCACCCGCGCTTAGTGCAGAGGTGCGAATAGCAGCAGGGGTGACAGCGGGGCGACGATTTGCGAGCGGCAGGAAATACGCGGCCAAGCGGGAGTCCCGTCTCGTGACGGCGCAGGTTCTTCGACCGTTAGCGGAGCGTAGCGACAGCTAAAAGGGAGAAGTTCGCCGTCAAGGGACGGACGCGCAGGTCGCGCCTGCCGCGAGCCTTGAGGAGCAACGCTGTCACCCCTGCGCAGGAAGCACCTTGCGCAATAGCGGAGTCGGAGAGGCTGTTCTATCCGACGTATTCCGACGGCGGGACGCCGAACTGCTTCTTGAAGGAGGTCGAGAAGTGGGAGAGGGTGTTGAAGCCGGTCATGTAGGCGATCTCCGACATGTTGTACTTGCCTTCCTTGAGGAGGTCGGCGGCACGGTTCAACTTGTAGCGCTTGAAGAAGACCGACGGATTTTCGCCCGTGAGGCCTTTGACCTTGTAGTAGAATTTCGTGCGGGAGATGTGCATCATCTCCGTGATGCGCGTGATGTCGAGGTCGGTGTTGTCCAATTCTTTCTCCATCAAGTCGTAGAGCTGCTTCATGAAAGCGGCGTCGCGCGGGGAGAGGGCTTCCGGCTCGATTTCGTCGGTGGAGGTGGCAGAACCCAGCTGGGAGCGCATCTTGTCGCGGTTGCTCATCAGCGACTTGACCAGCGCCAGGAGGTAGGCGGGCTGGAAGGGCTTGGTGACGTAGGCGTCAGCGCCCTTGGCCAGGCCCTGGACCTGGTTTTCGACCGCCACCTTGGCCGTGACCAGAATGACCGGGATGTGGCTCAGCTGCAAGTCGCCCTTGATGGCTTCGCAGAGTTCGTAGCCGCTCTTGCCCGGCATCACCACGTCGCTGATGACCAGGTCGGGCGTCTCCGTAGCCATGCCCGCGAGGGCTGAATCCGCGTCGAAATAGACGTTGACCCGGTAATTGGGCTGCAGCAGGACCTTTACGTAGTTGGCCACGTCGACATCGTCGTCCACGACGGCGATGAGCCGTTGCTGGCCGTTTTCCTCCTCCGGCGCAGCGGCCGTATCGGACACGGCGGGGATGGAGATGATCTCCGGCTCCCGCTCGGTGCGCTCGTCCTCCGTGTAGGAAGAGCCGCTGACAGGCAAGATGAAACGGAACACGGAGCCGCCTTCCGGCCGGTTCCAGGCCTTGAGATAGCCGTGGTGCAGCGACGTCAGCGCCCGGGCATAGTAGAGCCCGATGCCGGAACCCTGCGTGCCGCTCTTCTCGGAAGAACGGTAGAAGCGCTCGAAGATTTTCTCCAATTCCTGTTCGTCGATGCCGTTGCCGGAGTCGGCGACGGCGATGCAGGCGTACTGGTGGTCCGTATCTTTTTCCGTCAGGGGGAAGAGGGCCGTCAGTTCCTCGCGCGGAAGCACGTCGAAGGAAAGGGTCACCTTGCCGCCGGACGGCGTGTATTTCATGGCATTGGAGAGCAGGTTCATCGTGATCTTCTGCACCTTGTCGACGTCGGCCCACATGACGAGCGGCTCTTCCAGGCCCTGGGCGGTGAGTTCGATGTTCTTCGCGTGAGCGTTGAAGCGGAAGAGTTCCACGGTGTTCTGCAGTGGTGCCACGACGTCGGTCTTGGCCACTTTCAGCTGCAGCTTGTTGTTGCCGATGCGGTTGAAGTCGAGCAGCTGGCCCACTAGCGACAGCATCCAGTTCGCATTGCGCTGGATGATGCCCACCAGTTTGCGGTCGCGACCCGTTACACCTTCTGATTCAACCAGTTCCGAGACAGGCCCGGCGATCATGGTCAAGGGTGTACGGAATTCGTGGGCCACATTGGAGAAGTAGTTCATCTGGATCTTGTTGAGGCGCTGCTCCTGCTCCTTTTCCTGCTGGGCTTTTTCGCGCTGCTCCCGTTCTTCCCGGATATGGCGGGCCTGTTCCACCTGCTGGCGGTGGATGCGGCGATACAACAGCCAGACGCAGAAGAGCAAGACCAGGGTCAGCAGCCACAGGATGATGCGGCCCCACCAGGAACGGTACCACGGAGGAAGAATCTGCAGCGGCAGGGATTCTTCCGTCTCGACGATGCTCCGGTTGTTGTTGGTGATGCGGACCCTGAACGTGTATTTTCCGGCCGGGAGGTTCGCGTAATAAGCTTCGTAGTTGTTGCCTGCGTCGATCCAGTAGCGGTCGAAGCCGTCCATCATATAGAAGTAGTGGGAACGTTCGTGCTCGCTGTAGTCCAGCGCGGCGAACGAGATGCTGAAGCCGTTCTGGTCGGGGCGCAGGGTGATGTCGGGTTTCGAGCTGAGTTCCCGGCTGATGGGTGCGTCGGGGCCGGGCTCGACCAGCTGGTTGTGGATTTTGAGGTCTTCGAACACCAGCGGTACGGTGCGGCGCTGCGACACATCGATGGGATTGAAGACGGTCAAGCCATGGGTGCCGCCGAAGATGAGGGTGCCGTCGCCGAGCATGCAGGCGGCCCGGTCGGAGAACTGGTTGCCGCCGATGCCGTCGGCCGCATAGTAGTTGACAAATTCGTTGACGGTGCGGTCGTATTTGCCGAGGCCGTACATGGTTGAGACCCAGATGTTTCCTTGCCGGTCTTCCTGAATGGCGCAGATGTCGCTGCAGGGAGCGCCGGGAACGGGTTCCGTAACATTGCGCTGGTAGTCGTGCCGCAGGAGCCCGTTGGCGATGGTGCCGACCCAGATGTCGCCGCCGCCGTCGCGGAACAGGACGTTAGGGATGAGGACGGAGCGCCGGATGCATGCCTTCGATTCTTCTTCCGACAGCGTGACGGGCGACACAAGTCCCGTGTTGGTGTTGAGCTGCAGCACTTTGGTGCCGTTGGCCGCCACGAGCATGCGGCCCGGTTCGGCGAGCATCAGCTCGGAGACATACGCCCAGTCGGATTGGTCGGTGTAGGGGACGTTCACGACGCTCCGGGACGCCTTGTCATAGCGGACCAGCTCCATGGAACCGCCGCCGACCCAGATGCGGCCCAGGTCGTCCTGCGCAATCGCAGCGGGATGTGTGAAGAAGAAACTGTCCACGAGTTCAAGTCTTCCCTGTACGTAACGGCTGCGCACGACGCAGTATTTGTCGCTGAACAGCAGCCAGAGGTCACCTTCCGCGTCACAGAAGACTTTGCCGCAGCGCAGATAACCGATGTGCGCGTCGGAGACCAGGTGCGAAACGTTCACCCGCCGGAGCTGTTCCGTTCCTGGCTCGCGCACCCATAGCCCGTCGCTCATCGTGGCAATCCAGAGCCGGTCGGCGTTGTCGCGGCAAAGGGAAACGACGGTCTTGCGGTCAAAGGCTGCGGTCAGGTGCTTGTTGTTGTTGAAGCCGTCGCGGTAGTGGTAGCTGGTGGTATAGCCCTGGTCTACAGTGCCGAACCAGAGGTTGCCCCGGCTGTCTTTGAAAATGCTGCGGATTTCTGCCGAGGGGATTTCATAGGGAAATCCCGGATCGTCCTGGGACAGGACGCGGTCGATGCTGCGCTGCCAGCAGAACATACCTTGGCCGATGACATTGAGCAACAGGGTGTTGTCGTCGACGGAATAAAGAATGTCGACGTCGCCGCCCATGATGCGCGCGTCGCGGCGTATGGATTCCGGCAGAGGTTTCCAGCTGCCGGAACGCGTGTCGAAAATAAGGAGCTTGCCGACGCCCGAAAGCCAGATTTCCCCGTTTCCGGCGTGGCAGATATGATAGGCGTTGAAGGGGAGGGGAATCGTCTCGATGAGGGAGAAGTCGTGGCTGTTATACGATTTGAGCTGTGTCCTGCCATACACGGAATAGAGGCGGTCGCCCACCCAGGTTTCCGCCGGGAGGCCGAAGGCGTTGTAGTCGGCGATGACGGTCCTGAGGGATGCGGTCTCGGGGTCGTAGGCGAAAAGGGAATTCGCATTGCTCATCAGGATCTTTCCTTCGGGACTCTCGAGGATTGTCCGGAAATTGCCGAAGTTTCCTTCGTAGGGAATGCGCTGGAATTCGCCCGTCGCGGTGCGGAAAGCGGCACCGTTGACCGTGGCCACCCACAGGCGCCCGTCGCGACCGCAGTGCACGTCGTTGATCTGGTTGTCCGGGAGACCCAGTTCGTCTTCGGTGCAGAAATACTGGTGATACTCGTGGATGTTGTATTTATTGAGGCCGCGGGAGGTGGCGATCCAGATGTGTCCGTTGCCGTCCTCTGCAAACGCGTTCACCTTCTGGTTGGAGATGGCGTCGGACAGCACGGGTCCGTCGCCGGTATGGGGGAGCGGCTGGCCGTTCCGCCCGCTGTGGCAGGCATGGAGGCAGGCAAGCAGCGCCAGGATGGTCAAAAAACGTTTCATATCTCAAATATAAGCAGAAATCAAGAAAAGGGGAAGTTTTTTTAACAAATAGGAAGATTTTTGAACAAAGATTTTCGTCAAAAGCGGACGTATAGATAAGAAGTTGTAACCCGGAGAAAGATTTTGCGGATCGCTTTAGCGAAATTTGCATTAAGAATTTTGGTTGTACTATGAAAATACTTCCTGTAGTTTCGCTGACGGCTGCGGTCCTGTTGACCGCGGCTTGCGCTCGCCCTTCCGGCCAGCCGTCAGAAACGGCCGCAGCCGCTCCTCTGGAGACCTCGGCCAAAGCAACGACCGTCCAGACCGTTTCCGGCCCGGTGGCCGGCTATATCGATGACGGCGTATTCATCTACAAAGGCATTCCCTACGCCAAGGCAGCGCGCTTCATGCCGGCCGAGGATCCCGATCCCTGGACAGAAGTCCGCGCCAGCCGGGCCTACGGTCCGACCTGTCCGCAGGACAAGCGCATGGGCTGGTATGATGACAACCAGGCTTTCGCCATGCACTGGGACGACGGTTTCCCGGATGAGGACTGCCTTCGCGTCAATGTCTGGACTGCAGGCATCAAGGACGGCGGCAAGCGTCCGGTGATGGTCTGGCTGCATGGCGGCGGATTCCGTGCCGGCAGCGGCCAGGAGCAGATCGGATACGACGGCACCAACCTTGCCCGTGACCATGGTGTGGTGGTCGTCTCGCTCAACCACCGTCTCAATGCACTCGGTTTTCTCGACCTGTCGGCCTACGGTGCCCGGTATGCCCACAGCGGCAATCTCGGCATGATGGACCTGGTCAAGGCGCTGGAGTGGGTGCGCGACAACATCGCCCAGTTCGGCGGCGATCCGGCGAACGTGACCATCTTCGGTCAGTCGGGCGGTGGCGGCAAGGTCTCCACGCTGATGGCCATGCCTTCCGCCAGGGGCCTGTTCAACAAAGCCATCGTGCAGAGCGGCTCCATCACGCAGCTCATGCAGCCGAAGTATTCCCGCCGCGTCGGCACGAAGACCGTCGAGGCCCTGAAACTGAATCCTTCCCGCATCGGCGAAATCGAGACGGTGCCCTACGAGCAGTTGCTGGCTGCCTACAATGCTGCGATCGCGGCTGTCCGCGAAGAAGCGCAGAAAGACGGTGCTTTTCCCGAGAACATTCTGAATGCCATCCTCTTCGGCCAGGTTCCGGTCGTTGACGGCGAGATCATTCCCGCCCAGCCCGCTTCCGCGGAGGCCCTGGCGCTCTCGAAAGACATCCCGGTGATCATCGGCACCACCTATCATGAATTCACGCGCGACCGCGAGGATCCGATCTTCCAGCCGCTTGCCAAGCAGCAGGCCGCCGACCGTTCCGCCGCGGGCTGCGCACCGGTTTATTTCTATCAATTCACCTGGGAATCGCCCGTGCTGGACGGCGCGCTCGGCAGCACGCACTGCATGGAGATCCCCTTCGTGTTCGACAATGTCGTCCTGCACCGCACCATGACCGGCGGCGGGGCCGGGGCGGCAGAACTGGGCCACCGCATCAGCCGGGCCTGGACCAATTTCGCCAAGACGGGCGTACCCTCGGCCGACGGCCTCCCGGTCTGGGAGCCGTATCCCGCCCGCATGACCCTCGATATCGAATCTACTATCAAATAACCTAAAAAACCTTTTTATGAGAAAATCACTTTTCAAAAGGCTTGCGCTTGCCTCAGTGGCCCTCCTCCTCGGATGGTCGCTCTCCGCGCAGTCCCTGGTGACGCTCTCCGGAACGGTGGTCGACGACTTCGACGAACCGCTCATGGGTGTGGGTGTCATCCAGCAGGGAACCACGAACGGCGTGGCCACCGACCTGGACGGTAACTATTCGATTACCGTTCCCGCCGGTACTGTCGTCGAGTTTTCCTACATCGGCTTCAAAGCACAGACCTTCGTGGCTGAGAAGACCATGACCCTCAACGTCAAGTTGGTCCCCGACACGGAGATGCTCAACGAGACGGTCGTCGTGGGCTACGGCGTCCAGAAAAAATCCGACGTCACCGGCGCCATCTCGCAGGTGAAACAGGAAGACATCGCCAACCGTACGATCGCTACGCCGGAACAGGCCCTGCAGGGCAAGACGGCCGGCGTCCAGGTGTTCTCGGCATCCGCCCGTCCGGGTGCAGCGCCGAGCGTCCAGGTGCGTGGTATTTCTTCCAACGGTTCGTCCAATCCGTTGTACGTGGTGGACGGCCGCCGTACCAATTCCATCGCCGGCATCGACCCGAACGACATTGAGTCCATGGAGGTGCTGAAGGATGGTGCTTCCGCCGCCATCTACGGTGCGGAAGCCGGTAACGGCGTCATCATGATCACCACCCGCAAGGGCCAGGGCGACGGCAAGATCAGCTATTCCTACCAGCTGACCTCCCAGAGCCTCAACCACATCCCGAAGGTGATGAACTCCGAGCAGTACATGCAGTACTTCATTGAGAACGGCCGTTACAGCATGCAGGACTTCTACGCCAACTGGGACTTCGTGACCAACACCGACTGGCTCGCATACTCCTATGAGAACTCCCTGATGCACCACCACAACCTGTCGTTCTCGGCCGGTAACGATCGGGGCAATCTCTATATTTCCGCAGCTTACCTCAACAACAACGGTATGTTCGCCGGTGATGCCGACGTATACAGGCGCATCACTTCGATGGTCAACGGTTCCTGGAAGTTCAAGCCCTGGCTGGAAGTCCAGACCAACAATCAGGTGGAATACTACACGGCCCGCAGCGTTTCCGAAGGTTCCGACTATGGTTCCGCGGTGCTGTCCGCCCTCCAGCTCGACCCGCTCACCCCGACGACCTACACGGCTGAAAACATGCCCGACTTCATGAAGGATTATCTGGCCCAGGGCCGCACCTTGATGCAGGACGAGAAGGGCAACTACTATGGCATCTCCTTCTTCAACCCTTCCGAGAACGTCAACCCGCGCATTATGCGTGACCGTGACTACAGCACCTCGCAGGGCTTCAATATCAACGGTTCCACGGCGGTTAACTTCACGCCCTGGAAGCACCTGACCATTACCTCCCGTGTCGGCTACCGCTTCTCGGCTTCCGACAGCTACGGCTATTCCCTGGATTACTACGTGAACCAGAACGCCTATCAGAATTACATCGGCCTCTCGGGCTCCAGCAACAACTCCATCTACTACCAGTGGGAGAACTTCGCCAACTGGAACCAGAACTTCGGACGTCACAACGTCAACCTGATGGTCGGTACCTCTTATTCCAACAGCCGCAGCTATAATGTGAGCGGTTCGTACCGCGGCAGCGACGATGACCTTGGTGTGAAGCAGAAGGATCCGCTCTTCTACTATTTCGCCTATCATTCCGCGAATGCAGTTCCTTCGGTGTCCGGCGCCGAGCCCGGCATCTCCCGCAAACTTTCCTACTTCGCGCGTGCCGGTTGGAACTATATGGGCAAGTACAATGTACAGGCTTCTTTCCGTGCGGATGCGGCCGACCTTTCGATCCTGCCGAAGCCGATGCGCTGGGGTTATTTCCCCTCCGTATCCGCCAGCTGGACGATCTCCGAAGAAGATTTCTTCGCGAATGCCAAGCGGGTTGTCAATTACTTGAAACTGCGCGGTTCCTGGGGCCAGAACGGTTCCCTCGCCGGCCTTTACGGCTACCGCTACGCCAACGTGATCGCTTCGACGGGCAATTATCCGATCAGCAGCGTTTCGCCGATCTACCTCATCGGCTATGCGCCTTCTTCTTCCGGCAACGACGAGCTCAAGTGGGAGACCTCTGAGCAGCTCGACTTCGGCGTCGACATGCGCTTCCTGCGTGACCGCTTGACCTTCAGCGTCGACTGGTTCCGCAAGATGACCAAGGACCTCATTGTGACGGGTATCACGCCGTCCACCGTGGTGGGCGTCACCGCTTCTCCGGTGAATGCCGGCAACGTGCTCAACACCGGTTTCGAGTTTGAGCTCAAGTGGCGCGACCAGATCGGCGACTTCCACTACAGTGTCAGCGGAAACCTGTCGACCCTCAAGAACCGGGTGACCTACATACACGAGACGCTCTCTGACGGTATCGATGGCGTGGGTGTCCGCAACTATGGTACGATTACCCGCTTCGAGAAAGGCTATCCCGCCTGGCATTTCTATGGCTATCATTTCATCGGCATTGACCCGGCCACGGGCGACGCGATGTTCGAGGATCTCGACGGCAGCGGCGACGTGACGCAGGCCGACAAGATGGACCTGGGTTCCGGTATCCCGAAAGTCAACTTCGGTGTCACGCTCACGGCTGCCTGGAAGGGCATCGACGCCGTGGTCTTCCTGACCGGTGCGGCCGGCAGCAAGATCTACAACTGTCTCACCGTGGTCGACTATCCGTCCAACCGCTTGAGCTTCCTCACGGAAGACCGCTGGACTCCGACCCATACCAACGGTACGATGCCGGCGGCCAACGCCTCGAACTGGCAGCAGTTCCTGACCTCCGACGGTGTCGTGTTTGACGGCAGCTATGCCAAGATCAAACAGATCCAGCTGGGTTACACCCTCCCGCAGCGTTTGACCAAGAAATTCTTCGTGGACAATCTGCGTATCTACGGTTCCCTCGACGATTTCTTCACCTTCTCCAAATATCCGGGCTTCGATCCTGAGATCACGGGTACCGGAAGCGGACTCGGTGTCGACAAGGGCAGTTATCCGACCGCCAAGAAGGTCGTCTTCGGTGTAAACATCACTTTCTAATTCTGACAGCCTTATGAAAACGAAAAATATACTTTTGACTGCTGTCGCAGCGATCTGCACCCTCTGCCTGACCTCCTGCTCCAATCTGCTGGACATCCCGCAGCACGGCGTGCTGGACTATAATACCTATTACCAGACGGATGACCAGATTACGTCGGCCACCGTGGCGATGTATCTGGAGGTCCGCGGCTGGGAATACAACGTGAAACTCTGCAAGGCGATGCTGACCGATGATTTCTGGGCAGGCGGTTCAATGCGGGGTGACAACAACAACCTGGAACACCTGAATGAATTCACCTTCGACGCAGAAGAAGATTACATCCAGAGCATGTTCACGACGTACTACACCCTGATCTACAAGGCCAACGTCATCCTGGGTCACGTCGATGAGGAGAAGGGCGCTGTGGCCCGCCAGGCCCGCGCCGAGGCCAAGGTCTTCCGTGCCTTCGCCTACTTCGACCTCAAGACGATGTGGGGCAATCCGCCGGTGGTGGACCACGAACTGGCTCCGTCCGAGTACAACGTGTACAACGGTTCCGACGAGGAACTCTGGGGCCTGATGGAAAAGGACCTCACCGAGGCCATCGCATCCGGCGCGCTGGCTGAGAAGAACGGCGTCGGAGACACCGATACCTGGCGTGTCACCAAGCAGTTCGCCCAGGCGCTCCTCGGCAAGGTCTATCTGTGGCAGGGCAAGAATGCCGAAGCCGCCGCTCAGTTCGACGCCGTGGTGAATTCGGGCAAGTACGCGCTGCTGGATGACTTCAGCCAGATCCACCGTGCTTCCCACAAGCACAACAGCGAGATCCTCTTCGAGAGCAACCGCATCCACGACGACAACGACTCCTTCCAGAACTTCTCGTTGTACGCCCTGATGACCAACTGGCGTATGGACAAGATGAACTGGCCCTCCGATACGCCGATGATGAACACCGGCTGGGGCTTCCGCGTCCCGACCAAGAGCCTGTACGATGATTTCGTGAAGGCCGAAGGTGTGAACGGCTATCGTCTGAACAACTCCATCAAGACCCTGGACCAGCTTAACAGCGAACTGGGCATCACGCTCAAGAGCCCTGTGATCGGTGAAGGCTACTTCATGTGGAAACTCCGCATCCTGGCTGAGGAGCGCGGCATGGGCAACGACTTCGTCTATATGGCCAACACCATCTGGATGCGTTACGCCGAAGTGCTCCTCTGCGGCGCCGAGGCTCATCTGGCCGCCGGCAACGCCGGCAAGGCTGCCGAATATGTCAATATGGTCCGTGCCCGCGCCCAGCTTCCCGCCAAGAACGGTGTGACGCTCGACGACATCAAGCTCGAGAAACGTCTCGAACTCTTCGGCGAAGGCACCCGCTTCCAGGACCTGCTCCGTTGGGGCGAAGGTTCCAAGATGGCCAAAAACGGCGAGACATATCCTGAGCTGCAGGTCAACGGACAAGTCAAGTACGTCCCTTGCGGCAATCCTACCTATGGTTTCAAGCCTGGCAAGCACGAGAGGCTTCCTTATCCTGCTACCGAGAAACGCCTGAATCCCAATATTGATCAGAATACGGGCTATTAATCGTCAAAAACTGAGATTATCATGAAAAAGAAAATATTCCTTTTCGCTATGATGCTCCTGGGCCTGGCCTCCTGCCAGACGTCGGTGCTCGATCCGCTCGAGGGCATCTTCACGCCTCCAACCGTAGGGGAAGATTTCTCCATCGTCAGTTGTGATGCCTACAAAGTCGACGGAAAACGCTTCTTCGACCTCCACCTGGGCGGCTCCGTTACGCTCGACGCTACGCTCATCGGTGATTCCTATTGCCTGACCTCCAACGCCTATACCGAGGCTCCGGAAGCCACCGCCAAGAAAGGTAACTTCATTCTCGGCAAGACTTCGGTCAACGGTACGCAGGTCGAAACCGGTACCATCACCGTGACGCAGCAGGAAGGTGAGTCCTACCGCATCAAAGCCATTCTCTTCGTAGCGGGCGGTGCGGCTTACAAGCTCTCCTGGACCGGCAATCTCCACTTTGAACCCGATCCGGAACCGGTGGTGCTGACAAAATTGCTGGTCGCACAGGCTAACGCCAACAACACGGTGACCTTCAAGCTGGGTACCGACGATATGAGACTTGATATGATGGGTACTCCTGAGGGCGACGGATTCGCTTTGACGGCCGATGTCTACAGCGCCGACGGCTTCCTGGCTGAAGGTGTCTATACGCCTGCCGCTGACCACGACAACGTCGGTCCTTTCCAGTATGCACCGGGTTATGAGTACGACCTCAGCGAATGGGGCATGGGCATCATGCACTGGGGTACCTGCTGGTGGGAATGGCCCACTGTCACGCACATCGACAAAGAACCTATCACTGTCACGAAGAAAGGTTCGAAATATACCATCACCTGGGGCAGTGAGGAAACCTATCCGAACTGGGCTACCTTCACGGGTGAGATTCCCGAGCTCACCCCTCAGGGCCCGTCGATCGACTACGATTATACTGAATCTGTCGAACCGCTTGCCGAGGGCAGCACCGTGATGAAACACATCATCCACATTACGGAGGGCAACGCCCTGATCGCCGTGTTCGAGTTGCTGCTCGAAGAAGGTGACAACGAACTGGCCCGCACGTATGAGTGCAAGGAATACGCTTCCGAGCCGGGTCTGGTCTGCAACGGCTACAACTTCCCTGACTGGGGCATTTCCGGCGGCTCCTTCTACATGAAGGACGGTGTCCGCGTGGACATCAATGCCGGTGAGACCCTCGAAGTGAAGAAACTGGCCAAGGGCGCCTATGAATTCAAAGGCTCCACCGGCTACTCCTTCTCGGCTGCCGGTCCTGACTATACCCCGGGCGGCGACGAGCCGGTTGTTTTCCCTGCCACGGAAGGCATCGCGCCTGTGGCTGAAGGCAGCACCGTGATGAAGCATACGGTTACGATGTTTGACGGTGATGCCATCGTCGCGGTTTTCGAACTCCTGCTGGCTGACGGCGAAACGGATCTTTCGGGAACGTACGATTGCCAGGAGTATGCTTCCGAGCCGGGTCTGGTCTGCAACGGCTACAACTTCCCCGACTGGGGCGTTTCCGGCGGCTCCTTCTATATGAAGGACGGTGCCCGTATCGATATCAATGCCGGTGAGACCGTTACCGTATCGTATGCGGATGGCCTTTACACGTTCGTAGGCTCAACGGGTTATACCTTTGTTTGCGAAATTCCGTAATGGTACGTTTCTTCAGGAAGACACGCTGGCTGACTACACTGGTCGTGGCACTGGGCGCTTTCGCGCTCAGTGCCTGCGACCCTGTGCCGGAACCGGATCCCGAGCCGGAAGTGACGGCGCTGCTGCTCAAGAATCAGACGATTCGGAGCTCGGCGATGAAGCGGGAGATGAAATATACTGTGTGGCTGCCGGAAGGTGTCGAGCCGCAGCATGCGCTTCCTTTTCTGTATCTGCTTCACGGTTATGGAGACGACCAGAATGCCTGGGCGGAAAAGGGCAATCTGGTAAGCATTTACCGCGACTATGTGGCCAATGGCGGTTCGCCGATGGTCATCGTGATGCCCGATGCGCTGACCACCTTCTATGTGGGAGACTATGAGACCTACCTTCACGAAGAATTGATTCCGCAGGTGGAGAAGCTCTACAAGTGCAACGGCAAGCGCGTTGTCGCCGGTCTCTCGATGGGTGGCTACGGCACGCTGTATCACGCGCTGAAGTATCCCGCCAAGTTCACATATGCGTATGCCATGAGTCCGGCGACCGACGTCAAATCGTTCAAGGCACTCATCGACGACCAGTCCGACAAGAAGATCTTTCCGGGTTTCACCATCGAGGTGGGGACGGAGGACACGACGGTCAACAACGCCGATGCCGAGTCCGTGGCCGACTATATGGTGGAACAGGGCCTGACTTGCGAATGGATCGCCCGCGCCGGCATTCATTACTGGAATTTCTGGCAGGAATGTCTTCCGAAAGCCTTGCAGAAGGCTGGAGAGAGTTTTAAATAGCCTCTAAAATGAAAAAAATCACTGTTATTTTCGCAGCACTCATGCTGACTGTTTCGGCCTTTGCACAGCAGGCCCTCTGGGGAGGTCCCAACGTGGAGTCTCCCGTTATCAACCCCGACGGAACGGTAACGTTCCGCTACCGCGCCCCCAAGGCCGTGAAGGTCCAGGTTACGGGCGATTTTCTCCCGACCCAGAAACTGGAGTTCGAGATGAACGGCAACAAGATGACCTACGACGCTCCCGGTGTCGCCGACCTCGTGGAGAAGCAGGGCGGCGTATGGGAATACACCACGCCGTTCGTCGTGGCGCCTGAAATGTACACCTACACGTTCACGGTCGACGGCAACTCCGTCATCGACAACAACAACGTGTTCGTCAACCGCGACATCGCCTCGCTGACCAGCGTGCTGCTCGTGCCGAAGGCAGGGGAGCGCAGCGACCTGTATGCGATCCACCGCGTTCCTCACGGAACCGTGTCGAAGGTGTGGTATCCGTCGAAGACTGCCGGTTTCGACCGCCGTCTGACTGTCTACACGCCGGCTGGCTACGAGGAGAACACGAAGACCAAGTATCCGGTGCTCTACGTGCTCCACGGCATTGGTGGTGACGAAGATGCATGGGTGACGCAGGGTCGTGCCACGCAGATCCTCGACAACCTGATCGCCCGCGGCGAGGCCAAGCCGATGATCGTGGTCTTCACCAACGGCAACATCTCGCAGGAAGCTGCTCCGCTGGAGAACTCCACGAACTACACCCGTCCGACGATGCAGCTGCCCCAGACCATGGAAGGTACCTTCGAGACTTCGTTCCCCGAGGTCGTGAAGTTCATCGACAGCCACTACCGCACCATCGCCAAGAAGGATTCCCGCGCTATCTGCGGTCTGTCGATGGGCGGTTTCCACACGCTGTACAACACGATCAACTATCCTGATCTCTTCGGATGGTCCGGCATGTTCTCCGCTGCCATCGGCGTGAGCGACACTTCCATCAGCCCGATCTACCAGGATTTCGACAAGAAGCTGGCCACGTACTTCTCCAAGAAGCCGAAGCTTCTGTGGATCGGCTGCGGCAGCACCGACTTCCTGATCCAGGCCAACCGTGATTTCATGAAGAAGCTCGACGAGAACAAGTATCCGTACACCTTCATGGAGACCGACGGCGGCCACATCTGGCGCAACTGGCGCATCTACCTCAGCGAATTTGTTCCGCTGATCTTCAAGTAGCGCTCCAGCGCTCTGGTAATCATGCCCGGCTTCGGCCGGGCTTTTTTATTTGAAGCAAATCGTCGAGATGCCGGCGTCGTAGGAAAAGTTGGCGATGGTCTGCCCGGTTTTCAGCCAGATTTCTGCCAGGGATGGATTGCCTTCGCATCTAAGTTCGGACAGTTCAAGGTTATTGCTGACATCCAGAAGGGTCAATTGGTTGTCGGAACAAAGCAGATGCTCCAGGATAACATTGTGGCTTACATCTAGAGAAGAGAACTGATTGTCGCTGACATTCAATGAGATCATATAACGATGGGCAGCGAGGTCCAGGGAAGCCAGCCGGTTCGACGCGGCGTTCAAGGTGAACAGTTCCGGAATATTGGCGATATTCAAGGCCGTCAGCTGGTTTTCCTGGCAGAGGACCGTATGAAGGGCGGTATTATGGCTGACATCCAGGGCTGCCAATTTGTTATGGCTGCAGTCCATCTCCTTCAGCTGGGCATTCTGACTGACATCCAGGATTGTCAGTTCATTGTGGCTGCAATCCAGCCCACGAAGGAACGGCTTGTCGGAAACATCCAACTCCCGGATATGGTTGTACGAGCAAATTAAGTCTGTAAGCTTATCGTTCTCCTTGAGATTCAACTCGGTAAGCTTTCCATACGAGCCGTCTTCCTGTCCGCGGCCCAGCGTTCCGACGCAGCGCAGATAGCGTAGATTGATCAGAAGCTCCAATCCCGCAAGGGAAGCAATGTCGTCGGTGACCACCTCCAGCGCAGCGATGCGGGAAGCATCGGCCAGGGAAAGGAATCCGTCGCCGTCCGAATCATAGACACTCACCATATAAGCCTGGAAATTGGCATCGGGGAATGGCGGGATATTGTCGCATCGAATATCCTTCGCCCCATTGCAGTCAGACAAATCCAGCACCGTAAAGTGGTTACCGGTACAATACAGCGTATAGAGGAAATGGCATCCTGAGAGGTCCAGGGAGGTTAGTTCGTTGTATTCACAATCCAGATAACACAGCCGGCTCAAGCCTTTCAGGGACGTCAGTTTATTGTGCGGACAAATCAGTGTACGCAGTGCCCAATTGGGGGTGACGTCAAGTGACTGCAGGGCGTTATGTCCCACATTCAGCGTATCCAGCAACTGTTGCTGCGATATGTTCAGCAGCTCAAGCCGGTTGTTCCGGGCATTCAGGCAAATCAGGTGCCTGGCGGCGGAAACGTCGAGTTCCGTCAGTTGGCCAGAGGCTGGGCCACCGTTGCCATCGTTGGAGCCCGCGCATTCCAAATGCTTCAGGTTTACGAAGAACCGGATTCCCGACAGCGTCTGGATGGAATCGGTACAGACCACGATCGAGATGACTTCTTCCGCTTCGGCAACGGACAGGCAGCCATTCCCGTCGGTATCGAAGTTGTTCAGCAGATATCGCATGAACACAGGGTCCGGAACCGGGATGGCCGAGTCCGGATCGATGACGATAGCCGTCTGACTGTCCTTCTTGCAGAACGCCTCTGCACGGTCCGACTGTTCAGCGGTAATGATTATTTCCTTCAGTTTCCCGCAGTTGGTAGCATCGAGCATCTCCAGACCGGGACAGGTCGTAATATCGATACGACCGAGCGGATTGCCGGAAACAGTTATCTGACGTAACGCCGGATTGTTCGACAAGTCGAGCGACTCAATCCAGTTGTTGTCACACATCAATACGGTCAACTTCGGATTCTTGCTGATATCCAAGCTCTTCAGCCGTCCAAATCCTGGCTTCGACCCTTTGCACGAAAGAGACGTCAGTTCCGTCATATTCCGGATTTCGCCGATATCGGCAATCCCGTCCGTATTCAGCGACAGCACCGTGATACCTTTCAGCTCTTTATTCGATAGCACACCATTCCCGTCGAGATCAAACTGCTCCGTCAGCACGCGGGCAAAAACCGGATCGGCAATCTCCGCCGGGAGATCCTCCGGATCCACCGGCCCCGGCTCCGGCTCCTCACACGAAACCGCAAGGCTTGATGCCATCAGCCAAACAAACAGGAGCAAATGGCGGGACGCCAGCTTCTTTATAAAGTCTACAACATGAACAGCCATGATCTGTTCCTTTACTGCTAATCAACCGCAATTTAATAAAAAATACAGATTCCTTGAAATATATCAACTCCCGTCCACGATTTCGGGCTGAAACGTGGACGGGAGCTTCTATTTTGAGGTCCCATCCACGCTGGAGCCCCAAAACGTGGACGGGATGATTGCTCAGGGGCTATTTGAACAGTTTCTGTGCGAAGGTGTTCAGATAGAGACGCCAGTTTGCCCAGACGTGGCCGCCGTCGGAGACGAAGTACTCGTGGTCGAGGCCCTGCTCGGTGAGCTTCGCATGCATCTCCTCAGCACCGACTTCCTGATCCAGGCCAACCGTGATTTCATGAAGAAGCTCGACGAGAACAAGTATCCGTACACCTTCATGGAAACCGACGGCGGCCACATCTGGCGCAACTGGCGCATCTACCTCAGCGAGTTTGTTCCGCTGATCTTCAAATAGAAGAAATCCGTCCTGCCGGACTTCGCTCCGGCGTCCGACCGAACAGGGGTGACCGCATGGCCGCCCCTTTCTTTCATCCTCCCGTCCTGCCCGGCCTGAACGGGCCTCTCTTCGCATCGCATCTTGCGCCCGGCCACGCTTTAGCCCTCCAGCGTGGCCGCGCACTTCAAATTGAAGCTCCCGGCCACGAAAATGGCTGAAATCGTGGCCGGAATGCTCGTGTTCATCGCTCTGGGTGCCATCTCCGCGCTGACGCACAAGACTGATTGAACAAATTGCGGTTTATTAAAATGCACGAAAACGGGCGATAAATGATTTTTTTTGACGATTTTTGCCTTGTCATAGCAGGATTCATATAGAAGTTATTCGAAACGGGAATGAATTTCAGGTTATTTGGCGAAGAGAAAGCACCGACGTTGCTGTTAATTCCGGGTTTGGGAGTGTCGTATGAGATATTCCTGCCGTTAATTGAAAGGTTGAAAGACAAGTTCCGGATCATTGCCGTTGAGGTCGATGGCTTTACACTGGGTGTTCATACCCGGTTCACCTCCGTCGACAATCAGGCAGAGCAGGTAATTGCCTATGTTAAAGAACGACTCGGCGGCCATCTGGACTGTGCCTATGGCCTGTCACTGGGTGGTAAAATTTTATCCCGCGTGCTGGAACGTGACGAAGTTGTCATCGACCACGCCATTCTGGATGCAGCACCACTTTTGCCGCTGCCACAATGGCTGGTTGGGCCGCTTCGCTACTACCAGTGCGCCAATGTATGGACTTGTTATCATTGGACAGGATTCTGGCGTTGGGTGTTCCACTCACATTATTTCGATGTACTGCTGGACGAATGCAAAAAGGTGTATCCGTTCGGCGGCGGGAGAGCGGTACTGGATGGCTACAAGTCGGTATATACCAATAAGTTGGAATTCATTCACGGGGCCGATATACACTATTGGTATGGCACATTGGAAGCCTTTGCCGCCAAACCGCAGGCAAGGCATCTGAAGAAGATGGATCCCAACGCGGATATCGACGTATTCCCCAAGATGAACCACGGACAATTGCTTGTTGACCATCCTGATGAGGTCGCATTACGAATTGTAAGGTATTGTGGTAAGTAAGTCGATGAACTTCCTATTGTACGTAATGTTCCAGAATCCGAAAATGATTTCCGACCGTGAAGGTACTCGCTCCCGTCTCTTTCCGCGACACCATCCACGCCGATGCCAAAGCCATGCTTGCGCGTTATGAATGATTTTGCGGCGATAGACTTCGAGACGGCGAACGAACAGCCCAGCAGCGTATGCAGCGTCGGCGTGGTGGTCGTGCGGGGCGGCGAGATTGTCGACTCCTTCTATTCGTTGATCCATCCGGAGCCGGAATACTATCAATGGTTCTGCCAGCGGGTGCACGGGCTGGGGCCGTGTGACACGGACGGGGCGCCGGTATTTCCTTACGTGTGGGAAAAGATTGCACCCAAGATTGAAGGCCTGCCGCTGGTGGCACATAACGCGCGTTTCGACGAGGGATGCCTCAAGGCCGTCCATCGCGTCTGGCGGGCGTTTGGAAACAAATAGGGGAGGTGATTCTTGCGAATCGCCTCATTTTTTGTAACTTTGCGAGATTTTTTAAACCAAAACAGAATAGTAATTATCAAAACAGAAGTAATGAAACGTTTTATTATGATGGGTATCGCCTGTGTCCTGTCAGCCGGCTTGTTCCTGGGCTGCTCGGACATGCGGTATGACACTTCTGAAGGATTCGACAAGGACATCACCTTGTTTGCTGAGGAAATCAGCGTGCCCGTCGGCAGTATCGGGCCGATCACGGTCGAATCCCTCCTGTTGCAGTCCTCGATAGGAAAAATGCTGTCCGCTTTCATGACCGTGAAGGAAGACGGCTCCTTCGAACTGGCGTCCACCAATAAAGTTTTTTCCATCAATGTCCATCGGCTGGAAAAAGAAGCCGGAGACGTGAGCAACCCCTTCACCTATAAGGCCGGAGACCGCAGCGCCAGCGTCAGTGGTGTTGTCTCCATGCTGGGCTTCTTGGGCCTGAAGGCGCTGGAACAGAACGTGACGATCATGGCTACCAATCCACTGGGATCCAAGGTGCCTTTCCGGGCTACGTTCGGTCTGAACTGCGGTACCAGCTACAGCAAGTCCACGCCCCTCGACCTCAGTCTGGCCGGCATGTCGACGGCGCCCTATGCCATTCACGAATTCGCGCTTCCGGTCGAGATCCGGGACGTGGTCACCGAAGTCTCGCTGAAGTCGCTGGAGATGGATATGCCGGAGCACCCGGTGGATAAGATCTACGATGATACCCAGGGCGATGTGTTTGCGTTCAGCAGCAAGCATACTTGCAAGCTCGGTGTCGGTGAGACCTTCAGCCTCCCGTTCAAGCACACGCTCAAAGATACGATTGCGATCGGAAAGTATCAGCTGTCCGCGTGCGACGCGACCATCGAACTGGAGAACACCCTGCCGCTGGCCGTGACCATCAACAGCATCCAAGTTCTCAAGAATGTCGAAACGGACGAGGTGGATGAAAATATCACCATCACGCCTGACATTACGATTGCCGGCGGCTCTCCCAGTGCTCCGGGTGTCACGAACCTGAAACTGCATGTCGCCGCCAAGACCGGAACCATTCCCGACATCCACGGTCTCAAGATCGATCTGGTTGTCAAGGCCCAGCCGGGCAGTGAGGGGGTCGTTCTCTCCGGCAAACAGGGTCTGTACGTCAAGTCTTCTTCCGCCAAAGTCAGCGGCGGTATCACCATCCCTTTGAATAAAACGGAATAGCCATGAAAAAATATCTGATAGCAACATTCGCCGCGCTCCTCTTCGTCCTTGTACCCGTGAGCGCCCAAACGTTCCAGGAAGGCTTTTTCCTGGATGGATATACGCTTGGCTTCCGTTACAATCCCGCCCTTTCCAATGAGAGCGGCTTTATCGGCGGCGTGCAGTACAGCAACCAGAGCCGCAACAATGTCGGCGCTTCCAGCTTCCTGTACCCCACGGAAGACGGCGGCCTGGTGACAGGCCTCCACAAAAGCATTTCAGCCGACAAGTTCCTGGGCAGCCTGCCGGACATCAGCTACTTCAACGGCGCCATCGATTTCAGCATTTTCTCATATGGCTGGCGACGGGGCGACAACTACCATACGGTCGAGGCCAGCGTCAAAGGCCTCTATGACGTATCCCTTCCCAAAGAGATCTTCCAGATCGTCAAACTGGGCACCGGCCGGCATCAATATGACCTGAGCGGTATCCAGCTGGGTGCAAAGGCTTATGCGGAACTGGCCTACGGCTATTCCCGCCAGTTGTCCGACATCGTGTCGATAGGTGCGCGGGCCAAGCTGCTTATCGGCATCGAATCGATCCGCTATGACATCAACCGCTTCGACCTGTCTTTCACGGAAGACAGTTATGTAGCTTCCCTGGGCGCCAATCTGGACTTTACCAGCCGGATGGGCAAGTTCCGTACAGATGACGCGGATTACTTGAAACCTTTGTCCATCAGCGCCAAAGATAAACTGCACTGGCCGTCCGGCGCCGGCCTGGCCGTGGACTTCGGTGTGGTGGTGACGCCGGTCGAGGGCCTGACGATCTCCGCGTCTGCGCTGAACCTGGGCGTCCTGGTCTGGTATTATGGCAATGCCGGCCGCTCCGCTGGCACTGTCCGGTTCGACGGCTTCAAGGACCTCTCCCTCGACGATATCAAGGGTGGCAAGATCAAGGATCAGCTGACTCCGCTGAAGGATGAATTCCTGAACGCCATGCGGCTGAAGAGCGTCAGCAAACGCGTCTCCGTAGAAGCAGTGCCGTTTACCTTCAACGCAGCTGTCAAGTATGCCATGCCCTTCTATGACGCCCTTTCCATCGGCGTATCCGGCAACTTCGTCCGCTGGAGCGGCATGTCCTACAAAGAATTCCGCGGCAGCCTCGCCTGGAACCTCTCGCGCAAGCTGGGTATTACCGGCAACATCGGCCGTGGCGACTACGGTATGGTCTGGGGTGCCGCCCTTACCGTCGGCATCCACAAGTTCCACCTGAATGCCGGCATCCAGAACGGCTTCGGCGGCACGATCCCGTACTCCAGCACGCCCCTCAAAGCCAACAACAAATGCCTGACCGTGGGATTGACCTACGATCTGTAGTATAAAAAGATGCCGGATCAGGTCCGGCATGACGAAAAAGGGGTGACCATTGCGGCCACCCCTTATTTGCGCTGAGCGGGTGGTAATGCGTTCGACGCAGCTTTTTTCGCGAGGAGAACGAATTACCAGAGCGAAGCGTCCATTATTTGAACAGCTTCTGTGCGAAGGTGTTGAGATACAGACGCCAGTTGGACCACACGTGGCCGCCGTCGGAGACGAAGTACTCGTGGTCGAGGCCCTGCTCGGTGAGCTTGGCGTGCATTTCCTCGGCCCCTTTGAACAGGAAGTCCGTGTTGCCGCAGGCCAGGAAGTAGAGCTTGACGCCTGCTTTCTTGAGGGCTGCGATCTGCTCGGGCGTGGCGCTGCCGGCAGCGGAGAGCGGGCAGATGTAGTCGAAGAGCTCCGGATAGAGGATCGAAGCGGAGATGGTGTGGCCGCCACCCATCGACAGGCCGGCGATGGCGCGCGAAGCTGGTTTCGGAATGGCGCGGAAGTTCTTCTCGATGAAAGGAACGATCTCCGTGCAGAGGCTCTTCACATAGAGGTCGCGGTTGGCGGGGTCGCGCCAGTCATACGGCTTCTCGGGAATGTTGAGCGTACGGGCGGCTGCCTGGCCCGGGTTGCCGTTCGGCATGACCACGATCATCGGCTCGGCGAGGCCCTTCTCGATCAGGTTGTCGAGGATCTGGGCGGTACGGCCCATCGAGATCCAGGCTTCCTCGTCTCCGCCTGCACCATGGAGGAGGTAGAGCACCGGGTATTTCTTCTTGGGATTGTTCTCATAGCCGTAGGGCGTGTAGACAGTCAGGCGACGGTCCATGCCCAGGATGCTGCTGTGGTACCAGGGATGGCTCACCGTACCGTGCTGGTTGGCCTCGCCGTAGTTCTCCGTCCGCTCGCCGGGAACCAGGAGCATCGGGAGGTAGCGCGTGCCGTCACGCTGGACGAGCACGTTCTGCGGGTCGTTCACGTTGACGCCGTCCACCACGAAGTTGTAGGTGTAGATTTCCGGGCTGGGCAGGGGAATGGTCACTTCCCAGACGCAGTTCTCGCCGCGTGTCATGTCGATGGTGCCGGTCCAGGGATTTTCCATCCAGGAGCCGCTGAGTTTCACGACGGTGGCGTAGTCGGCCTTCAGGCGGAAGGTCACGCTGTCCTGTTTGATTTCGGGCGAGACGATAGGCTTGCCCCAGAAGGAGAAGTTGGTCAGTTCCTGTGCGTTGATGGCCGTGACGGCCAGTAGGCAGGTTGCGAAAAGGGTCAGGATTTTTTTCATGTGAATAATGAATTGGGTTGATTATCGGAACAGGGTGGGGGCGAGGACCTGGAGGTCGGCGCGCCAGGTGGCCCAGCTGTGGCCCGCCTGCGCGTTTTCCAGGTAGTTGTACTTGACGCCGGCTTCCCGCAGGTAGCCGAGGGCTTCCTGACAGTTCTTGTAGGCGATGTCGGCGGGGCCGCCCTGCGTGAAATACAGGGCCTTGAAGTTGCGGTTCAGCGCGGGTGCGATCGCCTGGAGCTTGATGCGCGCAACGTATTCTTTCTGCTTGCCGGGCGAGAAACTGGAACTCAGCACCCAGACATGGCTGAAAAGCTCGGGATGCAGGAAGGCCGTCTCGATGGTCTCCATGCCGCCCATCGACAGGCCTGCCATCGCGCGGTGCGCCTGGTCGGCCTTCACGCGGTAATTGGCTTCCACGAAGGGGATGATGCTCCGCACCATATCTTCCCCGAAGAGAGGCACTTCGCCCATCATGTCGGAGGTCTCGATGGTGCCGTTGGGCATGACCACGATCATCGGAACGATCTTGCCCTCGGCCAGCAGGTTGTCGAGAATCCAGCCTGCCGCGCCCACGCCGGGCCAGGAGGCGTCGTTGTCGCCGCCGCCGTGGATGAGGTAAAGCACGGGCAGCGCTTCGGTGGATTTCTCATAGCCCGCAGGCGTCCACACGTGCATGCGGCGCTGGCAGCCCAGGGTCTCGGACCAGTACCAGCGCTGCGCCAGGGCGCCGTGCGGCACGTTCTTCACGTAGCCTTCGCCCTTGGTAAAGACGGAGGCCTGCTCGGCGGACAGCGGGGCTTTGGGGTCCTGGACCCGCACGCCGTCCACGAGGAAACTGTAGCGGAAGCAGCCGTCGGCGAGACCTTCGCAAAGGCCCTGCCATACGCCGTCGGCATTCTTCTCGAATTTTACGGGTTTGTCCCAGGGCAGATCGCCCGTCACGGCCACCGTCTTCGCCTCGGGGGCATAGAGCTGGAACAGCACCTTGCCGTCGGGCAGGACGCGGACGGATTGCAGGGTGTCGTTGGGGGTGGGCTGCCGGAACCATTGGGCCGACAGCGTCAGGGTGCAGCCAAGCAGGGCTGCCAGGAGTATCAGGGTCTTCTTCATCTTTCCATGATTTAGATGTTTACCTCGGCGGTCAGGCGGATGTCGTCGGAAGCGGAGCCCAGCAGGAGCTGCAGCTTGCCGCGCTCGAGATCCCAGCTGCCGGTCTGTTCGTTCCAGTAGCGGAGGTCATCGAAGGGGATGGTCAACGTCACCTGCTCGCACTCACCGGCCTCGAGGCTGACGCGCTGGAAAGCCTTGAGCTCTTTGGCGGGCCATTCGACGGCGGAATTGACGCGGTGTACATAGAGCTGGACCACTTCGTCGGCATCCATGTCGCCCTCATTGACGAGATCGAAGGTCACCTTGACTTTCTTGCCGGACACCGAGGCCTTGATGTTCTTGTAAGCGAAGGTCACATAGGAGAGGCCGTGGCCGAAGGCGTACATCGGCTTGACTTCCTTGGAGTCGAACCAGCGGTAGCCCACATAGAAACGTTCGGTGTATTCGGAGACGGGCTTCGGCAACGATTCGATGAAGGCCTGGCGCTCAGCCGGGCTCATGGCGAGCACGTCGGGGCGGAACATCAGCGTGAAGAGGTCGCCGCCGGCGCCGTTCGGATCCGGGAAGTTGCCCATGGCGTAGGCCGGGCTGTCTTCCAGTTTCATCGGGAACGTGAACGGCAGCTTGCCCGACGGGGCGATGTCGCCGAAGAGCACCTCTGCGAGCGCGGTGCCGCCTTCGGTGCCGTTCCACCATCCCTGGATGATAGCCGGGGAGTTGGGCTCGAGAACCTGGAGGTCGGTCGGGCCGCCCGAAATCAGAACCGTGACGAGATTCGGGTTGGCGTCATAGAGGGCCTCGACAAGGGCCTCCTGGCCGCAGGGGAGCTTGATGTCCTTGCGGTCACTGCCTTCGGTCTCAATGCTCTTGTTCGTGCCGGCGAAGAAGATGACCAGGTCGGCTTTCTCGGCCAGTGCGATGGCGTCATCCAGCAGTTTCGGGTCGGCCGGCTCGTCGATGGCCTTGGCTTCCAGCGGGTCCGGATGGGCCGGGGCGGGACCCCAGCGGCGGCCCGGGAAATTCTTGTAACCCGGCGCATAGGTGACTTTGACGCCGACGGGAGCCCGTTCGATGATGCCTTCGAGCGGCGTGATTTCGTAGAGGGCCTTCACACCGGCGCCCATGCCGCCGCTCTGGGTCTTGAGCTTGGCATTCTGGCCGATGACGGCAATCCGTTTCACATCCGGCTTGATGGGGAGGATGTCCTCGTTCTTGAGCAGGACGATGGACTTCTCGGCCACTTCGAGGGCGATCTTCTGGCTCTCGGGCTGCGAGGTCATGACGATGTTGGCCTCGTCGTCCGGAACCGGCTCGATCGCGTAGCGTACGCGGAGAATCTGGCGGACTTTCTCGTCCACGAGGTCTTCGGTCAGCGCGCCGGTGGCGATGGAATCGATCACGGGCTGTCCCAGGTAGGTGGAGCCTGTCATCTGCACGTTGAGGCCGTGCAGCATGGCGCCCATGGTGCTGTGGGTGCCGCCCCAGTCGGAGACGGTCATGCCCTTGAAGCCCCATTCGCCGCGGAGAATCTCGTTGAGCAGGTGTTCGTTCTCGGAGCAATAGTCTCCGTTGACCTTGTTGTAGGCGGGCATCACACTCATGGCGCCGCCTTCGACGATGGCGCGCTCAAAAGGTTTGAGGTAGATCTCGCGGAGGGTGCGTTCATCGATCTTGACGTCTACGCTGCCGCGGTTGGTCTCCTGGTTGTTCACGGCGAAGTGCTTGATGCACACGGCTGTTCCTTGGTCTTGCACGCCCTCCGTGTAGGCGAGGGCCAGGGCGGCGGAGAGGATGGGATCCTCGCTCAGGTATTCGTAGGTGCGGCCGCCCACGGGCAGGCGCTGGATGTTGACGGCCGGGCCGAGAATCACGTCCTTGCCGCGGAGGCGGGCTTCTTTGCCCATGCCGGTGCCGTACTTGTAGGCCAGGTCCTCGCTCCAGGTGGCAGCGAGGGCGCTGCCGGTGGGGAAGTAGGTGGCGGAGTCGAGGGTCCAGCCGGCGCTCATGAAGCCGTTGGGCTGGCCTTCCTCGCGGATGCCGAACGGACCGTCCGCATAGTGGATGTCGGCGATGCCGAGGCGCTCCACGCCGGCGGATGACATGTTGGTCTTGCTGTGCAGCATCTCCACTTTCTCCTCGAGGGTCATCTGCGCGATGATGTCATTGATCTCGGCGTCGTTTGCCGTGAGCTGCTCCTGCGGAGACGGGGTTTTCGTGCAGGCCAGGGCCAGCAGAACCAGCAGGAGCGAAGGGAAAAGGATTCTTTTCATTATGGAGGGGATTAGTTTTTGCGGTATTTGCGGGTGCGGGCGTCGTCGATGACACCGTTCCAGTCGAGGCCGAAGGCGAAGTCATAGCGGTGGCCGTCGGCGTCCTGGTAGCAGCGCATGTCGTGCGGGACGTCTTCGCACTGCTCCTCGACGGTGCGCATGTCCTCCGGCAGCTGCATCGGCAGCAGTCCGGACGGTTCGGCGGCGCCGCTGACCAGGTCGAGGATGGCCTGGTGCTGCACGCCGAAGGCCGTCAGGATGGCGTCGGCGTAGGGTTCGAATTCGGCCGGCACAAAGGGCTTCGTAGCCGATACGACGACCACGACGGGCTTGTCGCCCATGGCCTTGCGGGTATCGATGACGCAGCTGAGGTCGTCGACGTTGTCGGTGGTGACTGTCTTGCCGCGGTACGAGCGGTTGGTGAAGCTTTCTTTCGGATCGCCGCCGCCGAGCGATTCGGCGCGGGCGTAAGCAGCGGTGTAGGGAAGATACTGCAGGCTGATGGGCACGTAGCCGTTGCCGCCTTTGTCGCGGTCCTTCACATCGTAGCCGACACCGCTGTACGGCTCCTGGATCATCACCAGGGCGAAGTCGGCCTCGGCGGGCGTGTCGGCCCATTCATAATACTGTTCCACCAGTTTCCGGTCGACGGGCCAGTCCCAGTAGTCGGGATGCGCGCCGAAGATGCCGAAACGTCCGGCGAACGCGGGATAATGCCGCTTCGGCACGTATACTTTCAGTTTTCTGTCCTTCCCGGCCTGATCCGGCATCTTCGGCAGCACGTTTTCATGATTCTTCAGCAGCACCACCGACTTCAACTGTGCGTCATAGCCCTGCCGCATGAAAGACGGATTGCCCACCAGCGCCGTTGCGGCGGCCGGGTCGACGTACGGGTTCTCGAAGAGTCCGGTGCGGAAGATGTTCATCAGCAGCCGCACGGCGGACTGCTCGAAGCGGGCGCGGGCGCTCTCTTCGCCATAGGCGTCGCACCACATCCGGTAGGCCTCCAGAATGGGGCCTTTGTCGTTGTTGCCGCCGAACTGGTCGACACCCGCTTGGATCACGGCGAAGTGCCGCTCGGGGACGGAGAGCGTCTCCATACCCCAGCATTTGCCGTCGAACGACTCGATGCGGGCGTTGTCGTGGGTGATGCCCCAGTCTGTGCAGACCACGCCGTCAAACTTGTACTGGTCGCGCAGCAGCGAGCCGATGATATACTGGCTGTAGCTGTTGCCGGCATTCTTGCCGGAAGGATCGATGCCCGTGGAGATCGTGTAGTAGGGCATGACCGCCGTGGCGGAACGCGTCCTGCCGTCGAGCCGGAAGGCGCCTTCCACGAAGGCCCGCAGGTGGTCTGCGAAGCCGTTGCCCGGGTAGACCGCGTATTTGCCGTAGTTGAAGTGGGCGTCGCGGCCGCCTTCCTCGGGGCCGCCGGAGGGCCAGTGCTTGACCATCGCGTTGACGCTTTCGGCACCCCAGCCGTTGCGCGCGCCCTCCGTGGTCTGGAATCCGTCCACGTACGCGCGGGCCATGTCGACATCCAGGTCGGGATCCTCGCCGAACGTGCCGACAAAGCGGTTCCAGCGCGGCTCGGTGGCCAGGTCGATCTGCGGGCTGAGCGCCGTGGCGATACCCAGGGCGCGGTATTCTTTCGAGGCGATGTCGCCGAAGGTCCGGACCAGGTCCGGATCGAAGGTGGCGGCCAGGCCGAGCGGGGTGGGCCAGAGGGAGATCTGTCCGCCGGCACCGGCGTTGTATTCTGCCGTCACGGCCGTCTCGTTGCGGGGGTCCGAACTGTTGTTGGCGGGGATGCCGTGGCCGCGTTCCTCCACGAAGGCCTGCACGTTGTTGTTCCAGCGTGCCGCCACTTCGGGGCTGGCGACCGTTGTCACCAGCACATGGCGCAGGTTGTCGTCGGCCAGGAACTTCTGCTGGTTTTCTGTCAGTTCCGGGGAGGGGACGGCCTGGTGGCTGCTGTAGAGCATCAGACCGGCGATTTCCTCGATGGAGAGTTGGGCGGCGAGGTCGCGCGCACGTTCGCCGGCCGGCTTCCGCCAGTCTTCGTACGGGTCGAGCGCGCCGTTGCGGTTGAGGTCTTTGAATGCATAGCCGTTCTGCTCGAGGATGGGAGCGGAAACGACACCCAGGGTGGCGCCGCCGCGTTGTTCGATCCGTTGATAGCCGTCGGCTTGAACGGCTTCCCATTTGGGACCGCAGGCAGAGAGCGCCAGCAGGAAGGTGGCCAGGAGAGCAGGCCGGAACAGAAGTTTTTTCATAAGGTGTTTACCTGGTTTGTTTCAGTACGAAGTTACATCAATTCTTCGTTATTTCCCATGAAAAAAAGGCGGGATGGACAGTCGGGCAAACATTTGAACGAAGAAACAAACCTGTGCAATCCGGTCTTGCTTTTCGGCGTTTTTTGACTATTTTTGTAAGTTGTTAGCTTAGAAAGGAATCATGGTTTCTGATACCAAACTCAATGCTCCGCTCGCAGCGCTGGTCCGAATCCTGCTTTGTCCTAAAGTACACTATCTTGATCCTGCACGCAAGAATGAAATCCTGGCGGAACCGTCCATTCTCGTGGTCAACCACACCGGCCACCTGGATGGCGGCATCCTCAACACGGCCCTTCGCAAGTATCCCATCCATACCCTGGCGGCCAAGGACCGCTTCGAACAGGGCGGTTTCGGTTTCCTGCTTCGCCACACGGGATGCATTCCCATCGACCGCGAGCATGCCGACACCAGCTGGATCCACGATTCGCTGGAAGTTCTCCAGAAAGACCGCGAGCACATCGCCATCTATCCGGAAGGCCGCCACGGCGAGCACAGAAAACAACTTCCCTTCCATCCCGGCGTGACCATGCTGGCCGCGATCGCCCGGGTGCCGGTCGTGATGGTCTATCTCGACGGCCCGGCCCGCCTGTTCCACCGCAACCACCTGCTGATCGCCCCGCCTTTCCGCTTCGAAGCCGCCGGCCTTGACGCCGACACCATCCAGGCGCAGACCCGGGAACTGGAGGAGCGCATGAAGGCCCTGATGGAGGCTTACATAGAAAAATACGACAAATAAATACAAACGTTATGAAAGAGATTCAATCGATCGGTATTCTGACGTCCGGTGGCGACTCGCCGGGTATGAACGCGGCGATCCGTGCGGTCACCCGTGCGGCCATTTTCGCGGGCTGGAAAGTGTATGGTATCTATCGCGGCTACGAAGGACTCATCCATGGAGAGATGAAAGAATTCACCAGCGAGTCCGTGAGCAACACCATCCAGCGGGGCGGAACCATCCTGAAATCTGCCCGCAGCGACGATTTCTTGACCGTCGAAGGACGCGTCAAGGCCTACGAAAACCTGCGCAAGCATCACATCGACGCCCTGGTGGTCATCGGTGGCAACGGCTCGCTTTCCGGCGCGCAGGATCTTGCCCGTGAACACGACGTCACCGTCATCGGCCTGCCCGGTACCATTGACAACGATCTCTACGGAACCGACTCGACCATCGGCTACGACACGGCGCTCAACACCATCGTAGACTGTGTCGACAAGATCCGCGACACCGCCACGTCCCACGACCGCATCTTCTTCGTGGAAGTGATGGGACGCGACGCCGGTTTCCTGGCGCAGAACAGCGCCATCGCCGCCGGCGCAGAAGCGGCCATCATACCGGAAGACCGCACCGATATCGACCAGCTCGCCCAGTTCATCGGGCGGGGCATCCGCAAGAGCAAGAACAGCTCCATCGTCATTGTATCGGAAAGCCACAAGGACGGCACGGGCGGCGCCCTGCACTACGCTGAACGCGTCCGCACGGAGTATCCCGAGTTCGACGTGCGCGTCACCATCCTCGGACACTTGCAGCGTGGCGGCCGGCCGACAGCCTACGACCGCATCCTGGCCTCCCGCCTCGGCGTGGCGGCCATCGAAGCCTTGAAGGAAGGCCAGCGCAATATCATGGTGGGCGTCAAGAACGACCAGATCGTCTACGTTCCCATCGCCAGGGCCGTCAAGATCGACAAGCCCATCGACCCCGAACTCATCAACGTCCTGACGGTTCTGTCGATATGATGTGTATGTCGCGCTGGGGGAACGGGATTGAAATCCCGTTCTCGTTCAGCGTGTTGTAGATCAGCTCTTTGGCGCGCGCGGTGTAATTGTAGCGCTCTTCCACCAGCACGTACTGTTTCATCGCGATTTCGATGCTGCTGTCGCCGAAGTTCTCGAAAGCGACCGTGATGCCGCGTTTGGCGTCCACCACATTGCGCCCGTATTTGTCCTTCGTCAGCAGATTCTGAGAAGCCGCTGACAGCAGGGTGCGCACTTTCTCCACGTCGGTACCATAGCTCACGCCGACGGTGATCTTCAGATACTCGTAGGCGCTGCCGCGCGTCAGGTTCTTGAAGTTCTTGTTGAAAAGCGTCGTATTGGTGAAGGCGATGAGGGTGTCGTCAATCGCCTGGATCTGGGTGGTCTGGTAGCTGATGGCCGTCACCTTGCCGCGGATGCCGTCGCATTCGACGTAGTCTCCTACGCGCAGGCGGCCGCTCATGAGCTGGATGCCGTAGATGAAGTTGTTGAGGATGTCTTTCATGGCCAGGCCCAGACCGGTGGCCAGGCCGGCGGCTACGATGGAAAGCGCGCCCATCGGAATCCGGAGCATGACGATGGCGATGGCCACGTAGCTTCCCCACACCAGGATGCCGATCACATTGTCGGACAGCGTAAAGTTGATCTCATTGGCCCGTAGGTAGGTCTTGCCCTCCTTGTTCATCACCTTTTCGGCTTTGGCCCGGCGGTAGACCGCCCGCAGCAGGTAGCAGATATAGCGGAAGAGGAAGAACAGGAAGGAAATCAGCACCAGATTGTACAGGGAGATGTTCAGGATGGCGTTCCCGTCTTTGTCGGACAGGTTGATGAACGACTTGTGGAAGGTTTCCTCGAAGATTTCCGTCAGGTCGAAGATCCCGGATGAGAGCCGGAGGCAGAGCGGGATGGAGAGAATCACCAGGATCGGCAGGCAGGCCTTCTTCACGAAATCGAAGAGCCAGGTGACGGCGATGAAGGAGTCCTTGCGGTCCAGGTCATATACGGTGTGATCCTTCTTGTATTCGAGCCGGCGCTTCTTGATGACCTTTTCTTCATAGATGTCGAGCAGTACGTAGATGGCGGTAATGGTTTCGATGGCGGTGAGTTGGAAGAGCCACCAGATGAAGAGCTGGACACCCATCAGTACATAGCCCGCCCACGAGACAACCAGCGTAGCCAGCATCACGCCGAAAGTAATCCAGCTGTAAAGCATGTCGCCGCGCGCCTCTTTCTGGTGGCGTGCCTTCCGGCAGAGGACATATTGCCAGATGGTGAATGCCAGGAGGATAGGGGGGAAGATGAGGTTGACCAGCCGGTTCGGGATGAAGATGATGCGGAAGGTGATGACCGTCAGGCCCAGCAGGGCGACGGGCAGATAGAGCAGCGCCACCTTGCGAACATGGGCGGCCGGGATGCGGATGAGCAGCGACACCAGGATGGCCGCCATCAGCCAGGCATAGATCAGCAGCAGGCCGGAAGCGACCTTGAAGAAGTTCTGGTCCATCAGCAGGGTGGCGATCATCACGGTCACGGCGAAGATGACCACGCCGCTGAGCAGGGTGACGATGGGGCTCCGCTGCTTGAATTCCCCGGTCTGGAAGTATTTCACCCACTTGCGCAGCAGCCGGACGGCCAGGTTGCTGATCAGCGTGGCGACCAGGATGTAGAAAAAGATGAAGAAGATGAAACCGACGATGACCGGGCCCCGCCAGTCGCTCTTGCTCAAGGTGACGGCGTCCGCGCTGCTGTCGCCGATGCCGTATTTTGAACGGGTATCATAGACAGCCTGCCGCGTGTAGCGGGAAAGGTTGGCCAGCACCTTGAAATAGTTGTCCTGGCCGTCGATGAAGATGTGTTTCCGGATCAGGCGGTAGCGGGCCTGTGCGTAGGCATAACTCTCTTCGAGCCGGGCGCTCATGGACGCATAGTGGTCGTTGTCCATCACGATCTTGTCGCGGAACTCGGTGTACATCGCGAGCAGGTTCAGAGCGTAGGCCAGGCAGGAATCGCGGTCTTCGCAGCCCTGGCGGTCGAGGAAGAAAGGTTCGTCTTCGTGCTCATGCTCATGTTCATGCTCGTCCTCGTCCTCGTCCTCGTCCAGCAGATGCTCCGACTCTTTGTGACCCGTCAGGATTTCGTCGTCTCCGACGTAATGGCCCTGGCTGTCGAACATGACAGTATGGTCATGGTGATGCGTCTTTTCCCGCGCGATGATCTCGTCGATGACGGCCGAAAGGCTGTCGGGCAGGACCTCGATCTTGTCGAGGGCCGGCGGCAAGCGCCGCAAGGCTTCCGCCAGGTGCTCATAGCGCTCGATCTCGAGATTGATGCGCCCTACGATCTCGTCGAAAGGCATCTTCTGCTTCGTGTAATCCACGTATTGCCTGGTCACCTCCTCCAGGGCATAGGTCATGTCGAAGGTAAAGTCCTGGTTTTGCGAGTAGAGGATGAGGGCCAGCTCGTTGCAGCGCTGGGTCATCTCCACGAGCCGGTCGTGCTGGACATGGTTGGTCTGCATCAGCCGTGCGCGCCGCTGCGCTATCTTTTCGTTCTCCTGGTGGAGTTCGGATCGGAGGATGGTCAGGGTCTGGGCGAAATTGCGCTCGTTGAACACAGCATAGGCCGGAATGGCAAGCGCGAGCGCGACCGTAAAAATGAGGACAAGACGCTTTTTCATAGATACAAAGATACAAAATCGCTGGATTTTTGCTATATTGCAGGTTAAATGAACAGGAGAATGCCGTCTGGATTGAGAATCGTTGCCTTTTTTGCCGCTGTGCTGGCGGTCGTTGCTGTTTCCTGCGGACGCGAAAAGCCGGCGCCGCTCGACGCATCGTCCCTGCGCGGCATGCCCAAAGAGCAGATCCAGCAGATGCGCGAGGAGATTTACGCACGTCACAGTGACGGGAGTGCCTTGACCGACAGTGAGACGCAGCGCGTGGAAGTGCTCCGTGACCAGGAACGCCGGCTGGAGAACGCCTGGATCCTGGGTGAGTGGCGCGAGCGACACGGCCGCCGGCTCATCTTCCGGGATGACGGTTCTGTGAGCGTGGGCGCCAAAAGCGGTGCGTACGACGAGCTGGGCGTCTACAAATACATCTCCCCGGAGGAGCCGTCCTACGAGGCGGTCTGGTCCGTGCGTTACGACACTGCCGGCGATCCGGTGATCGTTGTGCCGCAGCCCTCCGGTGAGGACCTGCTCTATCCCTTCCACAAAGACCGCGTCAGTGTCTATGAACGGACGGGCGATCTGCAGGTTTCCCGCGAAACCGGATGCTATTATACAAAAAACCAATAATCTAACATCATCGTGTAATGAGTGCTAAACATTTCTTTTCATTTCTGGCAGGCGCAGCCGCTGGTGCGGCGGTGGCCTGGCTGTTCACTTCGGAGAAGGGACAGGAGACCGTAGCTGAGATCAAAGAGAAAGCGGCCGACGGCATCGAGCAGTTGGGCAATGCTTTTGAAGATTTCAAGGAAAAAGCCAAGGCTTCGGCCAAGGCCGCCGTCGAGACGGTGGAAGAAGTTGTCAAGAAGCAGCAATGAGCGACTTCAAAGACTACGTTGACCTGAAAGTCGACGAACTGAAGCTGCAGGCCACGAAAGGCTTTTCGGTGGCGCTGGGCCGGCTTACCGCCACGCTGTTGCTGGTGGCCGTGCTGGGCCTCGTGCTCGCGTTGCTGAGCGTGGTGCTGATTCAGTGGCTGGGCGTACTGACGGGCTCGCTGGCTGTGTCCAGCTCCATTGTCTGCGGCGTGTTCCTGCTGGTCTTCATCGCCCTCTACGTCATGCGCAAGCGCCTCTTCCGCGATACCTTCGTCAAGATGTTTGTCCAAATATTTTTCGGCGATGGGAAAGAATAGGGGCTTTTCGAACATCCAGTCGTATGAGGAGTTGGAAGCGTCGCTGAAGATGGTCCAGAACCAGATTCAGACGAGCAAGGTGACGCAGCAGGTGCAGTCGCTGTCACAGCAGGTACAGTCCCTGAAGGCAGGGAACAGGCCTCCTGTCAACTGGACCGCCGTGGCCCTCTGGGTACTCGACCGCATCAAACAGCGGCTTTCCCGCTAAGCCATGCAGGACGCACTTCCTGCCCGACCGGTCATTCGTCGCGCTTCCCCGGAGGACATCCCTGTCATCCGGGCGTTGGCCGACGTGTGCTTCCGCGACACCTACCGCACAATCCTTTCGCCCGCGCAGATGGAATACATGATGGACTGGATGTATTCCGAGCGGAGCCTGGAGCGGCAGATGGGCCGGGATGGGCACGTCTATTTCATCGCGGAAGCGGAGGGCACGCCCTGTGCCTATTTCTCCGTGCAGCCGCTCGGCCTGCAGGACGACGGCGATTATTTGTTTGAATTCCAGAAGCTGTATCTGCTTCCTGCGTACCAGGGGAGAGGCTTCGGACGTTATCTGGTCGCGTATGTCTTCCAGTTTGTCCGGGAAGCAGCAGGCGGCTGGCCGTGCCGCCTGGAACTGCACGTCAACCGCAACAACCCCGCCGCGGCGTTCCACCGGCGCATGGGTTTCTCCATCCTCCGCTCGGGGGATTTCCCCATCGGGCAGGGCTTTTTCATGAACGATTATATCATGGGCATCCGCCTCACGGCCTAACCGTCTTCTTCGGGATGCGTTTTGCGGTCCCGATGGACTCGACGGGGCAGACAAGGCGGCAGAGGTGGCAGCCCACGCATTTGGCCCCATTCAGGTGCGGCCGACGGTCCTCGCCGAAGCGGATGGCCTGGTGCCCGCCGTCCCGGCAGGAGATGTAGCAGCGGCCGCAGCCGATGCACGTCTCCGGGTGGAACTGCGGATAGACGATGGAGTCACGGTCCAGTTCAGAAGGAGTGACGAAGTACTTGAGTTCGATGCCGACCATGTCTTCCAGCCGTTCGTATCCGTTTTCCAGCATGTACTTCTGGAGCCCGAGCTTCAGGTCGTCGATGATACGCCGGCCGTATTGCATGACGGCTGTGCAGACCTGCAGGTTTCTGCAGCCCAGCCGGATGAAGTCCAGCGCGTCCCACCAGTTTTCTATGCCGCCGATGCCGCTCAGCTGCAGGACTTTCCGCAGGGGATTGTTGGCCATTTCCAGGATGAAGCGCAGGGCGATGGGCTTGACGGCCCGGCCCGAGTAGCCCGAGATGGTCTTTTGCGTACTGACGGCCGAGCGGTTGTTGAGCGTCACGGACTTGATGGTGTTGATGGCGGAAATACCGTCAGCGCCGGCCAGGTGGGCTGCAAATGCCACATTGGTCATGGCTGCCAGGTTGGGCGTCATCTTGGCGATGACCGGGATCGAGACGTTCCGTTTGACATAGTCTGTATACGTGGATACCAGTTCGGGGTTTCTTCCCACGTCGCTGCCCATGCCGGCCATGCGCATCTGCGGACAGGAGAAGTTAAGTTCGATGGCGTCGACGCCGGTCTTTTCGACGCTCTGGGCCAAGTCGATCCAGTCCGGTTCGTCCGTTCCCATGATCGAGGCGATCACCACCTTGGACGGATAGTCCTTTTTCAATCGGCGCAGGATTTCGAAATCCGTATCCAGGGAATTCTCGGAAAGCTGCTCCATGTTGCGGAAGCCGATGAATCCTTCATGTTCGTTGTGTACCGCGTCGAAACGGGGCGACACTTCGTGGATGTCTTCCCGGCAGATGGTCTTGTAATAGACGCCGCCCCAGCCGGCCTCCAGGGCGGCGGCCACCATTTCATAGTTGGTGGAGACGGCGGAGGAAGCCAGGAAGAAGGGGTTTTCGCAGGGAATGCCGCAAAAATCGATGGCCAGGGAAGGGAGCTTGCCCAGGGTTTTGGCTTGGGGCAGGGCGGCGGCTATCTCCCGGATCCGGATGGGCTTGTCGTAGTGGATGCAGGCCTTTTCCGCGGCTTCCAGCTCTTCCGGTGTCGCCGGGGCGAGCCATTCTCCGGCCAAGTCGGCGTTGTCGAATCGGATGGCGCGGATGGCGCGGGCGGGATCCGCTTTTTTGCAGGCTGCGCTGCAGGGCGGGTTTTCGCAGAGCAGGCAGCGTGCTGCCTCTTCTTTCGGGCTGATCATAGCGTATGTTTTTGATTATTGTTTGCCTTTGATGTCAATGGAGAATCCTTCGTCGATCAGGGGCTGGACGAGCTGGCGCATCTGATCGACCGTGAAGGCCTCTAGGTCCTGCTGGGGCGTGGGGCGGTCGATGGTGTAGACCATGATCTCGCGGGGCCTGAGCCGGCGGACGATGTCCATCCAGCCCAGCAGCACTTCCGGGGCCGAGGAGTCGAAATCCGGGCTCCTGAGAAACATGGTCTGGAGGACGAACTGGCCGTCGAAGCGTGCGAGTGCGTCGATGACGCGTTCGACCGAATAGCCGGGTGCCGGCTGGTTGATTTTCGCCACGAGGGCGTCGGTAGGCGCGTCGATCTTCAGGATGGGGTTATCCACTTTGCAGAGTGCGGCAAAGACTTCCGGCACGTGGGCGCGGGTGGCGTTGGAGAGCACCGATACCTTGGCGTCGGGACAGTAGGCGTCGCGCAGGAAGAGGGTATCGTCGATAATGCGGGGAAATTCGGGGTTGAGGGTGGGCTCGCCGTCGCCCGAGAACGTGATCGAGTCGATGCGGGTCCCCTCGAGCATGAGCTCCGACAGCTTGTCTTCCAGGTCTGTCCGGACCTTGGCGGCCGTCGGCAGGACGATGTCGCCGCGCCCGTCGCGGTTCCAGCCGCATTCGCAGTAGATGCAGTCGAAATTGCAGATCTTGCCTTTTGTCGGCAGCAGGTTGATGCCGAGCGAGCGGCCCAGGCGGCGGCTGTAAATCGGTCCGAAGACCGTTTCTTCTCTCATCATGACAGGTCAAAATTTGTATAAAGTTAGCGAATAATTATCTTTGCACGGCAAAAAGAAAGAGAAATGTTTGTCTATCGTCATAAAGTCAACTACTACGAGACCGACCGGATGGGCGTCACGCACCACTCCAACTACATCCGTTTCATGGAAGAAGCCCGCGTGGCTTTTCTCGATTCCATCGGCGCCAGCTATTCGATGCTCGAATCCGACGGCTACATCTCGCCGGTGGTTGAAGTCAACGGCCGTTTCAAGCACACGACGACTTTCGACGACGTCATCGAAATATCCGTCTGCATCAAGTCGGCGACGACGTTCAAACTGAAGCTCGGCTATGAGATGCACTGCAACGGCAAGCTGGTTTTCGAGGGATACTCGCTGCACTGCTTCCTTGACAAAGCAGGCAAGCCCATTCCGTTCGACGATCTTTATCCCCAGTTCCGCGCACAGATCCAGGCATGAGTTCCGAAGGACTTTACGGGCTGGTCATCTGCTTCGTCCTGGCAGAATACGTCTGGTCGAGTTTCCTGACGCTGCTGAATGTCAAAGCCGCCCGGCAGCCTGTCCCCGCGGTCCTGGCCGGCCTCTATGACGAGGAAAGTTACCGCAGGCAGCAGGCTTACGCGATGACGAACCGGAAGTTCACGCTGTTTTCCGGTGCCGTGAGCACGCTCGTGACGCTGGGCATCTTCGCTTTCGGCGGCTTCGCGGTCTTCGACGGCGCCGCGCGCTCCGTCAGCGCTTCGCCGGTGGTGCAGACGCTGGTGTTCTGGGGTATCTTCTCCCTGATTACCTGGTTCCTCTCGCTGCCCTTCGACATATACCGCACCTTTGTCATCGAACAGCGTTACGGGTTCAACCGCATCACGCCGAAACTCTTTGTCGCCGATGAAGTGAAAGGCCTGTTGACGAGCCTGGTCATCATGTCCGTCGTGCTGGCGCTCTGCACATGGATCTACACGCTGACGCCGCACTGGTTCTGGCTGCTTGCCTGGGTTGCCGTTTCGCTCTTCTCGCTGTTCATGCAGTACTTCTATTCGCAGCTCATTGTGCCGCTCTTCAACAAGCAGACGCCGCTGCCGGAAGGAGAGCTTCGCACCGCCATCGAGACCTTCGCCGCCCGCGTGGACTTCCGGATCGACAACATTTACCTCATCGACTCGTCGAAGCGCAGCAGCAAGTCGAATGCCTATTTCACGGGTTTCGGCCGGCGCAAGCGGGTCGTGCTCTACGATACGCTGATGGAGCAGCTGTCGACCGAAGAGATCGTCGGCATACTGGCCCATGAAATCGGCCATTACAAGCACCATCATATCCTTCGTTCCCTTGTGGCGAACTTTATCAGCAATCTGTTGATGTTCTGGCTGTTCGGTCTTTTTATCTCCAGTGATGCACTAGCGCTGGCGGCCGGCTGCGAAGCCGCTTCCTTCCATGTCAACCTCGGGGTTTTCTCCCTGATCTATACCCCGGTTTCGCTTGTGCTCGACATCGTGACCAACATCCTTTCGCGCAACCATGAGCGCCAGGCCGACGCCTTCGCCAAGGCCCAGGGACAGGGCCCTGCCGAAGCCACCGCGCTCAAGAAAATGAGCGCCAAGTCCCTCGCCAACCTGACCCCGCATCCCCTGGTCGTCTTTACGGAATACTCCCATCCTACGCTCGCCGAACGCGTCGAGTTCTTACTGAAATAACTTTGCTGCTTACGCCTGCAGGCGCGGGTGGGATATTGCTTGCGGCATCAGCCGCTAGCGGAGACCGAGCGGGAGAGCCTTGTGTAATAGCCGGTCGGAGCGATAGGGTTTGGGGCGGAGCCCCAGTAAACACAAGCGTCGGTCCGAGAAACAATTCCCAGAGCGCCTGGCGCAAGCATTTATTTGACGCGAAGTTTACGGCCGACTTTGAGGATGGTCGTGGGAGAGATGCCGTTGAGCTGGCAGAGCTTGTCAACCGTCGTGCCGTATTTCTTGGCGATGCGGTAGAGCGAATCCCCCTTGACCACAGTGTGATAGATTTTTTCCGGCTGTGCTGCCTGCCCTGTCGTATCAGCTTTCGCCGTCGTATCCGGGGTGGCGGCAGCCGGCGCGGGTGCCGGTTTCGGTGCCGGGACGGCAGGCTCCGGTTCGAGGTCTTTCGGATCCGGCAGAAGCGCCGTCGCCGGAATCACGACCCTGGCTTCGCGGGCCGGCGCCCAGTTGCCGTCGCCGGTCAGGATGAGACGACCGCCCTGGTCGGGAATCGAAAGCGTTCCGTCGGACGCCACATACGCCCATTTCCCGTTCTCGAAAAGCACGATGCGCCGGTCAGCGTCGGAGAGCACCAGGCTGTCCGGCGCGATGTGTACCCCTTCATCCGGATTGAAAGCGTACAGGGCCGTGCTGTCGAAACTGACGTTGTAGTCGACGAAGTCGGGGAGGATGCGGCGGGCGCCCAGCAGACGGTTGGCGTAGTACGATTCGGTGTAGATGGAACTGTAACGCACCCCGTGGTTGGAGGCGTGGATGAATTTCGGATCGTTGTTGAGCGTGTCGAGGCCGATGAAGATGCCCACGTGCCCCACGACCTTGGGATTGTGGCGGCTGCCCAGCAGCAGGAGGTCACCCTTCTGGAGGTTGCGGAAGTCCGAGATGTCGACCTCGCGCCCGTCACGCGCCTGATCCTTCGACGAGCGGCTCAGATTGTCGTACCCGAAATGCTTGTAGACATAGCGCGTGTAGCCCGTGCAGTCGAAACGCTTCGGCCCGTTCGCGCCGTAGCGGTAGGGGACCCCCAGGAAAGTGGCGGCATATTCGATCAGCCGGTCGGCCACTTCCTCGGCCGACATCTCTATCTCCGTGGGCTGCCCCTGCGAGAGCACCGTTCCCTGCAGGGTGACCGGCTCCTGGGCGACCGCCGCCGGCCCCGGAACAAGGAGCGCGGCCAGCATGAACAGCCAAGGCAGGCGGAGGGCAGGTTTCATTTGGACGAATAGAAATGGAAGCCTCGCTGGATGCCCGCGACGACCGCATCCCAACGGAACAGGATGCCGATGACGGCGATCAGCCCGATCCACAGCAGGGCCTTCGTCGTGTCGCTCTGGGCGGCATACCAGCTTTTGATTTTCTGGAACAAATTCATGGTGTCTGGTAAGCAAAGGTAATGAAAAATTGGAATAATGCCGTTTTTTTAGTAATATTGCTGAATGGAAAGAACGTGCATCTGACCGTGAAAAGCGTATTCCCTTATGATTCCGTAGAACTCAGCCCCAACGGGCGCGAGGTGATCATCCTGGACCAGTCCCAGCTCCCCAACCAGGAGCGCTTCCTCCACCTGACCACGGCGGAGCAGATTTTCTATGCAATCACCCGTCTGAAGGTGCGCGGGGCGCCGGCCATCGGCATCGCGGCGGCCTTCGGCCTGGCCATGTGCGTCAACCGCTTCCGGACGCGTTCGCTGCAGGCCCTGGAGAAAGAGTTCCTGCGGGTCAAGCACTATCTGTATATTTCCAGGCCTACGGCGGTCAACCTCATGTGGGCGCTCGACCGTATGGAGCGTTGTTTCTACACCGCCAAGCAGTCGCTTGACGACGCCGAAGAGAAGCATGCCATCGAAGTGGTCCGCAACGCCCTGACCGCGGAGGCACGCGCCATCAAGGAAGAGGACGTGGCCATGTGCGAGGCCATCAGCGAACTGGGCTTCTCCCTGCTTCGCCCCGGCTGCGGCATCCTGACCCACTGCAACGCCGGCCACCTGGCCGTCTCGCGCTTCGGTACCGCACTGGGGCCCATCTACCTTGCCCAGCAGCAGGGCTACTCGCCCCGTGTTTACTGCGACGAGACCCGCCCGCTGCTGCAGGGAGCCCGTCTGACCGCCTATGAGCTGACCAAGGCGTGTATTGACACGACGCTGATCTGCGACAACATGGCTGCGACCCTCATGTCGCAGGGCAAGATCGACCTCGTGTTCGTAGGCTGCGACCGCGTGGCCGCCAACGGCGACGTGGCCAACAAGATCGGCACCAGCAGTGTGGCCATCGTGGCCAAATACTACAAAGTCCCGATCTATGTCTTCGCGCCGACCAGTACCATCGACCTGGACTGCCGCAGCGGCGCTGAGATCATCATCGAGGAGCGGCCGGCCTTCGAGGTGACCGACATGTACTACAGCAAGCGCATGGCCCCCAAGGACGTCCGCGTCTACAACCCTGCGTTCGACGTGACACCCGCCTCCCTGATTGCCGGCATCGTCACGGAAAAAGGCATCCTCAAGCCCCGCGACATCAAGAATCTCCGCAAAACCAAATAGACATGGTCCGGTTCCTGAGCCTCTCGAGCGGAAGCAACGGCAACTGCTATTATTTCAGCGACGGCCACCAGTCTTTCCTCATCGACATCGGCATCGGAACCCGCACCATCAAGAAGCGTCTGGCTGAACACGGCATCGACCTTGCGTCCGTCGGCTGCGTGTTCGTGACCCACGATCATTTCGACCACATCCGCAGCCTGGGCAGTTTTACGGAGCGCTACCACAAGCCCGTGTACCTGACCCGCACGCTCGAACAGGCCCTGCGCCACAATATCTGCACGGCCGGCAAGCTGAAGGGCTGCGTACGCTACCTGGAGGAGGGGAGCGAACAAGTGCTCGACGGCGGGCTCCGCATCACGCCCTTCGTCGTCCCGCACGACGCCACCCAGACCGTGGGCTACCACTTCATCCTGTCGGGCGAACGTTTCACCGTGATGACCGATCTGGGCGAAGTGACCGATGATGCGGTGCGCTACGCACGGGAGGCCGACCACCTGGTCGTGGAATCGAACTACGATGTGGACATGCTCGTGACCGGCCCGTATCCCAAAGAACTCAAGGAGCGCATCCTGACCCAGCACGGGCATCTGTCCAATGAGCAGACCGCCTCGCTGCTGCTTCGCAGCCGGCACGAAGGCCTGCGCAGCGTGTACCTCTGCCACCTGAGCGCCAACAACAACACGCCCTCCCTGGCCCTCGCCAGCGCAAAAAAAACGCTTGAGAGCATCGGCTCCCAAGCGTCTCTTCATTGCCTTCCGCGCGGCAGCGCGTCGGACTTATTCACCCTTTAAGGAGTTGAGGTATCCGTTGTACTTCTCGTATTTCTCCATGTACTTCGGATCTTCACGGAAGATGAAGCAGATGGTCTTCAGCGGCTCTGCGCAGGCGGTCTTCAGGTCGGGATCCTTGGCGTTGTCGAAGGCGATCTCAAACGGCTCGACAGCTTTCTGGAGCGACTCTTCCATCTGTTTCTCGAGGGCGGCGTACTTGGCGTCGTCCAGCTCGTTGGAAGCTTTCTCGCGCAGGTCCACGAAGTTGTTGTAGTAGAGGGCGCCCAGACCGTACATGCCGTAGAGGTAGTTGTTGTCGATCTCATAGGACTTGCGGTAGCACTTCTCGGCGTTTTCCATGTCTTTCAGCTTGTTGTACACCTCGGCTTCCGCGTAGTAGAGGCTGGCGTTCTTCGGGTCGAGGTTCTGGGCGGTGTGGAGCAGGTCGAAGAGCTTGGCGGGATCCTCGTTGGTCTCCATGTAGAGGTTGATCAGGCCGATCAGGATGCCGTTGTTCTCAGGGAATTTCACGAAGCCCTGCTCGAGCATGGCCTTGCGGTTCTCGTTGTCGCCGAGGGCACGGTAGACATCCGCCAGGTTGGAGTAGGTGTTGCCGTCCTGGTAGAAGCCCAGGTCGAGGCACTTCTTGTAATAGGCGATGGCCTGGTCCTTGTTGCCGGCGAGGTTCGAGACGAGGGCGCAGTAATAGGTGTTCTGTGCGTCTTCCTGGCCGAGAATCGGGTTGGCCGCGCAGTCGGCGGTCTTCTTGAAGAGCTCGGCAGCCTTGTTGAAGTCACCTGCCAGATACTGGGAAAGGGCTTCGTTGGAATACTTGTCGTGGATGTCCTGCATCATTGCCTGGATATCCTTGGCCTTACTGTCTTTCGAATCGACGGCCTTGGCTTTCTCGAGGGCGGCGATGGCCTTGGCCAGCATGTCGCCTTCGAAGACAGGCTTGGTGATCACGAAGAAGTCGAGGATGCCGGCTTCGTTGTAATACAGGTCCTTGTCAGCATAGGAGTCGACGGTGTAGACACCCTCGGCGCCTTTCTTCTGGCTGGTGCCGAGCACCTGCTGCTCCTTCAGGAAGAGCTTCACTTCATTCTGGGGGGTTCCCGTCAGGATATTCTTGGAAGGCTGGTCGTACGCCTCGACATACGCCTTGGCGACGGCGATCCATGTTGCCGGTTTGGCGGCCTTCTTTGCATCTGCTGCAGCTGCCTCAGCCTTGGCAACGGCCTTCTGGGCTTCTGCTGCGTTCTTGGGCTGTGCACTGACCATCGTCAGGGAGAGGATGAGCGACAGTGCGATGAGAATTTTCTTCATAACTTTTTCGTTTAGATTATTGATTGTTGTTTTCTGTTTCCGTATTGTTTTCGGGAAGCTCGGGACTTTCCGTTTCTTCTTCTTTGTTGACGACGCAGACGGCTGCGATACTGTCACCTTCGCGGATGCTGATGAGTTTCACGCCTTGGGTCGCTCTGCCCGCCACCCGGATGCTGTCGGCCGGCATGCGGATCGTGACGCCCGAACGGTTGATGATCATCAGGTCGTTTTCGTCGCTGACAGCCTTCAATGCAATAAGTTTGCCAGTCTTGTCAGTAATGTTGATGGTCTTCACACCCTTGCTGCCACGATGGGTCTTGCGATATTCCTCAAGGTCAGAGCGTTTGCCGAATCCATTCTCGCTGACGACGAGGATGTCCTGCGGCTTGAGCGCCTGCTCTTCAGGATCGATGCAGACCATGCCGACCACATAGTCGTCCGCTTCCAGGTCGATGCCGCGGACGCCCGTGGAATTACGGCCGATGGCGCGGGCTTCCTCTTCTTCGAAGCGGCAGCACTTGCCCTGGTTGCCGGCCAGCAGAATCTCGCAGCTGCCGCTGGTGAGGGCGGCGCCGATCAGGGCGTCGCCTTCGCGCAGGTTGACGGCGATGATACCGTTGGCACGCGGGCGGGAGTACGCCTCGAGCAGGGTCTTCTTGATCGTGCCGTTCGAGGTGGCCAGGACCACATAGTGGCTGTTGGTGAATTCTTTGTCGTCGAGATCCTGCACGTTGAGGTAGGCCTGGATGCGGTCTTCCTGGGTGAGGGGCAGGATGTTCTGGATGGCGCGGCCCTTCGAGGCCTTGGCGCCTTCCGGAATCTCGTATACCTTGAGCCAGAAGCACTTGCCGCTCTGCGTGAAGAACATGAGCGTGCTGTGCATATTGGCCACGTAGATATGTTCGATGAAATCTTCGTCGCGGGTGGTGCTGCCCTTGGCGCCGATGCCGCCGCGGCTCTGCGAGCGGTATTCGGACAGGCTGGTGCGCTTGATGTAGCCGTAGTGCGAGATGGTGATCACCACATCTTCGTTGGGATAGAAGTCTTCGGGGTTGAAATCTTCCGCCGAGAGGGCGATCTCGGAGCGGCGCGGGTCGCCGTATTTCTCCTTGAGTTCCTGCAGCTCGTCCTTGATGATGCCCAGCTGCATGGCTTCGCTGCCCAGCACCTGCTGGTAGTAAGCGATCAGTTTCTCGAGTTCGTCGTATTCGGCCTGCAGCTTGTCGCGTTCCAGGCCGGTGAGCTGGCGGAGGCGCATCTCCACGATGGCGTCTGCCTGCTCCACGGTGAAGCCGAACTGCTCCACGAGGCCGTCGCGGGCGTCCGCCACGCTGCGGGAGGCGCGGATCAGGGCGATGATCTCGTCGATGATGTCGAGGGCCTTGAGCAGGCCTTCGAGGATGTGGGCGCGCTTGAGGGCCTTGTTGAGCTCGAACCTGGTGCGGCGAACGATCACTTCGTGGCGGTGGCGCACGAAATATTTGATGAGCTGCTTGAGGTTGAGCTGGCGCGGGCGGCCGTCCACCAGGGCGATGTTGTTGACCGAGAAGCTGGACTGCAGCGGGGTGAACTTGAACAGGCTGTTGAGCACCACGTTCGAAGGAGCGCCCTGCTTCAGCTTGATGACGATGCGCATGCCGTCGCGGTCGCTCTCGTCATTGATATAGGAGATGCCGTCGAGTTTCTTGCTTTCCACCAGCTCGGCGATGCGCTCGATGAGCTCGCGTTTGTTGATGGTGTAGGGGATCTCCGTCACCACGATGGTCTCGCGGCCGGAGGACGACACTTCGATGTTGGTCTTGGAACGGATGACGATGCGGCCGCGGCCCGTCTCGAAGGCGTCGCGGATGCCGCGCGTGCCCTGGATGATGCCGCCGGTGGGGAAGTCCGGGCCCTTGATGTGTTCCATCAGGCCGTCCACGTCGATATCCGGGTTGTCGATGTAGGCGCAGATCGCGTCACAGCATTCGCCGAGGTTGTGCGGGGCCATGTTGGTGGCCATGCCCACGGCGATACCGTTGGAACCGTTCATCAGCAGCAACGGCGCCTTGGCCGGCAGCACGGTCGGTTCCTGGAGCGATTCGTCGAAGTTCGGCTTGAAATCCACGGTGTCCTTGTCGAGGTCGGCCAGTACTTCCTCGGCCAGCTTCTGCAGCTTGGCCTCGGTGTATCGCATGGCTGCCACGGGGTCGCCGTCGATCGAACCGAAGTTGCCCTGTCCGTGGACCAGCAGGTAGCGCAGGTTCCAGGGCTGGGCGAGGCGGGCCATGGCGTCATAGACGCTGGCGTCGCCGTGCGGGTGGTATTTACCGAGGACGTCGCCGACGATACGCGCCGACTTCTTCACGCCTCCGCTATAGGTCACGCCGAGGTTGCTCATGCCGAACAGCACGCGGCGGTGTACAGGTTTCAATCCGTCCCGGACATCGGGGAGGGCTCGGGCCACGATCACTGACATGGAATAGTCAATGTAGGCCGACTTCATCTCATTTTCAATGTTGATAGGAATGATCCTACCGCCGGTCTCTTCTACTGTCTCTTCAATATCCATTTCTTACTTTTTTGTGCTTGCAAAATATCGTGTAAAAATACGAATAATTCATGAGGAATACAAATTATTATTACGGCAAAATTTTTGCTATCTTGCGAACCATTCGAAATGAACTGACAACAAGTTGAAAAATGGACAACGGATATTCCAATGAAGTGAAGATCGTGCTCAACTACGCGCTCGAAGAAGCGGCGCGGCTGGGCAGTTACATAGCCACCCCCGACCACCTCTTTCTCGGCATCCTGCGCTACCGCGAATCCGACGCCGTCAGGATTCTCGAAGGCCTGGGCGTGGACATTCGCAGAGTCAAGAAGGAGATCGAAGACAAGATTGCCGCACCCGTCCCCATCGCCTTCGGGCAAAGGGGCTCTATCTCGCTGAGCGAGAAGTCCCAGGAGATTCTGCTGGCATGCCGTCGCATGCATGGGGAAGTGACGCCGGCCCAGCTGATGGCCGAGATTCTCATGACCTGGCACGGGGCCTGTACCACGGCGCTCGAAAGCAGCAATATCGACCTGGCCAAGCTGCCCGGCAAACTGCGCGAAGTGATGGAGCAGACCATGATGTCGGCGGCCGACGGCGCAGACGAAGCCGAGACAGACGACGCTTCGCCGGCCGCGCCGGCCGGCGCCAGGGGGACTGACAAAAAGTCACTGGTCGAGTCGTACGGCTTCGACCTGACACGGGCGGCTGTCAGCGGAGAACTCGATCCGGTGGTGGGACGCGAGGCGGAGATCGAGCGCCTGGCCCAGATTCTGAGCCGCCGCAAGAAAAATAATCCCGTACTCATCGGCGAGTCGGGTTCCGGCAAGTCGGCGGTGGTGGAGGGGCTGGCCCTGCGCATCGCCGCCAAGAACGTGCCGCGCTCCCTGCTTTCAAAGCGCGTCATCTCGCTCGACATGGGCTCGCTGGTGGCGGGGACCAAGTACCGCGGTCAGTTTGAGGAACGGGTCAAGGCCATCCTGACGGAGATCAAGAAGAACCCCGACCTGATCCTCTTCATCGACGAGCTCCATACCATCGTGGGCGCCGGCAGTTCGCCGGGCTCGCTCGACGCGGCCAACCTGCTGAAGCCGGCCCTCGCCCGCGGGCAGATCCAGTGCATCGGCGCTACGACCCTCGACGAGTACCGCGAACATATCGAGAAGGATGCGGCCCTGGAACGCCGCTTCCAGAAAATACTGGTGGAGCCCACCGACTACGCGCAGACCCTCGCCATCCTGCAAGGTATCAAAACGCGCTACGAGGAGTACCATCACGTGCGCTATACCGATGCGGCCATCAAGGCCTGTATCACGATGTCGCAGCGCTACATCTCGGACCGCTGCCTGCCCGACAAGGCCATAGACGTGCTGGACGAGGCGGGTGCCCGCGTGCACATCGGCGACATGAAGGGCTCCGATGAGGCCGTGCGTCTGGAGAGCGACCTGGAGCCGATCCGGGCCGAAAAACGCCAGGCCGCCCGGGCCGGCGACTTCAAGCGGGCCGCGGAACTGCACCGGCTGGAGCAGGAGAAGGAGCAGGCGGTGGCCGAGGCGGTCAAGAGCGTTGCTGCCGAGGAGGAACCGTTCCGCACGGTCGACGAAGACACGGTCTCGCGCGTGGTCTCGGTCATGACGGGCATTCCGGTCTACAAGGTGGCCGAGAGCGAAGGTGAGCGGCTGCTGAAAATGGAAGAGGTGCTGCGTGGCGTGGTCGTGGGACAGGACGAGGCGCTGGCGAAGGTGGTGAAGGCCATCCGCCGCAACCGGGCCGGCCTCAAGGATCCGAACAAGCCCATCGGCACCTTCCTCTTCCTGGGCCCGACAGGCGTCGGCAAGACGCATCTGGCCAAGAAGATTGCGGAATACATGTTCGACTCGGCCGACAACATTATCCGGATCGACATGAGCGAATACGGGGAGAAATTCTCTTCCAGCCGGCTCATCGGCGCGCCTCCGGGCTATGTTGGCTACAACGAGGGCGGCCAGCTCAGCGAACAGGTGCGGCGCAAGCCATATTCGGTGGTGTTGCTCGACGAGGTCGAGAAGGCGCATCCGGACATCTTCAATCTCCTGCTGCAGGTGCTCGACGAAGGACGCCTGACGGACAGTGCGGGCCGCTACATCGACTTCAAGAACACAATCCTGATCCTGACCTCGAACGTGGGCAGCCGCGAACTGAAGGATTTCGGCCGGGGCATCGGTTTCTCGACGGGTACCGAAGATCGTTCGGCTTCGCAAAATGCACTGATCGACAAAGCGTTGGGTAAGGTCTTTACGCCGGAGTTCCTGAACCGCCTCGATGAACAGATCTACTTCAATTCGCTTTCGCAGGAGGACATCTACCAGATCATCGACATCGAGCTGAAGGAGCTGCACGGCCGCATGAAGGAGCTGGGCTATGCGTTGTCGATCGACAAGGCGGCCAAGAAGTTCATCGCCGATGTGGGCTACGATCCGAAGTTCGGCGCCCGGCCGCTGAAGCGGGCTATCCAACGCTATGTCGAGGACCCGGTTTCGGAGGTCATCATCGAGGGCATCCCCGCCGGCTCGAAGCTGAAGGTCAAGCTCGGAAAAGACAAGAACTCAACCACGGTCGTCGTTCAATAAACGGCGGACCTTATGGCCGAGGCGATTTCAGAACCCTCGTGGCTGTCGGGCACTCGCCACGAGGAACACTGAAATCTCCACCAGGCCAACGCCCGGTCCGCCCTGAATGTATCTGTGGCAGAAAGTATATTGATTATCAATCTTTTAAACAAATCCGCTTGTGTAAAAATGCGCAAGCGGAATCGGGTAAGACTATGAGTATCAGAAGGGTTTGTGCCACGCTGCTTGTGGCTGTCTGTATGATGTGGGCTGCCGCTCCAGGCCAGGCGCAGGATTGGGGCGGGCTGCAGCGCTTTGCCGCTGCGAATGCGGGACTCCCGCCGGCTGTCGAAGGGCAGCCGCGTGTGGTCCTGCTGGGCGATTCAATCACGGAAATCTGGCCCGACCGGCATCCGTCGTTTTTCGAGGAGACCGGTTATATCGGCCGCGGCATCAGCGGCCAGGTGTCGGCACAGATGCTGGTCCGTTTCCGGCAGGATGTCATCGGGCTGAAGCCGGCGGTGGTGGTTATCAATGCCGGGACCAATGATGTGGCGGAGAACCAGGGCCCGTATGACGAAGACTTCACCTTCGGCAACATCGTTTCGATGACCGAGCTGGCGCAGGCCAACGGCATCGCCGTCGTCCTGACTTCGGTGCTGCCCGCCGCCGCGTTCCGCTGGCGTCCGGCCATCACCGATGCGGCCGACAAGATTGCCTCCCTCAATGCCCGGATCCGGGCTTATGCGGCAGAGAAGGGGATTCCTTATGTCGATTATTACGCGGCACTGGTTGTGGACAATCCGTCCCGCGCCCTCGATCCGGCCTATTCCAACGATGGCGTCCACCCGGTGGCGGCCGGTTATGCGCAGATGGAGCCGCTGGTTGTCCAGGCCATCGACAAAGCCCTCAAGAAAGCTTGCACCACCGGCGACGACTGCGATTGCTGTAAGTAATAAGAAATATCCAAAGAAACTAAAGCCCATGGCCAGCGTCTATGTCGCCTCCAGTTGGAGGAATTCCTATCAGCCTGAAGTTGTTGCGCGATTGCGCGCGGCGGGGCACGAAGTATATGATTTCCGTAATCCGGAAGAGAATCCCGGAGGATTCCATTGGGCGGATGTCGCCCCGGATTGGCAGGAATGGTCGCCCCGGGAATATATCGACCATTTGGATCATCCTGTGGCGGAGAAAGGCTTTGCAGCCGATCTGCGGGCGATGGAGCGGGCTGACTGCTGTGTCCTCGTGCTGCCTTGTGGCCGCAGCGCTCATACCGAGGCCGGCTGGTTTGCCGGCCGAGGCTTGAAGACCATTGTCTATATTCCTGAGAAACAGGAGCCCGAATTGATGTACAAACTCTTCGATGCCGTCGTCGACAGCGTCGATGATATCCTGAAACTGCTGTAAGGGCATGAAAGTCTGTGTCATCGGCGGCGCCAACGTGGATATCACGGCCACTTCAAGAAACGCTTTCGTGGCGCACGATTCGAATCCCGGCGAGGTGCGGCTCTCGTTCGGCGGTGTGGGACGCAATATCGCGCACAACCTGGCGCTGCTGGGCGATGAGGTATGCTTCGTCACGCGTTTCGGCGGCGACGCCTTCGGGCAGATGCTCCGTACATCATGCCACGAAATCGGGATGGATATCTCGCTCTGCGAGACCTGTCCCACTTTACCCAGCGCCTGTTTCGCCAGCCTGAATGACTGCAGCGGAGAAATGATGGGCGGTGTGGCTGACATGGCCGTAACCGAAAGCATCTCCACGGAATGGTTGGCAGCGCGCATCGACCTTGTCAACAGGGCTGATACCGTGGTCGCCGATACGAACCTGTTGCCTGAAACCCTGGCCTGGCTCATCGACCATGTGACAGTTCCCCTCTACATCGATGCCGTGTCCGGTCCCAAGTCGGTCCGGCTGGCAAAAGCGCTGGAAATAAGCGTGTCTAAACATGTATACGCATTTAAATGTAACGTGCTGGAGGCGCGGACGCTCTCCGAAGTGACCCACTTTACCAGGCGCTTCATCACGCGCGGTGCCGACGGACTCGAGGTGACGGCAGACGGTCGAACTTACCTGTTTCCGGCGCTTCCCTGCGCAGTCCGCAATGCAACAGGCGGCGGCGATGCGTTGCTGGCCGGCATTGTCCATGCGGGTCCCGGCGCCACCGTGGACGAAGCCGCCCGCATCGGCCTGCTCTGCGCCCGCTGTGCGGTGGAATCGGACGAAGCCGTCAACGAACAATTGAAGTATCTCCAATTATGAAAGAATATCTGGAACTCTCCCCGGCCGTAAAGGCCGCCCTGCTGGCCGGCGATCCCGTCGTTGCGCTGGAATCGACCATCATTTCCCATGGAATGCCCTATCCGCAGAACGTAGAAACCGCTTTGCGGGTGGAGGAGGCCGTGCGACAGGCCGGTGCCGTGCCGGCCACGATCTGTGTCATCAAGGGCAAACTGAAAGCGGGCCTGACGGTCGATGAAATCGAGTATCTCGGCAAGAACGGGCCGGCTGTCACGAAGGCCTCGCGCCGCGACCTCCCCGTGCTGGTTGCCCGCAGCGCCGACGGCGCCACTACGGTGGCTACCACGATGATTATTGCTCATCTGGCAGGTATTCAGGTATTTGCTACTGGTGGCATCGGTGGTGTGCACCGCGGTGCCGAGACCACGATGGATATCTCGGCCGACCTGGAAGAACTCGGCCGTACGCCCGTGATGGTCATCTGTGCCGGTGCCAAGGCCATTCTCGACCTGGGCCTGACGCTGGAGTATCTGGAAACCAAGGGAGTGCCCGTCATCGGCTACGGGACGGAAGAGCTCCCGGCCTTCTACACCCGCACCAGCGGCTTCCGGGTGGACTATCGCATCGATACGCCCGAAGAACTCGCTGCGGCTTTCCGCGCGCAGCAGGAAATGGGCCTGGGCGGCGGCATGCTCGTCACCAATCCGATTCCGGAGGAATATTCCATGGATCCCGTCCGCATCAACGCGGCCATTGACCAGGCCGTCGCTGATTCCCGGCGTCTGGGCATCCACGGCAAGGAAACAACACCTTATCTGCTCGCCCGCGTGAAGGAACTGACTGGCGGCGATTCCCTGGACGCCAACATCCAGCTCGTCCTCAACAACGCCCGCCTGGCCGCCCGCACCGCCGCTGCATTGGCCCGCCGTTAAATGCCAGAAGATGTGTCCCGCTCGATGAAGCCCGTCACCAGCTTGAAGACAGGGATGTAACTGTCGAATTTCACGGTCTTCATGTTGTCGGACGGAGTATGATAGTACGGGAAGGCGTCGCCCTCCTGGTTTTCCAGGAAGATGCAGGGAACGCCGCGGGTGGCGAAAGGATAGTGGTCGCTGTTGGCGGCCAGCTCGCCCCGGTTCAGCGCTTTGAAAAGTCCCTGCTCCCGGTTGATTTCTTCGAACAGTCCGTATTTTGGCATGCCGGCCTCACTGACTTCGCAATATTGCACGGGGTTGTTGTCGCCGATCATGTCAAGATTGAACAGGTAGCGGATGTTCTCGAGCGGCACAACAGGAAACTCTGCGAAATAGGTGGAGCCGCGCAGGTTCGCGTCCTCGCCGGAGAAAGCGATGAAATACATGTCGTACTCCGGCTGGTTTTCCGCATAATACTTCGCGAGCGTGATGATCGCGGCCGTGCCGGAGGCGTTGTCGTTCGCACCGGGATAATACACCTTCCTGCCGAGGTTGCCCAGGTGGTCGTAATGCGCCGTAAAGACATAGCATGCGTCATGCCGGCGGCCATAGACCATGGCGATCACGTTCTCCGTCAAATAGCCTTTCAGGAATTGGTTGTCCACGTCGACCCTGACGGTCTTGACGCCGGCAATGGCTTCGGGGGTTACCCAGATGATGGGTTTGTCGACCACCTTTTCGCCATAGGCCTTGTAGAACTTGATGGGCGAGGTCCACTCGTAGAGCAGGCCCGCGTTCTGGCAGGCGCCGGCCTTCTGCAATTTGGAGAAGGCGGCCCTGTGCTTGTAGGTGAACCAGAATTCGCAGGATACCAGGCAGTTCGCATATTCAGGCCGTGCCAGATCCTCGAACATCCTGTCGGCGTCGAAGTTTGCGGTATCCACGTGATAGACGGGAAATTCGCCATGCACGCCAGGCGAGTATTCGCGCATCGAAAAGTCGTAGCCGGGTTTCAGCCTGCGCCCGTCAGCCCACATCTCCATCGAACCGTTGAAGGTGTTGATATCCAGCGTGAAGGGCTGCGTAATAACTACGTCCACACCCGCCTTCTCGAACTCCCGGGCAATGTATTTACCGGCCTTCCGGACACCCTCGCGGGCATAGCCGCGTCCCTGGTATTTCGCGCTGCTGAGCTGCCGCACCATTTTCTTGAACTGCGGCAGGTCCTGCGCCTGTACGCAAGGGACCAGCAGCAGGATTGCCAGTGCGGCCAGAAAGATATTGCGAATCGTTTTCATGCTCTTATCCGTGTAAAAACGTTTATAATCGTTTAATAACATGTAAAAATAGCGATTTTTTGCCCAACCCGGGCAAAATTGTTTACTTTTGCCGGCGATGAAAGAAACCACCCGCACGCTGATTATCCTGCACACCGCGGTCTTCCTGGCCGGCTGGACGGGCATATTCGGTCGCCTGATCGCGCTCAGCGGGATTCCGCTGGTATGGTACCGGATCCTGATCGGCGTGGCGACGCTGGTGCTGGTGATGGCTGCGAGCGGGCGCTTGCACAAGTTTGCCTTGCCGGTGCTGCTGCGCATCGCAGCCTGCGGCATCCTGCTGGCCCTGCACTGGGTTTGTTTCTACGCCAGCATCCAGGCCTCCAACGTGTCGGTAGGGGTAGCCTGCATCGCCACGACCTGCTTCTTCACGACGCTGTTCAATCCCTTGATCGGCCATAAGAAGTTCTCCTGGCCGGAAGTGCTGATCAGCTTCATCTCCATTGCGGGTGTCTTGCTGATATTCAGCGTGGACGTGCGCTACCGGCTTGGCATCACCTTCGGCCTGCTTTCGGCCGCCATCTACTCGGTCTTCGCCATCTTGAACGTAAACGAGACGAAACGCTCCGGAGAGGACACTGAAACGATGCTGCTCTGGGAACTGGTGGGCGGAGCGCTGTTCCTGACGCTCTGCATGCCCGTCCACGCCCGTATCTTTCCGGCCGAGCCCCACACGCCGGCCGGCATCGAGATCCTCTGGCTCCTGCTGCTTGGCTCATTCTTCACCATCGTCCCTTTTCTCTTCCAGTTGAGGGCCCTGCGCAAACTCAGCGCCTTCACGGTCAACCTGACCTACAACCTGGAGCCCGTCTACAGCATCATCATCGCCGCCATCCTCTTCGACGAATTCCACGAAGTCGGCTGGTCGTTCTGGGCAGGCCTTGCGCTCATCATCTTCTCCGTCGTCCTCCAGACCCGGCGGATCAAACGCACGTGAAAGATGCTGGCAGTATATCCTGATAAATACAACCATAAGATAGCATGAAATCCATCCAGACAGAAAAGGCCCCTGCGGCCATCGGACCATACAGCCAGGCCATCGACAGCGGCGCCGGCCTCGTTTTCGTCTCCGGGCAGCTGCCCGTCGATCCGGCAACCGGCGCATTTCCGGAAGGCGGCGTACAGGTGCAGACGCGCCAGGTCCTGACCAATGCGAAATCGATTCTCGAGGCGGCCGGTCTCGGCATGCAGAACGTGGTCAAGACCACCGTCTTCCTGGCCGATATGGCCGATTTCGCAGCGATGAACGAGGTTTACGCGCAATTTTTCTCCGCGCCCTTCCCGGCCCGGAGCGCTGTGGCGGTCAAGACGTTGCCGAAAGGCGCGCTGATCGAATTTGAATGCATCGCGGTGCGCTGAAACCTCTTAGCGCGAGATCATCTGCGACAGGGAATACGGTTTGTCTTCTGCTGACAGGCCTCGCCTGCGGTTCGGACGCTCGCTCATCTCGAACTCGAGCGTGCAGCCTTGCATCAGCTCTTCGTGCGTCAGGTAGAGGCGGGCGAGGGGCTTGCCGTTGAGGCGGATGCTGCGCACGTAGCGCTTGCGGTCGCTGACGCCGGGCGCCTTGATCTCGATGCTGTTCCCGTTTTCGAGCGTCACTTTCAGATAGGGAAGATACGGAGCTCCGAGCACGTACTGGTCGCAGCCCGGTGCCACGGGATAGAAGCCCATCACGGAGAAAATATACCAGGCGGACATCTGTCCGCAGTCGTCGTTGCCGCCCAGGCCGCGGATGTCGTTGCGGTACATCCGGTTAAGGATGGTGCGGATGCGGTCCTGCACTTTCCAGGGCTCGCGCGTCCAGGCATAGAGATAGGGAATGTGGTGGCTGGGCTCGTTGCCGTGCACGTAACCGCCAATCAGGCAGTCTGCCGTAATGTCTTCATTGTCTGCGTAATACTTTTCGGGCAGCTCCATCTCGAACAGCGCGTCAAGCCGCTCGCGGAATACCTTTTCCCCGCCCATGCAGTCTATCAGCCGCAGCGGATCCTGCGGTACGTGGAAAGAGAAATTCCAGGAGTTCCCCTCAATGAAACCCTCGCCATAGGTCTGCAGGGGATCCATGTCTGCCTTAAAGCGGCCGTCCCGGTAACGGGGCGTGGCGAAGCCGGTGGCGGGGTCGAAGGTGTTCTGGAAGGAGCGGGCGCGGTCGAGGAAAGCTTCCGCGATCTCTTTCCGGCCCGTTACCTGTGCCGCATAGTAGATGCTCCAGTCGTCAAAACTGTATTCCAGCGTGTTGGAGGCAGCTGTCGCATCGTTGTCGTAGGGTGCATAACCGTAACGGATATAATCTTGCTGGGACGGCCAGTACAGGCAGCCGGCCGTGGCGACCATGGCCGCGAAAGCGTCTTCCGGGTCGATGTCCGCGCCTTTGACCAGCGCGTCGGCCACTACGCTCACGGCGTGGTAACCCGTCATGCACCAGCCCTCGTTGCCCTGCAGGCTCCAGACGGGCAGCATGCCCACGGGATTCTGTGCCCGGTGCGCCAGCATGGAACGCACCATGTCGGTGTTGCGGCTTGTCTTGAGCAGGCCCAGCAACGGATGTTCGGCCCGATAGGTGTCCCAGACCGAAAAGACGGTATAATTGGTAAAGCCTTCTGCCGGATGGATTTCGCCGTCTACGCCGCGATAGCGCCCATCCACGTCCATGTAGACGGAAGGATTGATCATCGTGTGGTAGAAGGCGGTATAAAGGCTGGCTTTCTGGTCGTCCGTTCCCTCGCACTGCAGGGCGCTGAGTTCGCGTTCCCAGGCTTGCGCCGTTTCAAGCCGGATCTGATCGAAAGACTTCCCGGCCGCTTCGGCCGCCAGGTTCTTCAGGGCGCCTTCCTCGGAAACGCCCGACAGGGCGACCTTTACTTCCAGCTGAGGATGGGAATTGTCAAACTCGAAGTAGGCGGTGACCGTGCTTCCGGCGATGTCGGGGAAGTTGTGATGGATGTCGAACTTGCGCCAGAAGCCCCGGTAGGCGGGTTTCTTTCGGTCTGCATAGCCGTAGTTCACGACGGGCCTGGAGAAGGAAATCGCAAAATAGGTGTAGTTGCCCCGCGACCAGCCGTCCGTGATGCGGTAGCCTACGACCAGGGTGTCGCTGAGCACCCGGAGACGCGACCAGCGCACCTTGCCGTCGTAGTTATAAATGCCGTGGAGCAGGTCGACGACCAGGCGTTGGGGACTGCCGGCGGGGTAGTGGTACTGGTGGACGCCCACCCGTTGCGTGGCGGTGAGCCGGGCGCGCACCCGGCTGTCAGCCAGTGTTACCTCGTAATAGCCCGGTTCGGCGCGCTCCGTGTCGTGGCTGAAACGCTGGCGGTAGCCGCTGTCAGGGTCCTCACGCGTGCCGGGGGTGAGCTGCAGCGCACCGGTCTGCGGCATGAGCAGGATGTCCCCCAGATCGGCGTGTCCCGTGCCGCTGAGGTGGGTGTGGCTGAAGCCGACGATCGTGTTGTCTTCGTATTGATAGCCTGCACAATAATCATATACGTGCGGCTGATAGCTTCCGTTTACGTTGTGGGGGATGGTGTCGGTGTCGGGCGAGAGCTGTACGGCGCCGAAGGGCGCGCAGGCACCCGGAAAGCAGTGCCCCATGCCCGTGGTACCGATCAGGGGATTGACATGTCTCGAGACCTGGGCGCCGGCCGGAATCACGGTGGCCAGCAGACAGAGCAACGGCAGTGCGAATCGTTTCATGAAAGTAGGAATTGAACCCGACAAAGGTAGCAAAATGCTGCAAAAAAAGTATCATAATTTGCATAAAAAGTATAATTAATTATGTACATTTGCAGAAAATAAGATGCTGTATGAAATCTTCCCTGAAAGAGATCACGCCGTTGACGGAAAAGGACTGCTTCTATATTGTGGAGCGCCACAAGTCTGAATTCCTCTTTCCCTTGCATTCCCATCCGGATTTCGAACTCAATTTCATCGAAAACGGAAAGGGCGTCCGCCGTGTGGTGGGCGACAGCGTGGAGGAAATCGGGGAATATGAACTGACCCTGATTGCCGGCAGTGACCTGGAGCATGCCTGGGAGCAGGGAAACTGCACGGAGTCGGACATCCGCGAAATCACCATCCAGTTTCAGGCGGATCTTTTCCCGGAGGGCCTCCTGAACCGGAGCCAGTTCTCGTCGATGAAGAAGATGTTCTCGAAGGCCGACCATGGCCTGACTTTCTCGTTGAAGAGCATCATGCAGGTCTATACGCTACTGGACGGATTGTCCAGTGTAACAGATCCTTTCGAGCAATATATGAACTGTTTCGAGATGTTGTTCCGCCTGTCCCAGGCCGACGATTCGCGCATCCTCGCCAGCAGTTCCTACGCCCACTCCAAGCGGGATTCGGAGAGCCGCCGCATTCTCAAGGTCAAGCAGTACGTGAACGACCATTACGCCGAGGAGCTGACGCTCGAAATCCTGTCGGCCCTGGTGGGGATGGCGCCTTCCGCCTTCAGCCGTTTCTTCCATCAGCAGACCGGCCGGACCGTCATGGACTATGTCATCGACATCCGCCTGGGCAACGCCGCCCGGCTCCTGGTCGACACCACGAACAGCGTGCAGGAAATCTGTTATGCCTGCGGCTTCAACAACCTGTCCAACTTCAACCGCATGTTCAAGGCGCGGCGCGGCTACACGCCGCGGGAATTCCGTACGATTTTCAAGAAAAAGCGGGTTTTTGTTTAAGTAAGTTAAGAAACTATCATATTTCGATAAATTAATATTTGTTGTCGCGGCGCAATCGGGTTAACTTTGTAAGCGATAAATCTGATTGTCGGCCAACATGATGAATCGAATCGGAAAGTTCGCCCTGGCGGCTTTTTTCTGTGTGACTGCCTGTACGGCTCCGCGGACGGATTTCGTCCGGGTGGAAAACGGGCATTTTGTCCGTCACGGACAGCCTTACCACTTTGTCGGTACCAATTTCTGGTATGGTCCCATCCTGGCTTCTGAGGGTCGGGGAGGGGACTACGACCGCCTTGTGCGGGAACTGGATACGCTCCGGGCGCTCGGGATCTCGAACCTGCGTGTGCTGGTGGGCGGAGACGGCCCCGACGGCATTTTCTCGCGTGTGGACCCATCGCTGCAGACGGCTCCGGGCGTCTACAACGACACGCTGCTGGTCGGTCTCGACCGCTTCCTGGTGGAACTCGGCCGCCGCGACATGCAGGCTGTCCTGTTCCTGAACAATTCCTGGGAATGGTCGGGCGGCTATGGACAGTATCTGGAATGGGCTACCGGTGAACGGACGCTGATTCCCCTGATCGACGGCTACTGGCCTTTCATGCAGCAGATGCGCCAGTTCCAGACCAACACCGACGCCCAGGCGCTCTTTTACGACCATGTGCGGGCCATCGTGGGCCGCACCAATTCCATTACCGGCAAGGCCTACAAGGACGATCCGGCCATCTTTGCCTGGCAGATCGGCAACGAGCCCCGCTGCTTCTCCGATGAAGCGGAGATCCGCGACGGTTTCATCGGCTGGCTGACCGAATCGGCCCGGCTGATCAAGGAACTCGACCCGAACCACCTCGTGTCGACGGGGAACGAGGGCTTCATGGGCTGTGAAGAAGACGCCGCGCTGGTCGAGCGTGTCAACAGCATCCCGGGTGTCGATTACATGACCATCCATATCTGGCCCTACAACTGGAGCTGGGTCCGCGCCGACCATCTGGCGGAGGACCTGGACGACGCCCTGGCCAAGACGGATGCCTATGTGGCGCAGCATGCCGGACTGGCCCGCCGGCTCGGCCTTCCGCTCGTACTGGAGGAATTCGGTTTTCCGCGCGACGGCTTTACGGAAAGCCGGGAGGCCTCGACCACCTGCCGTGACCAATATTATGCGCACGTATTCGCGCTCGTGCGCGAGGGACAGCTGGACGGTGCGAATTTCTGGGGCTGGAGCGGTTTCGCCCGCCCGGTCCATTCGCAGTGGGAACCCGGGGACGATTACACCGGAGACCCGGCGCAGGAAGCACAGGGTCTGAACGGTGTCTATATCGACGATACAACTGTTGAAATCATTCAACAAAACATAAGCAATTAATTATTAACCTAAAATGTAGCATGAAACACAAGCTGTTAACCATCATGCTGGCATTCCTTGCCACCGCCACGGGCCTGTTCGCACAGGTGCGCGTGACCGGTACCGTCACCGACGATACCGGCTATGGCGTCATCGGAGCCAGTGTCATGGAAAAGGGCACCCAGAATGGTGCCGTCACAGACATTGATGGAAAGTATGTGATCACGGTGCGCCCCGGTGCAACGCTGGTCTTCTCTTCCATCGGCTATGCAACACAGGAAGCCGCTGTCGGCAACCGCTCGGTGGTCGACATCCTCCTGGCATTGGATACTGAGCTGCTCGACGAGGTCGTCGTCGTGGGTTACGGTACCATGAAGCGAAGCGACCTCTCCGGCGCTTCCGTCTCCATGCGAGAGGAAGACCTGAAAGGATCGATCATCACCAACCTCGACCAGTCCCTGCAGGGCCGCGCGGCCGGTGTCTCCGCCGTGCAGACCTCCGGTGCGCCGGGTTCTTCTTCCTCCATCCGTGTCCGCGGCCAGGCAACCGTCAATGCCGGTGCTGAACCGTTGTACGTGATCGACGGCGTGATCGTCCAGGGCGGCGGCAACTCCGGTGCCGACTTCGGTCTCGGCGACGCACTGGGTAACGGTCGCGTATCCACCATCTCCCCGCTGTCCACCATCAACCCGGCCGATATCGTGAGCATGGAAATCCTCAAGGATGCTTCCGCAACGGCCATCTACGGTGCACAGGGTGCCAATGGTGTGGTCCTGATCACCACCAAGCACGGTAAGTCCGGCGAGGCGAAGTTCTCGTACGACGGCATGGTCGCCGTATCACGCCAGAACAGCCGCATCGACATGATGAATCTCCGCCAGTTCGCTGAATATTACAACGATATGGTGGCTCTGGGTGAGGTGGAAGCCAATGCGCTCTATACGGATCCTTCCATTCTCGGCAAGGGTACCAACTGGCAGGACGAGGTGTTCCGCACCGCCATCCAGCATCAGCATCAGCTGAGCGCCCAGGGTGGTTCCGAAAAGGTGCAGTACTACATTTCCGGTTCGTACATGAACCAGGAAGGTACCATCATCGGTTCCAAATTCGACCGTATGAGCTTCCGTACCAACATCGACGCCAAGCTCAAGGAATGGTTCAAACTGGGTGTCAACGCCACGTACGCGCTGACCCATGACAACCTGAAGCTGGCCGACGGCCAGGAGGGTGTGATCTTCTACTCCCTGTCCAGCCTGCCGGACATCCCGGTGTACGATATCGATGGCAATTATTCTACGGTTGTCCGCGAAGGTTATTCCACCAAGAACCCGGTGGCCCTGGCCATGTACAACGAGAACCTTCTGAAACGCCAGAAACTCACGGGTAACATCTATGCTGAGCTGACGCCCATCAAGCATTTCGTGTGGCGCAGTGAATTCGGCTTCGACATCAGTTCTTCCCAGGCAGATACGTACAAACCCAAGATCTCCCTGGGCACCTTCCAGCAGGGTTCCAACTCCATCAGCCAGCAGCGCAATTCGAGCACCTACTGGTCGGTCAAGAACTACCTGACCTACAGCAACACCTTCGGCAAGCACAACATCAGTGCGATGGTCGGCCAGGAAGCCTGGGAATCGAAATGGAACTACATGCGCGCGGCGAATACGGACCTTCCTTCCGACGAGATCCACAACATCGCGCTCGCGACGGGCACGCCTAACGTGGGCGGCGGTTTCGGCAGCAGCGCCATGGCTTCCTTCTTTACCCGCGAAACCTATAACTTCGACAACCGGTACCTGCTTACCTATACCTTCCGTTACGATGGTTCCTCGAACTTCGGTCCCGATAACCGCTGGGCCGGGTTCCACTCCGTGGCAGGAAGCTGGCGCTTCACGAACGAGCCCTTCTACTCGTCGGCTGCGAAGAGCGTCCTGAATGACGGTAAGATCCGTATCGGCTGGGGCCAGACCGGTAACGCCAACATCGGCTCCGGCGCCTGGGAGTCCGGCATGAGCAAGATGCCGAGCGCCCTGGGCGACAGCCAGCGTCCCGCCAATATCTCCAACACCGGTATCCACTGGGAGAAACAGCAGCAGACCAACATAGGTATCGACCTGAACTTCTTCCAGAACCGCTTGAATCTTACGATCGACATGTACCAGAAGATTTCATCCGACATGCTCATGTCGATGACGCTTCCTTCCTACATGGGTACGCAGGGTAACGGTTCTTCCGCCCTGGCGGCTCCGAAAGGCAACTACGGTACCATCCGCAACCGCGGTCTGGAGATCACGCTCGACACCCACCCGGTCGACCGCCGTGGTTTCCGTTGGGACAGCAACTTCCAGATTTCGTTCAACCGGAACAAACTGCTGGCCCTCGACGGCAGTGCCAATGCACAACTCGTAGGTTACGGCCAGTGGAACGATATCGTGTCGGTTACCGAGATCGGCGGATCCCTCTACTCCTTCTACGGCTACAAGGTAGCGGGCGTGTACAAGGATTTCGAAGATATCATGAATTCTCCGAAAGCCGAGAAATTCCCCGAAGACGGCGTGTTCAACCGCAACACCACCGTGTGGCCGGGCGACCTCAAGTATGAGGACATCAACAAAGATGGCAAGATCAACGAGCTCGACCGTACCAATATTGGTTCTCCGCTGCCGAAATTCACCTTCGGCTGGACCAATACCTTCACGTTCAAGAATTTCGACCTGTCCATCTTCCTCAATGGTTCGTATGGCAACAAGGTGCTGAACTACAACATGATGGGTCAGGGCTACAATGGCCTCGTCCACATGAACAGTGTCTGGGTCAACCAGCACATGAGCATCCAGAGCCGTGCCCGTCTGGCTGAAATCGATCCCGCCAAGCAATATCCGACCGGCGAGAGCTGGCTGAACGACATCACCAACGTCCGCGTGGTCAACGCCGACACCAAGACGCCGCGTCCGACCATCGCCGACCCGAACGACAACGACCGCTTGAGCGACCGCTACGTGGAAGACGGTTCCTATCTCCGCATCAAGAACATCACCTTCGGCTACAACCTGCCGAAACGCGCGCTGGAGAAGATGCGTATGGACAATATCCGTGTCTATGTGAACGTACAGAACCTCTACACGTTCACCAAGTATTCGGGTTACGATCCGGAAGTGGGTGCTTCCACCCAGGATTCCTCCGGTCTGACCTTCGGCGTCGACAACGGACGTTATCCTTCTCCGATGACTTGTTCCTTCGGTCTGAACATCACTTTCTAATTGGGAGGACGACAAGATGAAAAATATGATCAAATATATTGTTACCGCAGTCGTTGTCGTGCTGATGACCGCCGCATGCGAAAACTTCCTGAACCGCCCGGCCGAAGACAGCTACACCACTGCCAACTACTACCAGAACGACCAGCAGGTAGAACAGTCCGTGAATTACCTGTACAACTCCCCCTGGTACGACGTGATCCGCTTCTACATCTATGGTTCCGAAACCATGTGCGGCAACGTGTATCAGGGCAACAACGCCTATTCCACCCTCACGGTCAATGGTACCGACGCGGACCTGAAAAACATGTCCTATTCCCTGTGGGCGGTGAATGCACAGTGCAACACCGTGATCAACAACATCCGCAATTCCACGGGAACCGCCAGCCAGGCGACCAAGAACAAAGCCATCGGCGAGGCGCTGGCCTGGAAGGCCATGGCGTACTTCATGCTGGTGCGCACCTTCGGTGATGTCCCCATCATCCATGACAATACGGAAATCATCAAAGAGGCCACCTATAACGATCAGTACAAGGTCTACAAGGAAGATGTGTACGAATACATCATCATGACGCTGGAAAAAGCCATGGAACTTCTTCCGAAGGATCCGAATATCGGCAAATACAACCGGGTCGACTACTATGCAGCTGAAGGCCTCCTGGCGAAGGTTTACCTGGCCAAGGCCGGTGTCACCGGTGCTTTGAACAGCGGGGACCTGGCCGCCGCCGCCAGACATGCCAAGGATGTGATCGACAACTCCGGCCGCAGCCTGACGCCTAAGTATTCCGATATCTTCCGCCTGAGCCCCACCGTGTTCCAGCAGACCGGCGAGAACCTCTTCTCCTGGCAGTGGACTTCCACTTCCGGAAACTGGACCGCCCAGAACTCGATCCAGAGTGACGTAGGTCTGACCGGCTTCAGCGAATTCGGTGACATCTGGGGTGACTGGAAAGGCCCCAGCGTGGACCTGCAGGACCTCTTCGGCGTTTCGGCGGATGAAGATCCCGCCCTTCGCGTCGACACGGATGACCGTCGCGCCGCCACCATCTTGATGTTCGGTGACTTCCTCCCGTACTTCTGGGTTGACAAAGGCGGTTTCGACTTCTATCGTTTCTTCTTCGATGATACGTATTATCCGACGGGATTGGAGAAGAACGGCTCCAACAAACAATGGTGCTGCCAGTCCGGTGCCAACTATGTCAAGCATCTGTTCGGTTGCGGTTCCGACCACCAGGCCGCGTTGGGCGTGAGTGCAGGCCGTATGACCTATCAGCTGCCTACCCATATCCTGCGTTTGGCCGACGTGTATCTGATCTACGCAGAGGCTTGCTACCTGACGGGGAACGTACCGGAGGCACTCCAGTATGTGAACATCGTCCGCGAGCGTGCCAATGCCAAGCCCTACACGTCCATTACCATCAACGACATCTGGAAAGAGCGTCGTCTGGAACTGGCCATGGAAGGTGACAACTGGTACGACTATGTCCGCCGTTCCTATTATGATATGGATGCGACCATCGCCGAACTCAAGGCGCAGCGCCGTTCCCACTGGGATGGTATCTCCGGTGTGTACAAGGACTATGTGATCGATGCCGAAGGCAACTATGCCGGTCCTGGCGCCCATCCGTGGGACAAGTCCGTCATCACCTACAATCCTTCTGATGACCTCGTTGACGTGAAGCCGTCCATGTTCACGCTTCCGTTCCCTACCGAAGACGTGGTGATGAACCCGAACGTCGGATCGACGGCCGAGCCTGTCCACGTGAATGTTCGCGAGGAATTCTCCTATGACTTTTAATCTTTGATCCGATGAAAGCAATGACAAGAAATATCAGCATACTTCTGAGCCTCTTTCTCGTAGCTGCCTGTACGAGTTGGGACTATCCCGACCGCTTCAAGCAGACGGAGGGCCTGCCCACCATCGACTATGTCCGTTATGCGGACCGCGACGTGGCCATTACGCAGGCTGCCATGGAAGAGGTGATCTGTCTGGTCGGTGAAAATCTCACCAGCATCCACGACCTGTATTTCAACGACCAGGCCGCTGTGTTGAACACCAGTTTTATTACTGAGCACACGCTTGTCGTCTCTGTGCCGAAGAACCTGCCGCTGGAGCAGACCGACAAGATTTACATGTACAATAAGGCCGGTGATATGACGACCTACGATTTCAAGGTCCTGCCGCCGGCTCCGAAGGTGACAGGCATGTCGCTCGAATGGGCACAGCCCGGCGAGACCGTGACCATCACCGGTTCCTATCTGTTTGCTCCGCTGACCGTGGAATTCCCCGGCTGCGATCCTGTCGCCATCAGCTCGTCCGACGGCTCGTTCTTCGAGGTGACGATCCCCGAAGGTGCACAGCCCGGCAAGATCAAGGTGACGACCGAATCGGGTGTCGCCCAGTCCGTGTTCATGTACAAGGACAGCCGCGGCATGCTCTTCAACTTCGACACCGATCCTCATCCGGCCAACCATGGCTGGCATGCACAGGTCATCGAAACCGATGCGACCGCCCTCAGCGGCAACTTCCTGCGTCTGGGTGATCCTGGCGTCACGCTCGATGAAGACGGTGGCTGGAACGACGCCAACTTCTCCTTCGAGTACTGGCCGGGTGACTGGGACGAACCGGTAACCTATACCGACAGCCCGCTGCTGACCAACTACGCCGACTTCTCCGAATGGAAGAACATGGCCCTCAAGTTTGAGCTCTTCATCCCGAGCAGCAATCCTTGGAAGTCTGGTGCCATGCAGCTGATCGTCGCCGGTGTCGACCTGGTGACGGGTGGCGGCGCCGATGTCCCCGACATCTACGGCAACATCACGGCCGGTGCCAACAACATGTTCATCAGCGGCGACGGCAAGCCGATGGCTCCGCGCGCACTCTTCCGTCCCTGGACTTCCACGGGTTCCTATGATACCGGTGACAAGTGGGTGACGGTGACCATCCCGTACTCCGAATTCATCTACAATTCCGACGGTACGGTGAATACGTATGACATCAAGCCCGAGACCTTCACCTCGTTGACGATCTTCGTCTGGAGCGGCGGTGTCACGGGTACGGCCTGCAACCCGGTGATCAAGATTGACAACATCCGTGCGGTGCCTTACAAATAATCGATAGGAGAACAGAATATGAAAAAAAGACTGAAATATTCCGTACTCGCTGCCCTTTGCGTCGCGTTGTCCCTCATTGCGGGCTGCTCGTCTCCCCTGGATACCGATCAGTTCGTCGACAAGGGCATCTCGCTGGCAGCCATTGCTCCCAACCCCGTGATGCGCGGTGGAGAACTTCACATCGTGGGCAGTAATCTTGAGAATGTGCAGGAAGTGCAGTTCGCCGGCGGTGTCAACACGACCGCCATCCGGACCGTGGTGACGGGACGCAAGAGCGAAATCGTCGTGATGGTTCCGGAAGAAGGCCCCGAAGTGGGCCCTGTGACCATTGTTGCACACGATGGCCAGAAGGCCTCCTCCCTGTGCGACCTGACGTTCACCGAACCCATCACGATCGATGCCATCACGCCGGAAGTGGCGATGTCGGGCGACGTGATCACGGTCAAGGGTGAATACCTGAATACGGTGCAGGAAGTGATCCTGGGCGGTGAAGTCTACGTTACGGACTTCATCTCGCAGTCTCGCCATGAACTGCAGTTCGAACTGCCTCACAACGCCGTGACGGGTTATGTGATCCTGAGCGACGTCAATGAACTGATCGACGAAAACACCATTCCGAACAAGATCTATTCTCCGGAAGAACTGGTCGTCGGTGAACCGACGGTCGTCAAGGCCGAAAAGGCGGTCTACAAGTCCGGTGACCAGATTTACGTGGAAGGTGAACACCTCGACATGATCGAGCGTGTCACGCTTCCCGGCGTTACCGAGTGGGTGATCTTCGCCGTCAGCATCGACAAGACGTTGATCGCGTTCAACCTTCCTGCCGAGGCAGGCGACGGTGAGATCGTGCTGACTTCCTTCGCCGGCACGGATTTCTCCGCCGGTGAGATTGAAACCGTGACGGTCCGTGATCTCGCCGTGAAATCGTTGGATGAAGACGACCGCTTCAAGGCTGGCGTAACGGTGGAAATCACCGGTACCGACCTGGATCTTGTCACGAAGGTCGAATTCCAGGGCGCTGAAGCCGACTGGTATCTGACGGAAGGCAAGATTGTCGCCACGCAGCCCGACGCTGCGCAGGACGGCCCTGTCACCGTTACGCTCGCGTCCGGCAAGCAGGCCTTCAGTGAGGATATCGAAGTGGTGAAACCGCACATTGACGGCTGGGTTTCCGCCGGTGTCGCAGGCAAGTCGAAGAATACCATCGAAGGCGTGGACCTGGATCTGGTGGTTTCTGCCAAGATCGGTACCAAGAAAGACGGCTTCATCGAATGCTCGTTCACAATGAGCGAAGATGCGGGCGGCTATCCTTGCGTGGTGGTGGATATCCCGCGCGAGGCGTATACGGCCCCGATCATCCTGACTTCCGCGGCCGGTTATGAAACCGAGACCGACGAGATTACCATCTTCTACGAAGAAGCTGTATCCGTGAAATTCGGCCAGCCTTCGTTCGGTCTGGGCAACCCGATCGTCATCACGGGTGAAAATCTCCTGAAGGTCGACCAGGTGTACATCAAAGGCAAACGGGTCACCGACTATGGTGTCCGTGCGGACGACGCGATGAGCTTCGCCCTGCCGGACGGCATCGGCCCCGGTGTCTACCGCCTGGTGTTCCTGCTGCAGGATGGTTCCGAGCTTACCTGGCCCGTTCCGTTCGAGGTGACGGCTCCGTTCACGGAGACCTTCATCTGGGAAGGTTATGAGGACCTGGGCAGCTGGAGCAACCAGCCTTACCTCGGTCCCGACGGCGGCTTCGCCGAAGCCGGCCTGGCTGTGGGTGACCTCGTGCGCATCTACTACACGCCGCTGGGCGAGTGGTGGCAGTACCAGATCTTCGGCGGCCACTGGGAAGGCATGACGTTCCCTGAACTGGACGGCACCAATACGGTCTCCGCCAACAATACGGAGCCCGGCGCCCAGTATTTCGCCTTCGAAGTGACGGATGCCAACTATGGCATTTTGACCACTGTCGGCGGCTGGGGTGGTGCACTGCTCACCCAGGGTGAGGGCGTGGCCATCACCGGTCTGTCGATGATCCACTTCGGCGCTTCCGAAAAACGCACGCCTATCTGGGAAGGTAGCGTGACCGTAGGCAACTGGGATGGCTCCATGGGTGCGCTCTCCTGGGGCGGCTTCGACTGGAGCACCGTGGAGGTCGGCACCAAGCTCGCCGTATCCTTCACGGCCAGTTCCGACGATGCTGTCATGCGCTTCGGCAATGGCAGCTGGGCTTCCATGCCTAGCCTCGCAGGACTTGCGCCCGACGGTAATATTCCTGTTGCGGGACTCACCGGTTATGAGTTCGAGCTCACCGCAGCCGATATTGACCAGCTGGTGAATGCCGGCGGTCTGGTCATCTGCGGTGCATTCTGGACCATCACGGAAGTAGCCCTTGTGACCATAGAAGGTGGTGGCCCTGTGGAGCAGGCCATCTGGGAGGGCAGTTCCGTTGTCACCTGGGGTGGCGGCGCCGTGACCGACCTCTCCTGGGGCGGCTACGACTGGACCACCGTGGCACCTGGCACCATCCTTTGCCTCCACTACACGATCGACGATCCCGAGGGCTGCATCCGTGTCGGCAATGGCAGCTGGGCTTCCATCCCCAGTCTCGCCGGCCTGGCTCCCGACGGCAACCTGCCGCTGCAGGATGGCGGTCATGAAGTGGAACTGACGGCAGACGATGTGGACTTCCTCGTCAACAACGGAGGTCTGGTCATCTGCGGTACCGGTTACACCATCACTCAGATCGGCTTGAAGTAGCCGTCTGATTTTAATCCGGAGGGGCCTGACCGCCCCTCCGGGTTCCATTTTTCTTGCATTTGAACGAACCCGTCGAAAAACGTATGAAACGGTTATATTGCTTTTTCCTGATGGCCGCCATGGCCCTTGTCTGCACCGCGTGCCCGAACCCTGAACCGGAGCCGGGCCCGACCCCCGATCCGGCGCCGACATCCATAACTTTGAGTGCCACCTCTTTCGATGTTGCTCAGACCGGTGCGGCCCTGAGCCTGACGGTGAAGGCGCCGGTCCGTCCTTCCGTGACGGGCCTTCCTGCCTGGATCACCCTCCAGGACGGAACGTATAACAACTATTCCATTACGTATGGGCTGAAGGTGGCTGCGAATGAAAACTATGAAGCGCGCAGCGCCACCCTGACGGTCAAGTCCGGATCCCTGTCGGCGTCGGTGTCGGTGAAGCAGGCGGCGAAGGAAGCCCCGCCGACGCCGCCCGAGCCGCAGCCCGGTGGCAACGAGGCCTGGAAACTGGCCGAGAAACTGGGCCTTGGCTGGAACATGGGCAACCAGTTCGACGGTTTCTACAACGGCTCCTGGGCAGGGGAGAAGGAAGGCTATCCCGCTGAGACGTGCTGGCAGGCGGAGGGCGCCAAAGCCACGCAGGCCACCTTTGACGGGGTGAAATCCCTGGGTTTTACCAGTGTGCGCATTCCTGTGTCCTGGCTGAAGATGATCGGTCCCGCCCCGACGTACAAGATTGATGAGACCTGGATCAACCGGGTCTATGAGGTAGTGGGCTACGCGCACAATGCCGGTCTCAACGTCATCATCAACATGCACCATGACGAGAACCACGGTGTGAACAACGACTATCAGTGGCAGGATATCAAGAAAGCCGTGAACGACGCGGCCCTCAATACGGCCATCAAGCAGAAGATCAAGGGCGCCTGGACGGAGATCGCCAACAAGTTCAAGGACTGCGGCGACTGGCTCATCATGGAAGGCTTCAACGAAATCAATGACGGCGGCTGGGGCTGGAGCGAGGATTTCCGCAAGGATCCGACGCGGCAGTGCAACATCCTGAACGAATGGAACCAGGTGTTCGTGGACGCCGTCCGCGCGACGGGCGGGAACAACGCCACCCGCTGGCTGGGCGTCCCGACCTACTGCGCCAATCCGGAATTCGAGAAGTATGCGAAGATGCCGTCCGATCCGGCCAACAAGTTGATGCTGTCGGTGCACTTCTACGATCCGAGCGACTATACGATCGGCGAGAAGCAGTATTCAGACTGGGGACACACGGGGGCGGCGTCCCGGAAAGCGTCCGGCGGCGATGAAGACCATGTGAAAAGTGTCTTCGGCAATCTTTGCACCAAATATGTGAACAACAACATCCCCGTCTACCTGGGCGAGTTCGGCTGCTCCATGCGCGCCAAGAGCGATACCCGGGCCTGGGCCTTCTACAAATATTATTTGGAATATGTCGTGAAAGCCGCCAGGACTTACGGCCTCCCTTGCTTCCTCTGGGACAACGGGGCTGATGGCGGCGGACAGGAAAAGCACGGCTATGTCCATCATGGCACGGGCAAGCCCATCGGAAACAGCCGGGAAGTGATTGAGATCATGCGGAAGGCCTGGTTCACGGAGAGTGAGGGCTATACCCTGGAAACCGTGTACAATTCCGCCCCTAAATTCAACTGATGATGCGTACATTCTTGACCTTGCTTGGTATGCTGCTGGTGCTCTCGGGCTGCGCTTCGCCGAAAGAGCGCATGACGGAACGCCTTTCCCGGACTGTCGAAGATGGGAAAATACTGTATGGACACCAGGATGATCCGGCTTATGGCCATGCCTGGCTGGTGACGGACTGGGAATCAGACCGGTTGGAACGTTCCGACGTCAAGGAGGTGTCAGGCCGCTATCCGGCGGTCGTGGGTTTCGACCTGGGCGGCATCGAACTGGGTGATTCCTGCAACCTGGACGGCGTTCCCTTCGGCCTGATGCGCAAGGCGGCCCTGGCTCAGCTGGACCGGGGTGGACTGGTCACTTTCTCGTGGCATCCGCGCAACCCGCTGACCGGCGGCGATGCATGGGACATCTCGTCCGACCAGGTGGTGAAAGCCATCCTCCCCGGAGGAGAGAAGCACAGTGAGTTCCAGGTCTGGCTGGAGCGTGCCGCCGCGTTCTTTGCCAGCTTCGGCGATGCGCCGGTGATCTTCCGGCCCTGGCATGAGAACCTGGGAAGCTGGTTCTGGTGGGGCGGAAAACTCTGTACGGCAGAAGAATACATAGCGCTCTACCGCTATACCTGGACCTTCCTGACCCAAGAAAAAGGATTGAAGAACCTCTTGTGGTGCTATTCGCCCAACGGACCCGTTTCCGCGGAACTCTTTCTGTCGCGCTATCCCGGTGACGAATATGTCGACCTGCTGGGAACGGATATCTACGAGTATCCGGGAACGGGGGAGAGCCTGCGTGCTGCCGGCGAGCGCTATGCCGGCGAGGTACGGGCGATGCTGGCCACGCTGCAGACCCTGGGTGCCGCTCATGGTAAGTTGATTTGCCTCTCTGAAACGGGTTTTGAAGGTCTGCCCGATCCGCAGTGGTGGACCGGCGTCCTTTATCCCGCCATTCAGGGATCGGGCATCTGCTATGTGCTGACCTGGCGCAATGCCCACGACAAGCCCGGCCATTTCTATGCGCCGTGGAAGGGCTTTGAAAATGAAAATGATTTCAAGCAATTTGCTGAAAAAGAAGATATTATACTGCTATGACCTACAACGAAAGACTCGCCTGGCTGCGCAAGAGCCACCAGGATCTGTTGGAGAAAGAAAACGTTCCTGTCGAAGGGAACGGTGTATATGAACGCTATGCCCGTCCCGTGCTGACGGCGGACCACGCCCCGCTGGAGTGGCGCTACGACCTGAACCAGCGCACGAATCCTTATCTGATGGAGCGTTTCGGCATTCATGCCGTGATGAACTCCGGTGCCATCAAGTGGCACGGGCGTTATGTGCTCGTGGCCCGGGTGGAAGGGGCCGACCGCAAGTCTTTTTTCGCCGTGGCAGAGAGCCCGAACGGGGTCGACCATTTCCGCTTCTGGCCCCGCCCGGTGACGATGCCCGAGTGGGGTGAACCCGCGACAAACGTCTACGACATGCGCCTGACCGCGCATGAGGACGGCTGGATCTACGGCATCTTCTGTGTAGAGCGCAAGGATATGTCCCAGCCTGCCGACCTGTCCGCCGCCGTGGCGGCTGCGGGCGTGGCTCGTACAAGGGACCTGGTCCACTGGGAGCGGCTGGCCGACATCGAATCGAAGAGCCAGCAGCGCAACGTGGTGCTGCACCCCGAATTCGTCGACGGCAAATATGCACTGTACACGCGTCCGCAGGACGGCTTCATCGACGCCGGCAGCGGCGGCGGCATCGGCTGGGCACTGGTCGATTCCATGGAGAAAGCTGTCATCACCGAAGAAAAGATCATCAATGTCCGGCGCTATCATACCATCAAGGAAGTCAAGAACGGGGAGGGACCGCACCCCATCAAGACCCCGCAGGGCTGGCTGCACCTGGCCCACGGTGTGCGCGGCTGCGCTTCGGGTCTGCGTTATGTCCTCTATCTCTATATGACGGCGTTGGACGATCCGTCCCGCGTCATCGCCGACCCCGCCGGTTTCTTCATGGCTCCGGAAGGCGGGGAGTATGTCGGAGACGTGATGAACGTGCTTTTCAGCAACGGCTGGATCTGCGATCCCGACGGCAAAATCTTCATCTATTACGCTTCGTCCGACACGCGGATGCATGTGGCCACTTCCTCGGTCGACCGTCTGGTGGACTATTGCCTCCACACGGCTCCCGACGGCCTGCGGACCGGCCTTTCCGTTGAGGCTCTCAACAAGATCATCGATGCCAACCTGGAATAAAATGAAGAAACTCGTCCTGCTCTTTTCCCTGCTGTGCACGACGGTCCTGCTTTCGGCACAGCCCCTGCGCCTGGCGCATCTCTTTTCCGACCATATGGTCCTGCAGCAGCAGACCTCCGCTCCGGTATGGGGCTGGGGTACGCCCGGCAAGACCGTGACCGTGAAAGGCTCCTGGGGTGCCGAGGTCCGTACCCGGGTGGCTGACGACGGCTCCTGGCGGGTGTCCCTGCCCACAGCAGCCGCAGGCGTACCGTTCACGCTGACCGTTTCCTGCGGCAAGGAAAAGCTGACGGTTTCCGACGTCGCGCTGGGCGAGGTGTGGATCTGCAGCGGCCAGTCCAACATGGAAATGCCGATGCGCGGTTTCGGTTTCCAGCAGATCGACGGCTTTCGCGAGCAACTGCTCGAGGCCGCTGAATATGCAAACCGCATCCGTCTTTTCGACGTGAAGTCCGATACGACGCATGTGGTGCAGGCAGATGTCGAAAACGGCTGGGAACGGACCGATCCTGAGGTCTGTGCCAAGACTTCCGCCGTGGCTTATCTCTTTGCCAAGCGGCTTACCCGCAACCTGGGAGTCCCCGTCGGCATCGTGGTCAACGCCTGGGGCGGCAGCCGCATCGAGCCGTGGATGACCATGGAATGCGTGGAGCAGGCCGGCGTACCGGGCGAAGCGTTGACGGAGATCAAGGCGCTTCGTGAGAAGGCGGGTCTCTGGCCCAACAGCGTGGCGACCGTCTGGAACGGCCGCGTCGCGCCGATTGCCGGTTATGCCGCCAAAGGTTTTCTGTGGTATCAGGGCTGCTCCAATATCGGCCAGTCCTGCTATGACCTGCTGCAGGCCGCTATGGTGAAACTCTGGCGCGAAGCCTGGGGCGCCGGTGAGGGGATGCCTTTCATTTTCGCGCTGCTGGCTCCGTACGATCACGGCACGGCCGACGGCCGCTGGCGTCCGGCCTTTGTGCGGACGCAGATGCATGCCGCGGAGATCACGCCCAATAGCTATGCGGTGTGCCTGGAGACCCTGGGCGACGAAGTAACCATCCATCCGCCGCACAAGCAGGAAGTAGCCGACATGATGGCCCTCCGTGCGTTGAGCTCCGCCTATGGCGTCAACGTGGGCATGACTGTCGATTATCCCGAGCCGCAATCCATCGAGTACCTGGAAGACGGCCGGGTCAAGATCCGTTTGACGAATGTATGGTCGAATCTGCAGTCCATCTCGGCCCGGAAGATCGTTGGATTCGAAGTGGCCGGGGAAGACCGTCAGTTCCAGCTGGCGGAAGCCGAAGTGGACTGGGACGGCCAGACCATCTATGTCCATTGCGACGCCGTGCCGGAGCCTGTGGCCGTCCGCTACAGTTTCCGAAACTGGATGGGTGCCAATATGCAGACCTCCTACGGCATTCCCGTACCGCCTTTCCGCAGCGACGACTGGCCATTATAATTTAACCTGACGAACTGACTATGAAAAAGATATTCTTCCTGTTGCTGTTGCCGGCTCTCCTGCTGCCGGCCTCCTGCCAGAAAGCCTTTACCGTCCATGACAACCAGGTGACGATTCCCTGCCGGGATCAGCAGATCCGGCTGCAGGTCATCGCACCGCAGATCATCCGGGTATCGGCCGTCCCGGAAGGCCCGTTTGCCGACCGCGCAAGCCTGGCCGTGGTGCCGCAGGAGGGATGCGGTGCCTTCGAAGTGACCGAAGCCGGCGGCAAGGTCCGTCTGGCGACCGACAGCCTGGTGGTGGAAGTCTACAAGGCTTCCGGCACCCTGCAGTTCTTCAAGGCGGACGGCACGCCGCTGCTGCAGGAAGGCGCAATGTCGTTTGACCCCGTCGAGGTGGAAGGCAAACGCGCCTGGTCGGTGCGCACGCAGTTCGCTTCCGAAGCGGACGAGTCGTTCTACGGCCTGGGCCAGCACCAGACCGGTGAATTCGACCACCGGGGACGCAGCGAAGAGCTGTTCCAGTACAACACCAAGGTCAGCGTTCCGATGGTCGTTTCGACGCGGGGCTACGGCCTGCTCTTCGACGCCTATTCGCTGAGCCGCTGGGGTAACCCGGCGCCATACCGGCAGCTGGGCGAGATGCTGAAGCTCTATGACAAAGACGGCGTGGAAGGCGCGCTGACCGGCAGTTACCTGCCTGCCGACGGCCAGCCTTTCGTCCAGCGGGAAGACAGTCTTTACTATGAAAATGAATGGGCCATCCGGAACCTGCCGCCCTTGCGCTACAGTGGCGCGAAGGTCTTGTATGAAGGAAGCATCGAAGCCCCGGAAACGGCTGATTACCATTTTATCCAATACTACGCCGGCTTCCAGCGTACGGTGATGGGCGGGGAGGAAGTGATGTCGCGTCGCTGGCGTCCTGCCTGGAACCCCAACAGCTACAAGTTCACCTTCCATCTGGAGAAAGGCGTCAAGGTGCCTGTGCGCATCGAATGGGAGCCCGACGGTGACGTATCGTACATCGGCTTGCGCGTGGCGCCGCTCCAGACCCCCGAAGAGGAAGACGGCCTCAGTTTCTGGTCGGAGTTCGAACCGCAGGTGGATTTCTATTTCATGGCCGGCAACAGCTATGACGAAGTGATCGGCGCCTACCGCACGCTGACCGGCAAGGCTCCCGTCATGCCGAAATGGGTGCTGGGCTTCTGGCAGAGCCGCGAGCGCTACAGCACGCAGGAAGAACTGGTGTCGACGCTGGCGGAGTTCCGCCGCCGCCACATTCCCGTGGACAACATTGTCCAGGACTGGCAGTACTGGAAAGATGACCAGTGGGGGAGTCACGCCTTCGACGAGGTGCGCTACCCGGATCCGGAAAAGATGTTCGACGACGTGCATGCCATGAACGGCCGCCTCATGATCAGCGTCTGGCCGAAATTCTACACCAACACGGACCACTATCAGGAGTTGAAGGCCGCCGGCTATGCCTATACGCATGCCGAGGATTCCGGCCTGGTGGACTGGCTCGGTCACCGGCAGAGCTTCTACGATGCGTATGCGGAAGGGGGGCGCGAGATGTTCTGGCGCCAGATTGATGAGAGCCTCTATTCGAAATACGGCCGCAAGATCGACGCCTGGTGGATGGACGCCAGCGAGCCGAACCTGCGCGACTGCCTCCCCATGGACTATTTCAAGTGGCTCATTACGCCGACCGCGCTGGGCCCTTCCACCGAATACCTGAACGCCTATTCCCTCGTCAATGCCGACGCCATTTACAACGGACAGCGGCGCGTCGAACCCGACCGGCGCGTGTTCCTGCTCACCCGCAGCGGCTTCGCGGGACTGCAGCGCTACAGCACGGCGACCTGGAGCGGCGACATCGGCACCTCCTGGACCGACATGCGCATGCAGATGGCTGCCGGCCTGAACTACTCCATGAGCGGCATTCCGTTCTGGGGCATGGACATCGGCGGCTTCTCGGTGATGAGCAAGTTCTACGATGCGAAAAACACGGAGGAATGGCGGGAACTTCAGACCCGCTGGCATCAGTTCGGCACTTTCGTGCCCCTGTTCCGCACGCACGGCCAGTGGCCGCAGCGCGAGCTTTGGAACATTGCGCCGGCGGGCTCTCCGGCGTATGAAAGCATCCTGTGGTACATGCGCCTGCGCTACCGCCTGATGCCGTATATCTATTCCCTGGCGGGTGCCGTGGCTTTCGACAACTATACGCTGATGCGCGGCCTGCCGATGGATTTCCCCGACGACCCGACCGTCCGCGACCTGTCCGACCAGTGGCTTTTCGGTCCGGCGCTGATGCCCTGCCCGGTCAGCCATTACAAGGCCCGCAGCCGGGCCGTCTATTTCCCGGCCGGCGGCTGGTATGATTTCTACAGCGGTACCTTCATTGCCGGCGGACGGACCCGCGAGATGCCCGCCCCGTACGGGCGCATGCCGCTCTTCGTCCGGGCCGGCTCCATCATTCCTTTCGGACCCGAGATGGAATGGTCCGACCAGAAAGCCGCCGATGACATCCGGCTTTACGTCTATGCGGGTGCCGACGCCGACTTCACGCTCTATGAAGACGACGGGCTGACCTATGCCTATGAGAAAGGCGCCTTCAGCACCATTCCCATGCATTGGGACGACGCTTCTCGTACGCTGACCCTTGGCGGGCGCCAGGGCTCTTTCCCGGAGATGCTCTCCGAGAGGACCTTCCACGTCATCATCGTGGACCCCGCCCATCCGCATGCTTACGATCCCGACGCCCGTGGAACGCAGTGCAATTATCAGGGAGAAAGCGTAACCTTACAGTTCTAAGCGTATGAAGAGAGGCTTTCTGTCGTTCGTGCTGCTGCTGTTCTTCCTATGGCCGCTCCCGGCCCAGGAACAGCTGTTCGACGACGGCTGGAAGTTCGCCTTTGGCAACGCGTCTTCGCCGGAAAAGGATTTTGGGCGGGGAACAGAATACTTCAATTATTTCACGAAAGCCGCTTCCATCCACAATACAGGCCCGTATGCCGTGGATTTTGACGACAGTGCCTGGAAGCCGGTACAGCTGCCGCACGACTGGGTGGTGGACCTGCCTTTCGATCCCACGGCCTCCCATAGCCATGGCTACAAGACCGTGGGCTGGCGCTGGCCCGAAACCAGCGTAGGCTGGTACCGCAAGCATTTCAGCGTGCCGGCCGAGGCGCAGGGACAACCGGTCTCCGTACGCTTCGACGGCATCTTCCGCGACTCGGACATCTGGGTGAACGGCTTCTGGCTGGGCGGAGAGCGGAGCGGCTATGCCACCGTTGCCTATAATATCGCCGAATACCTGAACTTTGGCGGAGACAATGTCATCACCGTCCGGGTTGACGCCACTTTTGAAGAAGGCTGGTTCTATGAGGGCGCAGGCATTTACCGCCATGTCTGGCTGACCGTCGGCCCTGAACCTGCGAAACAGCAGCGCTCCCTGCCGAAGATAGACATCGACCCTGACCGGGGAATCCTGCTTGACGGCCAGGTTCTCCGCATCCACGGCGCCAATATCCACCAGGACGCTGCCGGCGTGGGTGTCGCCATTCCCGACGCACTCTGGGTCTGGCGCATCAAGCAGCTGCAGCGGTATGGCTTCAACGCCATCCGCACAGCGCACAATCCCGTTTCGCCGGCCTTGCTCGACATTTGCGACAGCCTGGGCATGTATGTGCTCGAGGAGACACGCCTGATGGGCGTCAACGAAGCCCAGCTCGAACCGCTCCGCAAGATGATCGAACGCGACAAGCACCATCCCTGCATCATCCTTTGGGGCATTGGCAATGAAGAGTGGGGGATTGAGTGGAACGAGAAAGGCGAGCGCATCGCCCGCACCATGACGGAATTCTGCCATCGGATCGATCCTTCGCGCCCCGTGGTCGTCGCCTCGAGCAGCGGTCCCGAAATCGTGAAGGGGAGTGACGTCGCGGGCTACAACTATATCCTGCAGAACCCTGTGGACCGGCACCGGGCGGACTATCCCGCCCGCGTGGCCGTCGGCACCGAGGAGACCTCGGGCTGCGGCACCCGCGGTGTCTATTACGATGCGCTGGCCCAAGGACGCATGAAAGCCATCAACCGTTCGCCTCAGGGCCCTGACAGCCTGCTCAATTGCATTGAGCGTGGTCTGCAGTTCTACGATGCACGTCCCTGGCTGGCCGGCCTGTTCTACTGGACGGGCTTCGACTATCGGGGAGAAGCCAACCCGCTGGTCTATCCGGCCACCGGTTCAGAGTTCGGCATCCTGGATTACTGCGGTTTCCCGAAAGATGAAGCGTTTTTCCTCCAGTCCTGGTGGACGGACGAACCCGTGCTGCACATCCTGCCGCACTGGAACCTGGAAGGCCATGAGGGGGAAACGGTTTCGGTTTGGGTTTACAGCAATTGCGACGAGGTGGCGCTTTCCGTCAACGGGAAGAACCTGGGTCGCCAGAAGATGCCGAAGAACGGCCATCTGGCCTGGACCGCTGTCTATCAGCCGGGCCGGGTGAAAGCCGTCGGTTACAAGAAAGGCCGCAAAGTCATGGAGAAGACGGTGTGGACGGCCGCTTCGCCTGCCGCCTTGCAGGCAGTGGCCGACCGGACCAGCATTCAAGCGGACGGTCGCGACCTGGCGGTCGTCACGCTGTCCGTGCTGGATGCAAAGAACCGTTTCGTTCCGACGGCCTGTCTCCCCGTGGCCCTCGAAGTGGAGGGGCCCGGCCGCATCCTGGGCTGTGGCAACGGTGACCCGGCGTTCCGCGCGCAGGAGCGCCCGGACGATCCGGACGCCCGGACCTTTACCATCGATACCTTTAACGGACTGGCCCAGGTGCTCATCCAGAGCACCGGCGAGCCCGGCGACATACGACTGAAACTAAAAACTGAACCATGTACTTGTTGGGTTACGATATCGGCAGTTCGTCCGTAAAAGCCTCGCTGGTCGAGGCCGCCACGGGCAAATGTACCGCTTCGGCGTTTTTCCCGCCGCAGGAGGCGCCCATCGCCTCGGCACAGCCCGGATGGGCGGAACAGGATCCGGATGCCTGGTGGTTCTATCTGAAGCAGGCCACGGCAGCGGTCCTTGCAGAAAGCAGGGTGGACCCCGACGACATCAAGGCCATCGGCATCTCTTACCAGATGCACGGGCTGGTCTGCGTCGACCGGGCCGGGAAACCCCTGCGTCCTTCCATTATCTGGTGCGATTCCCGCGCTGTTCCCTATGGACAGCGTGCCTTCCGGAAACTGGGCACGGCCTGGTGCCTGTCGCACCTGCTCAATTCGCCTGGCAATTTTACCGCCGCCAAACTGGCCTGGGTGAAGGATAAGGAACCCGACCTGTACGAAAAGATCTGGAAGATCATGCTGCCGGGCGACTATATTGCCCTGCGCCTGACCGGTACGGCTGCGACCACGGTCAGCGGCCTGTCGGAAGGCATCTTCTGGGACTTCGCCGACAATGCGCCTTCGCAGCGCCTGCTTGAAGTGATGGGCCTTGACGCTGACTTGCTCGCGCCCGTCGTGCCCACTTTCGGCGACCAGGGCCGGCTCAGCGCGGCAGCCGCCCGGGAACTCGGCCTCGCGGCCGGCACCCCGGTCACCTACCGTGCGGGCGACCAGCCCAACAACGCCCTGAGCCTGAACGTGCTCAACCCGGGTGAAATCGCCTCGACCGCCGGCACTTCCGGCGTGGTCTACGGTGTCATCGGACAAGTGGCTCATGACCCGCTTTCGCGCGTCAATCCTTTCGCCCATGTCAACCACAGTGCGGAAAACCCGCGCCTGGGCGTGCTGCTCTGCATCAACGGCACCGGCATCCTGAACGCCTGGGTGCGCCGTACCCTCATGCCGGAGGGCCTTTCCTATGCCGCCATGAACGACCTGGCGGCCCAGGTGCCGGTCGGCAGCGACGGCATCGCCATCCTGCCTTTCGGCAACGGAGCCGAACGGATGCTGGAAAACCGTGACACGGGCTGCAGCTTCCACGGTGTGAACTTCAACCGTCACGGACGTGCCCACCTGCTCCGCGCCGCACAGGAGGGGATTGTCTTCTCCTTCCAGTACGGCATCGAAATCATGGAAGAGATGGGACTCCGAGTCAACAAGATTCATGCAGGGATGGCCAATATGTTTCTCTCGCCGATTTTCCGCGAGACGCTCGCGGGGGTTTCGGGCGCGACCATCGAACTCTACGACACCGACGGCTCCGTGGGCGCGGCCCGTGGCGCCGGTATCGGTGCCGGCATTTACGGCTCCGCCGCCGAGGCTTTCTCCACGCTGGAGCGCCTCGCCGTCGTCGAGCCTTCCAGCAGGGAAGAATACTGCGAAGCTTATGAACGTTGGAAATCATATATTAAACCATAATACCATGACCAAAGAATATTTCCCTACCGTCGGGAAGATCCCCTTTGAGGGTCCCGAAAGCAAGAACCCTATGGCGTTCCATTATTATGACCCCAACCGTCTGGTGATGGGCAAGAAGATGAAAGACTGGCTGCGTTTTGCCATGGCCTGGTGGCACACCCTCGGCCAGGCGTCGGGCGACCAGTTCGGCGGCCAGACCCGCAGCTATGCGTGGGACGAGGGCGAATGCCCGTACGAGCGCGCCCGTGCCAAGGCTGACGCCGGCTTCGAGATCATGCAGAAACTCGGCATCGAATTCTTCTGCTTCCACGACATCGACCTGATCGAGGATACAGACGACATCGCCGAGTATGAGGCCCGCCTGAAAGACATCACGGACTACCTGCTTGAGAAGATGAAAGCCACCGGCATCAAGAATCTCTGGGGAACGGCCAACGTGTTCGGCCACAAGCGTTACATGAACGGCGCCGCCACCAACCCGGACTTCGCCGTGCTGGCCCGCGCTGCCGTCCAGATCAAGAACGCCATCGACGCCACCATCAAGCTGGGCGGCGAGAACTATGTGTTCTGGGGTGGCCGCGAAGGCTACACGAGCCTGCTCAACACCCAGATGCAGCGTGAGAAAGAGCACATGGGCCGCCTGCTGTCCCTGGCCCGCGACTATGGCCGCGCCCACGGCTTCAAGGGTACCTTCCTGATCGAGCCCAAGCCGATGGAACCGACGAAACACCAGTACGACCAGGATACGGAAACTGTCATCGGTTTCCTGCGCCGCCACGGTCTAGACAAGGACTTCAAGGTCAATATCGAGGTGAACCATGCCACGCTGGCGGGCCACACCTTTGAACACGAACTGGCCTGTGCCGTGGATCACGGTATGCTGGGCAGCATCGACGCCAACCGCGGTGACGCGCAGAACGGCTGGGATACCGACCAGTTCCCGATCGACAACTTCGAGCTGACCCTTTCCATGCTCCAAATCATCCGCAACGGTGGCCTGGCACCCGGCGGCTCGAATTTCGATGCCAAGCTGCGCCGCAACTCCACCGATCCCGAAGACATTTTCATCGCGCACATCAGCGCCATGGACGCCATGGCCCGCGCATTGGTCAATGCGGCCGCCATCCTGGAGGAGAGCGCTATTCCGAAGATGGTCAAGGAGCGTTACGCATCGTTCGACAGCGGCAAAGGCAAGGAATACGAAGAAGGCAAGCTGACGCTCGAAGACATCGTGGCCTATGCCAAGGCGAACGGAGAACCGAAGCAGATTTCCGGCAAACAGGAACTCTACGAGACGCTTGTCGCACTCTATTGCAAATAACCCATGAGCCAGCGTAAACAAGAAGGCCAACCGTGGTACCTCATCAGCATCGTGCTGGTGGCAGTGCTGGGCGGCCTGCTGTTCGGTTACGATACGGCCGTCATCTCCGGTGCGGAAAAGGGCCTGCAGGCCTTCTTCCAGACGGCAAGCGACTTCAACTATACCGACGCCCTGCACGGCTTTACGACTTCCAGCGCCCTGATCGGCTGCATTGTCGGCGCCCTGCTGTCCGGTATCCTTTCCTCGCGCATCGGCCGTCGCCGCTCGCTGGAGATCGCCGGTATCCTCTTCCTCCTGAGTGCGCTGGGCTCCTACAGCCCGGAGTTCCTCTTCTTTGAGTCCGGCGTCGCGAGCCGGGGCGTCCTGACGACGTTCGTCATCTACCGCATCATCGGCGGTATTGGCGTAGGCCTGGCTTCGGCCATCTGCCCGATGTACATCGCCGAGGTTTCACCGGCCAACCAGCGCGGCAAGCTCGTGTCGTGGAACCAGTTCGCCATCATTTTCGGCCAGCTGGTGGTCTATTTCGTCAATTTTCTCATCATCCAGTCGCACAAGAACGATCCGATGATCGTGGAATGGACCAATACGGTGGGCTGGCGCAACATGTTCGTGTCGGAAGCCTTCCCGGCTGCGCTCTTCGCGCTGCTCATCCTGATGGTGCCCGAGTCGCCGCGTCACCTGGTGATCCTGGGCCTCGACAAGAAGGCGCTCAAGATTCTCACCCGCATCAACGGTGAGGAGCAGGCCAAGGTCATCCTGCGTGACATCAAGGAGACGGTCGTCGAAAAACGGGAGCATCTGTTCGCCTACGGCTTCATGGTCATCTTCATCGGCTGCATGCTCTCGGTATTCCAGCAGGTGATCGGCATCAACGCCGTGCTCTATTTCGCACCGCGCATCTTCGAGTCGATGGGCGTGAGCAACAACATGCTCTTTACGGTGATCATGGGCATCATCAACATCACTTTTACGCTGGTGGCGGTGTTCACCGTGGAAAAAATCGGCCGAAAGCCGCTGCTCATCACGGGCTCGCTCGGCATGGCCGTCGGTGCATTGGGCGTAGCCCTGTCGAATGTCGTGACGCTGCCAGCGATCATCCCGGTCATCAGCATCATGGTCTACAGTGCCTGCTTCATGTTCAGCTGGGGGCCGATCTGCTGGGTGTATATCTCCGAGATCTTCCCCAACACCATCCGCAGCCAAGCGACGGCCCTGGCAGTGGCGTTCCAGTGGATCTTCAATTTCATCGTTTCCAGCACCTTCGTGCCGATGTACAACATGAAACTGGGCACCATGGGCGACAGCTTCGGCCATTTCTTCGCCTATGCGCTCTACGGCGTGATCTGCCTGGCCGCCGCGCTCTTCGTCTGGCGGCTCGTGCCCGAGACCAAGGGCAAGACCCTCGAAGATATGACGGCCCTGTGGCGCAACCGTTCCCATAAGAAATAACCCTTATTCCGCAATTCCATGATTCGTATGAAATCGTTGATACACCTGTCCGTCTTAGCCATGCTGACCGTGGCAATGGCGGCCTGCAGCTCCAAACCCTCCGTCGAACCCGCCATCGCGCACAATGCAGAGGTGGAAGCGAAGGTGGAGCAGGTCCTGAAAGATATGACCCTGAAGGAGAAAGCCGGCCAGCTGGTCCAGCTGACCATCATGACCATCGAGGACGATACCCACGAGGCCATCGACCCGGCCAAGCTCGACAAGATTATCGGTGAATACAAGGTCGGTTCCATTCTCAACGTGATGCACGACTGCGCGCACACCCGCGAGCAGACTGCCGCCATGGTGAAGCAGATTCAGGATAAATCGATGGAGGTGCTGGGCATCCCGTGCATCTATGGCCTCGACATGATCCACGGTGCCTCCTATCTGGTCGAAGGCTCGCTCTATCCCCAGGAGATCAACCTGGGTGCGACCTTCAACCGCGACTATGCCTTCGCGATGGGCCGTGCCATGGCCTACGAGACGCGTGCCGCCCAGGTGCCGTGGGTGTTCTCTCCCGTGATGGACCTGGGCCGCGACCCGCGCTGGCCGCGCCAGTGGGAAAGCTGGGGCGAGGACCCGTACCTTCAGGCAGAGATGTCCCGCATCGAAACCATCGCCATCCAGGGCAGCGATCCGAACCACATTGGTTTCGAGAATTGCGCCGTGAGCCTGAAACACTTCATGGGCTACGGTGTACCGCTTTCCGGCAAGGACCGTACGCCGGCGTATATCGCTGAAAATGACCTTCGTGAGAAATACTTCCGTCCGTTCAAGGAGTGCTTCCGGGCCGGTGCCCTCACCGCCATGGTAAACTCAGCATCGATCAACGGCATCCCCACGCATGCCAACGCCGTGCTGCTCAGCGGCTGGGCCAAGGATGAACTGAACTGGGACGGCATGCTGGTAACCGACTGGGCCGACATCGACAACCTCTATACCCGCGACCATGTGGCTGCCGACAAGCGCGAGGCCGTTGCCCTCGGCATCAACGCCGGCATCGACATGATCATGGATCCTTACGATCCGGAATGCGTGAATGTGATCGTGGACCTGGCCGAGAAAGGCGAGATTCCGATGTCGCGCATCGACGACGCGGTGCGCCGCGTCCTGCGCTTGAAAGTGCGTCTGGGTCTCTTCGAAAACCCGACCTGGGACTACGAATATCCGGATTTCGGCTGCGAGCGTTTCGCCAAAGAGTCGTATGACGCCGCCGTCGAGTCGGAGGTCCTGCTCAAGAATGAAGGCCGGCTCCTGCCGCTCAAGGGTACGGAGCGCATCCTGGTCTGCGGCCCGAATGCCAACTCGCTCCGTGCGCTGAACGGTGGCTGGTCTTACCGCTGGCAGGGTTCCGCCGACGAATTCGCACCGCAGTACAATACCATCGTGGAGGCCATGCAGCAGCGTTTCCCGCGCGTGACCTATGTGCCGGGCGTGGTGTATGACGAAACGCCTTTCTTCTGGATGCTGGACAAGGCAGTGGGCATTCCGCAGGCCGTTGCCGCGGCGCGTGCCGTCGACGTTGTGGTCTGCTGCGTGGGAGAGAACTCGTATTGCGAGACACCCGGCAACACCGACGACCTGAACCTCTCGCCCAATCAGAAAGACCTGGTGCGTGCGCTGGCGGCGACCGGCAAGCCCATCGTGCTGGTCTTGAATGAAGGCCGTCCGCGCATCATCGGTGACATCGAGCCGCTCGTGAAGGCCGTGGTCGACGTGATGCTCCCGTCGAACTACGGCGGCGACGCCCTGGCAGCGCTGCTGGCCGGCGACGAGAACTTCTCCGGCAAACTGCCGTTCACATATTCGAAACACATCCATTCGCTGCATACCTACGACTACAAGGTGTCCGAGCATCGCGAGACGATGGAGGGCTCCTACAACTACGACGCCGTCATGGACGTCCAGTGGCCTTTCGGTTATGGCCTGAGCTACACGACGTTCAGCTACAGCGACATGCAGGTCGACCGCGACGCCTTCAAGGCGGGCGACGATCTTCAGGTATCGGTGAAAGTGACCAATACCGGCGACCGCGCCGGCAAAGAGGCCGTGCTGCTCTACAGCTCCGACCTGGTGGCTTCGCTGATTCCCGACGTGAAGCGTCTCCGTGGCTTCGAGAAGATCGAGCTCCAGCCCGGCGAGTCGAAGGTCGTGACCTTCGAACTGCCGGCCCATGAGCTGGCCTTTGTCGGGGCCGACGGCAAGTGGCGCCTCGAGAAGGGCGCATTCCGCCTTGCCTGCGGCGGTATGGGTGTGCTGGTGAACTGTACGGAAACAAAAGTCTGGGATACACCGAACATTTGATGACTACTAAAACCGAACTTTTTCTGCAAGAGACAGCCGAAGTCCTGAAAGACAACATTCTGGACTTCTGGCTGGGCTTGCGTGACCCGCGGGGCGGCTTCTATGGAGAAGTGCGTGCATCGGGCGAGATCGTGCCCGATGCACCCCGCGGCGTCATCCTGAACGCCCGTATCATCTGGGCGTTCGCCGCGGCCTATCGCCGCCTGCGGCATCCTGCGTACCTGGCTGCGGCCGAAGCGGCTCGCGACTGGTTCCTGGCCCATTTTTTCGACCCGGAGTACAGCGGCGTCTACTGGAGCGTCACGGCGGCGGGGGAACCCCTGGAAAGCAAGAAACAGCTTTATGCCCAGGGCTTTGCCATCTACGGACTCAGCGAACTTTACAAGGCGACCCATGACGCCCGCACGCTGGAAGCAGCCATCGACCTCTTCCGGATGACGGAGACCCATTTCGCCGATCCCGAGAACGGTGGCTACCTGGAAGCGCTCGCACGGGATTTCCAGCCGCTTGCCGACATGTCGCTCTCGGCCCACGACATCAACGCCGACAAGACGATGAATTCGCACCTTCACCTGATGGAGGGCTACGCCAATCTATACCAGGTATGGGCGGATCCTTCGCTCAAATCTGCGCTGGAACACCTGATCGATCTGACCTGTACGCGCATCATGGCACCTGACGGCCACCTGCAGCTCTATTTCCGGCGCGACTGGAGCGTGCTGCCCGGCGCCGTTTCCTATGGCCACGACATCGAAACGTCCTGGCTGCTGCTGGAGTGTGCGCTGGCGACCCGCGACTTCACCGTCGTCAACCGGGTGCGGGCGAGTGCGGCTGCGCTTGGCAGGGCCGGTAACGAAGGCCTGCTGCCCGACGGCTCGATGCTGTACGAGAAACTGCCCGACGGAACAGTCGACGATTCCCGGCAGTGGTGGGTCCAGGCGGAAACGGTGGTGGGTAATCTCTGGCTTTGGAAATACCAGGGTGACAAAGCGGCGGCGGACCGCGCCATCGCTTGTTGGAACTACATCCGCGATCATCTCGTGGACCGGCAAAAAGGGGAGTGGTACTGGGCCGTCCTGCCCGACGGCAAACCCGACCTGGAAAGCCCGAAAGCCGGTTTCTGGAAATGTCCTTACCACAATGCAAGAATGTGTTTGGAGATAATGAAACTATTCGAATAAAGCTTCGCTTCGCTCTGGTATTTGCTTCAGAACCGTCTCGCTTCGCTCGACCCCTCCCATGCTGCGCATGGGCCCCTCCCTCTTACAGTGCCGAGGGTGGCATGGGTTCTGAAGCAAATACCACCCGCTCAGCTACGCTTTATTATATACGATAAGAACTACAATTATGGCAAAACTATCAGAGAAAATTGGTTACGCGTTGGGCGACGCCGCCGCAGGCGGCATCACCTGGAAGGTCATGTCCATCGCATTCCCCCTGTTCTTTACCAATATCTTCGGCCTGACCGTGGCAGACACGGCCACCCTGATGCTGGTCGCCCGCCTCTTCGACGTGATCACCGACCCGATGATGGGCGCACTGGCCGATCGCACGCAGTCGCGCTGGGGAACCTACCGCCCCTGGCTCATCTTCGGCGCCATTCCCCTGGGCCTGGTCTTCGCCCTGCTGTTGTATACGCCCGAACTGGGACCTGTGGGCAAACGCATCTACGCCTATTCGATGTACCTGCTGATGATGGTCGTCTATACCGCCGTCAATGTGCCGTACGGATCGCTGCTGGGCGTGATGACACCCGACGACAATGAGAAGAACCAGTTCTCCTCATTCCGCATGGTGGGCGCCTATGCCATGGGCTTCGTTACCTTGCTTTCGTTCCCGTACCTGCAGAAACTGGTAGGAGGCACCGAACAACACCAGTATGCCGTGCTGGGTGCCGTCCTCGGCGCTGTGGCCGCGCTGGGTACCCTGGCCTGCGGCCTGCTGACGAAGGAGCGGCTGAAACCCGTCCGCGCCGAGAAATTCTCGTTCAAGCCCTTCGCCGACCTGTTCCGCAACAAGCCGTGGATCTACCTGACGCTCATCGGCATCTGCACCAATTTCTTCAACGGTTTCCGCTATGCGGTGGCGGGTTACATGCTGGAATACTGCCTGCACGGTGATGTCACCGTTTCCGGCCTGATCATCAACTATACGGTGTTCATGACCTTCGGCGAAGTGACCTGCATGATTTTCGGCGGCCTCTCGCCCCGTTTCACGAAGTGGGTAGGTTCCAAACGGAAGGCGTTCGCCTGGTCGGCCGTCATCTGCGCCGTGACCTCGATCGCCTTCTTCTTCATCCCGATGGACCCGAAGTACATCTGGCTGATGGTGGCGATGGTCATCCTGACCTCTGTCGGCATCGGTTTCTATTCGCCGCTGTTGTGGTCGATGTATGCCGATGTGGCCGACTTTGCCACTGAAAAGAACGGCACTTCTTCGACGGGCCTCATCTTCTCTTCGGGAACCATGGCCCAGAAGTTCGGATCGGCCATTTCGGGCGCCCTGGTGGCCCTGCTGCTCGGTCTGGCCGGCTTCATTTCGGGCACCGATCCCGCGACGGGACAGACGGTCGTCACCATTACGAATGAACCGGCTGTCCAGAAGATGATCTGGTCGATCTTCTCGCTCTTTCCCGCGGCCATTGCATTGCTGATCCTTCTGCTGCTGCGCTTCTATCCTATCAAAAAGTAAGGCCCTTTACCGACATGAACGATTTCGGACATTTTGACGACGCTTCGCGCGAATATGTGATCACCCGGCCCGATACCCCTTGGCCCTGGATCAATTATATGGGAACGGAGGATTTCTTCTCCCTGATTTCCAATACAGCCGGCGGCTACTGCTTCTGCAGGGACGCCAAGTTCCGCCGTATCCTGCGCTACCGCTACAACGGGGTGCCCATGGATGCGGGTGGCCGCTATTTCTATATCAAGGACGGGGACAGCGTCTGGAGTCCGGGCTGGAAGCCCTGCAAGACCCAGCTGGACTCCTATGAGTGCCGCCATGGTATGGGTTACACCCGCATCACGGGTGAGAAGGACGACCTGAGGGTCAGCGAACTCTTTTTCGTCCCTATCGGTCACCGATGCGAAGTGCACCGGATCCGGCTGACCAACACCGGGGCCGCCCGCAAGTTCTTCCATTTCTATGCTTTTCTGGAGTGGTGTCTCTGGAACGCTTCCACCGACATGGAAAACTTTCAGCGCAACTTCTCCACCGGGGAGGTGGAAGTGGAAGCGGATGCCATCTACCACAAGACGGAATACCGCGAACGCCGCGACCATTATGCATTCTATGGTGCCAACCGGCCCTTCGACGGCTTCGATACGGACCGCGAAAGTTTTATCGGACTGTATAATGGCTTCGAAGCACCGCAGCAGGTGCTGGCCGGTACATCGGGCCAGTCCATGGCCCACGGCTGGAGCCCCGTGGCGGCGCCCCGGTTCGACCTCACGCTGGAGCCCGGTGCCACGGAGGAACTCGTTTTTGTGCTGGGCTATGTGGAGAACCCGCCGGAAGCCAAATTCGTGGCGCCGGCTGTCATCAACAAGGCGCCGGCACGGGAGATGATGCAAGCCTTTGCCAGTCCTGCACAGGTGGATGCCGCATTTGCGCGGCTCAAGGCCTTTTGGGACGGACTTCTCAGCCGTTTCACCGTGGAATCGGAAGTCTCCGAACTGGACCGCACGGTCAATATCTGGAACCAGTACCAGTGCATGATCACCTTCTTCTTCAGCCGCAGTGCCAGCTATTTTGAGAGCGGCATCGGCCGGGGCATGGGCTTCCG
>CAMVKH010000007.1 GCA_947168065.1 uncultured Bacteroidales bacterium
AAGAAAAAAGAGTATTCATCGACACCGGGGATGAGTGCAATGCCGGTCTCTTCGAGGTGAATCTGTTCGGCGGAGTCTATGAAGCGCACGGTGAATATCTTACCTTCGAGTCGTTTTGCCTGCCAGTCCATTCCGCCGGCAGTGTCCATCTTCACGACCCTGACCTTAGATCCGCGCTTAATCATACCCGGTCCTCCTTCATCGTTTCAATCCGTCGAGTGTCTCGTTGGGAACAAAAACCCTCGAAAACGTTCCCACCGGCGTTCTCGAGGTTCTCGCAGGGAACAAAAATGGCTGTTATTGTTCCCGCTCAGAGACTTTGAAGCAAGTTTTGCGAACCCGACATGAACGGCCACAAAGTTGGGGTCTTGTCAGACTCGAACTCATTTTTGGAACCCTTGATAACACGTTCATCTACTTGCATTTAGGTCAAACAGCAGGTGTAACATAGGGGAAACATTTGAGATTTTTGCCCCAATTTCGGACTTATTGTAAAAAAGAAATATGCCCTACATCGAGCTGTAAGGCATATTATCATAACGGGGAGCGGAAAACGAGACTCGAGCCCATTTGTGTTTACTGGGGCTCTGCCCCAAACCCCACCGCTCCGGCCTGCTATCACACAGGCCCCCACAACGGCCTCCGCTAGCGCCTGAAGGCGCGCGATCTTTGCGTTACCCCCCGCCAATTGTGTTTTCTGGGCCCTGCCCAGACCTGCCGCTACGGCCTGCTATCACACAGGCCTTCCCAACGGCCTCCGCTAGCGCCTGAAGGCGCGCGAGTCCGAGTCTCATTCTCCCCAAAGCAAAACGACAGCCATGAAGGCTGTCGTTTTGCTTTGAGCGGAAAACGAGACTCGAACTCGCGACCCCGACCTTGGCAAGGTCGTGCTCTACCAACTGAGCTATTTCCGCTTGGTTTGGGACTGCAAAGGTACAAACTTTTTTTACAGTCCCAAATTTTTTTTCGACATTTTAACGGTCGGGGACCGAAATGTAGCTGCGGAGGGCTTCGACGTAGGCGGCGAAGGCGTCGCGGCCGTGGTCGGTGATGCTGCAGACGGTCTGCGGCATCTTGCCCTTGAACCCTTTGGTCACTTCGATGTAGCCTGCCTGCTGCAACTTCTCGAGCTGGACGCTCAGGTTGCCCGATGTCGCGCCTGTTTCGGTTTTCAGGTAGACGAAGTCTGCACTGCCGGCAACCAGGAGGATCGACATCACCGCGAGGCGGAGCTCCGAATGAAGCAACGGGTCAAGCGGCTTGAAGGCGTTCTCTTTCCCGGACATGGCTTATTTGTTGTTTTGCAGGATGAAACCGGGAATGATCAGGGCGAAGATACCCAGGATGGCGAAGGTCAGGATCCGGAGGGGTGAGCCGCCGGGCATGACCATCAGGAAGAGCGCCGACAGCAGCGTAGCCACCAACGAAAAGATTACAAGGGTCTTGTTCTTGAGCACAGCGCCCGAAATCGTGCCGCAGAGGCCCATCATCATCAGGATGACCATCGAAAGGTCGACGGAAAGAGTGCCTTCGATGCCCACCGCCGAGCGGATGCCCCAGGCAATCCAGACCAGCGCAAAGAAGCTCGTGGCAAAGATGCCGAACCACCCCCAGATCTTCCCGAGGGTACGGGTCAGTTCCGTGACTGCCGCCTTTTCTTTGCCGCGATCCATCACGCGGCCACAGATAATACCGATGGCCGACATGGCGAACCAGAGGAAGTTCCAGGCCGGACTGCCGGTCTTCGACCAGAGAAGCCAGATGACAAGGGACGTGACCGTCACCAGCGTGCCCCAAAGGATGAGCGGCTTGCCCGCGTTCTTCGTGATGGTACGACGACTGCGCTCGATAGTCTCCGAAATCAGACGGAGGCTGTTTTCTGCCGAAAAGTTGTTTTCCATTTTTTGTTTCTTTTTAAGAGGTTGGACAATAAAATGAATGGCCATTCGGATTCGCCCCCGCCCCGTTGCGCACCGGTTCAGCTTCGAATCACGGTGCAAATATAAAGTAGTTTATTTTATAAACCAAATTATTTTGCTTTTTTTTCGAAAATAATCATCGCCCGACAAGTATTCCGTCTTGCAGGACCTTATTTCAGACGCCGAGCTTCGCCTGAACACGGCACTCCGTCCGCAGGTGCTCCATCGCCGCTGCAATGTACACAGCTATGACTCAGGGGGTTACGAAAAGTGATCCCCTCAAAAACAGGGGGGATCACTTTTCGTAAGTCTCTGACTGTCAGCTGCGTCCGTTGCAGCGCAAAAGTGCGCAAAAACGCAAAGTACGCTAAAGCGCAAGGAGCGCAAGGAGCACAAGGAGCGCAAAAACGCGCAAAACCTGCACTCCGCAATACCGCCGCCTATACCGCCGCCTTTATCGCAGCCTAGATCGCAGCCTAGATCGCCGCCTCGAACTGGCGGAGGAAGCGGATATCGTTTTCGAAGTAGTTGCGGAGGTCTTTGACCTGCCATTTGAGCATGGCGATGCGCTCGATGCCCATGCCGAAAGCGAAGCCGCTGTAAACTTTCGGATCGATGCCAGACGCCTCCAGGACGGCCGGATCGACCATGCCGCAGCCCAGGATTTCAAGCCAGCCCGTGCCCTTGCAGATGTTGCAGCCCTTGCCTTTGCAGATGTTGCAGCTCACATCTACTTCGGCGCTCGGTTCGGTGAAAGGGAAGTAGGACGGGCGCATGCGGATCTGCGTGTCGGCGCCGAACATTTCCTGGGCGAAGAGCAGGATGGCCTGCTTCATGTCGGCGAAGGAAACGTTCTTGTCGATATACAGGCCTTCCACCTGATGGAAGATGCAGTGCGCACGGGCCGAGATGGCTTCGTTGCGGAACACGCGACCGGGGCAGATGACCCGGATCGGCGGGCGCATCCGCTCCATGGTGCGGACCTGCACGGAAGAGGTATGGGTGCGGAGCAGGATCGGATTGTCGCCGCCAGGCTGCACGAAGAACGTGTCCTGCATGTCGCGGGCGGGATGCTCCGGCGGGAAGTTGAGCGCACTGAACACGTGCCAGTCATCTTCGATTTCAGGGCCTTCCGCCACCGAATAGCCGAACTTGCTGAAGATCGAAATGATCTCCTCGCGCGTGACGGAAATCGGATGACGTGCACCAAGTTCCTGCAGGTCACCGGGCTTGGTCAGGTCGAAGGAAGCGGCGGCGGGGCCGACCATCTCGGAGAGGGTGGTCCGCAGCTCCTCGATCTTGGCCGTGGCTGCGTTCTTGAGGGCGTTCAGCCGCTGGCCGAATTCCCGTTTCTGGTCCTTGTCCACCTGACGGAACTCGTCGAACAACTGGGTAATCTCGCCTTTCTTGCCGAGCCACTTCACGCGCAGCTCTTCGATCTCCTGTTCCTTGGCAGCCTTCAGCTCCTGGATGGAGGCCATCATCTGTTCAATCTTCTCGTTGGTAATCGCCATAGCTCTTCAGAATTAGGGCACAAATATAGTGATTATCCGCTACCATTCAACCGCTTTTCGGGAGAGCGGCATCGTCATGCAGCGCGCGCCGCCGCCACCGCGAGGCAGCTCGGAGCCCTGGATGGTGACGCAGCAGCGCGTGTAATCATCGAGTTTCTTGCGTCCGGCGATCACGTCGCGGGCCGCCATGACCTCGAAGCCGTGCTTGTCCATTTCGCGGAGCGTCGCTTCGTTGCGGGCGTAGCACAGCACCTTGCCCGGCGCGAAGGCGAACATATTGGAACCGCTGTGCCACTGTTCGCGCTCCTGCACCCAGCTGTCCGAGGAACCGCCGCAGCAGATGGGCTCCAGGTCCATGCCGAGGCCGCGAAGCGCCGGCAGGATGCCCGATACGGGACGGATGCGGCTCACCTTTCCGTCTTCAATGGTGATGTGGACGGTCTTGAAGGAACGGTCGTGCAGGATCAGCGGCTCGAAGACCATGCACTTGTCGCGGTCGAGCAGCGTAAAGACCATGTCCAGATGGATGAACGACTCCGGTGAAGCGGGAAGCTGCTGCACGATGATGTGCTTCTTCCCCTGAGGGCACAAATCGCAGAAATGGGCCGCCAGTGCGTCGATGCCGGCTGCACTGGTGCGCATGCCGTTGCCGATGACCAGGATGTCGTCGCGGACTACATGCACGTCGCCGCCTTCGATGAAGAGCTTCCCGCGTTCGGGCACGACGTTCTGCAAATCGATCGTCCCGCAGTCGAAACAGCCGCTGCGACGGTAGATGGCATCCATGATCATCGCTTCGCGGGCGCGGACCTGGTTGGCCATCCGGCAGATGAGGGCATTGTTGCCGATCGTCACCGAAGAGTCGCGCGTGAAATAGAAGTTGTAGAGCGGGAACAGGGAATAATAGTCCTCGTTCAAGAAGGCCGTCAGCGTGTCGATCCGGGCGGGAAGGCCCTCGATCAGCGCTTTGACCAGCTGGGGCGTGGACATACCCATCAGGGTGTCGAAGCAGCCTCCGGCCTGTTCAGCGATGCAGATCCGGGTGATCAGTTCACGCCGGGCCTCCGCGTTGTCGAGCACGCGGGCGAGCAGGTCGCGGACCTGATAGACCCGGGCGACTTTCGAGAGCACGCCCTCGATCTGCTCATATTCCTTCTGGGCGATGGAGAGATTCAATATATCACTGTAAAGTGCACGCTGCGCCATCCTGGGCGTCATGTTTTCCACTTCCGGACCGGGAGTATGGAGCAGCACCGCGTTCAGCGAACCGATTTCGGACTGAACGTCAATCCTGAGCGGATTGTTTTCTTTCTTGGTATTTCGCATGGTCAGAGATATCTGTCAATCTTGTCTTTCATGGTCAGGTCGGTCACGATGTCCTTGACGGTACGGTCGTCGCGGCGGCAAACCAGCAGCACGTCGTTCATATCGACAACCATGAGGTTTTCGAAGCCGCGGGCCACGACCAGTTTCCCGGGGTCGCTGCAGAGAATCACCGAGCCGGTGACATCATCGACCATCCGGACACCTTTGCCCAGCACGTTGCCGGAGGAATCCTTGGGGACCCGCTCGTACACCGACTCCCAGGTGCCGAGGTCGCTCCAGCCGAAATCGGAGAGGAAAACCCAGGCTTTCTGGGTCTTTTCCATCACGCCGTAGTCGATCGAGATGGCAGGGCAGTCTTCATAGACGTGCCGGATGAAATCGGCTTCGCCTGCCGTGCCGTAATAAGCCTCGCCGCCATGGAAAAGGGTCGTCACTTCGGGAAGGCAACGCTCCATTTCGGCCTTGATGGCCTTCAGATTCCAGATGAACATGCCGGAATTCCAGAAGAACTCGCCGGTTTCGAGGAAGACCTTGGCCAGGTCGGCGTTGGGTTTCTCGGTGAAGGTCTTCACCTGATAGGACACGTGGTCGCCGGCCTTCTTGCAGACCGGCTTATTGATTTGGATGTAGCCATAATTGGTCTCGGGACGGGTAGGCTCTATGCCGATGGTGTAGAGCCGGTCGCTCTTTTCGGCGACGGACAGGGCCGTCCGGATCGTATCGCGGAAACGATCTTCGCCGATGATCAGGTGGTCGGCGGGAGCGACGATCACCGTGGCGTCGGGATTCTTCTTGTACAATTTATAGGTGGCGTAGGCCACGCAGGGCGCCGTATTGCGTTTATAGGGTTCGAGAAGGATATTGTCTTCCGGAATTTCGGGGAGCTGCTCCCGCACCAGGCTTTCATACCGTTCGGCCGTAACCACGAGGATGTTTTCGGCCGGGACGATCCGGGCGTAGCGGTCGAACGTCATCTGAAGGAAAGTCCGCCCGATGCCCAGGATATCGATGAACTGCTTCGGGCACGCCTGGCGGCTCATCGGCCAGAAGCGGCTGCCGATGCCGCCCGCCATGATGATACAGTAATGATTAGGGTTCATATTGCTCATTAGTTTCTTTTCCAAATCGGTATGAACGCTTCGGGAATGTATTCCACCAGGGGTCCTTCTTCGCCGAGCACCACCGAAACCACATCGAACTGAACTTCCTTGCGTACGTGCTTCTCCACGATGTAGCGGCTGGCAGCCGCCATCAAAAGGGCTTGTTTGCGCGCATCCACCTTCTCGTAAGGCTGGATCTGCAGTGGAGGTGTCATCGTCTTGACTTCCACCACGTGCACACGGTCGCTGCTCTCCATCACCAGGTCGAGTTCCTTGTGCCCGCCCCGCCAGTTCCGGTCCAAAAGCTGCAATCCGCGTGCCGAAAGCCAGGCCAGCGCAATCTCCTCTCCCCTTCTTCCCGTCTCGCTCTTTTTCAAAACACTGCAATTTTTCAGTTCAAACTTTACAAAGATAAGAAAAAATCCACACTCTGCTGAAAAGTTGTTAGGCAAGTGGAAAAAAGTGAATAAATATTTGGCATAAATGTATATGCGTGGCTAAATTTGCCGTGGTTTTGAATATCCATTCGCGTTTTTTTGTATATTCTATGAATAATCGCATCCAACTTATTCAGGAATTCATCCGGACACAAGCGGTCAGGAGCCAGGAAGAGCTCGCCGCCCTCCTTGCTGAAAAAGGCGTCAAGACCACCCAGGCCACACTCTCGCGGGATTTGCGGAAACTCCACATCACCAAACAGCGCGATGCATCGGGTGCATACCGCTACGTCCTCCCCGAGGCGAACCGCCCCCAGAACATCCTGCTTTCCGACAGCCGGGCGGGCGAATGCATCGTCAGCATCGACTTCTCGGGACAGATGGGCGTCATCAAGACCCTGCCTGGCTGCGCCAACATGGTAGGGGCGCTGGTCGACGAGCATAGCCACCCCGCCCTGATGGGCACGATCGCCGGAGAAGACACCCTGTTGCTGATCCTGCGCCAGGGCGCTTCCCACGCCGACATCCTGACCTTCCTGGAAACGTTCATCCCGAACCCCGGGAAAAGAGTGGTACCTGCAAACTGACAGAAGATGAACATCCAAGTCCTGGTGGCCGGTCAGAGCCATCTCCCCTATGCAGAGGCCGTGTGCCACGAGCTCTACCTGTCTTCGCTCGGCGACAAGATCGGCATCGCCCGGCGTACTCCGGACTACATCCGGGACAAGATCCTTTCCGGCAAGGCCGTGATCGCCCTGACGGACGAAGGGGAGTTCGCCGGTTTTTCCTACATCGAATCGTGGGGCGGAAAGAGCTTCGTCGCGAATTCCGGCCTCATCGTTCCCGAGAAGTTCCGCTCGCTGGGCGTGGCCCGGCGCATCAAGGAGCAGACCTTCATCCTCTCGCGCAAGCTGTTTCCCGATGCCAAGATCTTCTCGATGACCACTTCGGCCGCCGTGATGAAGCTCAACCATGAATTCGGCTTCCGTCCGGTAACCTACGACGACCTGACCGACGACGTCGAGTTCTGGAAAGGCTGCGAAGGCTGCCGCAATTTCAATGTCCTGCAGGAACAGCATTACCGGGTCTGCATCTGCACGGGACTGCTTTTCGACCCGAAGGAACATTTTGAAATCCATCATCCAGGAGAATGAATACCCCGAAAAAAGTCGTGGTCGCTTACAGCGGCGGACTTGACACCTCTTACACGGTGATGTACCTTGCCCGGGAAAAGGGGTACGAGGTGCACGCCGTCTGCGCCGACACGGGCGGTTTCAGCGCCCAGCAGCTGAAAACCAACGAAACGAATGCCTACAAGCTCGGGGCGACGCGGTTCGCCGCCATCGACATCACGCAGGAGTATTACGAGAAGAGCCTGAAATACATGGTCTTCGGCAATATCCTGCGCAACGGCACCTACCCCATCTCCGTATCGTCCGAACGCCTGTTCCAAGCGATGGCCGTGGCCCGGTATGCGAAGCAGATCGGGGCCGACGCCATCGCCCATGGCTCCACCGGCGCGGGTAACGACCAGGTCCGCTTCGACATGGTGTTCCTGGTGATGTGCCCCGGCGTGGAGATCATCACGCTCACCCGCGACGGGAACCTGTCGCGGCAGCAGGAGGTGGATTACCTCAACGCCCACGGCTTTGCGGCTGATTTCGCTAAACTGAAGTATTCCTATAATGTGGGACTCTGGGGCACGTCGATCTGCGGCGGGGAGATCCTCGACTCCAGGCAGGGTCTGCCGGAGAGCGCTTATCTCAAGCAGGTGCAGAAGACAGGTTCTGAAACCCTGGCACTGAGCTTCGAAAAAGGCCAGCTCTGCGCTGTCAATGGAAAGGCCTTCGACGATCCGGTAGCCGCCATCCAGGAAGTCGAACGCATCGGCGCCGCCTGGGGCATCGGACGCGACATGCACGTGGGCGACACCATCATCGGCATCAAGGGCCGCGTGGGCTTCGAAGCCGCCGCCCCGATGCTGATCATCGGCGCGCACAGGTTCCTCGAAAAGTTCACCCTTTCCAAATGGCAGCAGTACTGGAAGGACCAGGTCGGCACCTGGTACGGCATGTTCCTCCACGAAAGCCAGTATCTGGAACCGGTGATGCGAGACATCGAGGCGATGCTCGAAAGCAGCCAGCGCAACGTCACGGGCACCGTGACCCTGGAACTGCGTCCCTGCGGTTTCTCGACCGTGGGCGTCGATTCCCCTTACGACCTGGTGAAATCGAAACTCGGCGAGTACGGTGAAACCCAGAAGGGCTGGAGCGCCGAAGAAGCCAAGGGCTTCATCAAACTGCTGTCCAATCCTTTACGCGTATATTACGGCAATCACCCCGAAGAACTCCCATTCGATGCATAACGAAGACTGTCTCGACCTTTTGCGGAAACTGGTACACGCACCCTCCCCTCCGTTCAACGAGGAGGCTGTCGCAGCGTGGATCAGCTGGTGGTTCGACCGGAACGAACTTCCCTTCCGCCGGCCACAGGGCAACATCGTGGCTTGCGCCTCGACGCCCGATCCAGCCAGGAAAACCCTGGCCCTGATCGCCCACCTCGACACCGTTCCGCCCGTCGGCGGCTATACCCGCGATCCCTACGATGCGGGAGATTCCCCCGACATCATCTGGGGCCTGGGAGCGAACGACGATGGGGGAAGCGTGGTATCGATGCTGGCCGTACTGCGGCATTACTACGGAAAAACGCTTCCCTTCAACCTGCTGCTGCTGCTCGTCCGGGAGGAAGAATGCTCCGGTCCCGACGGCCTTCGCTGGCTGTACGGTCCCGAAGGACCTTTCGCCCAGAAGCCCGATTCGCCGCTCTGGCTCCCGAGACCCGACTGGGCCATCGTGGGCGAACCCACCGGCATGCGGGCGGCCACCAGCGAGCGGGGATTGCTGGTCATCGACGGTGAAGCCATCGGGGAAAGCGGCCACGCTGCCCGCGGCGACGGCGTCAACGCCCTCTATCTGGCGCTCGACGACATCGCGCGGCTGCGCGGGCATCGCTTCCCGCGCGTCTCGCCGGAAATGGGAGAAGTCCACTTGAATGTCACCCAGATCCTCTCCGGGACGGCCCACAACGTAATTCCGGACCGCTGCCGGTTCGTGGTGGACATCCGCCCCAACGAACTGTACACGCCCCTGGAAATCCTCGAGGAACTGCAGACCCTCTGCCAGAGCCGGCTCAGTGCCCGCAATCTGCTGCACCGCGCCTCGGCCACGGCGACGGATTCGCCGCTGCGCCGGGCCGTAGCGGCGCTGGGCATCGATACCTTCTCCTCGCCCACTTCTTCCGACTGGATGCAACTCCCCTGCGATGCCATCAAGATGGGACCGGGCGACTCCGCCCGCTCCCACCGTGCCGACGAGTACATCCGCACCGCCGAAATCGAAGCGGCGATAACCCAGTACATCAACTTTATAGAGAATCTCAGCGCCAGCCTATGAGTCATACGTTATGGAATAAAGGAACCGCCGCCACGGAGGTCGTGGAGGCTTTCACCGTCGGAAACGACCGGATACTCGACCTGAAGCTTGCCGCCTGCGACATCGAAGGGTCGAAGGCACACATCCGGATGTTGGAAAGCATCGGCCTGCTCAACGAGGAAGAACTGAAAACACTCACCGAGGGACTCGACCACATCCTCGTCTCGGTTAAAGCCGGCACTTTCGTGGTCGAAGACGATGTGGAAGACATCCACTCCCAGATCGAACTGATGCTCACCCGCGAACTGGGCGACCTGGGCAAGAAGATCCACTCCGGACGCTCGCGCAACGACCAGGTACTCACCGACCTGAAACTTTATTTACGCGGGGAGCTGCACCAGGTGCGTCAGGAGGTACTGGATCTTTTCCAGCTGTTCCAGCAACTGAGCCAGCGGCACAAGGAAGTGCTGCTGCCCGGTTATACCCACGGTCAACTGGCGATGCCCTCCTCGTTCGGCCTGTGGCTTGGGGCGTATGCCGAAGCCCTGGCCGAGGATATGACGCAACTGGGCGCCGCTTTCAAAATCGTTAACCGCAATCCGCTTGGCTCCGCAGCTGGTTACGGCAGTTCTTTCCCGCTCGACCGTGCGATGACCACCCGGCTGCTCGGCTTCGAGGCGCCCGTCTACAACAGCATCACAGCCCAGCTGGGCCGCGGCCGCAACGAGATGGCCGTCGCCTCGGCACTCGCCTCTCTCGCCCTGACCCTCAACAAGTTCGCAGCCGACTGCACCCTCTATATGAGCCCGAATCTGGGTTTCATCCACTTCCCGGACGAGGTGACCACCGGAAGCAGCATCATGCCGCACAAGAAGAACCCCGACGTGTGGGAGATCATCCGCGGACGCTGCAACCAGATTCTCGCCTGCCCCAACGAAATCGCGCTGCTCTCGAGCAACCTGCCCCACGGCTATCACCGCGATTTCCAGCTGCTCAAGGAAATCCTCTTCCCCGCCCTGGACCGGATGCACGACTGCCTGCGGATGACCGGCTATATGCTCGGCCTCCTGGAGGTCAACACCCATATCTTCGACAATCCGCTCTACGAGAACCTCTTCACCGTGGAGGAAGTCAATCGCCGCGTGCTGGCCGGAACGCCGTTCCGCGAGGCGTACCGTCAGGTCGGCATCGAGGTAAACGAAGGGCGCTTCCATTACGAAGGTCCCGACGGAAAAGACGGCGCGGGAATCGGCGGCCTGAAAGCCTCCGACCTGCATCACAGCCACCTGGGAAGCCTGGGCAATCTCTGTACACAAGAAATCGCCGCCACGATGGAAGCGGCCGCTGCCTGGTAAGCCGATGAAAAGAAAAAAAGCAACGCTCCTGCTGCAGGACGGCCGTGAATTCAGCGGCTGGAGCTTCGGATACGACGGTCTTTCGGAAGGAGAGATCGTTTTCTCCACGGCCATGGTCGGCTATCCCGAAAGCCTGACCGATCCCTCCTACAGCGGCCAGATCCTCTGCGTCAGCTATCCGCTGGTAGGCAACTACGGCATTCCGGAAGAAGAACCCGACGTGCAGGGACTCTGCACCCGTTTCGAATCGGAGCGGATCCACGTGCGGGGACTTGTCATCGCCGATTACAGTGAAAAATACAGCCACTGGAGTGCAACCAAGAGCCTGAGCCAGTGGATGCAGGAGCAACAGATTCCCGGCATCTGCGGCATCGACACCCGGGCGCTGGTGCAGTTGCTCCGCGACGAAGGCGCCAAACTCGGCGCCATCGTCCCGGAAGGCTGCCCGGCACCGGCCTCTTTCCCCGATCCGAACCTCGAAAACCAGGTGGCCATCGTCAGTTGCCGCGAAGTGACACACTACGGGAGCGGCCCGAAACGGGTCGTCTTGGTCGACTGCGGCGTCAAGCATCAGATTATCCGCTGCCTGGTGGCACGCGGCATCGAAGTGGTGCGCGTCCCCTGGGATTACGATTTCAACACTCTGGAATGGGACGGCCTCTTCGTTTCGAACGGACCGGGCAATCCTGCCCTGTGCGAAGTCACGGTCGACCATCTGCGCAAGGCGCTGGAGGGCGACAAACCGGTCTTCGGCATCTGCATGGGCAACCAGCTGCTCAGCCGGGCGGCCGGCGGGCGGACCTACAAGCTCAAATACGGGCATCGCAGCCACAACCAGCCCGTCCGGCTGGTCGGCACCGAGCGCTGCTTCATCACCTCACAGAACCACGGCTTCGCGGTGGACACCTCCACCCTCGGCCCGGACTGGGAGCCGCTGTTCGTCAACATGAACGACGGAACCAACGAAGGAATCCGACACAAGACCAAGCCCTTCTTCTCGGCCCAGTTCCATCCCGAAGCTTCGAGCGGCCCCGTTGACACGGAATTCCTTTTCGACGAATTCATAGCCAAATTGTAAGCAATGACCGACAAAACCATACGGAAAGTACTCCTGCTGGGCTCCGGCGCCCTGAAGATCGGCGAAGCCGGCGAATTCGACTACAGCGGTTCCCAGGCCCTGAAAGCCCTGCGGGAAGAAGGCATCGAAACCGTGCTCATCAACCCGAACATCGCTACCGTGCAGACGTCGGAAGGCATCGCCGACAAGATCTATTTCCTCCCGGTAACGCCCGCTTTCGTCGAAAAGGTCATCGAGAAGGAGCGCCCCCAGGGCATCTTCCTCTCTTTCGGCGGCCAGACCGCCCTGAACTGCGGCGTCGAACTCTACCGGAGCGGTTTCCTGGAGCGCAGCGGCGTCCGCGTGCTGGGAACCCCCGTCAAGTCCATCATCGACACGGAAGACCGCGACCTTTTCGTGCGGCGCCTCGACGAAATCGGCGTAAAGACCATCCGATCGCACGCCGCCGCTTCCCTGGAAGAAGCCCTGGCCGCCGCCGACCAGGTAGGCTACCCCGTGATCCTGCGGGCTGCCTACGCACTGGGCGGACTGGGGTCCGGATTCTGCGACAACCGGCAGGAACTGGAGGCCGCGGCGGCCAAGGCCTTCGCCTTCTCGCCGCAGGTCCTGGTCGAGAAATCGCTCAAGGGCTGGAAGGAGATCGAATACGAAGTGGTCCGTGACTGCCACAACAACTGCATCACGGTCTGCAATATGGAGAACTTCGACCCACTGGGCATCCATACCGGCGAGAGCATCGTCGTCGCCCCGTCGCAGACCCTGACCAACGACGAATTCCATTTCCTGCGCAAGAAAGCCATCGACATCGTGCGCCATCTGGGCATCGTGGGCGAATGCAATGTGCAGTATGCCTTCAGCCCTGACGGTGAGGACTATCGCGTCATCGAAGTCAACGCCCGGCTCAGCCGTTCGTCCGCCCTGGCCTCGAAGGCCACAGGCTATCCGCTTGCCTTCGTGGCCGCCAAACTCGGCCTGGGCTACGGACTCCACGAACTGAAGAATTCCGTGACGCAGACGACTCCGGCCTTCTTCGAGCCTGCGCTCGACTACGTGGTCTGCAAGATTCCCCGCTGGGACCTTGCCAAATTCAAGGGCGTCTCGCGGGAGATCGGTTCCAGCATGAAGAGCGTCGGCGAGGTGATGGCCATCGGCCGGACCTTTGAAGAGGCCATCCAGAAGGGCCTCCGGATGATCGGGCAGGGCGCCAATGGTTTCGTCTGCAACAAGCCCTACAAGGTGGAAGACCTGGACTGGGCGCTCCGGCACCCGACCGACACGCGCATCTTCGCCATAGCCGCCGCTTTCGAATCGGGCTACGACGTGGAACGGATCCACGCCCTGACGCACATCGACCGGTGGTTCCTTGACAAACTCTACAACCTGGAAACCACTTACCGGGAGCTGGAGGCCTGTCCTTCACTTGCGGCTGTGGGCCGCGGCCTCTTCCTGAAAGCCAAGCGGCAGGGCTTTTCCGATATCCAGATCGCCCGCGTGTTCCACTGCCCGGAGGCAGAAGCCCGCGAACGCCGGCTCAGGCTGGGCATCCGCCCATGCATCAAGCAGATCGACACGCTGGCCGCGGAGTTCCCCTCCGCCACCAACTATCTGTATCTGACCTACAACGGAACCAAGAACGACATCATCCCGTCCTACGGTTCCCGCACCGTCATCGTGCTGGGCTCGGGCGCTTACCGCATCGGAAGCAGCGTCGAATTCGACTGGTGCGGCGTCAGCGCGGTGAACACCTTCCGCCGCAAAGGCTGGCAGGCTGTGATGATCAACTACAACCCAGAGACCGTCTCGACCGACTACGACAGCTGCGACCGGCTCTATTTCGATGAACTCAGCTTCGAAACCGTCCTGGAGGTCTGCGCCGTCGAAAGGCCGTTCGGCGTGGTGGTGAGCGTAGGCGGACAAATCCCCAACAACCTGGCGCTCCCGCTCCAGCGGAGTGGCATCAACATCCTGGGTACCAGCGCCGAAGATATCGACCGGGCGGAAGACCGCAACAAGTTCTCCTCGATTGTCGACCGGCTGGGCATCGACCAGCCCCGCTGGCAGGAACTCACCACGATGGCCGACATCGAACGATTTGTGGAAGACGTAGGCTTCCCGGTTCTTGTGCGCCCCTCGTACGTCCTTTCGGGCGCTGCGATGAACGTCTGCTACTCCGAAGCCGACCTGCATACCTTCCTGGAGATGGCTGTCGAAGTCTCGGCAGAGCACCCCGTCGTCATCAGTTCCTTCATCCAGCGCAGCAAGGAATTCGAATTCGACGCCGTGGCCGACCAGGGAAGGATCGTGGCGCACGCCATCTCCGAGCACATCGAATATGCCGGTGTGCATTCGGGCGACGCAACCATCCAGTTCCCGCCGCAGAAACTCTATTGCGTGACGGCGGCCCGCATCCGCCGGGTCGCCGCCGCCATTGCCGCCGAGCTGCACATCACCGGGCCGTTCAACATCCAGTTCCTGGCCCATCAGGGGCAGGTGAAAGTTATCGAATGCAACCTGCGGGCTTCCCGCAGCTTCCCTTTCGTGTCGAAGATTCTCAAGCTGAACTTCGTAGACCTGGCTGTACGCTGCATGCTCGGCGAACATCCCGAACCGTCTGCCATCGATGCCTTCGAGCTGCCGTACGTGGGTGTCAAGGCCTCGCAGTTCTCCTTCTCCCGCCTTGGCCACGCCGACCCCGTACTGGGTGTCGATATGGCTTCGACCGGCGAAGTCGGCTGCATCGGCGACACGTTCGACGAGGCCCTGCTCAAGGCGATGCTTTCGGTGGGACACCGGATTCCGGGCGGCGCGGTCCTGATCTCCTCAGGAAATGCGCTTCAGAAAGCCGATATGCTTCCCGCCTGCCAGCTCCTGCACGCAAAAGGATTCACGCTCTACGCCTCGCGTGGGACGTGCCGCTACCTCAACGAAAACGGAGTAAGCGCCCTGCCCGTCCGTTTCCCGGACGAACATGGCGCTGAACCTTCCGCACTCGAACTGATCCGGGATCACCGCGTCGATCTGGTCATCAACATTCCGAAGAATTTCACCCACGGTGAACTGACCAACGGCTATCGTATCCGCCGGGCCGCCATCGACTTCAACGTCCCGCTGATTACCAACAGCCGTCTGGCGACAGCCTACATCCGCGCCTTCTGCACCCTTGAGCCCGACGGACTTCCGGTGAAAGCGTGGGACGAATACCGCTGATCCTGAATCAGTGGCTTAGTTTTGCGATGATGTCGTCCAGCATCCGGAAGAGTTCCGGTGCCATTTCGGGGGTGAATCGATCGCAGATCACCGCATTGCCCACGGTGAGTGGAACTTCGGCCAGCTTGTTTTTCAGCTCCCTGCCTGCCGGAGTCAGGGAAACAATCATCTGCCGGGCATCCTGAGCCCCCCTTTCCCGCAACAGCACACCCTCCTTCTCCATCCGCTGGAGCAAGGGGGTCACTGTGTTCGTCTCGAGATGCAAGCGATTGGCGATGTCATTCACCGGCTGGGCGTCTTTCTCCCACAGGACCAGCAGCACCAGGTACTGCGGATAGGTCAATCCGTGCTCTGAAAGCAGCGGGTGATAGGCCTGTGTGAGAAGACGCGAAGCGGTATAGAGGCGGAAACAGAGCTGGTTATCCAGTTTGAACACCTCTTCGATCATAACATTCCCTGGATATCCTTTTCGATATCTTCCGGTTTGACCACGGGCGCATAGCGCTTGACAACGGAACCGTCGCGGTTGACAAGGAACTTGGTGAAGTTCCAGAGGATGTCGCTGTCTTTCTTCGCGCTCTTGCTGAGGCCCTTGAGCATGGTCCGGGTGGCTTTGGCCTTCAGACCGCTGTACTCCTCGGTAGGAGCCTGCTCTTTCAGATACTCGAAAACCGGTTCAGCATTGGGGCCGTTGACATCGGTCTTGGCCATCAGCGGGAAGGTCACGCCGTGGTTGATGCGGCAGAATTCCGCAATCTCGTCGTTGGAACCGGGTTCCTGGCCGGCAAACTGGTCGCAAGGGAAGCCGACAATCACCAGACCCTGGTCCTTATACTTCTGGTAGAGCGCCTCCAGGCCGTCGTACTGCGGGGTGAAGCCACATTTGGAAGCGGTATTGACAACCATCAGGACTTTGCCTTCGAACTGGGCGAAATCCACTTCGGCGCCCCGGTTGCTCTTGGTCTTGAAATCGTAAATCTTTGCCATGACTTTCACGAATTAAAGCTGTTTGACAAGCCAGTTCTGCAGACCGATCTTCTCGATCAGGTCGAGCTGGGTTTCGCTCCAGAGCATATCTTCTTCTTCGTCAAGGGCGTAAGCCTTGAGAATGTCGTAGGTCTTGAGGTCGTCGGCGAGAGAGAGCACCAGCTGCTGCAGGATGGGAACCTGCTCGTGGGAGACGGCCAGGTCGGCCTTGATGTATTCGACAGGGTCGGTGGTAACGGGCATAGCCGGAGCGGCTTCCACCAGCGGCGTACCGCCGAGGTCGAGGATGCGCTCGATGAACTGATCCACCCAAGCCATTTCCTCGGCTGCGTGTTCTGCGTACTTCTCACCCAGTTTGGAGAAGCCCTGGTCGGCGAAGATCTTACCTTCTACTTTGTGCTGGAGAGACTGGGCGGCGAGGCCGGTTGCATAGGCCTGAAGGGCCGCGATAGATTTCTGTTTGTCCATGATGTTTACTGTTTATTGTTTGTTATTGCTTTTTCTATTTATATCGTTCACGACACAAATGTACAACTTTATTTTTATATCGCAAGCGATATTTCAAAAATTTTTCACTTTTTTTGAAAAATCAGCTGATGAACAACAGTTCGCGGTACTTGGGCAGAGGCCAGAGCTGGTTGTCGACAAGTTCCTCGAGCTTGTCGACGGGCCGGCGCAACTCTTCGATCTGCGCTGCGATAGCGTGGTAGGCCACGGCGCGGGCGTACTCATCCTCTATCGTATTGGCCCGCTTACGCGCCAGGCGCATGGCTTCGGCGCGGTCGCTTACCTCTTCTATATAAGCGCCGATGCGGCGAATCAGGTCAAGTTCGGTGCCGCATCCGTCGAAACTGCCCATTACCTGCTGGTGCAGCGATACCTCCTTGAGCAGCCGCGTCTTGTACTCCAGTGCGGCAGGGATGATATGATTGACGGCCATACGGACCATCACCCGGCTCTCGATCTGGACTTTCTTCGTATAGATATCCCACTTGACCTCGTTGCGGGCGCCCAGTTCCTTTTCGGTATAGACGCCGGTCCGGGTGAACATGGCCACGGATTCGGGCGTGGTGAAGGCCTTGAACATTTCCGGTACGCTGGTCTCCACGTCAAGGCCACGGCGCTGCGCTTCCAGCAGCCATTCCTCAGAATAACCGTTGCCGTCGAAACAGACTACATCGATAATCTTGGCAATGACGGGCTTGAGCGTGTCCATCACGGCTACTTGCAGGGTCTTGCCTGCTGCCAGTTCCTTATCGAGCGCCTGCTTGAAGTCGAGCAGCTGCTCTGCCACGGCCGCATTGAGCGTAGTTACGGCGCCGGCGCAGTTGGCGCTGGAGCCCACGGCGCGGAACTCGAAACGATTGCCGGTAAAGGCAAAGGGAGATGTGCGGTTGCGGTCCGTATTGTCGACAAAGATTTCCGGAATCTCGATCAAACCGACACTGCGTCCCTTGCGCCCGGCGATCTCGATGGGCGTATCGGAAGGAACGGTCAGGATCTTGCGCAGGACCGACGTCATGGTACGGCCCAGGAAAGCGGAGATAATGGCGGGAGGGGCCTCGTTACCTCCCAGGCGATGTGCGTTGGTGGCGCTGGCGATGCTGGCCTTGAGCACATCGTTGTGCCGCTGGACAGCCATCAGCACGTTGACGAAGAAGGTCAGGAACAGCAGGTTGCCCATAGCGTCCCGGCCTGGGGCCATCAACGGCCGGCCCGTGTCGGTACCCAGCGACCAGTTGCAGTGCTTGCCCGAGCCGTTGATGCCATGGAAGGGTTTCTCATGCAGCAGCACCACAAAACCGTGCTTGCGGGCAATGGAATTCATCAGGTTCATCACCAGCTGGTTCTGGTCGTTCGAAAGATTCGCTTCCCCGTAGATGGGAGCCAGCTCGAACTGGTTGGGTGCCACCTCGTTATGCCGGGTCTTGAGCGGAATGCCGAGCCGGAGCCCTTCCACTTCCAGCTCGCGCATGAAAGCTGCGACACGGGCCGGAATGGCGCCGAAATAGTGGTCGGCGAGCTGCTGGCTCTTGGAGGACATATGGCCCATCAGCGTCCGGCCGGTAATCATCAGGTCGGTCCGCGCGGCATAAAGGTCTTCGTCCACCAGGAAGTACTCCTGCTCCCAGCCCAGGAAGCACTTCACATTGTTCACGGCGGGATCGAAAAGGCGGCAGATGGGCACGGCGGCATCGCTGACCGCCTTGATGGAACGCTTGAGCGGGGTCTTGTAATCGAGCGCTTCGCCGGTATATGCGACAAAAACCGTGGGGATGCAGAGCGTATCTTCCTGGATGAAGACAGGAGAAGTGGGATCCCAGGCCGTATAGCCGCGGGCCTCGAAGGTGGCCCGGATGCCACCGTTTGGGAAAGAAGATCCGTCAGACTCCTGCTGGGCGAGCGAACTGCCGTCGAAAGTCTCGATGACGCCGCCGCGGCCATCCAGGGCGATGAGCGAATCGTGCTTTTCGGCCGTGCCCTCCGTCAGCGGCTGGAACCAGTGCGTTACGTGGGTCACGTGGTTTTCCAACGCCCACTCCTTCATACCGCCGGCCACGCGGTCAGCCGTCGCACGGTCGAGCGGATGACCCTTGTCGATGCATTCCATCAACGCCGAAAAAGTTTGCGGATCAAGATACTTCCGCATCGCAGCGCGATTGAACAGGCGTTCGCCGAAATACTCAGATGCTTTCTTGTCGGGAAGATCCACGGCCGGCGCCTTCTTGCCGAACGACGTCCTGACCAGCTCGAAACGATCGATACTCATACGGCTCCAAATTGAAGTCGTAAATATAATGATAATTTTTTAGCGTTGACGTTGTTTTTCAGCGAGCTGCCGCACGGCTCTTGCTCACCAGGACCACGCCGCCGACTACCAGTGCCGTAGCCAGGATTTTCTGCCAGGTGAGGGCATCTACGCCCAGGATGATGCTAAGGACGGTAGCCAGGATCGGCTGCATATACGAATACATGCTCACCAGCGTGGGACGGATACGCTTCTGGCCGAACGGAATGAGGAAATACGCCACGAACGTGGCGAAGAACACGAGATACCCGATCTCCAGCCCCACCTTCATCGGGATGACCGAATAATCCGTGGTCACCAGCCCCTTGGCCGAGAACGGCAGCGACATCAGCAGCGAGAAGAGGAACATCCACTTCATGAACGTGACCACATTGTATTTGGCGATAACCGGCCGGAAAAGCGCCAGATACAAAGCGAAACAAAGGCTGTTCAGCAGCAGCAGCACGATGCCCGCCGGCGTAGAAGCATTCGCCCCGCCCGAATGGACCGAATTGAAAATCAGGAACAGGATTCCCGCGAAACTGATGGCCACACCCCCCGCCTTCATCCACGTGATCGGCTCCTTCAGGAACAGGAAGGCGAAAATCATGGTAAAGATCGGACCCAGCGTACCCATAATGGCCGCATCGATGGCACTGGCCATCGTAATGCCCTGCAGGAACGTGAACTGCGTCAGGAACAACCCCAGCAGCGAAGCCAGCGCAATCTTCCAGAAATCCCCCCGGTCCACCTTCTCCCGCGGCATGAACAGCGACAACCCCCAGAAAAGCACCGCAGCCCCCAGCGCCCGGAAAGTAAACAACACGATCGGAGACACAAGCGCACTGTTGGCGATGTCCTTGCAGCACACCACATTCAAGCCGAAAATAATATACGCCCCGGCAACCGCCAGATGCCCCGATAACTTCTCGTTCGCCATAACGGCCGCAAAGATAATGAAAAAGATGTGAATACACAGGGCCGTCAGCAAGTGTTCCCAGATCATGTTCAGTCCCTGTCACATATTGGGGATGCAAGCGATGCAGGCGGTGCAAGCGATGCAGGCGGTGCAAGCGATGCAGGCGGTGCGGCCGTCCCGCCCCGGTTCTGCAATGTACACAGTTGACCTTCAACTGTTTATAAAAGTTGATCCCCCTCGTTTTGAGGGGGATCACTTTGCGTAATCGACTGACAGTCAGATGCGTCCGTTGCAGCGGTGAGTCGGGCCGAGGCGGAAGCGCCGTCCGTAGCAGCGCCGAGCGGGCCAGGCCAAAGGACGGGAGATGCGTCCGTTGCAGCGGTGAGTCGGGCCGAGGCGGAAGCGCCGTCCGTTGCAGCGGCAGGACGGGCCGGGGCGGGCCGGATGGCGGGAGCGCCGTCCGTTGCAGTGGCCGCTGGCTAGCAGTTCTCCAGTGCGGCGATGTGGCGGGTGACCTGGCCGATGCTTTCGCGGACGAAGTACTGGCTGGATTTCAGGTAGCGGGCGTCGCGGAAGCTGTCGAGCAGCAGGAGGTAGCCCATCACGATGCTGGCAAGGACCTCGGTCAGGGCGCGGGTCGCGTGCTCGAAGCGTTTGCTGGTGCTGCCTTCGACGGTAGCCATCTCGTAGAAACGCTTGTAGCCTTCGGTGGCCTTGCGCAGGACATCGAGGCAGTGCTGCCGGGCGGCGAGATCCGCGTCAGCGGATTCGCCGGCGGGAGCCGCAGCCAGCATCTCGGCGACGCGGGCCTCGTAGCTTTCAATCTGCTTGAGATAGGCGCCATTGGCGATGCCTTTCACGGCAGCCACGACCTGTAGCTGGCTCGTTCCTTCGTAGATCGAGAGGATGCGGGCGTCGCGATACAGGCGTTCGCAGGCGTATTCCTTCATAAAGCCGCTTCCGCCGTGGACCTGGATGCAGTCGTAGGCGCAACGGTTGGCGAACTCGCTGGCGCTGAGTTTCACCAGCGGGGTGAGGATGTCGGCGACGCGGGATGCGGCGCGCGAAGAGGCCGAAAGGTCAACGTAACGGGCGGTCTCATACAGCAGGCTCCGGGCACCGTCGGTACGGGCACGCATCCGGGCCAGAATGTCCTGGACAGCCACGAACTGGTTGATGGGATGACCGAACTGTTCGCGCGAAGCGGCGTATGCCTCGGCTTCGCGGCAGGCGGCTTCGCACAGACCGATCGACTGGGCACCTACGCCCAGACGGGCGCCGTTCATCAGCGACATCACGTATTTGATCAGACCCAGGCGGCGTTCGCCCACGATCTGGGCCGGGGCGTTGGTGAACTGCAGTTCGCAGGTCGGCGAGCCCTTGATGCCCATCTTGTTCTCGATGCGGCGCACCACCATACCGCCGTCGGCACGGTCAAACACAAAGTACGACAGGCCGCGGCCGTCGGTCGAACCTTCCTCGCTGCGGGCCAGCACCAGGTGCAGGTCGGCGTCACCGTTGGTGATGAAGCGCTTCACACCGTTCAGGCGCCAGCAGCCGGCAGCCTCGTCGTAGGTAGCCTTCAGGCGCACCGACTGCAGGTCACTGCCGGCATCGGGCTCCGTGAGGTCCATCGAACAGGTGGCACCCTGGCAGATACGGGGCAGATACTTGTCTTTCAGTGCGTCGGAGCCGAATTCCTGGATGGTGTCGGCGCAGTCGGTCAGGCCCCAGATCGTGGCGAAGCCCACATCGGCGCGGGCGATGATCTCGGCGGCCATCACCACGGCCGCACGCGGCCAGTTGAGACCGTTGTATTTGCGGTCGAGCGAAATGCCGTAGAGGCCCGCCTGGATCAGGGCGTCGAGGTTCCGACGGGTGCCGGGCGCATAAGAGACGCGGCCGTTCTCGAGCTTCGGGCCCTCGTGGTCCACCTGCTCGGCGTTGGGCGCAATCACCTCTCCGGCGATCTCACCCACCAGGTTCATCACCATATCATACTGCGAAACAGCCTCTTCAGCGGAAGCGGGGGCTTCCGGGTGCTGTCCAGCCTCGGCATAATCCTTTTCCTTGACGGCGACCACGCGCTCCATTTCCGGATGGTGGAGGTAGAAGGAAAGGCTCTCGTTATCGGTATAGAAATTCATAACTACTTCAGATTATTTTTATAACAAGCCATAAACTGGGGGATGACGGTCATCACGTCGCCGATGATCGTGTAGTCGGCGATGGCGTTGATGGGCGCATCCGGATCGGTATTGATGCTGATGATCTTGGCACTCTGCTCCATGCCGGCGCGGTGCTGGACGGCGCCGCTGATGCCGCAGGCGATGTAGAGTTTGGGGCGGACCGTCACGCCGGTCTGGCCGATCTGGCGCTCGCCTTCGCAGAAGCCGGCGTCCACGGCAGCGCGGGTAGCGCCGACGCTGGCACCGATCAGGCGGGCGAACTGGTGGAGGAGCTGGAAGTTCTCACGGCTGCCCATGCCGTAGCCGCCGGCCACGATGATCTGGGCACCCTTGATGTCGATCTTCTGCTCTTCGATCTCCCGGCTGAGAATCTCGACGGCCTTGTCGGCCTTGTCGAGCGAAGCCTCGACGGCCACGGGAACGATCACACCCTTATAGGCAGGATCGAACACCTCTTTCTTCATCACACCCTCGCGGACGGTTGCCATCTGCGGACGGGTCTCCGGGCAGACGATGGTGGCAATGATGTTGCCGCCGAAGGCAGGACGGATCTGATAGAGGATATTCTCGTACGTCTTCTTGGTCTTGGGATCTTCGTGCGAACCGATCTCGAGCTGCGTACAGTCGGCCGTAAGGCCGCAGCGCAGGAACGAAGCGATGCGCGGGGCGAGGTCGCGGCCGACGCTGGAGGCGCCGAAGAGCACGATCTGCGGCTGCTCCTTCTGGATCAGCTTGGAAAGCACGTCGAAATGCGGCAGGGTACGATAGGGTGAAAGCCGCGGGTCATCGGCCAGGAACACCTCGTCCACGCCATAGGGATAGAGCGACTCGGCCGCGGCTTTCACGCCGCTGCCCAGCACGGCGGCCTGCAGGCGGCAGCCCAGACGGCTGGCCAACTGACGGCCTTTGGTGCAAAGCTCCAGTGCGATGTCGGCAATCTGGTTCTTCTCCGACAGCTCGCAATATACTAATACGTTATTCATCGATTCCTTGGTTTTTCGGATCCTACAAAATGTGCTCTTTGATGAGCGTCGCGGAGAGTTCACTCAGGGCAGCCTCGGTGGGCTCCAGAACGACCGACTCCTTGTGCGAGAGCACCACGTTTTCAATCTGCTTGACCTTGGTCGGCGAGCCTTTCAGGCCGAGGCGGTCCATTTCGGCGTCAATGCTGTCGGCGTTGATCATCCGGACCTCCTCCTTGGAGAGGCGAATCATCCGGTGCGCATTCGGGAAACGGCAGTCGGCGGCAGCCGACGTGACGGTTACCAGCACGGGGAGCTTGGCTTTGACGCACTCGGTCCCCCGTTCCAGACGGCGGCGGATGGTGATCGTCTCCGCATCGACGGCAAGCAGTTCCTCAGCATACGTAACCTGGGGAATATCCAGTTTTTCAGCCACTTGCGGACCCACCTGCGCGGTATCGCCATCGATGGCCTGGCGGCCGCCCAGGATCAAGTCTACCTTGCCCAGCTGGCGGATGGCCTGCGAAAGGGCATACGAAGTGGCCAGCGTGTCGGCACCGGCAAAGCGGGCGTCGCTCAGCACGAAACCGTCGTCGGCGCCGCGATTGCGGGCATCCTTGATGATTTCGGCAGCACGGGGCGGGCCCATCGTAACCACGGTGACCGTTGCATCGGGCATCTGGTCTTTGACCTGCAGGGCCATCTCAAGGGCTTTGAGGTCTTCCGGATTGAAAACAGTCGGCAGGGCGGCACGGTTGACGGTGCCGTCCGCATTCATGGCGTCAGCCCCGACATTGTGCGTGTCGGGAACCTGTTTGGCCAATACTACTATTTTGAATGACATAGGATTGTATTCTTATGATTGTGTTTCTAGTTGATCGCCAGACCGCCGTCGCAGCTGATGACCTGTCCGGTCACATAGGCGGCCAGGTCGCTGGCCAGGAAGAGCGACACGTGCGCCACGTCGGTGTCGAGGCCGCCGCGGTGCAGCGGGATCTGCTTCATCCACTCTTTGCGCACCTCTTCGGAGAGCTGCTGCGTCATCGGGGTCTCGATGAAGCCCGGAGCCACGGCGTTGCAGCGGATGCCGCGCGAACCGAGTTCCTTGGCGATGGAACGCGTGAAGCCGATGATACCGGCTTTCGAGGCGGCGTAGTTGCACTGGCCGGCATTGCCGTTCAGGCCCACGATCGAGCTGATGTTGACGATCGAGCCGCTACGCTGACGCATCATCATCGGCGCGAAGGCTTTGGTATAGTTGAAGACGGAGCGGAGATTGACATCCATCACCATATTCCAGTCTTCCACGCTCATACGGAGGATGAGCTGGTCGCGGGTGATGCCGGCGTTGTTGACCAGGATGTCGAGGCGGCCATAGTTCTCCTGAACCCAGGCTGCAACTTCCTGCGTCTGCGCAAAATCCGAGGCGTTCGAAGCCAGGAAATCGGCCCGGACACCCTTGGCGCGGAGTTCCGCCACAAGGGCGTCGCTCTGCTCGTTCTGCTTGAGATCGGTAAAGATGATATTCGCACCCTCATCGGCGAAGAGGAGGGCATGGCTGCGCCCGATTCCGCGCGATGCGCCGGTAATCAGGGCGGTTTTATCTTGAAGGAGTTTCATAGCTTATTCGGGTTTATCGACCAACATGAAGATCAAGGTTCCTTTCGCACAGAGCTTGCCGTCGACCCGGGCCTCTGCATCAATGAAGAAAGTCAGGCCGCGACGGTTGGCGATATGCGCCGTCACCGTGAGCAGGTCGCCGGGGCGGACCTGATTCTTGAAACGCACATTGTCCAGGCCTGCATAGAAGGTCAGGCGTCCGGGGAGTTCTTCGAGGACCAGGGCGCAGCTGCACTGTCCCATAATCTCACAGAGGATGACACCCGGGACGACAGGATAGCCGGGGAAGTGGCCCTGAAGGAAAAATTCATCACCGCGCACCTGATAGTGACCGGTAGAAATCCCGTCTTCGACCGTCACATCGTCAACGAGCAACATCGGTTCCCGATGCGGCAGGTAATTCTTAAGTTCTTCTCTTACCATAGTATCGATCATTATTTTAGATTCTTCTCAATGCCACGCACGCGTTCTGGCCACCGAAACCGAACGAATTGCTGATCGTCAGGCCGGCCTTGTAATCACGGGCGGTATGCGGCGTATAGTCGAGGTCGCATTCGGGATCGGGCTCGTCGAGGTGGATGGTCGGAGCCACTTTGCCGTCCCTGAGGGTCAGGGCGCAGATCACCAGCTCGATGGCGCCGGTGGCGCCGAGCATGTGACCCATCATCGACTTGGTGCTGCTGATGACCGCACGGCGGGCCGCCGTCTCGCCCAGGGCCTGCTTGATGGCCAGGGTCTCGGACTTGTCATTGAGCGGGGTTCCGGTGCCATGCGCGTTGACATAGAGCTGCTCTCCGTCCTTGTAGCCGGCTTCTTCGAGAGCCAGGCGGATGCACGCCGTGGCGCATTTGGCGTCGGAACGCGGCGCGGTATAGTGGAAAGCGTCGCAGGTATTGCCGTAACCGCTCACCTCGGCATAGATGTGCGCGCCGCGACGGCGGGCCGCTTCATATTCTTCCAGGATCATGATGCCGGCACCTTCGCCGATGACGAAGCCCTTGCGGCGCAGGTCGAACGGCAGCGAGGCCGCCATCGGGTCGTCGCTCGTGGTAAGGGCCTTGCTGTTGGCGAAACCGCAGATGGCCATCTCACAGAGCGCAGCTTCGGCGCCGCCGCTGATCATCGCGTCGGCGCGGCCTTCGCGGATCAGGCGGTAAGCCTCGCCGATCGAATGCGTACCGGTTGCACAGGCGGTGACAACAGGGAGATTCGGACCTTCAGCGTGGTATGTGATCGCCACGTTGCCCGAAGCGATATTGGCGATCATCTCGGGGATAAAGAGCGGCGAGACGCCACGGGCACCGTTTTCGAGCATCGAGCTATGTTCACGGCAGAAAGTCTGGATGCCGCCCACACCCGAGCCGATGGCGCAGCCGAAACGGCTGGGATCCACGTCCTTGCCTACTTCGAGGCCGCTGTCGCGCATGGCCTGCGAAGCGGCGGCCAGCGCGTAGAGCGCATAGCGGTCGTTGTGGCGGATCATCGGGCGGTCGATGCCGTAGTCTTCGGGACGGAAGTCCTTCACCTCGGCGCCGATCCTGACCGGCAGGTTTTCCGTGTTGATGGATTTGATATAATCGATGGCGCACTTCCCTTCCAGCAGGCCCGACCACATGGTGTTCACGTCGTTGCCCAGCGGGGAAATAGCGCCCAGTCCTGTAATTACTACTCTTTTCATAAATGTCAATATTGGATGGCGGACCAGTCCAGGATGGCCGCCGCAGTCACGAACCCGCCTCCGAAGGTGCTGATCATCAGCGTCTGGCCATCTTTCAGCTCACCGGCTCTGGAGAGCTCGTCGATCAGGATGCCGACGCTGGCCGAGGACGTGTTGCCATATTTCTGAATATTGGTCGGGAATTTCTCCCGGGGCTGCTCCAAATGTTCGCGGATGCACTCGATGATGCGCATGTTCGCCTGATGGAGCAGGTATTTGTCGATGTCCGCGCCGGTCAGTCCGTTGCGCTGAAGCAGGACGTCCACATCGTTGATGCAGGATTCAACGGCAATGCGGAACACCTCGCGGCCTTCCATCACCAGCGGCGTAGTTCTCTCCTCCACGCGGTCGAACGGCGTCGGCTCGAGGGAGCGTTTGTAGTACATAACGTCGGTATGCGGAACGCCGGTCAGGCGGAAATCGCGGAAACCCTTTCCTTCGGTGACCACCATCGCCGCAGCACCGTCTCCGAAAAGCACCGAGGTCGCCCTGTCGTGCCAGTTGCAGAAACGGGAAGGCTGTTCAGCCGCCACGACCAGGATGTTCCGGGCGCGGCCGGTCTTAAGGAAAGAATCAGCTATGTCGAGCGAATAGACCAGCCCAGCGCAAGCGCCGTTCAGGTCGAACGTCGGGCAGACGCAGCCCAGCGTACCGAGCAGGATGCTGCCCAGCGAGGGGGACACATAGCTGTTGGCCACGTTCGAGCAAATCAGATAATCGATTTCCGAGGCTTGCAATCCGGAAGATGCAAGGGCGGCCTGCGCTGCCTTGGTGGCCAGTTCGCGCAATGTCTCGGTACTCAGAAGCCGCCGCGTGTGAATGCCGGTGCGCGTTGTGATCCAACTGTCGCTGGTTTCCAGAAAACCTGCCAGCATATCGTTGGAAATCTCCTTCTGGGGAAGCGCACTGCCTGTTCCTATGATTTTCATTTGAGGTATATTCTTTAAAATTCGTACATTTGGGGCAAAATTGATTGACTTGAACGCTCCGAAATATTTGTTGCAGAAAACTTTTCTGCTGGGATCCGTCGCTTTCGTCGTGGTCTTCTCCTTCCTTTTCCTCTTTCTCTATCACCCCTTTTCCGACACCATCTGGCTCGGGCTCGACCCGAAAAACAACCTGGTGCCGACACTGTTGTTCTATTTGGTCTGCATTCTGATCCTGTTCATCAGCAAGGAACTGATGATGCTCTATCAGATCCGCCATACCATCACGGTAGGCCGCTACATCTTATGGCTGACCGGAGAATTCGTCCTGATCGCCACGGTTTACCTGATGTTCGCCTCGCGCTATTTCAATCCGGAAATCCTGCTTTCAGCGAAACTGCTGCTGCGTACCTCCTACTGTGTAGCCCTGATTCTGGCCATCCCCTATGTGATTTTCACGCTGATTGCCGCCAACCGCGACAAGGCCGAGGAAATCAATGCCCTGAAAATGAACCAGGAGGCCGACCGGCCGGAGCCCAAATCCCGCATTATCGATTTCTACGATTATACCGGTGCCCTGAAGCTGTCGGTCGCTTCCGACGACATCTTCTACATCGCATCGCAGGACAATTACGTGGAAATCCGTTACGAGCTGGATGGCAAACTGCTCAATTACCTGATGCGCTGCCGTACCACGCGGCTCGAAAAGCAACTGGAGGGCACCTCACTCGTGCGCTGCCACCGATCCTTCATCGTGAACGTGGACAACGTCTCGCTCTTCAAGCGTGAGAACGCACGGGTGCTGCTGGTGCTCAATCACCCGGATGCCAAAAAGATCCCCGTTTCCAAGAGCTACTACAAGACCATCGCGGAACGATTGGGCCGGATCGCCTCGTAGCGCTCTCGTCAGCCGGGTCCTTTTATTTACATACGCGCGGAGATGTATTCGATGGCGTCGCCGACGGTCTTGATGTTCATTGCATCCTCGTCGGAGATCTTCAGCGAGAACTCTTTCTCGAAGTCCATGATCAGCTCGACAGTGTCGAGAGAATCGGCGCCGAGATCCATCGTGAAGCTGGCGGCGGGGGTGACTTCTTCTTTCGGGAGACCGAGTTTGTTGGAGATGATGTTGATGACTTTCTCCTCAATTGCGTTTTTTTCCATTTTTTTCAGATTTTAATATTTTACCGGGCGCAAAGGTAGCCAACCCCGCGCCAAGTTCCTTGCGCGTACAAGCCGTTTGTGGCGAAAAACGGCCGTATTGGGGCGAAAGACCGCGGATTGTGGCGAATTGTGGCGAATTTTATAGTATATTTGTTGGTTGTAAGGTATCAATTTCAAGGGAAAATGAAACATTTTTACACTTATTTCATCTGCCTGCTGCTCGCGCTGAGCTGCGGAGCCCCCGACAAGAATCCCCAGGACACCACACCCAAATCCGAGCCGGAAGACGAGAACGGACTCGCCATGGCCACCCTCTCCGTAATCAATATGCGCGAGAAGCCCGACTACGCTGCCGAACTCGGAACGCAGGCCCTGATGGGCACGCCAGTCAAGGTCCATTATCGCGACGGATACTGGGTCAACATCGAGACCCCCGACGGCTACAAAGCCTGGGTCAACGACATGGCCATCGTTCCGATCGACCAGCCCCGCCTCGACGCCTGGAAGACCTCCCGCCGCGTGGTCGTCACCAATTATTATACTTTCTTCGTCAACGCGCCCAGACCCGATGCCGCACACGTAAGCGACGCTGTCTGGGGCGACATCGTGGAAGTCACCGGCACGGCCGGCAAATATACGAAAGTGGTCCTGCCCGACGGACGGCAGGCCTACGTCCCCACCGCCGACGTGACGGATCTACGCACCTGGGTGGACAGCCGGAAGGCCGTCATTCCCGCCGATGCCCCGCAAAAAGACGTCGAGAAAGCACGCGCGCTGATTATCGAAACGGCCAAGACGTTCCTCGGTGTGCCTTACCTGTGGGCAGGTACTTCCATCAAAGGCGTGGACTGCAGCGGTTTCTCCAAGAGCGTCTATTTCCTCAACGGCTACATGCTCCTGCGCAACGCCTCGCAGCAGTACAAGACCGGTGAACCAGTCGATGTTTCACAGGGCCTGGACAACCTTCAGCCCGCCGACCTGGTCTTCTTCGGCCGCGAAGCCACGGAAGACAAGCCTGAACGCATCTCGCACGTGGCCATCTATCTCGGTGACGGCAAGATCATCCACTCCTCGATGCTGGTCCGGATCAACTCATTGATCGAAGGCGAGCCGGACTACTACGACCGCAAGCCCATCCGCGCCTGCCGCATCATCGGCAATCAGGACTGCGGAAAGGGCGTCGTTTCCATCGCCCAAAGCGGCGTCTATTTTTAGACATTTATACAATTAATAATATGAGCGATCGCAGAACATTCCTCAAGACGGCGGGCCTGCTGACGGCCGGCGCCGCGATGTGGCACCCTTCCCAGCTCTTCGCCCGCAGTGCGGGAGCCGCCAAGAAGAAAGCTGGCAGCAAGAAACTCGAACTCGCCTGGGAAGACTTCCAGGGTATCATGAAGTTCACCTTCACCATCTCGGGTTCTTCACGCACCACTACCCCTATCGTCATCACCCGCCTCACCTGGGACGGCTACGAAGGCTACGGCGAGGCCGCCATGCCGCCGTATCTGGGTGAAACGCAGGCCTCCTGCCACGAATTCTACAAGAAGGTGGTCGACGGCGTCCTCCCGAAGTTCGACAATCCGTTCCAGATCGAGGACATCATGGCCGCCGTGGACAAGGTCACGACCAACAACACCGCCGCCAAGGCTTCGATCGACATCGCCCTGCACGACCTGGTGGGCAACATCTTCGGCCAGCCGTGGTGGAAGATCTGGGGCTTCAATCCCAAGGATGCGCCTTACACCTGCTATACCATCGGCTACGATGCCTCCGACGAGATGGTCAACACCAAGATTACCGAAGCCTCGTGGAACAAGATCATCAAGGTGAAACTCGGTATGAGCGAAGCCGAGGACAAGCGCATGATCAACCTGATCCGCGCCCGCGACCAACGCCCCATCGTGATCGACGCCAACCAGGGCTGGAAAGACAAGTACTACGCCCTCGATATGATCCACTGGCTCGCCGAACGCGGCGTCGAGATGATCGAGCAGCCTATGAGCAAGCTGATGCTCGACGAAACCGCCTGGATCACCGAGCGCAGCCCGCTGCCCGTGATGGCCGATGAAAGCTGCCAGCGCATCTACGACATCCCGCGTCTGAAAGGCGCTTTCCACGGCATCAACATCAAGCTGATGAAGTGCACCGGCCTTTGGGAAGCCCGCCAGATGATTACGATGGCCGAGCAGAACCACATGAAACTGATGGTCGGCTGCATGACCGAAACGTCCGTAGCCATCTCCGCCGCAGCGCAGATCTCCCCGAAAGTCATCTGGGCCGACCTCGACGGCAACTACCTTCTGGGCAACGACTGCTTCGACGGCATGAAACTCGTCGACGGCCGCATCACCCTCGAAGACAAACCCGGCCTCGGCCTGACCAAGAAACCGGGCATCATCAGCATTTAAAAAAGGTCAGAAGAAAAAGGACTATTGTCCTGAAAATAAACAAATTAACACACCCCTTATAAAAAGGGTGTGTTAATTTTTAGATAATACTCACTTTAATCGTAACGTCCATCCTGATCTGTGTGGCAGTAAACTCTCTGTACACATAGGAAGGGTTGGGCGAAACCGTGAACTTGATCATCTGAGCATTGGACGCACCAGGAACGATTTTTCCACTTAGCTCCAGATTGAGAATCCGGCTGTTCTGCCTGAATACCGGCTCAAAAACAAAATCGCTGTCCCAATTCACGGAATAGATATCGAACGACTGGATGCGCATTCCGTCTTTGATCAGGGAGGCATCGTAGCCCGCACGCTTGAACGCCTCCGTCATGTCAACGCTGACAATCGGGTTCTCCATATTCAGGTCGCTCATATTGACCGTAACATTTTCCACCAGGCTGATCGTATTGAACCAGGCCATGGAGAGCTGATAGCTGGCCGTGGCGCCCCAGCGATCCGTCAGGGTCACTGTACCTTTTACGTCTTGATGGGCAGTCCCGGTCTGATCCTCGAAAGCGCGCCAGATATCGTTTCCGGTGGTATCCGGATAGAAACGCACATAATGCCGATCCGTATCCAGTATGGCATGCAAAGGCGGATAGCCCGCATCGGGTGTGAACACGGCATCCTTCAGGAAGCCTGCACTGTATCGGCGGGAAGTCTTCTTTTCCTTGTCTATAAAATCTACGCCATCCAATGCGAAATAGACGACACCGAGCGTATCAAGCACATAGCTGTTCCCAGCCTCATTCTTTCCGGAAATCTGCGACTGGAACGTGGCGTTCGGGTAATACCAGGGGTTGAGCCCCTCAGCCGGTTGCGGCAACATGACCACCGGATAAGCCGCCGTGCTGATGTACTGGAGCTGGCCTGCATGGTCCTTATATGCGCCCACGAAGGCGATGAGCGATTCGTCCCAGACCGCCTCATTGGCGGCAGCGGCCACACCCAGGACATACTGACCGTCAAGCACGGTGCCGGCAGCATTCTTGTCCGCCGCCATCGAAGAGATGCTCAGATGCTCGGAAGCTTTGACATACGAGGCTTTCGTGCCGGGTTCCTTGCGCAGGAAAGAGTCGGATCTGATACAGTCGAGCAGTATCATGTCTTTCGTGAACTTGACACCGGAGGGATTGACCCTGAACCGCATCTCACGGGTCGTGCCTTTGGTAATGGTGTCGGCAGGCGATTCCAACAAAACAAGGCCATAGGGTATACTGCTGACCCTGAGCCCGTTGACAATGGTTTCCAACGAACGGATACGGGACTCCAGTCCCGATACCTTCGATTGCAGGTCGGAAATATCGCTGCTCACGCGTGCTTCTACCTCTTCGATTGCACTGGCGATCTGGCTGGAGATGACGCCTTCGTTGTCCGCGATCGCCTCGGCCACCGCTTTCTTGTAAGCAGCGGTCAGATCCGCTTTCACCTGGTCAACCTTGCCGGAAAGATTGTCGAGATCCTTCTTGATCGCATCCTGCCCCGCTTCTGCCGAAGCAGACAAGGCGGCGAGCTTGGCATCGATGGCGGCTATGTCATAATAGCCGGCCAGCGCTTCGTTGACCCATTTCTTCATGGAAGCTTCCGTCTTGCCGATCTTGTCGGTAAGATTGTCGCTGACGGTCTTCAGGTCGTCGACAAACGCTTGCTGCAGGGAATCCAGCGAAGCGTCCACCCCGTCGATCCGGGAACCCAGTGCACGTTCCACACCCGCCATTCCTTCCCGGATGGCAGCGATATCCGTCGTCATCGACTGGTAGTTCTCCAGCGTACAGAACGTAGCGTTGATCCATTCCCGCTCTTTCGAGAGCCGTTCGTCAACGGAACCGTCAAGTGCCGCCACCACATCCTCCAGCGATTCCGCATAGGACTTCAGGTCCGCAATCGATTCTTCAAGCGCCCCGTCCTGTGCCTTCAGCCCGTTGATGGCCTCGCGCAAAACAGGGATTTCACCTGCCCGCGTTTCCAGATCGGTCGCCCTGTCGCTGAGCGCATCCAGATAGCCTTTTAAGGATGTGTCCATCCCATTGAGGTCTCCGATGGACTTATTGATCGACGCAATCTGCTGTTCGATGGAAGCGATCGTGGTCCCTTCCAGATTGGCGATCCTGTTTTTCAGTTCTTCGATTTCAGCATTGATCTTCCCGCATCCTGCAAGGAGCAGCGGGAAGGCCATCAACATAATTAGGACTTTTTTCATGAACGAATCGGTTAAAAATTTCGCAAAACTACTAAAATTGCGATAAAAACAAACAACGAGACATTTGTTGTCGACAGAATTGCGTTACCGCCCGTTCGAGAGAAAGGCGGCCTGGACGGGTGCGATGCGGCGATAACCCTCCTCGTTCATGTGGAGGAGGTCGTCCTTGTAGTGGTTGTCCACATTGAATTCGTTGATTCCCTGGAGATTGAATTGGTCCAAAACGGGGATGCCGTAATAGGCGCAACAGGCTTTCTGAGCCTCAACATAGTCGGCAAAAGTCTTTCCTGTCTTGTTGGGGGTCAGGGAGTAGGGATTGTGGCCGGCATCCGTGCCGAAGAAACGCAATGACGTAAAGAAATAGATCTCGGCCCGGGGGTTCTTTTCGAGCAAGCGGCGGATGCAATAGTTGATGCCGCCACATTGGGTATGCAGCTTGGACACATCGTAGCCGTCTGCCGCCGTATAATCCGACCAGGAGCCGCACGGGCGGTCGTTGGTATAATCATTGGTTGAAGCCCAGAGCACATAGACATCATAAATGCCGGCCGTATCCACCTGCTTCTGAAGCGAATAGCCCTGGTCGATGGAGAAGCCGGCCCCGCCGACACCATAGGTCACCACCTCAGCGCCCAGCTGGTCCGCCCATAGCTGCTTGGCGACGTCCGACTCCGGATTCACCGAAAGCGAGCCGCCGAAAACCGCAATGCGCTTTCCATAGTTTTTGCTCCCCACGTACGGGCTGTTCTTCGCCCTTTTGGTGTCGGGCCGAAGCGTATGCGCCGTGGGATCCGACCTGAGCGAAGCGAGATAGGCTTGGATTCGCTTGGACCGCATCTGCCTGGTGAGGAAGTCGATGACATAGGTATGATACGCTTCTCGGTGCTCCGGCTTCCGGAAACCGTGGCCGGCGCCGAAGATCAGGTGAAACTCACAGTTATTATAGATATTGGATGCCTTGGCCGAATACTCCGGCTTGACAAGACCGTCCTCCGTACCGTGGATGATCAGTACATCGCCCTGATAGCCGGCGATCTCCTTGTAGATGTCGAAGCCATCATAAAAGCGCTCATAATACGCCCGGCCGATCCGCATCCCCATGAAAGTGATGGTATCCGGAACATTCTCGCGCTTTGGGTAAAGCGCGAATCCGTCGTCCGGAATGCACAGGGCCGGATACACAAGCACTATGGATTTGATCTTTTCCGAGACATACGGGGCCGTAATGGCTGAAACACAGCCGCCTTGGCTCTCGCCCAACAGGAAGATGCTCTCCGCATCCACGCAGTCCCAGCCCCGGACCATGTCGATGACATCCATCAAATTCTGCCGCTCCGTAAAAATCGACATATCCTCCGTGCGGCCTTCACTGCGGCTACGGGGAGAGCCGCCGGCAAAGTCATAGCAATAACACACGTAGCCCAACTTGGCCAACGTATCGACCATACCATAAAAACCCTCGTGCGTGGCACCATAGCCGTGCGACATAATCACAGCCGGATGCTTCCCGGGCGAACGCGGAATGAAGGCCTCGCCATACAGACGGTTCCCCTCGCTGACACAAGAGATTTCCCGCATTTCATAAGCAGGGTCCGCCGGTGCCTGCCGCTGCCTGCCCGGCCCCTGTGCGGACACGTTCAGCGTCCCAAACGCCACCGCCAAAACCAGAAAAAGATGACGGTAATAACAAGTAATACGCATAGGAATATCGATTCTTTCCCGTAAAATTCGCTTAAATTTGACAGATAAGCAAAATCATTCCTCCTAAATCGACATTCCACCCTCCTACAGGTTTGTAGGAGGGTGGAATGCTAGCGTATTCAAGTAATTGATTACTTTGGTTTAACCAATCGTACAGTGTACCTGAAATTAGAAGTCGACGATTGTGGTACGACTTCAAAAGAATTGACCCATCTGAAGCGATATCCCATTATTTCATACGGTGACGTCGAAGTAATCGACGACTTTGACCAATAACCTGCTTGCATACCTGTAAGGTGTGATCCATTATCATTATTGTATCCACCTGCATCCGGCAAGAAGATCGAATTATGATTTGTCTTGGACGTTAATCGGAACCCGGATACCCCATATCCTGATCTACCCGTTGAAGACAATTTCACAACTTGCCGCGAGGCATTTATCTTCCATTCGGAGCCACTGCCAAAGGCCGCTCTCCCCTGGTGGGCATGGATGACCGGAGTACTGCTTCTGGGCGGACTCACGTGCGGAACCGTTGTCACGGTCAAGCGCAAGGACCTGCGGATTGCCGATGTGGCTTCAGCCTTGGCCACCAACAAGACTTACGTGAGCACGATAATCAACAATATCTCCGGAATGGGATTTTCAAAGCTCATCAACGGGCACCGTGTCCGGCATGCCCAAGCCATGATGCGTGAGCACCCGGAGATGCCCCTCGCTGACGTGGCCGACGCGTCGGGATTCTCCTCCATGACCACCTTCCGCCGCAATTTCAAAGCCGTCACCGGAATGAATCCGGCAGAGTGGAAAGCCATAGACTCCGATACCGGAAAGATCCCTTGATTCACTATGCGTTCATGGACTTATTTCACCGTCTCGGGAATTTTGAAGGTGGAGGCGGGAATTTTGATGTTCTCCTCGAACAGGGTGACCATCATGTCGTTGTTAGCGCCGAGAGCGCCGCGGGTCTCCATTTTCAGGATGATGCCCTGCCAGATCCACACTTTGTTGCTAATCGTGCGCAGCAGGGACTTCGTCTTGTAGGAATAGACCGTGCAGGTCCTGCCGAAGACATCTTCGGTGCCGAGTTTCTCGATCTTGTTCGCCTTCAGGTAGGCCTCGTCCGGATCCAGAAGATTGAGGCCCGGGCCGGACTCGGTCATCTTGGCCTCATCCTTCTTCGCGTCGTCAATCCATGCATTGGTGTAAACCTTGCCGTCGCGCATCAGGACCTCGGTCTGGTAGTTTCCCATGCCTTCCATCATGATCTGGTCATATTGCTTGCGGGTCTTGCCGTAGTCATCGAACCAGACCTCGTTGTATTGCATGCCGCCGCTGGTCCGGGTTTCATATTTCAGGTGTCCGGATTTGATGCCGTATGTGCTGCTTTGGGCGTGGAGTGCCGCCATGCCCAGTATCAGGCACGCAGCGGCGAGGAAAAACTTTTTCATGTGTGTTATTGTTTGTTATGGCGAAGATAATGATAAAACAAGACACTTGCAAATGCCGGTACGACCGATATGGCCCCGGAGCCCGGGAAAGCGCTCGGAGCGTGCATAAGGGTCTTGAGACAGGGACAATATGTACGCGAAATGGATATTTGCGGAAAAATGCTTATCTTTGCGCCGAAGTAAAATAAAGAAAGACAATGAATCTCCGTGACATCAAGAAGGATATCGAATTCCTGATCGGCGACTTCGTGGAAGATTGCCTGCTGTTCGCTATGTTGCACCCTGAAAAAGAGCTCGGACAAGTGGAGACCCTGATCAACGAGGCGAGCGATATGGCTGACGATCTGTTCGACAAAGTGAACCACCCGGCAGCGGACGTGAAGGCCCGCGCCTATTACAACCGCGTCGGCGCCGAACTGCTCACCGGCCTGGACAAACTCTACGAACGGCTGAGCGCCCTTGCAAAATAATTGTGGAATAAAAAGTTGCAGAGTTAAAAAATATCCTTACCTTTGCAGCCCTTAACAATTTTTTGCATTATGTCAGAGTATTTGAACGCAGACAAGAAGCAAGAGATTTTCGGCAAATACGGAAAGTCTAATGTTGACACCGGCTCGCCTGAGAGTCAGGTTGCTTTGTTTTCCTACCGTATCGCTCATCTGACCGAGCACCTGAAGGCCAACAAGAAGGACCACAACACGCAGCGCGCCCTTCTCCGCCTTGTGGGTAAGCGTCGTCAGCTCCTCGATTACCTGAAAGAGAAGGACATTGAGAGATACCGCGAGATCGTGAAGGCCCTGGGCCTCCGCAAATAATCTCCAGGGAAAAGATGAAGGCCGCCGTATGCAGCGGCCTTTTTTGTATGAAGACACACTAAGGTTACAATATGAACGTTATCAAGAAAATCATTGAATTGTCCGACGGTCGGACAATCGAAATCGAGACCGGTAAGCTTGCCAAGCAGGCCGACGGCTCGGCGGTCGTGAAGATGGGCGGCACGATGCTGCTTGCGACCGTAACCGCTGCTACAGAAGTCAAGGAAGGAACGGATTTCCTTCCGCTCCAGGTTGATTACCGGGAGAAATATTACGCCGCGGGCCGCTTCCCCGGCGGATTCCTCAAGAGAGAGAGCCGTCCCGACGACTATGAGATCCTGATCTCCCGTCTGGTGGACCGCCCCATCCGTCCGCTCTGGCCCGACGACTTCCACCTGGAAGTGTTTGTCAACGTGATGCTGATCTCAGCAGAAAAAGATATCCAGCCCGACGCCCTGGCGGGCCTGGCCGCATCGGCCGCACTGGCCTCGAGCGACCTGCCGTTCCAGGGTCCTATCTCCGAAGTCCGCGTGGCCCGCATTGACGGTAAGTTCGTCATCAACCCCGGCTTCAAGGATACGGAGCGCGCCGACCTCGAACTGATGGTCGCCGCCACCGAGGAGAACATCATGATGGTCGAGGGTGAAATGAAGGAAGTCTCCGAGCACGACATGCTCGAGGCCATCAAGTTCGCCCACGAAGAAATCAAGAAGCACTGCCGCGTGCAGAAGGAACTGATGCACGAACTGGGCACCGATGTGAACAAGCGCGACTATCCGCACGACGTCGAGGACGAAGAGCTCAAGAAAGCGGTCCACGAAGCCTGCTACGCCCGCTGCTACGAGACCGCCAAGGCTGCGCTGCCCAAGCACGAGCGCGCCGACGCTTTCGAAGCCATCAAGGCCGATTTCCTGGCCACCATCCCGGAAGAGGAACTCGAGGAGAAGACCCCGCTCGTGGAGCGCTACTACCACGACGTGGAGAAGGAAGCCATGCGCAACCTTGTCCTCGACGAAGGCCGCCGGCTCGACGGCCGCGCCACCGACGAGGTACGTCCGATCTGGTGCGAAGTGGACTACCTGCCCTGCGCCCACGGCTCCGCCATCTTCACCCGCGGCGAGACCCAGTCGCTGGCCACAGTGACCCTCGGCACCAAGCTCGATATGAAAGAACAGGACGAAGTGCTGATCCAGGACGACCAGCAGTTCGTGCTCCACTACAACTTCCCGCCGTTCGCAACGGGTGAAGCCAAGCCGCAGCGCGCCACGGGCCGCCGCGAGATCGGCCACGGCAACCTGGCCATGCGCGCCCTCAAGGCCGTCATGCCGCTTGCCCCGGAGAATCCCTACGCCGTGCGCGTGGTCTCCGACATCCTCGAGTCGAACGGTTCCTCGTCCATGGCTTCGGTCTGCGGCGGCTGCCTCGCCCTGATGGACGCCGGCGTGAAGATCCGCAAGCCGGTCGCCGGTGTGGCCATGGGCCTGATCACCGACGCCGAACACCCGAACGACCGCTACGCCATCCTGACCGACATCCTCGGCGATGAGGACCACCTCGGCGACATGGACTTCAAGGTCACCGGTACCAAAGACGGCATCACCGCCACCCAGATGGACATCAAGGTCGACGGCCTGAGCTACGACGTACTGGAGAAAGCCCTCGAGCAGGCTCGCCAGGGCCGTATGCACATCATGGGCGAAATGCTTAAGGTGATTCCCGAGCCGCGTGCCGACTACAAGCCGTTCGTGCCGCGCATCGTCCAGATCCGCATCGCCGCCGAATTCATCGGCGCAGTCATCGGCAAGGGCGGTGAGACCATCCAGAAGATCCAGAAGGAGACCGGCACCGTCATCAACATCGACGAAGAGCCGATCCCGGGTACCAACCTTACCGAAGGTGTGGTGGACATCGCTTCCGACAACGCGGATAACATGCAGAAGGCCCTCGACTGGATCAAGGGTATCTGCGCCGTCCCCGAAGTCGGCCAGGTCTATCACGGCAAGGTCGTCTCGATTCTCGAGTTCGGCGCCTTCATCGAGATCATGCCGGGCAAGGAAGGCCTGCTGCACGTCTCTGAGATCGCCTGGAACAAGACCGAGAAGGTCGAGGACGTCCTGGCCGTCGGCGACGAAGTCGATGTCAAGCTCCTCGAATACGACCCGAAGGCCGGCAAGATGCGCCTCTCGATGCGCGCGCTGACCGAGAAGCCGGAAGGCTACGTGGAACCGGAACAGCGTCGTCCGCGCCGTGAAGGCGGCAACGGTCCGCGCCGCGAAGGTGGTAACGGCCCGCGCCGTGACAGCAAGGACGGTGGCAACCGCAGCCCGCGCCGCGACGGCAACCGTGGCCCTCGTCGCGACAACAACAAGTAATTTATGCGTTACGTGATCCGTCTTCTGATCGTTATGTCACTGCTCTCCTTCCTGGGATGCGGGCAAAAGGATCCTGCCCCGGGACTGGACCGCGACGTCCATCTGCAGTCGCTCTACTACAGCGCCTCCCACGGCTACCACGCCTACAGCAACATCGGCTATAGGGCTGAACGCCTGGAAGACGGCCAGGCCCGCGTTACCGTGTTGGTGGGCAACGACCGCGACCGCGTCTACCTGACAGAAGGGGCGCTGATGGATTCGCTCGAAGCGCTGGTCCGCGAATATCGGATGGACCGCTTCAAGGGGCATTACGAACCGAAGATGGAGATCCTGGACGGAGATTCCTGGTCGATGGAGCTCGTCTTTACCGACGGCAACTCGACTTCCTGCGGCGGATACATGGCCTATCCGCCGAAAGGCGCCGCGGGAATCGGCAAAGCTGAAGGCATCCTCTCCCGCTGGCTCTATCAAGAGCCGGCGGAAGAGATCGCCCTCGTTTCTTTCCGCTACGAATACCACGATGCGGAAGGTTCGGAAATCTATACCTTCGAACAGAAAGGCGAGGTCAGAACGGCTTTCGTCCAGCCTTACGGCCAAGCCAAGGGCCAGCATTATGAAGGGTTTGACGATTTCCTGCCCAAACGGCTCGCCAACGAAATCCGCTGGAACCACATGGCTTCCTATACCGGCGAGAGCCTCACGGATGAAGACACTTCCCGCCCCCGTTGGATCCTGAAGGCCGAATACGCGAACGGCCAGAAGATCGAAACGATGGATTACCTTGACCGCACGCCGGAAGAGGACTGGCGGCAGGGCGTTCCGTCGGTTTCGGAAATGGACCTCCGCCACTCGACGGAGCATGGCTTCAGTGAAGCGATCCAACTGCTGGAAAAACGCGACTGATGCCCACCATGACCAAATTCCTTTTCCTGATGTCGCTGCTTTCTTTCCTCGGATGCCGGCCCGCGACGCCGACACCCGACCCTTTGGCACAACCTGTCCCCGATGGACCACGCCGCCTCGAATCCTTCTATTACACAGCTACACACGGCTATCGCGGTTTCACCAACCGGGGTTACCGGGCCGAAAGGCTCAGCGACGGAAAGGTGCGCATCACCGTGGAACTCGGTGACGACCGCGACCGCGTTTTCCTGGCCGATGCAGCCGTGATGGATTCGCTCGAAGCCCTTGTCCGGGAATACAGGATGGACCATTACAAAGAACGCTACAAGCCGATGTTCGACATCAAGGACGGCGACACCTGGGACTTTTCGCTGAAGTATTCCGATGGAAAGCGTGTCCGCAGCGGCGGCTACGAGGCCATGCCCACAGGCGCCAAGGAAGCGTTCCATAAAGTGGAGGAGCTCTTTGCGCCCTGGCGGAACATGGAACTGGCGCAGGACGCCGTCCTGAAGGCCTTCCGCTTCGAACTGCACTCGGACAAAGGCACGGAAGTGTTCTCCTTCAAGAAAGAAGAACGGAATTCCGTGTATTTCCGCACAATGGGATCTTTCCAGGGATGGAATTACTACTGTGGTGACCCGCTACTGCTCGAAAAGCTGGACAAGGACCTGCGCCAGATCGACGCCTGCTCCTACTGCGGCGAGAAGCTCTCGGAAGAAGACAAATCCCGCCCGCGCTGGATCGCCATCCTCGAGTATTCCGACGGACGGGTATTCGAGCTGATGGACTATCTCGACCGGGACGGCGGCTACGACCACCGTCCTCCGACCAACACGGAACGGGCGATCCGAAATATGGCAGAAAGCTATTTCAGCGCGGAAATCGAGCGCATCAAAGCGCTCCCCGACGAAGCGCGCGGCGATCACAGCTGCACCTCCTACAAACCCGACGGCTCCCCCAGCCAAATCATCTACTACTCCGGCGACGGCACCGTCCTCGGCGGCCACGACTACGACGATCCGATGGTCGACTTCTGAGCATCATTCCGTCGCGCTATAGCACAACATCCACTTCACCCGCAGAAGATACGTCCAGTTTCAGACGGTTTGTGAGCGTGATGTTCTTCGCACTTATGAAATGGCCGTTGGGCTTGTATTCAGCCGGGATTTCCTTGCTGCCGTAATAGGTGATACCGTCTGCGTCGAATACCTCGAATTTCAAGTTTTCCCTGTTGGTTTGGTCCTTGAACCGCAAGGCTACGAAAAATGGATTTACCGTGGGTTCAGCCAGCCAGACTGGGATCGGGCCTGTGCCCATGTTCCAGCCTTTCCAGAGCCCGCCGCCGTCTCCCGTTATCAAAGCGCCTGCGGTTTCGACAGGCGTCTTTTCCCCTGCGCCCCCTTCCTGGAAGCGGAAATTGAAGCGAAAGACGCTCTGCTGGTTCTTGAAGACGGCGGGGCTGGCAGACAACGCGAACTTGCCATCGTCGGCCTCTGTCAAACCCGTCACCAGCACGTCGTCAGCCTGGGCAAGGTGATATCTCGCGGCAATGGAATTATACAGACCACTCATTCCCCCGTCGTTTACCAGAAGCATACCCCCCTGCCCGATGTATGTCCAATCATCCCGGCAATAGGGCGTCAGCAGGGTAAGTCGCGTTTGTCCCGGCGTAATGCCGGCAACAGTCACTTTTCCGGACAGCGTGGCGTAATGAGGATCCGAAGCATCTTCCGTTGCCATGAGCGTTCCAATCATTTCTTCTCCCAAGTATACATATACTTTCTCACCTGTCAACCAGACGGCTTTGAGGAGTGTCGTGTTCGCTTCGTCCGTCCCGTCGATGTCCAGGCCCTTCGTCTCAGGGTCACCTATTTCCGCCCGGAGCGTCAATGTCCAGGTAGAATCGCCCTCCAACACCTGTCTTGCAGGAACATCTTCCGAAACAAGTTCCACCGGTGCACATCCAGCCCAAAGCAGGGCCTCAAGTGCTGTAAGTATGAGCAAAGTCTTTTTCATTTCAATATATAGGCTTTTCCGGCCGGAATCTTGTCACCCTTGAACGGATAGATTCCCAGCGTTCCGTTCACAATACCCAGAACGTAAACCGCTTTATTGTCAATCTTTCCCTCGGTCACGGCAATATCCTCTTTCGCACCCTTCAGGATGTTTCCTTCCCGAGGCGTGACGGCTTGATAGCCCGACAGGATAACCGGAATGGTCTTCGTGGGGGCATTGCCATCTTCCTGTGCCTTGTCGGCAACGATGATCACCGGGGTCCCTGCCGGAATTACACGGCTGTCTCTGTTGCCGATGCGCACAAGCATCAGTTCATCTCCGTTCAGTCCGGCCGTATAGGCCGTCGCTCCTTCCGGAAGTTCCCAATACACCTTCTCGTCGAAGAACGTCGTCACGTACTTGTCCATTCCTTGCACGACAGCAGCCGTAGCCACAGGTTTGGCCATAGGGGCGACGCTGATGTCGTCCAGGTAAAGCCAGGGCTGTCCAGCCATTACACGAAAGGCTATAAATTTGGTTCCCTGCGGCAGTCGTCGCACGAAGCGAGGCCAGGTCCCCGCCGCTACGACTACGGATATTTCATCGGACCAGCTGAAATCCTCGGGGTTTTTATCCGTAGTAGAATATCCCACAGAGAAAAGCGTCCGATACGCGGTCGTAGCGTCCGCATTATTCTGGTAGTAAAACGACAGGATTGACTCGGAACTGACGTTCAATTGAGGGGAAATCAGATATTGGGGCGGATTACTCTCGATTTGATCGAAGGCAAAGCCGAAGTCATAGCTGCCTTCTCGCGGCTCCCACGATTTGATTCCCGCATTGCCGTTGCTGTTCACAATGCGCCAGCCACCCATGCCGTTTTCAAAACCCTGGAAGTGCGGCAACGGTTCAATCGAACCCTCCGTGGTAAAACGGGCGGTCACGTAATTGCTCGCATTGCTGCCATAGCATGCTTTGATGCGGAAGTCGTAGGTAGTATTGGTTTCCAGACCGGTCAGGGCGACGGAACGGGTACTGCCATCCAGGTTCTTTTCGGACGACCAGGCGTTGTCACTTCTCTTCTTGTATTGATAGGCAAAGCCCGTAACTCCCGAAGCGGAGCAAGACCAGGAGAACGAAACGCCATCGTCTGTGAGGGTGCTCACGGAAAGGTCTGCCGGCCCTGCCAGGGTAGAATAGACTTCGAAACTGAAATCATCGACGAAGAAGAATGATTGACCTGACGGGTACTGGATTGCAACGTATCTGGTTCTCTCAGGAAAGTCGTTTTCATACAACTCCCAGTCATGCCCCTGCACAGTTATTTCGTCGCTCCATGTGAAAGAACCGACATCGCTGTCGGTAGTTGAATAGCCTACCCGGAAACGGTCTGTATTTGGGTATACCGCATTTAAGTAGTAGAATGACAGCTTCACGGCACAATCGCCGGGCAATCTCGGAGAAATCAGGTATTGGGACGGAGATGTCGCGACGTCGCCATAAAAACGGTAACAGCGTGCACCCTCGTAACTGGTCTGATCAGATATCCCTGTAAATTCCCAGCTATGTACGACCTGGCTCCAACCATCCATCCCATTTTCAAATCCGCAACTGTAGGGAAGTTCAACGGCTGTGGTAAAACTGAGATTCGCATAATTGCTTTCACTGCTGCCATAAATGGCTTTCAGACGAAACTGATAGTCCGTGTGGGCGGAAAGGCCGCTGATCGTGACGTTCCTGGCGGAGGCGGACAACGAAGTTTCTGTTGACCATTGCGAAACATCCGCTTTTTTATACTGATAAACATATCCCGTAACGGTCTCGCCCGCTTGTGGCCCATCCCAAGAAACCTTGGCGGCATGTTCCGTACATTCCGTCAAAGCGAGAATGACCGGCGTGACCGTGAAGTTGAAATTATCCAAATAGATATCCATGAAACTATTCGTTGTCCACGCTCTGGCAGCCACGTATTTCGTTCCTTGGGGAAAAGTTTTCCCAAAGTGTCCCCACCCTGCCACAACATCTGAATCCCAGGTGAAAGAAGAAATGTCATTGGTTTGGGTAGAATAGCCTATCTGAAAGGATAAATCATGCTGAACGATCGGACCTCGCTCATAGTCAAATTCCACATACATGGCCATCCGTCCGTCAAATTCAGGAGAAATCAAGTACTGGTAGGCATCTCCACTTACGGTGTTGTCATTACAAAAATGAAAAGCATGGCCACTGCCGCGTTCCACGATCTTTGTGTATTGATTACAATCAACCGTTGTCCATCCCTCTTCTGCCAGCGCGGTTTCGAAGTCATAGGAGTAAGGCAGGCCGCGTCCGGAAAAAATGGACAAGTGCATATAAATGTAGTCGCCGCCTGCACCTGCATTAAGGTCGTATCCCTCCGAGCCTCCGTTCACGCCCACGGCACCCGTCTGGGTACTGTTGAACGAGATGCCGGTTATGAATCGGTTGTTTGGAAAAAGAGCTGTGGTGTAATATAAGTGGATGTATTTGCCGTCAGCACCTCGGTTCAGATCGCCCTTAGATTCTTTGAAACTGTCTCCACCGTCAAAGGAAACCAGAGTATATGTCCGCCCATTGTGTGTTAAGTTGTCTGGAGCCGTACCTTTCGCATCGCTTATATAGAAATCGGTGATATATCCATTGTTGACACCGTTGCTGGTCTCTGATTTATACAACAGATAGATGTAGTCGCCGCCTGCCCCACGATTCAAATCCTTGTCGATAACATGCCAGCCCTGTCCTGTGAGACTAGTCTTCAGGCCGTTTACCTTACTTTCCGAGCCGCCGATGACCATCACATCTTTGATGCCTTCGTCAGCCCATGCCGTTACCGTCGGCAGCAGCGCCAGCAGCAGCGTCACGGCAGCCCGAAGAAGTCTTTCCAAAAAACCACGGTTCATCTTCATCCTCCTCCCATCAGTTTTCATCCAGGTTGCCAAACACGTAGTCCTCCGTTTCAGCCGACTGGCAGATCATACCCGTAGCAGTCACCTCCACGACCTCCGTCGCAGGGGTTTCATATCCTTTTTTAGCAGTCTTTTCCATGGCTTGTGGCAGGCTCCGCTTGTAAGCCTTTTCCTATCCCCCTCAAATATAATCATTTCCGAGCAGGAATACAAAAAAACTCACTGCCGTCTGACAGTGAGTTTTTGATTTCTGTCGGGAAGAGGTGACTCGAACACCCGACCTCTGCGTCCCGAACGCAGCGCGCTAGCCAACTGCGCCACTTCCCGAGTTCCCGAAATGGGACTGCAAATATAGTAACTTTTTTTAGAATCTATCGGAAATTGTTCAAAATAATGTTCCAAAGCACGATACCGACAGAAACGGAGACGTTTAGCGAGTGCTTGGTGCCGTATTGCGGGATTTCCAGGCAAAGGTCGGAAGCATCCGCCACTTCCTGGGCGACGCCCTTGACCTCGTTGCCGAACACCAGGGCGTAGCGTTTTTCAGGATCCGGACGGAAATCCTGCAGGAGCGTCGAGTGCTCGGTCTGCTCCACGCTGACAATGGTATAGCCTTCGCTGCGAAGGGCCTTGACTGCTTCCAGCGCCGTATCGAAATGCGCCCAGTCCACGCTGAATTCCGCGCCCAGGGCGGCTTTGTGGATTTCCGGTGTGGGCGGTGTGGCGGAGATGCCGCAAAGGCAGATCCGGCCGACCCGGAACGCGTCGCAAGTGCGGAAGGCAGAACCGATGTTGTGCTGGCTGCGCACGTTGTCGAGCACCAGGACGAGCGGCGCTTTACCCGCCTGCTTGAATTCTTCCACGCTGATGCGGCCCAGTTCGCTGTTCAAAAGTTTTCGGAACATTATTGTTCAAATTGCCGTCACAAATATAGGAAATTGTTTTATCTTTGTATATTCTTCACTATAGAGGCAATACTATAAAATAATCGTAACACTTATATGAAACAAGACGTTCAAATTTCCGACCTGATCCGCAAGGAGGAAGAGCGCCAGAGCGAAGGCATCGAGCTCATCGCTTCTGAAAATTTCGTCAGCAAGCAGGTGCTCGAGGCCCTCGGCAGCGTTTGCACGAATAAATATGCTGAAGGTTATCCCCGCGCCCGCTACTACGGCGGTTGCGAAGTGGTCGACCAGATCGAACAGCTGGCCATCGACCGCCTCTGCAAACTTTTCGACGCAGAATACGCCAACGTGCAGCCGCACTCCGGCGCGCAGGCCAACATGGCCGTGTTCTTCACCTGCCTGCAGCCCGGCGACACCTTCATGGGTCTCGACCTGGCCCACGGCGGTCATCTGACGCACGGCTCCCCGGTCAACATGTCGGGTAAGATGTATCACGCCATTGCCTACCAGCTGAACAAGGAAACCGGTCTGGTAGACTACGACGACATGGAGCGCAAAGCTTTGGAATACAAGCCGAAGCTCATCATCGGCGGCGCCTCCGCCTACTCCCGTGAATGGGATTGGGCCCGTATGCGTGAAATCGCCGACAAGGTAGGCGCCATCTTCATGGTCGACATGGCACACCCTGCCGGTCTGATTGCCGCAGGCCTGCTGAAGAACCCTGTGAAGTATGCCCACATCGTGACCTCCACCACGCACAAGACTCTCCGCGGCCCGCGTGGCGGCGTCATCCTCATCGGCAAGGACTTCGACAACCCGTGGGGCATCACCACGCCGAAGGGCGAAATCAAGAAGATGAGCGCGATGATCAACTCCGCCGTCTTCCCGGGCATCCAGGGCGGTCCGCTCGAGCACTGCATCGCCGCCAAGGCCGTGGCCTTCTACGAGGCCCTTCAGCCGGAGTTCCGCAACTATCAGATCCAGGTACAGAAGAACGCAAAGGCCCTCGCCGAAGCCTTCATCAAAAAGGGTTACTTCATTGTCTCCGGCGGCACCGACAACCACCTGATGCTGATCGACCTCCGCACGAAGTTCCCCGACCTGACCGGTAAGGTGGCCGAGAAGGCCCTCGTCCGCGCCGGCATCACCGTCAACAAGAACATGGTGCCGTTCGACAGCCGCAGCGCCTTCCAGACCTCCGGTCTCCGCGTCGGTACGCCGGCCGTTACCTCCCGCGGCCTCGTCGAGAAGGATATGCCGGGCATCGTCGATCTGATCGACAAGGTCCTCTGCAATGTCGAAAACGACCAGATCATCGAGGAAGTCCGTCAGCAGGTGAAAATGAAGATGAACGGTCTGCCGCTGAACCGCTGGTAGACCGGGCCACCTCTTCCCGATAGAAATCAAAAACTCACTGTCAGACGGCAGTGAGTTTTTTTATAGCGCGCCCAGGTTTCCCGCATCGCTTAGGAGCGCCGGCCATAAAAAATGAGCTGTTTTATGGCCGAGAGAGCGTAAAATAGGCTTCCGGCCATAAAATATGGGAGTTTTTATGGCCGGAACGTCTCCATTATGCTAGGAGGTGGCTTTTCGGCCACCTCCATCATCTTTTTTACGGGTTCATCAAATCTACGTTGACGAAACGGATGATGTCGTAGATCGACTCGATGGCCGCGTCGGCGGGGCCGTCGGGGTCGAGGAGCTTCGCCTTGTTGAGATGGTTGATGGCTTCGCCCCAGAGCTGTTGCCGGCGGTAGAGATTGCCCAGCATATACCAGCCTTGGGGGTTGTCGGGTTCGCGCTTGACGAAGTCGCGCAGGGACTGATGCGCTTCTTCGAGCTTTCCGGCCCGAAGAAGCGCCTCAATGTCCGGGAGGGTCAACGGCTTGTGATTCATTACACCAGGCCGGAGAAACCCATGAAGGCGAGTGCCATGATGCCGGCCGTCAGCAGGGCGATGGGAACACCCTTGAAAGACTTGGGCACATTGCTCAGCTCAAGCTGCTCGCGGATACCCGCGAAGAGGATCAGCGCCAGGCCGTAGCCGATGGCCGTGGCGATGGAGAAGAGCATAGCTTCGCCGAGGCCCAGCATACGGGCACCTTCGGCAAAACCGAAATTGTATTCGTTGGTCACCACCTGGATGGCCACGCCCAATACCACGCAGTTGGTGGTGATCAGGGGCAGGAAGATACCCAGGGCCTGATAGAGCGAGGGGCTGATCTTCTTGATGATGATCTCGACCATCTGCACGAGCGAGGCGATCACGAGGATGAAGCTCACCGTCTGGAGGAAAACCAGATTGAAGGGCACCAGCACATATTTCTGCAGCAGGAAGGTCACCAGCGTGGCGATGGCCATCACGAAGGTGACGGCGGCGGTCATGCCGACGGCCGTGTTGACCTTCTTCGATACGCCCAGGAACGGACATACGCCCAGGAACTGGCTCAGGACGATATTGTTGACAAATATCGCGGAAATGAAAATAAGCAGGATCTTCATAGTTTATGCCTTATTGGTGATCTTTCTGAAAACGACCATGAGATAGGCCAGCACGATGAATGCGCCAGGCGCAAGGACGAAGGCGAGCATGCCGTCGCCCTGGAGGAACTTCCAGCCGAAGGCCGAACCGCTGCCCAGGATCTCACGCACCAGACCGATGGCGGTCAGGGCGATGGTGAAGCCCAGGCCGATACCCACGCCATCGAGCGCGGAATCGCCCACGCTGTTCTTGTTGGCGAAGGCCTCGGCGCGGCCCAGGATGATACAGTTGACCACGATCAGCGGCAGGAAGATGCCCAGCGCGTCATAGAGCACCGGAACATAGGCCTGCAGGAGAAGCTGGACGATGGTCACGAACGAGGCGATGACCACGATGTAGCACGGGATGCGGACCTTGTCGGGAATGATCCGGGCGATGGCCGAAATGGTGATGTTCGACAGGATCAGCACGATCATCGTGGCCAGACCCATGCCCATACCGTTGATGGCCGAAGTGGTGGTTCCCAGCGTCGGGCACATACCCAGAACGAGCACGAACGTGGGATTGTTCTTGACGATGCCGTCGACAATCAGCTGTAATTTGCTATTGCTGCTCATTGCTCAATCGTATTAGGGGTTGCACAGTTGTTCTTGAACACTTCGTAGGCGGCGCCCACACCCTTGAGGAAGGCACGCGACGTGATGGTCGAAGCCGTGATGGCGTCGATCTCGCCGCCGTCCTTCTTGACGGAAAGGTTGTTCACCGCAGGGTTCTTGCCCTTGACCTGCTGGCGCGGGGCGATGTTCTCGTCCACGAGTTTCGCACCCAGGCCCGGGGTCTCGGAGTGGGAGATGACGGAAGTGTTATAGACCGTTCCGTCGGGCGTGAAGCCGACCATCAGCTGGAGCGGACCGCCGAAGCCGCCGACTGACACCTTGATGGCGTAGCCGACCGGTTCGCCGCCGACTGTGGCGGTGTAGATCTGGCCGCCTTCAACGTCGCGGACAGCTTCGGAAGGGACGTTGTCGAATTGCGGCGTCACGGCGGCGATGGCCGCGTTGACCTTCTGAATTTCGGAGGCCTCGATCGGGGCCTTGGTCACCGCATAGACGGTACCCAGCAGGGCTGAGCACACGAGGCAGATGCCGGAAAGCACCAGCACCATATTGCCGAATGTAGATTTTGCTGCCATTATTTCTTAACCTCCCCAAACCGGCGCGGTTTGCAATACTTGTTGAGCAGAGGAACCGTACAGTTCATAATCAGGATGGCGAACGAGACGCCCTCCGGATAGGAACCGAAATAGCGGACGAAGACCGTGATCAGACCGATGCCGATACCGAAGATGATCTGGCCCTTGGTGGTCATCGGAGAGGTCACGTAGTCGGTCGCCATGAAGATGGCACCCAGCAGCAGACCACCCGTGAAGAGGTTGAACACCGGATTGGTGAAACGCTCGGGATCGGCCAGCCAGAAGATGCCGGACACCACGAAGACCGTGCAGAGGATGGTCACCGGGATGGTGGCCTTGATCACGCGGCGGCAGAGCAGGTAGATGAAGCCCAGGATCAGCGCGACGGCTGAGAACTCACCGGCCGAACCGCCCATGTTGAAGAAGAACTGCTGGGAGAAGGTCAGGTTGTCGGCCGTCAGCTCGGAAAGGGTCATTCCGTTCTTGAGGCCTTCCTTGACCGCACCCAGCGGCGTGGCGCCGGAGAAGGCGTCCACCAGACCGAACATCGAACCGGAATCGTCCCAGGTCGTCATCAGCACCGGGAAAGAGACCAGCAGGAAGACACGGCCCACCAGGGCGGGGTTGAAAATATTCTGTCCCAGACCGCCGAAGGTCATCTTGGCGACACCGATGGCGACCACCGAGCCGATGACGATGAGCCACCACGGAGAATTCGGGGGCAGGTTGAGCGCCAGCAGGCAACCGGTGACGACGGCCGACAGGTCGCTGACCGTGACCGGCCGCTTCAGCAGGTATTTCTGGATCAGGAATTCCGTCAGCACGCAGGCGGCGGCGCCCACGAGAATGAGCATCAGCGCCGACCAGCCGCTGGAGAGAATCGACACCAGCATGGCCGGGGCAAGGGCGATGAGCACGTCGCGCATGATCGACTGCGTGCTCTCCTTGCCGTGGGTATGAGGAGAAGGTGATACGAGAAGTTTGTTCATCGGTCGTCTATTTTTTAGGTCTGCTACGCATAATCTTCATTACTTCCGCCTTACTGATGCGGATCATATCGACCAGCGGGATCTGGGCCGGGCAGGTGAAGCTGCAGCAGCCGCACTCGATGCAGTCGAAGACGCGCTCCTTCTCGAGTTCGTCGAACCGGCCGCCGGCACGGCTGAGCTTGTTGAGCAGCCACGGCTCCAGGCCCATCGGGCAGGCCGAGGCGCACTTGGCGCAGCGGATACAGTTGGATTCGGGTTTACGGCGCGTCTCCGCTTCGGTCAGTACCAGGATGGCACCGTTGGCCTTGACCGTGGCAGCGTCGAGGTTGGCGATGGCACGGCCCATCATCGGACCGCCGCTGATCACCTTGGCAGCCTTTTCGGGCACGCCGCCCGCCACTTCGAGGATCTTCGACATCGGCGTACCGATGCGCACCTTATAGTTGTGCTGCACGGGGAGGCAGCCGCCCGTCACGGTGATGACGTTGTCGATCAGCGGCTTGTTCTTCTGGACCGCTTCATAGACGGCCAGCGAGGTTCCGACGTTCTGCACCACGGCGCCCGTATCGATCGGCAGGGCGCCGGAGGGTACCTGACGGCGGATGACCGCGTCGATGAGCTGTTTCTCACCACCCTGCGGGTAGCGTTTCTTGAGGACGACCACTTCGATCTGCGGGAATTCGCGGGCTGCCTCGGTCATCGAGGCGATGGCCGCAGGCTTGTTCTCCTCGATACCCACATAGCCGCGGGTCACGCCGAGCGCCTTCATCATGATGGCGCCGCCGATGAGGATCTCGCGGGGACGTTCCCGCATGATGCGGTCGTCACTCGTCAGGTAAGGCTCGCACTCGGTTCCGTTGAGAATCACGCACTCGGCCTTCTTGTCCTTCGGAGGGGCGAGTTTGACGTGCGTCGGGAACGAAGCGCCGCCCAGGCCGACGACGCCGGCCTTCTTGACCTTCTCGATGATCTCTTCCGGCGTAAAGGGAATATCCTTGACGACGGTGTCGCTTCTGTCGATGTCTTCCATCCACTCGTCGCCTTCGACCGTGATCTCGACGTGCGGGACCAGGTTGCCGGCAATGTCGGCGCGGGGGCCGATCGATTTGACGGTACCCGAAACCGGGGAGTGGACGAAGCCGGAGATGAAACCGGCGGGCTCGGCAATCACCTGCCCCACCTTCACGTGGTCGCCCACGGCCACTACGGGCGTGGCCGGTGCGCCCAGATGCTGCGCCATCGAAACATAGGCGGTCTCGATCGCAGGGAAGATCTCGATCGCAGCTTCTGCGGAGATCTTGTTGTCGTGCGGATGCACGCCGCCGATTCTAAACGTTTTCTTCATTGGGCTTGGCGATTACGGGTTTGGGAGGGAAATTCACTTCGTTGATGGCGTGGGTCGGACAGACCTCCACGCACTTGCGGCAGAGCTTGCACTTGGTGAAGTCGATGTAAGCCACGTTGTTCTCGACCGTGATGGCGCCGAACGGGCAGGTCTTGGCGCATTTGCCGCAGCCGATACAGCCGGCGGTGCAGGCCTTGCGGGTGAGGGCACCTTTGTCCTTGTTGACGCACAGGACCGTAACCCTTCTGTTCTTGAACCCCTTGGGACGGAGTTCGATGATGCTCTTGGGGCAAGCCTTCACACAAGCGCCGCAGGCGGTACACTTGTTTTCATCCACCACGGCGACACCCTTTTCGGGATCGACATGGATCGCATCGAACTTGCAGGCGGCCTCGCAGTCGCCTTTGCCCAGACAGCCGAACTTGCAGCCGGTATCGCCGCTGTAGAGGCTGGCCATCACCTTGCAGGAAGCATAGCCGTCATACACGTTGGTACGGGGACGGCTGGCCAGCGTGCCGTTGCAGCGGACGACGGCCACCTTCGGAGCGGACTCCTCGACGGCGCGGCCGAGCGCCTCGGCGACCTTGGCCATTACCGGATTACCGCCGACCGGGCAGAAGAAGCCTTCCATGCTCGGAGCCTTCACCACATTCTCGGCGAAGGCGTGGCATCCTGCCTGTCCGCAGCCGCCGCAATTGGCTCCGGGAAGGATCGACTCGACGGTTGCGATCCGCGGGTCTTCCTCAACCTTGAACTTCTGTGCCACGAAGTAGAGCACAACTGCGAACAGCAGCCCGAGGGCCACCAGACAAGCAATTGTAATAAGGATAGTTCCAGTCATTTAGCTTGTTTTTCGATTGAAAAGATAAATATTTTGGAAATTCTGTTTCTGAAAAGATAGACCCCCAGATAGTAAAGCGCGACGATGCCCAGGGAGCCCAGTCCCATGGCCAGTTCGCTCGCGCCGCAGAGGGAAAATACCAGGATCGAGGCCATCAGCACGATCAAAGGCACCACATACGCGAGCCAGATGGCCTGCGTACCCATGGCGGAACTCATCACGACGTTGACCGTCTCGCCTACCTGGTAGTCCGCGGCGAGCGTGGAGATGTCCTGCGCCACCTCGACCACCTTGACGGCCTGGTCGGAGGCGCCGCAGACGGCTTTTGCATGGCAGGCCGCACAGGCCGACTTGTTGAGGATTTCGACGGAGATGTAGTCCTTGTCGACCGAGATTACCTTGCCTTCGTGTTCGATACGTTCCTTTGCCATTATATCCCGTCGTTGATCAGGTCGAATTCATTGCCCGGCTGGAACATGTTCATCCGGGATTCTGTGTAGGAAGCCTTGTCGGGCTCGTCGAAGGGACGGTCGTCGTAGTCGACGAACTTGACTTCCGACGAGAGGAAGCGCATCTTCACGTCGCGGACCTCGCCGTTGCGGTGCTTGGCGATGATCAGGTCGGTCTCGCCGGGGAAGCCGCCTTCATCCTGCACGCCCAGGAATTCCGGACGGTGGATGAACATCACGATGTCGGCGTCCTGCTCGATAGCGCCCGATTCGCGAAGGTCGCTCAGCTGCGGGCGTTTGTTGCCGCCGCGCGTCTCCACCGAACGGTTGAGCTGCGACAGGGCGATGATCGGGACGTTGAGCTCCTTGGCGATGGCTTTCAGCGAACGGGAGATGGCGGCCACCTCCTGCTCGCGCATGCCCTTAAGCTCGGGCGGGCCGGTCATCAGCTGCAGGTAGTCGATGATGATGAGCTTCACGTGCTGCTTGTTGACCAGGCGGCGTGCCTTGGAGCGGAACTCGTAGATGGAGAGCGACGGCGTGTCGTCGATCCAGAGCGGAGCGCGGGAGAGTTTGTTCAGGCCGTCGTGGAGCTGCGTCCACTCGCCCTCTGTCATCTTCTTGGCGCCGCGCAGCTTTTCGGAGGGAAGGCCGGTTTCGCTGACCATGATACGGGTCACCAGCTGTGTGTCGGGCATCTCCAGGGAGAAGAACGCGACGGGGATGTGGTGGTCCACCACCATGTTGCGGGCCATGGTCAGCACGAAAGCCGTCTTACCGACGGAAGGGCGGGCGGCCAGGATGATCAGGTCGGCAGGCTGCCAGCCGAAAGTCACGCGGTCGATGCCGGTATAGCCCGAAGGGACACCGCTCAGGCCGTCTTCGCGCTTCTGGTTGATCTCGATCTGCTCAACCGCCCGGTTGATGACCGAAAGGATGGGCTTGGTCTCGTTGCGCACGTTGCGCTGGGCCAGCGTGAAGACTTTCTCCTCGGCCGAGTCGATCAGATCGTCGACGGGCAGGGAGTCGTCGAAGGCCGCCTTCTGCACCTCATAGGAGATGGAGATCAGTTCGCGCTGCAGGAACTTCTGCAGCAGGACCTTGGTGTGGTATTCCACGTGGGCGGCGGCGCCGATCTTGGTGGACAGCTGGCTCAGATAGGCCATACCGCCCACCTCTTCCAGCTCACCGCGCTTGGACAGTTCATCCGAGACGGAGAAGATGTCCACCGGGTCGTTGCGGCTCGAAAGCGTGGTGATGGCTTCGAAAATCTTCTTGTGGACGTCCTTGTAGAAGCAGTCGGCCTGCAGCTGGTCAAGGATGTCGGGAACGACTTCGGGTTCCAGCAGCAGCGCGCCGAGCACAGCCTCCTCGATGTCGATGGCCTGAGGCGGCTTGCGACCGCCGAAATCTTCGGCGATCGCATCCAGGTTGACGCGCTGCGTGCGCGTCTGTCGCGTCTGTCGCTTGTCGTTGGCGGCCATCGCTGCGGGCAGGATTTATTTCTCTTCCTGGAAGGCGGAGCTCACCAGGATGCGTCCGCAGTACTCGCAGACGATGATCTTCTTGCTTTCCTCGATGTCGAGCCGGCGCTGGGGCGGGATCTTGTTGAAGCAGCCGCCGCAGGCATCGCGGGTGACGGTCACCACGGCGAGCTTGTTGTGGGCGTTGGCGCGCACTTTCGTGTAGGCCACCATCATACGCTCGTCAATCTGGCTGACCAGATTCTCGCGCTCCTTGAGCAGGTCTTCTTCTTCCTTGGCGGTTTCCTCGACGATCGTGTCGAGTTCTTTCTTCTTCTCCACCAGGTCGGCCTCGCGGTGCGAGAGGGTCTGCTGGGCTTCCTCGATGACAGCCTTCTTCTCGGAGATCAGGGCTTCGTTCTCCCGGATCTTCTTGGCGGCCACCTGCTGCTCAAGGTCCTGGTATTCGATTTCCTTGCTGATGGACTCGTACTCGCGGTTGTTCTTCACGTTGTCACGCTGGGCGTCATATTTGGCGATCAGGTGCTTGCTCTCCTCGATGACGTGCTTGTGCTCGGTATTGGCCTTCTCGATCTCCTTGATCTCGGCCTTCGCGTTGGCGATCCGGGTATGGAGACCTTCGATCTCGTCTTCCAGGTCCTGCACCTCGAGCGGGAGTTCGCCGCGCAGGAGGTAGATCTTGTCGATCTTGGTGTCGGTCTGCTGGATGCGATACAGCGTACGGAGCTTCTGCTCCATCGCGATCGAATCGGTGTCGGCCATGTTTTTCGACAGGGAGACGAAAGTCTCACGCTGGTCGATCGGGGTGACGATCTTGTTTACCTTCTTTTTCGTAGCCATAGCTTGCTTAGTAGTAGTATATCGGGTTATTGTTTTCGTTCGTTGCCGTGTAAACCGCAAATGTAGGCATTTTTTCTCGAAGTACCGAAACGAACTTCGATACAATCTCCACCTCGCTTTCCCAATGGCCAATATCGACGATCATCCGCCCCTGCGGGACGAAGAAATGATGGTACGACACGTCGCCCGTGACGAAGGCGTCCGCACCGGCCCGGAAAGCCGCATCCGCGAAGGAAGAGCCTGAGCCGCAGCTGGTAGCCACGCGGAAAACCGTCTCCACGGGAGCCGAGCAGCGCAGCATCTTGAGAGAGAAACGTTCCTTGACCAGGTCGCAGAACGCCGCGCCCGACAGCGGGGCGGGAAGCAAGCCGATGAAAGCGAGCTGGTGCTCGTCGAGCGGCTCCGGTTCAACCAGACCGAGACGGGCCGCCATCAGCGCGTTGACGCCGCCGGGCGCCTTATCGGCATTGGTGTGGGCGGCATACACGACGATGCCGTTGCGGATGGCCTCGATGACGGCTTCTCCCACCGGATCGTCCGGATCGATGTGTTTCAGGCCGCCGAAGATCAGCGGATGATGGGTCACGACCATGTCGGCACCCCGGGCCGCCGCTTCACGCAGCAGCGCCGCCGTGCAGTCGAAGCCGACCATCACGCCGTGCACCTCGGCTTCCGGGCTGCCGATGCAGAAGCCGGAATTGTCCCAGGACTCCTGTCCGGGGAGCGGTGCGAATGCCTCGAGAACCGCTGCGATTTCCTGGGCTTTCATCGTCAGATGCTTTCGTAAAGTTCGGACAGCTGGGAACGGATGCCGTAGAGTTTCTCCACGATCTGGCGCTTGTGCTCCAGTCCGTCGCGGTTCTCCGCCAGCTTGCGGGCCACGCCGTCGAGCTTGAGGCCTTCCACGCGGGTCAGATAGTGGATCAGCCGGAGATTCTCCAGGTCTTCAGGATGGAAGAGCCTGTTTCCCTTCGCATTGCGCTCCGGGCGGATGTAGCGGGGGAAGGTGTCTGACCAGAAACGGATCGTGGAGACGTCCTCCCCGAGCAGCTTGGCCACTTCGCCGATTTTGTAGTATAGTCTTTCTGCCATGGTCGTAATCAGGGGTCAGTCCATCGACTGGCCTGTCGTAAGGGCGACGATCATCATGTCGCGGTAGTTCTCGGGCGTAAGCTCCGCAAAGAAATAGTTTACCGGATCCTGGACGAAATCGCCGCGCCGCACTTCGTAGTGCAGGCAGGGCGCGAAACAGGAGCCGGTCTGGCCCACGGTCCCGATCACCGCGCCCTGCCGGAGCGTCTGTCCGACCGAGACGCGGATGGCGTCGAGGTGTGCGTAAACGGTCTCGATGCCGCCTTTGTGGGAGACGGTCACCTGGTTGCCCATCCCCTTCTCGCTGCGTTCCACACGGGTCACCTTGCCTTCAGCCGTACAGCGCACCGGCGTGCCGGGAGGCGCTACCAGGTCGATGCCCTCATGGTCGTGGATGGTCTTGTAGAACGGATTGACTTTCTTGCCTACCGAGGCGCCGGCTTGCATGGGCGAGAAACGGGTCAGCGGCACGACCGAAGGGATGGCCGTCGGCGTGACCGTGCCGCCCGAGAGCAGGGTATCGATTTCGGTGAGCCAGCGCGATACCTGCGAGGCCGTGGACTCCATCCGGCTGGAGAGCGCGTAGGCATCCCAGATCAGGTCGCTTTCCGGAAGCGATTCGAGTTCACCGGCTGCGGAGAGCAGGGTGTCGCGTTCCTCGGTAATGTAGTTTGGAGGGTCGGCATTGAAAAGTTCATTGTAGATCTCACGGTCCCTGACGCGCAGGTTCTCCACCGTGCCTTCCACCAGGTCGAGCTGCTTCGACAGGGCGGCGTACTCACCGGCGAGCAGGTCGCGCTCATGCTCCAGCCTCCGCTCGCGCTCCGTACTGAAGAACAAGGCGGACACCACGTAGAAGACCACCGCGGCGAAGAGGATGGCCGCTGTGTATTTGACGATGGCCAGCAACACCGTCTTCAGGCCCGGGCGATTGCGCACGAAGCCGCCTTTCTCCCTATCGTACACGTATCTAGCCATTGCGCACCATCTTGTTGTATTCTTCCGGCGAGACGTCGGGATTGAGGAAATTCCAGGGATTGATCGGGACCCCGCGGTAGAGCACCTCATAGTGCAAGTGCGGGCCGGTCGAAAGGCCGCTGCTGCCCAGCGTGCCGATGCGGTCGCCGCGGATGACCACCTGGCCCTGCGTCACCTTGATTTCCTGGAGGTGCGCATAGCGGGTCTTGTAGCCGAAGCCGTGGTCGATGACGATGACATTGCCGTAGCCGGAGAAATTGATTTCGGTCGATTCCACCACCCCGTCACCCGTGGCATAGACCGGCTGACCCGCCGGCCCGGCCAGATCCACGCCTTCATGGACGACGATAGTCTGACGGATAGGATGGTACCGTGCCCCGAAGGGGCTGGTCATCTGCACGGTCTTGGGATTGACCGGATAGATCGAGGGGATGCAGGAGGCCATGTCGCCCGCACGGCTGGAATAGACCTTCACCTCGTCGAACGACAGCGACTGGACGTAGGCCTGCCGGGTCAGACCATCCACCCGCCGGGCGACGGAACCCATCAGGTCCTGGTGGTCCAAACCCAGATATTCAGCGTAACGCGCCTCCCCCGGCAGGCCGGCCAGCCGCACGGCGTCCGGGATTTCGGCCATGCCGAACACCGGACGATAGACCAGATTGTCGCGCAGCGACAGGTCGCGGAGCACTTCTTCCTGCTCTTCGATCCGTCCGCCAAGCAGTTCCACCTGCCCGGCCAGTTCCCGGTTGCGGCGCTCCAGCAGCAGGGCTTTGGGCGAACGGAAATCGAGCGCCTGCATCACCAGATAATAAGCGAGGAACACCCCCAGTCCGGCCATCAGCACGATGCCCGTCTTGTTGCGGGTCGCACGGACGCTTCGGCGGTCAATCTGGTAGGATTGGGTCTGCTGGTTGAAAATGTATTTCTCGCGGGGCATATCTTTGCAAAATTACGGAAAATACCCGGAAAAACACTATTTTTGTGCCTAATTACATGAATTACGCACCCATGACAGTCAAACAGATCAGGAAGACCTTCACGGACTTCTTCGCAGCGAAAGGGCACACGATCGTGCCGTCCGCACCCATGGTGGTCAAGAACGACCCCACCCTGATGTTCACCAACGCCGGCATGAACCAGTTCAAGGATATTTTCCTGGGCAACGCACCGGCCGCGGCAAAGCGGGTGGCGGACAGCCAGAAATGCCTGCGTGTCAGCGGAAAACACAACGACCTGGAAGAGGTCGGTCACGATACCTACCACCACACGATGTTCGAGATGCTCGGCAACTGGAGCTTCGGCGACTATTTCAAGAAAGAAGCCATCGGCTGGGCCTGGGAACTGCTCACCGAAGTTTACAAGCTCCCCAAGGACCGGCTCTACGCCACGGTCTTCGAGGGCTACGCCCCGGACGGCCTCGACGCCGACAACGAAGCCCGCGACTACTGGCTCCAGTATCTCCCGGCCGACCGCATCCTGATGGGCAACAAGCATGACAACTTCTGGGAAATGGGCGACACCGGTCCCTGCGGCCCCTGCAGCGAAATCCACATCGACCTGCGCGACGACGCGGAGCGCGCCGCCATCCCGGGGGCACAGATGGTCAACCAGGGCCATCACCTGGTCATCGAAATCTGGAACCTGGTGTTCATGCAGTACAACCGCAAGGCCAACGGATCGCTGGAGCCCCTGCCTGAAAAGCACGTCGACACCGGCATGGGCCTGGAGCGCCTCTGCATGGCCATCCAGGGCAAGAAGAGCAACTACGACACCGACGTCTTCACCGGCATGATCGACGCCATCGCGAAGCTGAGCGGCGTAGCCTACCAGCCTGAAACCCAGATAGGCGTTGCCATGCGCGTGATCGCCGACCACATCCGCGCCATCAGCTTCTCCATCACGGACGGACAGCTGCCCAGCAACGTGAAGGCCGGCTATGTGATCCGCCGCATCCTGCGCCGGGCCGTCCGCTACGGCTACACCTTCCTCGGCCTGAAAGAGCCGTTCCTCTGCCGCCTCGTTCCGCAGCTGATCGCCGACATGGGCGAAGCCTATCCCGAACTCGTGGCCCAGCAGAAGCTCGTGGAGCGGGTCATCAAAGAGGAAGAGGAAGCCTTCCTGCGCACCCTCGACAAGGGTATCAAGCTGATGGACAACATCATGGAGAAGAGCCGCGCCGACAAGCGCATCGCCGGCGTGGACGCCTTCACCCTCTACGACACCTACGGCTTCCCGATCGACCTGACGGAGCTCATCGCCGCCGAAAACGGTTTTACCGTGGATATGGAAGGCTTCAACGTGGAACTCGGCAAGCAGAAGGAGCGCGCCCGCAATGCCACCGCCGTGGAGAACGGCGACTGGGTGGAGTTGCTCCCCTTCACCGAATGCACCTTCACGGGCTATGACACGCTTACCACGGAGGCTCAACTGATGAAGTACCGTACCGTCAAGGCCAAGAACAAGGAATTCATCCAGCTGGTCTTCGACCGCACCCCGTTCTACGGGGAGATGGGCGGCGAGGTCGGCGACACCGGCACCGTCACCGGTCCGGACGGCGAAGTGGTCAAGATCCTCAACACCGTCAAGGAAAACAACCTGACCATCCACATCGCCGAAAAGATCCCTGCCGCGCAGGAAGGGACCTTCACCCTGACGGTCGATGCCGAGCGCCGCCAGAAGATCGCCAACAACCACACCTGCACCCACCTGCTCCACCAGGCGCTCCGTGAAATCCTCGGATCGCACGTCGAGCAGAAGGGTTCCTACGTGTGCGACAAATACTTCCGTTTCGACTTCTCGCACTTCGAACGTTTGGGCGACGACAACATCGACCTGGTGGAGCGTCGCGTCAACGCGCTCATCCGCGAAAACTTCCCGCTCTGCGAGAAGCGCGACGCCACGATGGAAGAAGCCCGCAGCGAAGGTGCGATGGCGCTCTTCGGCGAGAAATACGGCGACCGCGTGCGCGTGGTCCGCTTCGGCGACAGCGTCGAGCTCTGCGGCGGCTGCCACACCCGTGCCACGGGTACGATCGGCTTCTTCAAGATCACGGCCGAATCGGCCATCGCCGCCGGCGTCCGCCGCATCGAGGCCGTCACGGGCCTGGAAGCCGAAATGGTGGTCGATGTGATGGAGAACTCGCTGCGCGCCGCCAAAGCCTTCTTCAACAACGCCCCCGACCTGGCCGGTGCCATCCGCAAGATGGTCGAGGAAAACAGCGACTACAAGAAGCAGATGGAAGAAGTGTTCCGCGAGCGTACCGCCCTGCTGAAGAACGACCTGCTGGGCCAGGCCCGCGAAATCGGCGGAAAGCGCGTCATCGTCATCGAACACTACATCGATCCGCAGATGTTGCGCAACGCCGCCCTGATGCTCCAGGGCGTGGAGAACCTTGTCGTTGCCGCCGCCTACGAGGCAAGCGGAAAGCCGCAGCTGCTGCTCATGTACTCGAACGACTTGGTCAAGGCCGGCAAGAACGCCCAGGCCGACGTCAAGGAGGCCGCCAAGGCCATCCAGGGCGGCGGCGGCGGACAAAACGGCCTGGCCACCGCAGGTGGCAAGAATCTTGCTGGCCTGAAGGACGCACTCGAACAGCTCGTCGCCCTGGCGACCCGTTAATCCCGGATGAAGAAACTCGACCTCTACCTGATCAAGAAGTTTGCAGGCCCCTTCGTGGCGGTCTTCCTCGTCGTGGACTTCGCGCTCTCGCTGCAGTTCATCTACACGTTCGTCAACGACTTGATGGGTAAAGGCCTGGGTATGGGCATCATCCTGGAGTTCCTGGGATGGGGCGCCTGCACCCTGTTCACCTACGCCATCCCGCTGGCCACGCTGCTGGCCTCGATCATGACGCTCGGCGGCCTGGGCGAGCGCAACGAGCTGCTGGCCATGAAGGCCGCAGGCATCTCGCTGATGCGCATCCTGACTCCGTTGATGGTGCTCTCGGTCCTGATTTCCATCGGCGCCTTCTTCGCCGCCGACCGGCTGGTCCCCCACGCCTTCAACAAGATCTACGCCCTCAAGAGCGACATCCTCAACACCAAGGACGAGATCAAGATCCCCACGGGCATCTTCTACGACGGCATCCAGGGCTATATCCTCCGCGTGGAGGACAGCAACGACGAGACCGGCATGATGTACAACCTGCTCGTTTACGACCATACCGGCAATTCGGGCAACACCAACATGACGGCCGCCGACAGCGGCCACATCGAAATCACGCCCGACAAGCGCAACCTGATCTTCGACCTCTACGACGGCTGCTCCTACTCCGAAACCAACAACATGACGTTCCGCGACACGAGCCTTGAACTCAACCGGCTCCGCTTCCGCGAGCAGCAGCTGATCATCCCGCTCGACAACTACCGTTTCGAGCGCTCGAACTCCGACGTCTATGCCGACGAAATCAAATCCCTGGGCCTGAAGCGGCTCCGCAACGACCGCGACTCGATCTCCCGCAAGGTCGATACCCTGGTGTTCCGGCAGGTCCCCCGCTTTGCGAGCACGATGGGCTTCAACTATCTCTACCAGCTGGACACCATCCGCGCCGAATCGTCCTACAAGGGAAACCTCGACCTGGACAGCCTCAGCCGGGATCTCACGCCCCAGCAGAAGCTGCGCATCAACCGCATGGCCGCCGAGAAGGCGGAGAACGGACAGGAGCAGTTGAAGAACCTGGCGCGCGAGTCGTCCTACGACCTGGGCACCATCCGCAGGATCGACATCGAGTCCATCTGGAAGTTCACGCTCTCGATCTCCTGCCTGCTCTTCTTCTTCGTGGGTGCGCCGCTGGGCGCTATCATCCGCAAGGGCGGACTCGGCACGCCGGTCATCATCTCGATCTTCTTCTACCTGATCTACTACATCATCGACATGATCGGGCGGAAGCTCTCCGGAAAGGGAACGCTGGAGCCCTGGATCGGCACCCTGATCTCCACGGTCATCCTGCTGCCAATCAGTATCCTGCTCACCCGCAAGTCCACGCAGGACTCGTCGCTGTTCAACCTCGATTCCTACAAAGAGTTCTTCCGGCGCATCGGCCGGTGGATCTCCAAGCGCTTCCACCGCTTCATCAACCTCTTCCGCAAGGGTGGCGGCAAGATCCGCATCGTGTATATGGGTACGCCTGAATTCGCCGTGGCGCCGCTCGAGAAGATTCTCCAGGCCGGCTACGAGGTGGCCGCCGTGGTCACGGCGGTCGACAAGCCGTCCGGCCGTGGGCTGACCCTCAACCAGAGCGCCGTCAAGCAGTATGCCGTGGCGCACGATATTCCCGTCCTGCAGCCCGAAAAACTCAAGGATCCTGCCTTCCTGGAACAACTGGCTGCATTGAAGGCCAATCTCTTCGTCGTGGTGGCCTTCCGCATGCTGCCCAAGGAGGTCTGGCAGATGCCGGCCCTGGGCACCTTCAACCTCCATGCTTCCCTGCTGCCGCAATACCGCGGCGCGGCGCCGATCAACTGGGCCATCATCCGCGGGGAAAAATTCACCGGCGTGACCACCTTCCTGCTCGACGAGCAGATCGATACGGGCAAAATCCTGTTCCAGGAGTCCTGCGCCATCGAGGATTACGAAGATGCCGGCGCCCTGCACGACAAGTTGATGGGTATGGGTGCCAACCTGGTGCTCAAGACGGTCGATGCTATCGAAAATCACCGCACCAAGCCGGTCGAGCAGACGCTGGGCTTCAGCAAGACCCTCTATCCGGCACCTAAGCTCAATCGCGACAACTGCCACATCGACTGGAGCCGGAGCGCCCGGACGGCCAGCCTGCTCATCCGCGGCCTGAGCCCGTACCCGGCCGCCTGGACCAGCCTGGTCAAGGAAGACGGCACGCAGTTGGGCGTGAAGATCTTCGACAGCTACGTGGTGCCCTGCCCCGAAGACGACACGCGCCAGAGCGGCCAGATTACCACTGACGGCAAGTCCTGGATCGAGGTCCGCTGCGGCAAGGACGCCCTGCGCATCCTCAACCTCCAGCTCTCCGGAAAGAAACGGATGGACACGGCCGATTTCCTCCGCGGCTTCCGCGAACTGGAAACCTGCCGCTTCGAATAAGATGAAAGAACATCCGCACATCGTGATCCTGGCGGCCGGAGATTTCCCGAGGGCCGAAGCGCCGCTGACGGCGTTGCGGGAGGCGGACGTGCGCATCTGCTGCGACTCTGCAGCTGAAACCCTCGTGGCACACGGCATGGAACCCGATCTGATTGTCGGCGACATGGATTCGCTGTCGGCAGCATACCGCGCCCGCTACGCCGGGATTATCACGCATATTGCGGAACAGGACGACAACGACCTGACCAAGGCTTTCCATCTGGCGCTGACGCTGGATCCGGGCCGCATCACGATCGTGGGCGCGACAGGGAAGCGCGAAGACCATACGCTGGGCAATGTCTCGCTGCTGCTGGACTATGCGCGTGAAGCCCCCTGCCCGGTAGGGATGATGACGGATTACGGGCGTTTCGAAGCCATCTTCGACACGGCGACCCTGCCTGCCTTTCCCGGCCGGCAGGTCTCCATCTTCGCTTTCGACAACAGCCTCAAAATCAAATCGGCCGGGTTGAAATACCCGACCGATGAAGTCCGTTTCGATACGCTCTGGAAGGCCACGCTCAACGAAGCGCTTTCAGACACGTTCACGCTGACACTCTCACACCCGAGCGGCGTTCTTCTGTTTTTCGCCGATCACCTTTAACATATCGTCGACCATCATGTCGATGTCCCATTCGGGTTTCCAGCCCCACTCCTCGCGGGCGCAGGTATCGTCCATCTTGTTGGGCCAGGAATCGGCGATGGCGGCCTTGACCGGATCGACGTTGTAGTCGAACGTTGCGTCGGGGATCCGTTTCTTGATGACTTCGAAGAGCTCCCTCGGACAGAAGCTCATGCTGGCGATGTTGAAGCTGTTGCGGTGGACGAGTTTCGCGGGGTCGGCTTCCATGACTTCCACGGCGGCGCGCAGGGCGTCGGGCATGTACATCATGTCCATGTAGCTGTCTTCGGGGACTTCGCAGGTGTAGTGATGTCCGGGTTTGAGGATTTCGTAGAACACTTCCACGGCGTAGTCGGTGGTGCCACCGCCAGGAAGGGCGCCGTTGGAGATGATGCCCGGGAAGCGGACGCTGCGTGCGTCCACGCCGAAGCGCTGCCAGTGATAGTCGCCCAGCAATTCGCCGGTGACCTTGCAGATGCCGTAGATGGTATTCGGGCGCATGATGGTATCCTGCGGCGTGTTGTCGTGCGGCGTGTTCGGGCCGAAGGCGCCGATGGAACTCGGTGTGAAGATCGAGCAATGGTGCGCCTGGGCGATGTTGAGGGCGTTGATCAGGGCCGTGATGTTGAGATGCCAGGCCACGCCGGGCATGTGTTCTCCCTTGGCGCTGAGCAAGGCGACCAGGTTGTAGATGGCATCGACCTTGTACTTGACCACAAGTTCGTCGAAATGTTTGGCGTCGAGGACATCGAGCTTTTCGGCGATGGCGCCGCGTCCCAACTTTTCGACCAGTTCGTCTTTCAAATCTGCGGCAATTACATTATCTTCGCCATAGATATGCTGGAGGTAGGGGACCAGTTCCGTTCCGATCTGTCCACCCGCTCCGACTACAAGAATACGTTTCATACGCTATAATTAATAATTTGGAATCGAATTGTCCACAAATTTAATAAAAATCGACATATCCGCATACGGTTTCCTCGATTTCGGAGCCGCAAAAGTCGAAATAGTTTCGCAAGCCATACGGGAGGGCTTCGGACGCTATCTGGCGGAAGGACGCCATGGGGACATGGCATACCTGTCGCGGAACCTGGAGAAGCGTTTCGACCCGGAACTGCTTGTGCCGGGCGCTGAAAGCGTGCTCTGCTTTCTGGCTCCCTATGGGCAGGCGGGTGGCGGCGTTGCGGGCTTCGCCCAAGGTGTGGACTATCATAAAGTAGTTAAGGACAGGCTTTTTGCCATCATTGAGGAACTGCGCCCGCAATTTCCAGCCTTCGAGGGCCGGCCGTTCGTGGACAGCGCGCCGGTGCTGGAGCGTTTCTGGGCCGTGCAGGCCGGCCTGGGTTTCATCGGCCAGAACAATTTCTTCATATCGCCGGAATACGGCCTGCGGACCATCATCGGCGTGATTATCTGCAATATCCCGGCCGACAGCTTCGCGCCGCACGCGCCGCTGGCAGCCACGGAGTGCGGCGCCTGCGGCGCCTGCCTCCGCGCCTGCCCGACGGGCGCGCTCCGCGCCCCTTTCGACCTGGATGCCCGCCGATGCATCTCCTACCTGACCATTGAATCGCACGATCCCCTTCCCGATGCACTCTCTACGCAGGAAAGCCGGCGCGGCTGGCGCTTTGGCTGCGAGGAGTGTATGCGCGCCTGCCCGTGGGACAAACCGTTGACGCCCCTCCCGGAATTCGAGACGCATCGGGCCGAGATCGCGGCGATGGACTCCGAAACCTGGCGGAATCTTTCAGAAGAGGAATTTGAAAAGCGCTTCGCCGATTCCGGGCTTCGCCGGGCCGGTCTTGACCATTTGAAAAATTAATCGTATCCTTACCAGAACAATACAGACTGCCATGAAGAAGATTATCCTGTTTTTCCTCCTGCTTTCCATCGCCTTCGGTGCGACCGCTCAGGACAGTTTCAAGAAATACGGCATGAAGTCGTGCATCGCCAAGAAAGTAACCACCACCGGCGGACACGTGACGGAAGGAACCGTCTATATCGACAACTACGGCGCCTTCGAATGCGATATCCAGACGATCGACGTACCCGGATTCATCACGTACGATATGGGCGTCCTCACCCGGAAAGACCGGATCTGGACGTTCAACATCAATGAGGGCAAGGTCCAGTCCAAGGAATCCCCCAACCCGCTCTCTGACTTCAATCTCCTGGAGATAACCGACGAAATGGCCCAGAAATATGAGATGAAGGACCTTGGGGAAGAAGAGATTCTGGGCAAGAAATGCCGCAAGATCTCCTATGTCGTCATGCAGAACCGCAAACGCGTGGACTGGACGGTTTGGGCCTACAAGGGCTTCCCGCTCAAGACCATCGTCAAGCAGCGCCGCCAGGAATCCGTGATCGAAGTCACCGAATTCAAGGAAAACGTTCCGATTCCCAAAGACATCCTCAACCTGATTCCGGAATAGAAGGATACCGGCACAAAAAAAACCGGCCTCATTCAAGAGGCCGGTTTTTTATGGCAGGTTCACGAAATAATTCCGCAGGTCTTTCCAGCGATAATAGGGACCCTTGTACGGCTTGAGGGCCGGGATGGTGGTTTCGCGCTCATTGCGCAGGATCTTCACCAGCACTTCGCCTTTCCTGTCGCGGTAGAAGATCAGCTGGAGATTGGAGCCCATGGGCATCTGTTCGAAGCTGTACCAGCCGCTTTCGGCTGCCTGTGCCATGGGAACCGTCTCCTCGTATCCTTCCAGACGCAGATAGCTCAACAGCGGCAGCAGACCGGAGTCGTGGCCGAAACGCAGGTCGGCGGCGACATCGTTTCCCGCGACGGCTGCATCCGCCTTGCTGACGAAGTCGGCGAGGATCTTCCGGCCGGTCTCATTGAAGCGGCAGCCGTTGTCCAGCGTGTTGGACATCGAGTCGAAATGGGACAGGTTCTCGCAGTACCACAGGTTATACAGCTCATCTTCCGTAAAGAAAGCATGGATTTCGGGCAGGTCGTAATCGTCGGCCAGGCACTGGTTGATGCCGCCCGCATAGAAGACATAATAGATGAACTGCCGCACACTGTATTTCCCCAGATGCTGGGCGGCGACCCAGGGATCCGAGAACCAGGCGTTCATCACGCGCGCAGGGTCGAAACGGGCGTTGAGCACCGAATCGAAGACAGCGCTGTGGGAACGGTTGCGCGGCACCGAAGTCCCGGGCGAGATGTGTTTCATGAAACGCTCGCCGGCATAGATGTCAAAGCGGAGCTGCGGTGCGTCAGCCTTGAGCGCCAGCGAAAAGTTGGCCAGGCTCTGGATGCAGCGCTGCACATAGCTCGACTCGGCGACCACCCGGTCGCGGTCTGTCTGGGCGAAGACGCCCGGCACGCGTTGATACAATCGGTGCGCAATGCCCTGGTGCTCGCGACCGCCTCGGAGGGTAAGGTAGCCTGCCTGGTCTTCGTGGCTCTGCTCCAATGCTTTGAGCGCCTTATGCAAGGCCTCTCCCTCCGTCGAGAGAACGCCCAGCGAGTCGAGTCTGTCGAACAGGTGCGACACGCGCGTAACGGAATTCATCGACGTCATATAGCGACTGCCATGCCGGCCATAGTGGCTCACATAGAAAGGTTCATAGCCTTTCGGCGCCGGTGTGTCAACGGTGGTTTCAGGCGCTTCGTAACTGTGATGGACGCCGCCGTAGCGTTCGGGGTTCTGTTTCAGGAGGGTACGGGCGTCCTGGCTCCAGGCCGGCGCGCAGAGCAGCAGGACTGCCGTAAGGAGGAAGAATAGTTTTTTCATAGGCTTGTTGCAGATTCCCGGTCAAGCCGGGAAGGACAGTTTCATATTATTTCGTGGTGAGGGTTACGGCGGCGGTGTGGCCGCGGTATTCTTTGGCGTAGAGACATTCGATTTCCACCAGACCGCTGCTGAAGCTGCCTTCCTGCTGCACATAGAAGCGCTCCTGGACCGTGGTATGCTCCTCGGGGAGGAGTTCCCAGTAGTAATTGGTCTCGGAGGGCTTGACTTCGCGGTAGAAGCCGTACCAGGAGAAATACGAGCGCTCGTCGCGCGGATAGAAGCAGGCCGGACGCATGGCGCGCATCTGCACGAAGCTGCGGTTCTCGGTGTTATGGATGGCGTAGGTAGCGATAATCTCGTCGCCGACGCGGAGCGCCTCGCCCTCCCGGAGCGGTTCGCCGGTCGCAGCCCGCACGAAAGTACGGGTCACCTTCAGTTCGTTGGCGGAAGCCTTGACGCGGTCGAGCTTCGTGGTGTAAGTGTAATACACGGCGCCGAGTTTCAGGTCCTTGGCCTTCGACGAGACAAGGGCGTGCACGGCGTCGGTCGTGGCCACAGTGTTCTCCCAGGCCTGGTTGTGCTTCTGCAGCAGGAGCCACTGGGCGATGCCGTCCACCACCTTCTTCTCGCCCAGTGTGCTGAAGGTTTCGATGAGCTGGGCGTGGGCGTAGATCTCGCTGTTCATCAGCCCGCGGAAAGGCATCACGGCATTCGGGAAGTAGCAGCCCACGGTAGGATTCTCCACTGCGTAGTCCTTGAGCGATTCGCGCAGGAGCTTCACGCGGGCGGCGAGGCGTTTGTCATCGTACTGGGTACCGGCGGCACGGAGCAGCGTGTTGGCCAGCTGCGATTTCTCGAGGATCGAGATCTTCTGCCAGCCTTCGCCCGTACCGTCGAGGAACTTCCGGTACACGGCCTGGGCGCCGGCGCTCATCGGAATGTCGAACCACAGGCTCCGGACCGCAAAGTCGCGGATGAGGCTGAAGGGATGGAACTCCTTGTAGCTGTCCTGCAGGTCGATCCGCTTGTCCACGTAGGAGAGGGCCGAGCGGATGAGTTTCAGCTCGTCGGCATCGGGCGTGAGGGCGCCCACGCGGCGCAGCTGTCCCAGCTTCTCGAGGACATAGAGCGTCAGGATGGTGCTGGACTGCATCCCCTGGAACCAGCGGATGCCGCCGTCAGCATCCTGGAAGGTCATCAGCTTCGAGACCGCCTGCTTGCGGAAGCCCTCGTAAAGCGCCGGGTTATCCTGCAGCACGTAATTACGCATCTGGTTGATGTAGAGCTGGTTCATCCACGCGATAGCATTGTCGCTCCCGGGCTTTTCTGCCTTGGGAAGGGATTCCTTCACAGCGTCGAGCGTCGAGTACTCGGCGTATTCGATCTTCGGATCGGCGGCACCGAACTGCTTGCGGAGCTGCTTCTCATAATACTTGTGGTCGTGCTTGCCGCCCAGGATGAACGAGGCGGCTTCGGTCAGCGTGATGGTAGCAGGCACCACTTTGATCTCGTGCTGTTCGCCGTCGGTCGAGGTCGGGGTGACGAACCAGATCTTCGCCGTAAGCTTTCCGGTACCACCCGGCACCTCCACCGTCCAGGCCACCTCGTCCTGCGCGCCGGCAAGCAGCGTGCGCTTCTGGCTCTCGAGGCCCTTCAGGCGCAGCTTCTTCCCGTTTTCGTCACTCAGTTCGATATAGGCCGTACCTTTGATTTCACGGCTGCTCAGGTTCACGATCTTGCTTTTGAGGACCAGACGGTCGCCTTCGGTGACGAAAAGCGGCACGTTGGGCATCACCATCAGTTCCTTCTGAACGACGAACTCGGCCTGCGCGTCACCCGTGTGGAGCCGCTTATCGTGCGCCAGGACAAGCACCCTGAAAGTCGAAAGCAGGTCGCCCGCCGTGTAGCGGATCTGCGTCCGCCCGGAAGGATCGGCCTCAACCTGCGGATAGAAGGCAATCAGCTCGCTGAAGTTGCTGCGGCCTTCGAATTCCGGAATCTCTTCCTCTTTCTCGTCTGAGGCAGCGTCCTCTTCCGCCTGCAGGCCCATGGCCGCGCCCGCCTCAGCCCGAAGCATCGGGGCCTCGTCCATCATTTCCATCTCGACCATACCGTCGGCGAACGCACCTTTCATCATCCGGTTCATCGCGTACGTACGGCCGTACGATGCCAGGGTGCTGTTGATGTCGGGACGGCCGTTGCTCACGTATTCCTGCAGCGGACGGAAGAAGAAGGAATTGCTGCGGTATCGGTCGGTCGTAATGTCATAGATCGTCACGGCCAGCTCGCTGCCCGCCGGCGCGCGGACGGTCATCACTTCTTCGCTGCCGGGGGTGGTCTTGTCGCGGAAGGTCTCCACGGCTACGTCGAGGCGCACATCGCCCGGGCGGGTGAAGGAATAGGTCCGGTCGATCTCCTTGCCGGCACGGAAGCCGAAAATGGAGAGTTTCACCGCGCTGCGGTACTCCGGCTTGTAAGGCAGGACGAACTTGCGCATCTCGCGCTGCAGATGGACGCCTTCACGGTAGAGCTGCTCATCGTCGTCGAACAGTTCCAGTTCCAGATACAGGTCGTCTTCGGTCGTGCCGAGCACGAATTCGATGGCGCCTTCCGTCTCGACCGGATAATAGAAGAAGGTGGAGGTGAAGGGAAGCGTGCGGTCGTCGGTGCTCAGTACCACAACCTTGCGCTCCGTGGTGATCTCGCGTCCGCGGAATTCCGTACGGGCCTTCACATCGTAGTCGCCGGAGGGCAGGGAACCGAAGTCGAAGGGAACCGGCTCGTTGGTCTTGCAGGTACCCTGGGCGACGGTACGGCCTTCAGGGTCCGTTACAGTATAAGAGGCATCGGTGGCGTAAGGTGTGCCATTGAGCGTCGAAGCCTCGACGGTCACGGCCTTGACACGGTCCTTGTCCACGATCAGCCGGTCTTCGAAATGTTCGTTGTCCGGAAGCACGAGGTTCAGGTCCACCGGGATGTCGGATACGGGAACGTTGATGGATGTCTCGTGGGTCTCGCCCTGCGGGTCGGTGGCCTGCACGAAGACCTCATAGTCTGAATGGAGGACATCGTCTTCATAATCCTTGAAATGCGGACGGTCGGCCGGGAAGACCACGTCGAAATGGCCGTCGGCATCGGTGATGACCGTGCCCTCCAGCAGGGTCTCGCGACCCAGGTAACGATGGTTCGTCCGGCTGCGGGTGGTACGGGTGATGCGGTACCAGACCTCACCGGCCGCGACCGAGAAGCCGGCATAGCTGCGCAGCTGGCCACCCTGCCGGATCACGTCGCCATAACCCAGGGGTTCGGTGATCGGCTGCAGTGACACCGTGAAGTTCGGGCGTTTGTATTCTTCCACCCGGACCACTTGCCGGGTATAACCTTCCGCCTCGATGATATAATTACCGTTCTTGCTCCCTTCCGGCAGCGTGAACGAGCCGGCGGCAGAGCCCCATTCGTTGGTCACGAGCGTGACCTTGCCTGACTCCTTGTCGGCGGAAGTATGCTGGATCGTTACCGTAACCTCCTCGTTCGCAAGAACTTCTCCACTCGTTTGACCCGCCTCGAAGCAGATGACCTTGAAATGGATGGTGTCGGTGGGCTTGTAGAGGGCCCGGTCGGTCAGGATCCGCCCCTGGTCGTAACGGAACTCCTTGACACGGCGGATATAGTTGTCGGCATTCAGACCGGAAAGCAGCGGCGCATAGATGTCATCGCCGGCTTCGATACGGATCTGGTAGCTGTTGTTGCGGTCGGAAACGGCGTTCCCCACGTCGACCGGCAGGAAGCCTTCGCCGGCAAAGCGGTCGGTCTTGTGGCTGCGCAGGTTCAGGATGGCCGAACCGTTGTTCTTATAAAGGTTCTTGTAGAGGCTCACCACGCCTTTTTCGAAAGGCTTGCCGGTGGTGTAGTCGGCCGCATAGACTTCCAGGCGGCCGTTGCGGATGCGCATCGCACCGGCCACGTCGCTCACGCAGACCTCGTCGTAGCAGACCACATCCTCACCCGAGCGAGCCGGAACGGCAGCGAAGCGGACCACATAGACGCCAGGCTGCGGGAAATCCACATAAACGTCTTTCTCTTCCCGGATGTTGTAGTCGCAGGCAAAGCCTTCGACCGTCTGGGAACTGACCAGCGTGCCGTTCTTGCGGAGCGTCTCCTCGGTGGAGTTCCTGTAGCCTTCCAGGAAAAGGCGGTTGTCGAGCAGGCGGTAGACTTTCACCTCCGCCTTGTCGACATTGCGGGTATCGATCTCATATTTGACTTTTTCACACGGCGCCATGGTCTCGTGAGAACTGGCGTAGAGGGAACGACTGTCCATCCCGTCGATCAGACCCTGGATTTGGCTGCGGAACGTTCCCACATACTTATGCCGGAGCAAGTCCTCCGCCTCGCGGCGGATCCGCTTGTAGTCTTCTCCGGTGGTACCCCGGCCAACGCGCCTGTCGGCAGCGTCCTTATGGTTGCTCAACTGCTTGTATAGCAGAGTCATGATGCGGGGGTGGTCCTTGTACTTGACGATGTAGGCGTCGAGACTGTCGACCATGATCCGGCGGTTGAGCGCCGAATACTTGGGATAGTAGGCGTTGGCCTCCTTCCAGTTGTATTCCCGCAGTTTCTCGTAGAGGGTTTCGGAGACGGCGAGCTGTTCCAGTTCGTCGCCGGCCTTGATGGTCTTTTCCTCCAAATCCTTGAGGTAGCCCGCGGCCGTCTGGGGCTTGCCTTCCTTCTCCGCCTGACGGACTTTCGACCACAGACGGGAATAATTGTTGTTCTGAGCATTCATGGGCAAGACAAAAAAGGTCATCAATGCGACCGTCCAAAGCAATCGTTTCATCGTAAACACGGTTTTGCCAGTTAAAGTTAACGAAAAATATACCAATTTTGCCTATCTTTGCTTGTTTTAGTAAAGAAATGAAATTCGAACTTCTGTCCCGGGACCCCGCCACGCAGGCCCGCCGCGGCCGGATCACCACCGACCACGGAACGATCGAGACGCCCATCTTCATGCCGGTGGGAACGGTCGGTTCGGTCAAAGGCGTCTACCACAAGGACCTGAGAGAAGACATACACGCCCAGATCATCCTGGGCAATACCTACCACCTCTACCTGCGGCCCGGCCTGGACATCCTGCGCCGCGCGGGCGGCCTCCACGCCTTCACCTCGTGGGACCGGCCCATCCTGACCGACAGCGGCGGCTTCCAGGTGTTCTCGCTGGCCCAGAGCCGCAAGCTCACCGAAGAAGGCTGCATCTTCCAGTCGCACATCGACGGGTCGCGGCACATCTTCACGCCCGAAAACAACGTCGATACCCAGCGCATCATCGGTGCCGACATCGTCATGGCGCTCGACGAATGCTGCCCCGGCGACGCCGATTTCCGCTACGCCGAAAAGTCGCTAGGCCTGACCCAGCGCTGGCTGGAGCGCTGCATCCGCCATTTCGACGAGACGGAACCCCTCTACGGCTACAGCCAGACCTTCTTCCCCATCGTCCAGGGCTGCGTCTATCCCGACCTGCGCCTGCGGGCCGTGGAACACGCCCTGCAGTTCAACCGCGAAGGCTACGCCATCGGCGGGCTGGCCGTGGGCGAACCCACCGAAAAGATGTACGAGATGCTGGAACTCCTGCATCCCACCCTGCCGCAGGACAAACCCCGCTACCTGATGGGCGTGGGCACGCCCGTCAACCTGCTCGAGGGCATTGCCCGTGGCGTGGACATGTTCGACTGCGTGATGCCCACCCGCAACGGGCGCAACGCCATGCTCTTCACCAGTGAAGGCATCATCCACATCAAGAACCGCAAGTGGGCCGACGACTTCTCGCCGCTCGACCCGAATGGAACGTCTTTTGTGGACCACACCTACACCAAGGCTTACCTGCGGCACCTGTTCGTGGCCGGCGAGATTCTTGCCGCCCAGATCGCCAGCCAGCACAACCTGGCCTTCTACCTGCACCTGGTCGACCAGGCCCGCGCCCACATCGCCGCCGGCGACTTCGCCTCGTGGAAGGAAGCCATGGTCCGCAAACTCGATGTCAAGCTCTGATCCATGAATACCCCGCACGTCAAGATCCTCGACCGCTACATCATCAAGAAGTTCCTCGGGACTTTCGTGTTCACGATCCTGATCGCCGTGGCCATCGTGGTGATCTTCGACCTGAGCGAGAAGATCGACAAATTCGTGGGCAAGGTTCCGCTCAAGGAGATCGTCTTCGACTACTACGCCGGCTTCATCCCCTGGATCGTCAACAGCTTCAGCCCGCTGATCGTGTTCATATCGGCCATCTTCTTTACCTCGAAGCTGGCGCAGAACAGCGAATTCGTGGCCATGCTCTCGAGCGGCATCAGTTTCCGCCGGCTGATGGCGCCCTATATGTTCTCGGCCGGCGTGATCGCCCTGCTCTCGCTGGTCCTGAGTCTCTATGTCATCCCCTCGGTCAACCAGAACCGGCTCGACTTCGAAGACAAGTATATCAAGAAACAGCAGATCGCGGCCGACAGCCAGCGCAACATCCACTACCAGCTGTCGCCGGGTGAATTCGTCTATATCGAGCAGTTCAGCCGCTGGGCCAACACCGCCTACAAGTTCACCCTCGAGCACATCGAGGACGGCAAGGTCGTATCGAAACTTTCGGCCGAATCGGCCGCCTGGGACTCCACGATGGGCGGCTGGAAACTGAAGAACTACTTTATCCGCGATTTCTACGGCGAATCGGAGGTCGTCCGCACGGGCAAGCAGATCGACACGGTCATCAACCTGACCATCGAAGATTTCTATCGGCGCAAGAACGCCGTCGAATCGCTGCCCGGCAAGGACCTCGACGAACTGATCGCCATCCAGAAGATGCGCGGCGACGACCTGGTCAAACGCGCGCTCATCGAGAAGAACAACCGCTACGCGATGCCCTTCTCGGCCTTTGTGCTGACGGTCATCGCCGTATCGCTTTCTTCGCGCAAGAAGCGCGGCGGACTGGGTCTGAACATCGGTATCGGCCTGGCGCTGAGCTTCCTCTACATCCTGTTCATGCGCTTCAGCCAGATGTTCGTCTTCAAGGGCGTCATGAGCCCCGTCCTGGCCATGTGGATGCCCAACATCATCTTTGCCTGCGTGGCCGCCGTCCTCTACAAGCTCGCTCCGAAATAGTCATTTAAACAGCATAACCTATGAATTCCCAATCGAATCTCAAAATCAGACTGATCGTGATGAACTTCCTGATCTTCGCGGTCTGGGGGGCGTACCTGTGCTCGCTGGGCATCTACCTCGGCCGCGTGGGCATGGGCGCCAAGATCGGTCAGTTCTTCGCGGTGCAGGGCATCATCTCGCTCTTCATGCCGACGCTCATGGGCATCGTGGCCGACCGCTGGGTCCCGGCTCAGAAACTGCTGGGCATCTGCCACCTGCTCTCCGCCCTGTTCATGGCCATCGCCGGATACGTGGGCATGAAGTATGGCGGCGAGGTCACCTTCGGCCAGATCTTCCCCTGGTACACTCTGGGCGTGGCCTTCTTCATGCCGACCATCGCACTGGGCAATTCCGTTTCCTACAATGCGCTGACGCGGGCCGGGATGGATACGGTGAAGGATTTCCCGCCAATCCGTGTTTTCGGAACCATCGGCTTCATCCTCTCGATGTGGATCGTCAACTTCACCGGATTCAAGAACGACCACAACCAGCTCTTCGTCTCCGCAGTCTGGGGCGTCATCCTGGGCATCTATGCGTTCACCCTGCCGGACTGCCCGGTGAGCCGCGAGAAAAAATCCGCCTCGTTCGTGGATACTTTCGGCCTCCGTGCCTTCACCCTGTTCAAGGATTCGAAGATGTGCATTTTCTTCATCTTCTCCTTCCTGCTGGGCATGTGCCTCCAGGTGACCAACGGCTTCGCCACCCCGTATCTCGACGCCTTCGGCCAGTCGCCGGAATATGCAAACGCCTTCGCCGTGCGCAACAACGTGTTCCTGTCGTCGATCTCGCAGGTGTCCGAGACGCTCTGCATTCTGCTCATCCCCTTCTGCCTGAAGAAGTTCGGTATCAAGAAGGTGATGCTCATCTCGTTCTTCGCCTGGTTCCTGCGCTTCGCCTTCCTGGGCGCCGGCAGCCCCACGGGTTTCGGCCTGGTGCTGTTCATCCTCTCGATGATCGTCTATGGCGTAGCCTTTGACTTCTTCAACATCAGCGGCTCGCTCTTCGTGGACCAGAACACCGACGAAAGCATCCGCTCCAGCGCCCAGGGCGTCTTCATGATGATGACCAACGGCCTCGGCGCGTCGATCGGCTCACTCTGCGCACAGGCCGTGGTCAACCGCTTCACCGCCGGCCGCACCGAATTCACCGACCTGATGGCCGGCTGGTCCTCCGCCTGGTACATCTTTGCCGGCTTCGCCCTGGTCCTGGCCCTCCTCTTCGCGATCGTCTTCAAGTACAAGCACGAACCCGCAGCCAAATAAGGATCAACTGCCGGCTGGAGCCTAAATCACAGATCGTCAACCGCTAACGCAATCTTGCCCACCTGTCGGACAGGTGGGCAAGATTGCAAATAGACCTGTTATTGAGGGTGTTACCCTCCAGTTTCTTACGAATTGCCGGACTTGCGGGGAGCCTGGACCTTGCGGGCGGCGGGAGCGGCTTTCGTAACGTTTTCGTTCGCTGCCTTGGGAGAGTTCGCCTTGCGGGAGACGGTCTTCTTGGCCGGCTCTGCACCTTCGGCGGCGGCCTTCTTGGCGCCGCTGCGGCGGGTCGTACGCTTGGTCTCCTTCTCGGGAGCGGCGGCGGCATCGCTGAAGTCTACCAGCTGGATGATGGCCATGTCGGCGGCGTCACCCACGCGGAAGCCGGTGCGGACGATGCGGGTGTATCCGCCGGGACGGTCGGCGATCTTCGGCGCGACGACGCGGAAGAGCTCGCTGACGGCCTCTTTCTGCTTCAGGTAGCTGAAAACGATGCGGCGGGAATGCGTTGTATCTTCTTTCGATTTGGTGATGAGCGGTTCCACGTACATGCGCAGCGCCTTAGCCTTGACAACCGTCGTCTCGATCTGCTTGTTGAGAATCAGGGAAGACGCCATGTTGGCGAGCATCGACTTGCGGTGGCCACTCTGACGGCCCAAATGATTAATTGCCCTATTATGCCTCATAATCTTCTATTTCAGTTTCAATCGTTTCTGTTTCGTTTTCTGTATCGCTTGCAGTCTCGGATTCCTCGACCTTCGGTTTCGGCTCGATGCCATACTTGGTGACATCCATGCCGAAGCCCAGTTTCACCTTCTCGATGAGCGTTTCGATTTCATTCATCGACTTCTTGCCGAAGTTGCGGAACTTCATCAGCTCACCCCGCTGGTGGGAGACCAGGTCTGCGAACGTGTCGATATTGGCCGCCTTCAGACAGTTGAGTGCCCGGACGGAAAGCTCCATGTCGGAAAGCTTGGTCAGAAGCAGGTGGCGCATGCGCAGTGCTTCTTCATCGAGTTCCTTGCTGTCGACCTCGACGGGCGTTTCCGGCGTGATCTTCTCGTCGGAGAAGAGCATGAAGTGGTAGATCAGGATCTTGGCTGCTTCCTTGAGCGCTTCCTTCGGATGGATCGATCCGTCGGTCGTGATCTCGAGGTTGAGCTTCTCGTAGTCAGTCTTCTGCTCGACACGCCAGGGTTCGACCGTATACTTCACATTCTTGATCGGCGTGAAGATCGAGTCGATGGCGATGGTGTCCACAGGGGCGAGCTCGACTTTGTTCTCGTCAGCCGGAACGTAGCCCCGGCCCTTTCCGATCCGCAGATCCATGACCAGTTTCACCGTCGGCTCCATCGAGCAGATGTGAAGGTCGGGGTTGAGGACCTTGAAGGAAGACAGATTCTTGGAAATATCCTCAGCGGTGAATTCCTGCTTGCCGGTCACCGTAATGGTGGCAGACTCGCTGTCGACATCCTCGATCATCCGTTTGAAGCGGACCTGCTTGAGGTTGAGTACGATGTCGATCACACTCTCGATCACGCCGGGGATGGTGTCGAACTCGTGGGCGACACCTTCGATGCGGATCGAGGTGATGGCGAAGCCCTCCAGCGAAGAGAGCAGGATGCGGCGCAGCGCATTGCCGATGGTGATTCCGTATCCGGGCTCGAGCGGCCGGAATTCGAAACGACCAAAGGTCTCGCTCGCGTCGAGCATGATCACCTTGTCCGGTTTCTGGAATGCTAAAATGGCCATTTCTTTGAATTTTACTTGGAGTACAACTCGACGATCAACTGTTCGTTGATGGTTTCAGGAATCTCACTGCGCTCAGGCAGGCTGGCGAATTTGCCGGCGCACTTGGCAGCATCCCATTCAAGCCAGGGATACTTGCCGGACGAGGCATTGAGGCTGTCCTGGATCACCTCGAGGCTCTTCGAGCGCTCGCGGACGCCCACGATGCTACCGGTCTTGACGATGGTCGAGGGGATGTTGCACACCTCACCGTTGACCGTGATGTGGCAGTGGGTGACCAGCTGACGGGCAGCGGCGCGGGAAGGGGCGATACCCATACGGTACACCAGGTTGTCCAGACGGGACTCCAGAAGCATCAGCAGGTTCTCGCCGGTACGGCCTTTCATGCGGTTGGCCTTGCCGTAGAGGTTGCGGAACTGACGCTCGAGCACACCGTAGGTATATTTCACCTTCTGCTTCTCAGCCAGCTGGATGCCGTACTCGGAAGTCTTCTTGCGCTTCTTGGCCAGGCCGTGCTGTCCCGGAGGGTAGTTCTTCTTTTCAAAATATTTGTCAGGGCCGTAGATCGGTTCACCGAACTTACGGGCAATCTTGGTTTTCGCACCAGTATATCTTGCCATGATTCAAATGCTTTTAAACGTTAGACTCTGCGACGGCCTTTCGGGCGGCAACCATTGTGCGGAAGCGGGGTGACGTCGATGATCTCGGTGACCTCGATGCCTGCTCCGTGGAGCGTGCGGATGGCGGATTCGCGACCGGCACCCGGACCCTTGACATAAGCCTTGATCTTGCGCAGACCGAGGTCGTAGGCGACCTTCGCGCAATCCTGGGCAGCGACCTGCGCGGCATAGGGCGTGTTCTTCTTCGAACCACGGAAGCCCATCTTACCGGCGGACGACCAGCTGATCACCTGACCCGTGCTGTTGGTCAGGGTAACGATGACGTTGTTGAAAGTGGACGAAATATGGGCCTGACCATAAGCGTCAACCTTGACAACCCTTTTCTTGCTTGTTGTAGTTTTCTTTGCCATAATCTAAACCTTATTTCGTTGCTTTCTTCTTGTTGGCCACGGTCTTCTTGCGGCCTTTACGCGTACGGGCGTTGTTCTTGGTGCTCTGACCGCGGACAGGAAGCCCCAGACGGTGACGGATGCCGCGATAGCAGCCGATATCCATCAGTCGTTTGATGTTTAACTGAGTGGCGGAACGGAGTTCGCCCTCGATCTTGAACTCATTTGCAATCATCGTACGGATTGCAGCAATCTGCTCGTCGTTCCAATCCTTGACCTTGATGTCGGGATTGATGTTCAGCGTCCCAAGGATCTTCTCGGAGGAACTGCGGCCGATTCCGTAGATATAGGTCAGACCTATGACTCCACGCTTGTTGTTGGGTAAATCTACACCGGCTATACGTGCCATAATCTATTTTTTACTTTATTTGTTTACAAATTAAAAGATTATCCCTGGCGCATCTTGAATTTCGGATTCTTCTTGCAAATGACATACAAGCGGCCTTTGCGCTTTACGATCTTGCAATCCTCACTACGCTTCTTAATGGATGTCTTTACTTTCATTGTTGTAAGTTTTTATTTGTATCTGAAAGATATTCTTCCTTTTGTCAAATCATACGGGGACATTTCGACCCTCACCTTGTCTCCCGGGAGTATCCGGATGTAGTGCATACGCATCTTGCCCGAGATATGGGCGATGATCACGTGGCCGTTGTCGAGTTCGACGCGGAACATCGCGTTCGACAGGGCCTCGATAATGGTACCTTCTTTTTCTATTGCAGACTGTTTCGGCATATATTGAAATCGTATGGTTTAACGCTTGTCTTTTTCAATAAATTCAAAAGTTGTCAGAACTTCGGCCTTGCCGTGGCGGACGACGACCGTCTTCTCGAAATGGGCAGACTTCGCGCCGTCGGCCGTATGCACGGCCCATCCGTTTTCGTCGAGATAGACTTCCTTCCGGCCGGCGTTGATCATCGGCTCGATGCAGATGACCATGCCCTCGTGGAGCTTGACACCATGACCGCGCCGTCCGTAGTTGGGGACTTCCGGGCTCTCGTGCATATCGCGACCGATGCCGTGTCCGACCATCTCCCTGACGACGGAGAAGCCGAGTGCCTCGCAATACGACTGGACGGCTTCGCCGATGTCGCCCGTGCGGTTTCCCGCCACAGCCTGTTCGATGCCTTTCTCCAGCGATTGTCTGGTGGCATCGAGCAGCTGCTGCGTGCGGGCGTCCACTTTCCCGACCGGGAAGGTGTAGGCCGAATCGCCGTAGAATCCCCCATAGACCGTGCCGCAGTCGACCGAGACGATGTCGCCTTCCTTGAGCTTGTAAGCGGAGGGGAAGCCGTGCACCACCACGTCGTTGACCGACAGGCAGAGCGTTGCGGGGAATCCGTCGTAACCGAGGAATCCGGGAACTGCCCCGAGGGAACGGATGTACTTCTCGGCAATCACGTCGAGCTCCTTGGTAGTGATACCCGGCTCGATATGACGGCCGACCTCTGCCAGTGTCTTGGACACCATCAGGGCGTTCTCCTTAAGCAGGCCGATCTCTTCTTCGGATTTAAGTCTGATCATGTGAAAGAATCTATCAAAATTACATACCCGAACGGCCCTTGAGACGTCCCGTCTTCATCAGACCGTCGTAGTGACGCATGAGCAAGTGGTTCTCGATCTGTTGGAGCGTATCGAGGATCACACCCACAAGGATCAGCAGCGAGGTGCCGCCGTAGAAAGGTGCGAACTGCGAGTTGACGCCAAGCATACGCGCGAAAGCGGGAAGGATGGCGACAAGGGCCAGCAGGATGGAACCGGGAAGCGTGATACGCGACATCACGGCGTCGATGTACTCGGCCGTCTTCTTGCCGGGCTTGCAACCCGGAATGAAACCGCCGTTCTTCTTCATTTCCTCTGCCATGTTGGTCGGGTTCACCGTAATAGCGGTGTAGAAATACGTGAACAGGATGACCATGATGGCATAGACGAAGTTGTACCAGAAACCGTTGGTGTTGCCCATTACAGCAGCAAGGCCTTTCGTAGCGTTGAAGCCCTGGAAGATGAGCGGGAAGAGCATCAGTGCCTGCGCGAAGATGATCGGCATCACACCTGCCGCATTCAGCTTCAACGGGATGTACTGACGGACACCGCCATACTGCTTGTTGCCCACGATACGTTTGGCATACTGCACGGGGATCTTGCGCACCGCCTGCACCAGCGCGATCGTACCGACGAACACCAGGAAGAGGATCACAAGCTCGATGACAAGCACAAGCATGCCACCCAGGCTGGTCGTCCACTTATCGGTGATCTCGATCCAAAGGGCCTGCGGGAGACGGGCGATGATACCGATCATGATGATCAGGGAAATACCATTACCAATGCCGCGGTCTGTAATTCTTTCACCCAACCACATGACGAACATCGTACCACCGATCAGGATCAGCGTGGCGAAGACACCGTACCACCAGCCGTTCATCGTGGTGACGAACGCCTCGGGGGGCAGGGTCGAACGAAGGCTCGCGACATACGCGGGGCCCTGGATCGCCAGGATCGCAATCGTAAGGTAACGGGTGTATTGATTCATCTTGCGACGTCCGCTTTCGCCTTCGCGCTGGAGGCGCTGGAAGGACGGAAGGAAGACGCCCAGGAGCTGGATCACGATGGAAGCGGAGATGTAGGGCATCACGCCCAACGCAAAGATGGAAGCGTTGCCGAAGGCACCGCCGGAGAACATGTTCAACAGACCGACCAGGCCTTCCGTGGAGCGTTGCTGCAGGGCAGCGATCTGGGTGGCGTCAATGCCAGGGATCACGATGTAGCTGCCGAGACGATAGACAACGATCAACAAGAAGGTATAGATCAACCGCTTGCGGAGATCCTCGATCTTGAACATGTTGGCTATTGTTTGAAAAAATCTTTTCATAAGGCCCTCCGGGGTTTAGAGTTTGGTGACGGTTCCGCCTTTTTCTTCGATCTTCTTGATAGCCGTAGCCGAGAATGCATCCGCCGTCACGTCGAGCTTCGCGGTCAGTTCCCCGTTGCCGAGGATCTTGACCAGGTCGCCCTTGGAGGCCAGACCGGCATTCATCAGGACGTCGACGTCGATGGCAGTGAGATTGTAGCGCTCGCTGATCGTCTGCAGGGCAGAAAGGTTGACGGCCTTGTATTCAACTCTGTTGTGATTCTTGAAACCGAACTTCGGAAGACGGCGCTGGATAGGCATCTGACCGCCTTCGAAACCGATCTTGCGGGCATAACCGGAACGGGATTTCGCACCGTTGCTGCCACGGCCCGCCGTCTTGCCAAGACCCGAACCCGGGCCACGGCCGACGCGTTTCTCCGATTTCACGGAACCTTTTGCAGGGGTAAGATTATGAAGTTTCATCGCAATTTCTCCTATTCGTTAACGGGTTCACAGGTAACCAGGTGGGCGACCCGCTCGATCATACCCTGGGTAACCGGGGTGAGTTCCACGATGACACTCTGGTGCATCTTGTGGATACCGAGCGAGGTGAGGTTGGCAATCTGACGCTTGGTAGCGCCGCTCTTGCTCTTGATCTGCGTAAGTTTCACTTTTGCCATTTCAAATCCCTCCTTAACCGTTAAATACTCTGTTCATAGGGATGCCGCGCAGGCCGGCCACGGTGTAGGCGTCGCGCATTTCAGTCAGCGCGGCGACGGTTGCCTTGACCAGGTTGTGCGGGTTGGAGCTGCCCTTGCTCTTGGCGAGGACGTCGTGGATGCCTACCGACTCGAAGACGGCACGCATAGCACCACCGGCCTTCACACCGGTACCGGGGGCAGCGGGTTTCATGAACACGCGGGCGCCGCCGAATTTGGCTGCCTGCTCGTGCGGAATGGTCTGCTTGCTGAGCGGGATGCGGACAAGGTTCTTCTTCGCATCTTCAATACCCTTGGAGATGGCGGTGGTAACCTCGTTTGCCTTTCCAAGGCCGTAGCCCACGACACCATTTTCGTCGCCGACCACCACGATGGCAGCAAAGCTGAAGTGGCGTCCACCCTTGGTGACCTTGGTCACGCGCTGGACGGCTACCAGACGGTCCTTGAGTTCGAGGTCCGTCGTCTTGACTTTCTTAACATTGATATCTGCCATAGCACTTAGAATTTAAGGCCACCCTCGCGGGCAGCTTCTGCCAAACTTTTAACTCTTCCGTGATAGAGGTAACCTCCGCGGTCGAAAGCGACGGTGGAGATCCCTTTCTCAAGTGCGCGCTCTGCGATTGCCTTGCCGACGATGGCGGCGGCTTCCGTACCGGTCTTGCCCTTGCAGGACTCGACGAGCGCCTTGTCGTTGGACGCTGCGGAAACCAGGGTCACGCCCTTGGTGTCGTCCACTACCTGGACGTAGATCTGTTTATTACTTCTGAACACCACCAGACGCGGACGCTCGGCCGTACCGTTGACGACCTTGCGGATGCGGTTGTGGATGCGTTCTCTTCTTTCTAATTTAGTCAATGCCATAACTTGATCTCCTATTATTTAGCAGAAGCACTCTTGCCGGCCTTGCGACGGAGCTGTTCGCCGACGAACTTGATACCCTTGCCCTTGTACGGCTCAGGCTTGCGCAGCGAGCGGACCTTGGCGGCAACCATACCGAGCAGCTGCTTGTCAGCGCTCTTCAAAACCAAAACGGGATTCTGACCCTTCTTCACGGGCTCGGCTTCAGCCTTCACCTCATTGGGGAGGCAGAACTGGATGTCGTGCGAATAACCGAGGCTGAAGACCACGATCTGGCCTTTGACCTCGACACGGTAACCGACACCGATGAGCTCCTGCTTGACAGTGTAACCTTCAGAAACACCCACGACCATGTTATGGATCAGGGCACGATAGAGGCCGTGCATCGAACGGTGGCGAGGTTGATCTGTAGGACGTTTAACTGTAAGAACACCCCCATCTGCGGAAACTTCGATGTCCGGATCAATCTTCTGGGACAGCGTTCCGAGCGGGCCTTTCACCGTGACGACGTGGTCGTCGCTCACAGAGACGGCGACACCCGAGGGCAGGTTTACAGGTAATTTTCCGATTCTTGACATTATGCTTGAATTTTGATTGTTAACAATTAGTACACGTAGCAAATTACTTCACCACCGACATTGAGGTTGCGCGCCTCCTTGTCCGTGACAATACCCTTGGAAGTGGAAAGGATGGCGATACCCAGTCCGTTGAGCACACGCGGCATGTTCTCCACGTCGGTGTACGTACGCAGACCCGGGGAGCTGACGCGGATGAGCTTCTTGACAGCTGCCTTCTTGGTCTCCGGATGGTACTTGAGCGCCATCTTGATGGTGTTGCAGGGTTTCCCCTCAACGACTTTGTAGGCCAGGATGTAACCCTTCTCGTGGAGAATGCGGGTGATCTCGACCTTCATTTTCGATGCCGGAACCTCGACGGTCTTGTGACCTGCGAGATAGGCATTGCGAACTCTTGTCAGATAATCTGCAATTGGATCAGTCATTTTCTTTCGTTTTTGTGAATTCCCGGCGTCACTCGGAAAAAGCCTTTGCGCGACGCCCGATATCCAATGTGTTATTAATTAAGTGAATGTATTTCTACCAGCTAGCCTTCTTGACGCCCGGGATCAGACCCTTGGAGGCCATTTCGCGGAACTGGATGCGGCTGATGCCGAAATAGCGCATGTAACCCTTCGGACGGCCCGTGATGGAGCAGCGGTTGTGCTGGCGGCACGGAGAGCTGTTCTTCGGAAGCTTGTCCAGAGCGGCCCAGTCGCCGGCTTCTTTCAAGGCTTTGCGTTTCTCAGCATACTTGGCACACATCTTCGCACGTTTGACTTCACGTGCCTTCATCGATTCTTTTGCCATACCTTAAGTATTAATTATTGTGTTTGATATTCTTGAAAGGTATACCGAATTCGCGCAGAAGAGCGAAGGCTTCCTCGTCCTTGTTGGCGGTGGTGACGAAGGTGATCTCCATACCCATGACTTTCGTGATCTTGTCGATGTCGATTTCCGGGAAGATAATCTGCTCCTTCACGCCGAGGGTGTAGTTGCCACGGCCGTCGAAGTTCTCGGAGACACCCTTGAAGTCGCGGATACGCGGCAGGGAGACGGCGATCAGACGCTCGAGGAACTCATACATGCGGATGCCGCGCAGGGTGACTTTCACGCCGATGGGCATGCCCTTGCGGAGCTTGAAGTTGGAGATGTCCTTACGGGACACGGTCTGGACCGCTTTCTGTCCGGTGATGGTGGTGAGCTCCTGCTGGGCGACCTCGACCAGTTTCTTGTCCTGGGTCGCGCTGCCGATGCCCTGGTTGACGGTGATCTTGGTCAGCTTGGGAACCTGCATCACGGTGGAATACTTGAATTCCTTCATCAACTTGTCCACGATCTCTTCCTTATACTTCTTCTGAAGGGAAGGGACGTAACCGATCTGGGCCATGGTGGGACCCTGCGGTACTGCTGCTGCTTTTTCTTTCTTTGCCATTACTTGATCTCCTCACCTGATTTTTTCGCGTAGCGTACGAGTTTGCCCTTTTCGCCCATGCGACGGCCGATCTTCGTGGCGCCGCCCTTGACGGGGTCGACGACCTGGAGGTTGGACACGTGCACGCCGGCTTCCTTCTTGACAATGCCGCCCTGCGGGTTCTTGGAATTGGGTTTGGTATGCTTGCTGACCATGTTGACTCCTTCAACGATGGCGCGGTTGTTCTCCGTATCCACAGCCAGGACCTTGCCGGTCTTACCCTTGTCGTTGCCTGCGTTCACGTAGACCATATCGCCTTTTTTGATATGCAATTTTGCCATTGTTTCTTCCTCCTTATAACACTTCAGGGGCCAGTGAAACGATTTTCATATAGTTGTCGCGCAGCTCGCGGGCCACGGGACCGAAAATGCGGGTGCCCACCACCTCGTCCTGCTTGGTCAGCAGCACGCAGGCGTTGTCGTCGAAGCGGATATAGGAACCGTCGGGACGGCGGATTTCCTTCTTGGTGCGGACGACGACCGCATTGGAAACAGAGCCCTTCTTGGCGTTGCCGCCCGGAATGGCGCTCTTGACGGCGACGACGATCTTGTCGCCGACAGTGGCATAGCGGTGGCGGGTACCACCGAGGACGCGGATGCAGAGAACTTCTTTCGCACCCGAGTTGTCAGCCACCAACAAACGTGATTCTTGCTGTATCATGTTATTTGACTTTTTCTACGATTTCTACTAATCTCCAGCGTTTGGTCTTGCTCAGCGGGCGGGTTTCCATGATGCGCACGGTATCGCCTTCGCTGCACTCGTTCTTGTCATCCTGGGCGACGAATTTCGTGGTCTTGTTCACGAATTTGCCGTAGATCGGATGTTTCTCCTTGGTCTTGACAGCAACTACAATAGACTTATCCATCTTGTTGCTGACCACGATGCCGATTCTTTCTTTACGAAGATTTCTTTCCATGGGACAATTTCTATTTTAGTTCTGTTTCTCTTTTTCTGCGAGGACAGTCATCATGCGGGCCACGTCAGCTTTGGCTTTCTTGATGACGGAGGTGTCTTCCAGCGGAGAGATCACGTGGTTCATCTTCATTTTGTTGAGATTCTGCTTCTCAACCTCGAGACGCTCGCGCAGGTCTTTGACTGCCATCTCTTCGATTTCTTTTCTTTTCATGGTCTACTCTGCTTTGATTATTCGACATAGTCCCTGCGGACGACGAACTTGGTGGTGACGGGGAGCTTCTGGGCGCCGAGACGGAGCGCTTCCTTGGCGATCTCCATCGGAACACCTTCGGCCTCGATGATCATGCGACCCGGGGTGATGGGGGCCACGAAGCCTTCGGGATTACCTTTACCCTTACCCATACGGACCTCAGCCGGTTTCTTGGTGTAGGGCTTGTCGGGGAATACGCGGATCCAGATCTTACCTTCACGCTTCATGTAACGGACGACAGCCTGACGGGCGGCCTCGATCTGCTGACCGGTGAGCCAGCAACTCTCCATCGTCTTGATTCCGAAAGAACCGAATGCCAACTGGCTGCCACGCTGGGCGATGCCTTTCATGCGGCCTTTCTGCTGTCTTCTGAACTTTGTTTTCTTAGGTTGTAACATAGCCTTATTACTTTAATAATACCTTAAACTTCTGTTTGTCAGCGTCTTAGCACACTTCAGGCATAAGACACAGGGTTGCAAAGGTACACAAAAAATTCAAATACCAAAAACTTTTGCGAAATTTTCGACAAAAAATTTTGGTACTTAACTTCCTGAGAGAGCAGGTACTTAGCCGAACCTAAAAACTAAATTTTACTCGCATTTTCGACCGCGCGCATCATTTCTTCTTCGCGGGCTTGTAGACGTCTTTGAATCGGTCGGGAATGATGACTTCGGGAGCGGGTTTGCCGAAGACCATCCAGTAGAGGTCGTCGAATTCGCCCCGGTGCCAGTAGCCCACCAGTTCCTCGAGGTCCTTGTCTTCGCCGAAACGGTCGTAAGGTTGCTTGAGATTGCCTTTGAACATCTTGGCCACACCCTGCCAGAAGCCGGCGGTCGCCCCGCCCAGGTAGCGCTTGAGAATGTAATAGGGCGTCTGGCCGCACTCGCGGTCGATGAGCCGGATCATCATCAGGCCCTGCTTGAGGGTGAGCTTGCGGAACACGGGATCGAAGTCCTTGAGCAGGTCTTCCTTCATCTTGTTCAGGTACTTGTCCTGCTGGCGGCGCGTGTAGTTGTCGGCGACGAAGATGCTGTCGGTCTCCTTGATGACGCGGGAAACCATCAGCGCATAGGGATAGGATTTGCTGAAGTTGTGGACCCGCTTGTAATACTTCACCCAGTCGCGGTGGCTCATGGTCTGGCGGGGGTGGATGACGGCGGGCGGCAGTTCATCGACGTAGATGGTGTCGCCCTTGTAGATATAGTATTCCATCACCTTCAGTTCCCGCCGGTCCTGCGCCCGGGAGGGAAGGAAGGTCATGGCGGAGAGCAACGCCATCGTCAGGAGATAAACCGCCTTTCTGATCATTTTCACGGCGCAAAGGTAGGATTCTTTCCGAAAAATCGTTAATTTTGAAAGATAAACCGCCTCTGCCGATGTTCGACCTTGCAAATTTCACGCCGTGGACCCTGTTCTCCGACATGGGAATCATCTGCGGCCTCCTGCTTATCGGGAAATTCCTGCGCGTCAAGATCCGCCTGATCCAGAAACTTTTCATCCCGCCGAGCCTGCTGGCCGGCATCCTGGGCCTGGCCTTCGGGCCGAACGGTCTGGGCTGGCTTCCGCTCTCGGGCAATATCAGCACCTACGCCGCCATCCTGATCGCCGTGGTCTTCGGCGCGCTGCCGCTCTCCTCGCCCAGTTTCAAAGTCAAGGAAGTGGCCCGGCGCGTGGGACCGATGTGGGCTTTCTCACAGTTCGGCATGTTGTTCCAGTGGGCGGTGATGGGTCTCTTCGGACTGTTGGTACTCCGCCTCATCTGGCCGCAGCTCCATCCAGCTTTCGGCGTGATGCTTCCGACAGGCTTCTACGGCGGACACGGCACCGCCGCCGCCATCGGCTCGGCCTTCGACGGCCTGGGCTGGGACGAAGCCACGAGCCTCGGTATGACCACGGCTACCATCGGCGTGGTCGTAGCCATCCTCGGCGGCCTGCTCTTTATCAAGCTGGCTACACGCAAGGGGCAGACTTCCTACATCGCCGATTTCAGCGACCTTCCCGACGAATACCGCAGCGGCCTGCTGCCCAAAGAGAAGCGTGAACCGACCGCCGTAGGCACGACATCTCCCATCTCGATCGATTCCCACGTCTTCCATCTTTCCCTGGTGGTCGTCTCTGCCTTCGGCGGCTACCTGATGAGCAAGGGGGTCAAAATGCTGTGGCCCGCGCTGGAACTGCCGGTCTTCAGCTGCGCTTTCGTCGTGGGCATGCTCATCAAGCTGTGCTTCAACAAGGCAGGCGCTGCAACCTATATCGACCCCAAGACCACGAGCGGCATCAGCAGCTCGGCCACCGACCTGCTGGTGGCCTGCGGCGTAGCCTCCATCAAACTCAGCGTGGTAGTCAAATATGCCTGGCCGCTGATCGTACTGACTGTCGTCGGCATCGGCGTCACCGTATTCACGGTTTTCTATTTCGGCCGGCACCTCAACCGCAAGGACTGGTTCGAGAAGTCGATCTTCGCCTGGGGCTGGTGGACCGGCACGATGGCCATGGGCATCGCCCTGCTGCGCATCGTCGATCCGAAGATGCAGAGCAAGGCGATGGACGACTACGCGCTGGCCTATCTCCCCTGCGCACCGGTCGAAATCCTGCTCATCACCTTCGTGCCCATCCTCTTCGCAGCGGGGCAGGGCCTCTGGCTGATGCTGGGCTGCCTGGTGCTCTCGCTGCTGATCCTCTTCCTTGCCAATCGTTTGAAATGGTGGATAAAATGAAAAGATACCTCCCGCTCATTCCGGCCCTGCTGCTCTTCGCGGCGCTGGGCTTCACCGTCCAGCAGGACGAAACGGCCGCGCTGCTCAAGCGGGCTGAAAAACTGCACAACAAGATCATTTCCATCGACACGCATACGGATACGGCGCTGGAGCTGGTCAAGCCGGACGTGGACCTGTCGAAGGTCCAGGCCGATTTCGCCAAGTTGCGCGCCGGGCGTGTGGACTGCTGCTTCTACCCGATCTTCGTGGACCAGGGTCCGCTCGAAGACGCGTCCCGAGACTCGGCCTATGTCTGGGCCATCGACAAGATGAAAGCCATCCGCGCCTATATTGAAGCCCGCCCGCGCGAGGCCCGCATCGCCCTCTGTGCAGACGACATCGTCAAGAACAAGAAGCGGCACCGGCTGAGTCTGGTGATGGGCCTGGAGAACGGCTATCCCATCGGGCAGGACCTGGGCAAACTCCAGGACTTCTATGATCTGGGAACGCGCATCATCACCCTCTCGCACAACTACGACAACGACATCTGCGACGCGTCGCGATACCCGAAAAACACCTGGGGCGGCCTCTCGCCCTTCGGCAAGGAACTCGTGCGCGAGATGAACCGCCTGGGCGTCATCGTGGACTGCTCGCACGCTTCCACGTCCACGCTCTACGACTGTCTGGAACTCAGCACGGCGCCGGTCATCTGCTCGCACTCCTGCGTCTATGCCATCAAAGACCACCCGCGCAACCTGACGGACGACGAGATCCGGGCCATCGCCGCAAAGGGCGGTGTCATCCAGGTTACGACGGGACGCTGGGCCCTCACCTGGCTGCCCCACGCCCAACTCAACATCGGCACCTTCTGCGACCACGTGGAGTACATCCGCAACCTGGTGGGCGTGGAGTACGTAGGCATCGGCACCGACTTTGACGGCGGCGGCGGTATGAACGAACTCGAAGATGCCTCCAAGATGAAGATGATCACCGTCGAACTGATGCGCCGGGGCTGGACCGACCGCGAAATCGAACTCTTCTGGGGCGGCAATTTCCTCCGCGTGATGCGGGCTGTTGAGAAAGCGGCTGCCCGATGAGCGTCAAGCTGGCCGTCATCGGAGTGGGAAACCGTACGGGATAAATCGGTCTAAACTTACGGGCACAAAAACGACCCTATTCGCGCCCCGAACGCTGTTCTATCCTTCAACGGGCACATTTTGCCGGTTGTTTGTGCCCGGACTGTCCTTAAAGCACAAAGGTATCTTCGGGCTTTGACCAGACGCCGAGCAGATGAAGCTCGCCGCCGCTTTCGACTTTGACGTGGCCGGCCACGTGCCAGTGACCGAAGACGTAGAGGTCCACGTCGTGCTCTTTGCCGAATTCATCGGCGAACTGATAAATGCCGGACTTCAGGATGTCGAGCTGCGGCGGGGCGGTATGCCGCCTGCGGCTGTGGGCCGACCAGGCGCGGGCCAGGGAGAAGACCCAGCGCGGGTGCAGGCATTTGAGCAGGGCGATGCAGGCCCTGTTGCGGAATACGTAGAAAATGAGCTTGGATTTCGCGTCACGACAGCCCAGGGTGTCGCCGTGGCCCATACAGACCTTGCGCCCGCCCAGGTCCATCACCCGGTACGGCTCCCGGGCGATATGCACGCCGAGTTCCTGCTCGAAATAGTCGCTTACCCACCAGTCGTGATTGCCGCGGAAAAACCAGACCTCCGTGCGGTCGGCCAGTTCCTGAAGCGCGGAGAGGACCCGCACATGGCCGCGCGGAACCACATCGTGGTAGTCCACCCAAAAATCGAAAATGTCGCCTAGCAGGAAGACGCCTTCCGCATCGGCGGGTATGCTCCTCAGATAATCCGCGAACGCGCGCTCACGCGTACCGTCAGGATCGCCGACGCCCAGGTGGACGTCCGACACGAAATAATAACGGCCGCTCTCCGCCATAACGGATCAGAACAGATGGGATACGATGCAGATCAGGCCCACGATGGCACAGTAGAGCGCGAACCAGCGCAGACGCGCCTTCTTGACCATGGCGATCATGACGCGGCAAGCGAACAGGCCGGACACGAAAGCCGCCAGGAAACCGAGAATCAGCGGAAGTACGCCGACGCTGCTCTGGGCGAAGTCGCCGCCCACCACGTCGAGGAACGCCTCGCCGAGAATCGGAATGAGGACCATCAGGAAAGAGAAGCGCGTGACTTCTTCCTTCTTCACGCCGCAGATCAGACCGGTGGCGATGGTCGAGCCGCTGCGCGAAAGGCCGGGGATCACGGCCACGGCCTGCGCCAGACCCATCCAGAGCGCTGACTTCCAAGTCATCTTCTGCCCGCCATTCCCGGCTTGACCACCGCCATTCCCGGCTTGGACGGCGCGGCGCACTTCCAGCGTCTCCGACAGGAAAAGCAGGAAGGCCGTCACCAACAGGGCGAAGCCCACGACCAGCAGGCCGCTGCCGAAAATCGACTCGACCTGGTCCTTGAAAAACATGCCCACGATGAAAACGGGAATCATCGAGAGCAGGATCAGGCAGATATAGCGGGTCTCGGCGTTGAACTTGAATTTGAACAATCCCTGCAGCAGGGCCAGGATGTCTTTCCAGAAGACCACGATGGTGGCCAGCACGGTGGCAGCGTGCACGATGACTTCGAAGCTCAGGTCGGCCGTCTCGATGCCGAAGAGCGCTTTGCCGATGGCCAGGTGGCCGCTGCTGCTCACGGGCAGGAATTCCGTGAGTCCCTGGACGATGCCCAGGAGAATGGCTTCAATCCAGCTCATGCCTGATGTTCCTCGTCACGGGGTTTGCGCATGATTCCCCAGATGATGACGCCCACACCCGCGACGATGATAATCGGCGAGACCACGAGACGGCGGGCATTGAACATTTCGGGATTGAACACATTGGGATCGGAGGATCCGCCTCCGAGCATCAGGACGAAACCGAGCACCATCATCAGCAGTCCGATGCCGATGATCAGCACGTTTCGGGAAGGCATAGAGAAATCAGCCATGCTTATCGGTTTAATAATACAAATCATCTTTGGAAATATAGGCCACGCGGCGCACCACAATCAGGGTCGAGACCACGCAGATGGCCACGCCGAGCAGCACCGTCCCGACAAGGACGGCCCAGACCAGCCGCATGTCGAGGATCAGTGTCAACAGGTCGGAGTCACGGCTGAGGATCCGGATCAGGGCATAGAGCACGGCCGAGGCGATGAGCCCCGCCACGGCGCCCTGGACAGCCGCCTGCACGAGGAACGGCCGGGCGATGAACGAACGCTTGGCACCCACCAGACTCATGGTATGGATGGTGAAGCGCCGGGCGTAGATGTTGAGCCGCACCGTGTTGCTGATCAGCGCGAAGGAAATCACCAGCAGCAGCAGGATCACCACGCCGACCACCAGGCTGATGCGCCGCAGGTTGGCGTTGAGCGTCTCCACCAGGGTCTCCTGATAGACCACCTCTTCGACGTGCTTGTTGGCCAGAAGGTCTTTCTTGACCCATTCGAGCGAGTCACGGGTGATGAAATCACCGTCGAGCTTCAGGTCGATCGAGATGGGGATCGGGGAGCTTTCGAATACCGAGAGGAAATCTTCGCCCAGCAGGCCTTTCATCTCCTCGGCCCCTTCTTCTTTCGAGATGAAGCGGCTTTCCTTCACGTACGGGCGGGAGGCCAGTTCTTCCGAAAGGGCTTTTCCCTCCTTCTCGGAGGTGGACTGCTTGAGCAGCACTGAAACCGCCATGTTTTCCTTGAACCAGCGTGCCACGCCGCCCGCATTGGCCGCGAAGACGGCCGCGGCGGCCACCAGCACGAGCACCAGCGAGATGCTGATGACCGAGGTGACGTAGGAACGGATCAACCGTCTGTGTACTATATTTTTACCCTTTGTTGCCATTTTCAGGACGGAGTTACAAAGATAATCAAAAATTTTTGTTACCTTTGTATCGAATTTGCCTTAAAACGACTTTAAAGATGGAAGAACCCGTAAGAGTCCTGTTCGTGAACTCCGAGATCTTCCCCTATATGCCTGAAACAGACATATCTGTGCTGGGAAGGTACCTCCCGCAGGGGATCCAGGAGAGCGGCAAGGAGATACGCTCCTTCATGCCGCGCTACGGCACGATCAACGAACGCCGCAACCAGCTCCACGAGGTCATCCGCCTCTCGGGAATGAACATGGTCATCAACAACGCCGACCGCCCCCTGGTCATCAAGGTCTCCTCCATCTCATCCGCAAGGATGCAGGTCTACTTCATCGACAATGAAGACTACTTCCATCGCAAATTCGTTTACCAGGACGCAGAAGGCAAAGATTTCAAAGACAACGACGAACGGGCCATCTTCTTCGCGCGCGGCGTACTCGAAACCGTGAAGAAGCTCCGCTGGAAACCCGACATCGTGCATTGCCAGGGCTGGATCTCCCACTTCCTGCCCGTCTATCTGAAGAAAGTCTACCACGAAGACCCCATCTTCACCAACGCCAAGGTGGTGCTCTCGCTCTACAACGACAAGCTCGACGCCCGCCTGAGCGACAACGTGGTCGACAAGATGCTCGTGGAGGCCCTCCGCCCCGAAGACGCGGCAGTCCTCACCGAGCCCGATGGCATAAATCTTGCGAAACTGGCCATCCAGTATGCGGACGGCATCATCGCCGGCGTCCCGGCCATCGACCCCCGTCTGGAGGCCTTTGCCCGCGAAAGGGAACTCCCCATCCTGCCCTACGTACCCATCAGCAAGGAAGGTGGTCCTTATGTGCGCGCATACAATGATTTTTACGACGACTTGTTAAAGAGAAGAAGATAAGATGAGACTTTCTGGGGTTATCCCGGGCCTGGCAGCCCTGCTGACCGCTTTCTGCCTGGCTTCCTGCATCACCATCGACCGCACCATCGGCTCCAGTATGGTGCCCGCCAATCAGGATATCACGCTCCATACCGCCACGATCGACCTGCCTGTCAGCCTCAAGATGGCCGACAGCCTGCAGACCGCCATCTCGCAGAACATCACCGTCGGCGCCATCCGCACCAACACCTTCGGCCTGTTCCACAGCGATGCCGCCATGTCGGTAACGCCGTCCTACGACACCCTCAACTTCGGTCACAACCCCACCGTCCGCAGCCTGACCCTCAACCTGGTGGCCGACACAACCCTGATCATGGACGCTTCCCAGCGCTACATCCACCAGAATTTTTATGTCCACCAGCTGAACGTGGCGCTTGACTCCACATTGATCTACAACAACAGCCTTTCAGACGGGGACTATGACCCCGAAGTGATCTCCAAGGGCGGTTTCGTCTACACCGGCGGCGACAGCTACTCCGTGAAGATCAAGGAAGAAATCGGGCGCCGGCTGCTCCAGATCCCGAAATCCACATACGACAGCGTGGACCTCTTCATGAAAGCATTCCCCGGCTTCTATATCCACTGCGACGATCCGGAAGAAGGAATGGAAGGCGGACGCCTCAGCCTGTTCGACCTTTCTGCGTCCACTCTTACGCTGACCTACGATTATGACGACGATGAAGGCGACCGCAAGACCAACACGATCATCTTCCAACTGGGGGCCAAATACTGTGTAAACGTCAGTACGGCAGGCTCTCGCTTCCTGGAAAGCGACGATCCGGCCGACGGCCTCTTCATGGAAGGCCTGTGCGGCATCAAACCCCATATCAATGCCCTTCGCCTGAAAGACGCCATCAATGCCTGGGCGGCTTCCCAGCAGATTCCGGTCGAAAGCCTGATTATCGCCAAAGCCACCTTCAACTTCCCCTTCGAATACGACGGTGACCCAGCCGCACTGGAACGCTACGCCGACAACATCTTCCCCTGCAAACGCAAGGCGACGGGCGCCGGCAAGCGCATCCGCTACACACCTATCGATGAGATCGATCAGACCGACGACGTCGAGACCGGCATGATCAACCGCTCGAAACTCGAGTACCGCTCGAACGTAAGCATCTATATCCAGGACCTGATCCGCCGCGACCGCAGCATGATCACCGCAGCCGACGACCTCTGGATGATGCCTACCATCACCTACTACAACTCGACAAACGGCGAAACCTATTACTACGCCGATTATTTCTACTACGACCAGTCGGTGCTCAACGGGACGGCCGCTCCACGGCATCCCGTCGTCACGCTGACGTATTCCATTCTGAAATAGATTAAACCGCGCGGAAAGCGAGGCAGGCGTTCTGCCCGCCGAATCCGAAATTGTTGCTGATGGCCACCCGCACCGTCCGCTTCTGCGGTTCGTTGAGCGTAAGGTTGAGCCGGTAATCGATGGCAGGATCCTCGACCTTGAAATGCACGGTGGGCGGGATAATCCCGTCCCGGATGGCGTGCAGGCAGGCCAGGGCCTCAACGGCGCCGGCAGCACCCATCAAATGGCCTGTCATCGATTTGGTGGAACTGATGTTGACTTTGTAGGCCTGGTCGCCGAACACGCGCTGGATGGCACGCAGCTCGGCCAGGTCGCCCAGCGGCGTCGATGTGCCATGGGCATTGATATAATCGACGTCGGCCGGGGTGAGTCCAGCCTCACGGAGCGCCAGCTCCATGGCGTCGGCAGCGCTCTCACCGTCTTCCCGCGGCGCAGTGATGTGCCACGCGTCGCAGGTCATGCCGATACCGGCAATCTCGGCGTAGATGTGGGCACCACGCCGGAGCGCGTGCTCATAGTCCTCGACAATGAGGATGGCCGCTCCTTCACCCATTACAAAGCCGTCACGGGTCCCGTCGAAGGGACGGGAGGCCGTTTCGTACTCCTCGTTGTTGGTCGAAAGGGCGTGGGCGGAATTGAAACCGCCGATGCCGGGAATGCAGATCGGCGCCTCGGTCCCACCCGACACCATCACGTCGGCACGGCCCAGCTGGATCTGCGAGGCGGCCGTGAGGATGGCGTGGGCGGATGTGGCGCAAGCCGAGGAAACACCGAAATTGGGGCCGCGGAAGCCAAACTTGATGGCGATGTGGCCCGAAGCGATGTTGGTGATGAATTTGGGAATCAAAAAAGGACTGAATCGAGGCTTTCCGCTCTCGAAATAGTCCTTGATTTCTTCTGTGTACGTGTTGATTCCGCCTACGCCCGAGCCAACGACTACACCGATACGGCGAAGGTCGGTCCGATCGAGGTCCAGGCCGCTGTCAGCCACCGCTTCGGTGGCAGCGATCATCGCGTATTGCGTGAAGGCGTCGGTCTTCCGAGCCTCCTTGCGGTCGATTGCCTCGGGGAAACGCTCCGGAGCATAGTCCGGAATCTGGCACGCGAACTTGGTCTTGAAAAGGGTCGTGTCGAAACGGTCGATCAGCCTTGCGCCGCTGACGCCCCGGTCCAGGTTCTGAAAATACTCCGCAACATTGCTTCCCAGCGGGTTGACGGTTCCGATACCTGTAATGACTACCCTTTTCGCCATAAATGTGGTTCAGGTCTTAGCTGCGCAACTGCGAAGACTTACGCGGCCGTGTGCTCCTTAATGTAGTCGATTGCGTCCTGAACGGTCGAGATCTTCTCCGCCACGTCGTCGGGAATCGTGATATTGAACTCTTTCTCGAACTCCATGATCAGTTCGACGGTGTCGAGGGAATCGGCACCCAGATCATTCTTGAAGCTGGCAGCAGGAGTGACTTCACTTTCCTCAGCGCCCAGCTTATAGACGATGATGGAGATAACTTTCGAAGCAATATCTTCCATAATAACAGGTTTTGGTTAATAGTATCAATGCAAGCCGCTATTGCGACAAGATTTTGCAAAGTAAGTAATTTTTGCTGAAAAACCCAAATCTTCGTATATTTGTGTTATCTGAATACCCATACGCTATGTATAACGATTTTCAAAAGTATCTCGAAGCCGAGCTCCAGTCCATCCGTGAAGCCGGCTTGTACAAGGAAGAACGTGTCATCACGTCTGCCCAGCAGGCAGCCATCAAGGTGGCGCCCGGCAAGGATGTCCTGAATTTCTGCGCCAACAACTATCTCGGCCTGGCCAACAACGCCCAGCTGGTGGAAGCCGCCAAGCAGGCGCTCGACACCCACGGCTACGGCATGTCGTCCGTCCGCTTCATCTGCGGTACCGGCGACCTGCACAAGGAACTCGAGAAGAAGATCTCCGAATTCTTCGGCACGGAAGACGCCATCCTCTACGCCTCCTGCTTCGATGCCAACGGCGGCGTTTTCGAACCGCTGCTCGACGAGCACGACGCCATCATTTCCGATGCGCTCAACCACGCCTCGATCATCGACGGCGTACGTCTGTGCAAAGCACAGCGCTACCGCTACGCCAACGCCAACATGGACGAGCTGGAAAACTGCCTGAAGACCGCCCAGGCCCAGCGTCACCGCATCATCGTGACCGACGGCGTCTTCTCGATGGACGGCAACGTTGCCCCGCTCGACAAGATCTACGCCCTGGCCACCAAGTACAACGCCATGGTGATGGTCGACGAGTCCCACTCGGCCGGCGTGGTCGGCAAGACGGGCCGCGGTACCACCGAACGTTTCAATCTCCGCGGAAAGATCGAAATCCTGACCGGCACCCTGGGCAAGAGCTTCGGCGGCGCCGTAGGTGGCTTCACCACCGGCAAGAAGGAAATCATCGCCATGCTGCGCCAGCGTTCGCGCCCGTATCTGTTCTCCAACTCGATCCCGCCGATGATCGCCGCCGCCGGCATCAAGATGTTCGACATGATGAGTGCCACCAACGAGCTGCAGGACAAGCTCCACGCCAACACCGACTACTTCATCGGCAAGATGAAGGCCGCCGGCTTCGACATCAAACCCACGGAATCGGCCATCTGCGCCGTAATGCTCTACGACGCCCCGCTCTCCCAGAAGATGGCTGCCCGTCTCCAGGAGGAAGGCATCTACGTCACCGGCTTCTACTACCCCGTCGTCCCGAAGGGCCAGGCCCGCATCCGCGTCCAGGTCTCAGCCGGCCACGAGAAGGAGCACCTCGACAAATGCGTCGCCGCCTTCACCAAGATCGGCAAGGAACTTGGAGTTATCTAATTACTGGGGCTCTGCCCCAAACCCCGCGCCTCCCGGCCTTAGTATCTTGCTAATGCTGGGAGGTGTACGTTTTCGAGAAGGGTCTAGCAAGATACCGGCCTCCGGCGGTCGCCTGATGGCGACGGGATGGCATAAAAAAAGAGCCTCCGTTTTTGGAGACTCTTTTATCTTTGGTATTTCACCTACTAGTCGTCTGTCAGAGAGAAGCGGTAGAACGCGAGGATCTTCGCTTCCTTGTCGGCGGCGGCCAGGACCTCGGCGACCGGGGTCTTGCCATCGCCCATCTGATATTCCTGCTGCTCCAGGGTGCTCTCCTTGAAGAACTTCTGGACGCGGCCGGCGGCGATGTTCTGGATCATCTGCTCGGGGAGGTTCGCAGCCTTCTCGGCGGAGACCTTCGCGATGATCTCGCGGGCCTGCTGCGCCTGCTCAGGCGTGAGCCAACCCTTGGCGGTATTGCTTTCGATGTGGTCTTCGCTGTCGCAATGGGCCGGGTTGATGCCGGCTTTCTTGAGGGCGTTCTCCACGGCCTTGCGGACCTGCTCCTCCTTGGTCTTCTCGATGGCGACCTGGCGCTCCTTCTCGACGACCTCTGCCGGGCAGTCGGCTGCGGAGACGGAAACCGGGTTCATCGTAACGACCTGGATGGCGATGCCTTTGGCCAGCTCTTCGTCGATGGGCTTGTTGAAAGCCACGATGGCGCCGAGCTTGCCGTTGGTAGTGTGGATATACGAAGCCACGTAGGGAGCCTCGAGCTTGCCATAGAAGGCGAGGGTGTGTTTCTCACCGCTCTTGCCGGTCTGCTGGGAGATGGCTTCCGCCACGGTCTCGCCGTTGGCGAGCTTGCAGGCCTTGAGGGCTTCGAGGTCGGCCGGGCAGGCAGCGATCGCCGCGTCGGCGATAGCGTCGGCCAGGGCCTGGAACTCGGCGTTCTGGGACACGAAGTCGGTCTCACAGCCGAGGCAGACGAGAATACCTTTACCGTCGGCGACGCGGGCCTTCACGGCACCTTCCGTGGTTTCACGGTCGGCACGCTTGGCGGCCACGAGTTTGCCTTTCTCACGGATAATCTCCTGTGCGCGGGTGAAATCGCCTTCAGCCTCGACAAGGGCTTTCTTGCAATCCATCATGCCGGCACCGGTCATCTTGCGCAATTTAGCGACATCTGCAGCTTTGATTTCCATTGTGTACGGGTTTACAGGTTATTCTTCGTTCTTGGGTTCTTCGACAGGAGCTTCCTCAGCCTTGGGAGCGTTCTTGCGGGCGCGGACGCGCTTGACAGGGGCCTCTTCCTTGACGGGAGCTTCTTCTTTCTCCTTCTCCTTCTCGATCCTGCGGTCCTCGAGACCTTCGGCGATGGCGCCGCAAAGGGTCTCGGTAATCAGCTGGATGGACTTGGCCGCATCGTCGTTGGCCGGAATCACATAATCAATCGTGGTCGGGTCGCAACATGTATCAACCATTGCGATAACGGGGATGTTCAGACGATTGGCTTCGCGGACGGCGTTGATCTCTTTCTGGACGTCCACGACGAAGATGGCGGAAGGAAGGCGGTTGAGGTCGGCGATGGAACCGAGGTTCTTCTCGAGTTTCGCACGCTGGCGCGAGATCTGGAGACGCTCGCGTTTGGCCAGGGTTTCAAAGGTACCGTCGGTCATCATCTTGTCGATGGTGTTCATCTTCTTGACGGCCTTGCGGATGGTGGGGAAGTTGGTGAGCATGCCACCGGCCCAGCGCTCGGTCACATACGGCATGTTGACCTTCTGTGCGCACTCCGCAACGATATCCTTGGCCTGTTTCTTGGTGGCCACGAACAGGATCTTGCGGCCTGCATGGGCAAGCTGCTTCATCACGTTCGCTGCCTCGTCTATCTTGACGACAGTTTTATGCAGGTCGATGATGTGGATCCCGTTTTTCTCCATGAAGATATACGGAGCCATTTTGGGATTCCATTTCCGCTTCAAGTGACCGAAGTGGACACCTGCATCGAGTAAGTCTTGGAAATTGGTTCTAGACATTTTGTTTTTGTTTAATTGTTTTGTTTTCTCTTTTCATCAATCCGGAGTAGCGGTCTTTGCAACCGGTCTCCTGGATTTTCCGCAGTCGGACAAATCTCAGGCAGCTTGCCGTCCTGTCAGACGGAGATCCTGCGATTTTGGATCCGGACTGTGCATTGTGTAAATCTGCTTCAGGCAATTAACGTTTGCTGAACTGGAAGCGTCTGCGAGCACCAGGCTGGCCGGGTTTCTTACGCTCCACCTCACGGGCGTCGCGGGTCAGGAAACCGTTCGACTTGAGGACGGGGCGGAAAGCCTCGGCATCGACCTTGCAAAGGACGCGGGCGATACCCAGACGGATGGCCTCGGCCTGTCCCTTGATACCGCCACCGTCGACGTTGACCTTGATGTCGTACTGGCCTTCGGTGCTGGTAAGGACAAGGGGCTGGTTGACAATATACCGGAGCGTGTCTTCCTTGAAATACTCATCGAGGGGACGGTCGTTGACGGTGATATTGCCCGAACCGGTGTTCAGATAGACGCGAGCAACTGCAGATTTACGTCTTCCAAGGGCGTTGAATACTTCCATTACTCTGTCTTAAATTTCGTTTAACGTAAGGGGTTTGGGTTGTTGTGCTTCGTGCGGATGCTCCGGACCGGCATAGACATACAGGTTGCGGAACAGTTCGGCACCGAGGCGGTTCTTCGGCAGCATGCCTTTGATGGCGTGCTCCACGACAAAGGTCGGCTTGCGATCGAGCATCTCTTTGGGCGTAGCGAAACGCTGGCCTCCCGGATAACCGGTGTGGCGAACGTACACTTTGTCCGTCAGCTTCTTGCCCGTGAGGCGGATCTTGTCGGCGTTGACGATGATGACGTTGTCACCACAGTCCACGTGCGGCGTGAAATCCGGTTTGTTCTTGCCACGGAGGACAAGGGCAACGCGGGAAGCGAGACGACCCAGCACCTGATCGGTCGCATCAATAACGTACCATTCTTTCTTGACGGTACCGCTATTGGCGGAAATGGTCTTGTAGCTTAAAGTGTCCACTTTGTTGATTATTAAGTTAATACTGTAAATTGTTGCGATTCCCCGCTTTTTTGGGGGCTGCAAATTTACGAATTATTTTCTCCCGAACAAATTAATTTTCAGAAGAGAAGCCCTTTGGGCCCCTATTTGGGCAGAACACCCTGTATCAGTGCATCGAATTCCCGGGTTTCCTCCCAGCCCGGAAACGCCGGTTCGATGGGAAGACAGAAGAGGCGGCGGCGCACTTCCGCGTCGAGCCGGTCCGCGTGCAGCAGACGCATCGCATCTTTTTCAGTGGTCATCAGCAGGGTGCGGGGATTGCGGCGGACATAGCGCGCGAGGTCTTTCAGGTCGCGCCGCGAGAAGCGGTGGTGGTCGCCGTAGCGCTTATGGTCGATGCGTTCGTAGCGGTCGCTTAACTGGACCAGCAGCGGACGGTCGTCCGCCACACCGGTAATCAGCAGGACCTCCTTGGAATAGAGGTAGCGCATATCGGCTTGCTCCGGGAAGACGGGCTTGGGCGCATCGTATTGGATCGAAGTAAAGAAAAGCGGCTGCTCCGGGCGCAGGTGCAGCTTGCGGCGCATCTGCCCGCGTTCATATTCATCCAGCAGCGTCGGCGTCTTGGTCACGATGACCGCGTCGGCGCGACGGATCTGCTCGGGCAGATCCCGCAGGCGGCCGAACGGGAGCAGTTCATCGTCAAAGACAGGACGGTTGTAATCGACCAGAAGCAGATTCGCAGAAGGTTTGAGCTTCCGGAACTGGAACCCGTCGTCGAGGAGGATGACTTCAGGACGCTGCGCTTCCGGGAGGGCCAGGAGCTGCTCCACACCGTGGTTACGGTCCTTGTCGACCGCTACCAGGATGTCGGGGATCTTTCGCTTGATCTGCAGCGGCTCATCACCCGCCGTAGTGGCCGTATCGTCGGCTTCCACCAGATGGAATCCCTTGCTCCGGCGCTTATAACCGCGTGAGAGCACAGCTACACGGTGCTCTTCCTTCAGCCTGTTCACCAGATATTCGACCATCGGCGTTTTGCCCGTGCCGCCTACGGTGAGATTCCCCACCGAAATGACGGGCACATCGTGCTGCACCGCCTGGCGCCGGCCGCTGTCGTAGCGGGCATTCCGGATCCGGAGCGCCAGCCAGTACGGGAAAAGAATGATGCGGCTCAGTATCATCCCCAGACCTCCGCTATCTTGTCGAGCGTCGCATAGAGCTCCGCCGGATCGGTGGACGTGACCAGTTTCAGGCGCGTCTCCTTGAAATTCTCGAGGCCTTTGAAATAGCAGCTCAAGTGGCGGCGCATTTCGAAGATACCCCTTCGCTCATCCTTGAGTTCCAACGACTTGGCTAGATGCTTTTTCGCCAGGTCCACGCGTTCACGGACGCTCATGGGTGGCAACAGTTCGCCCGTAGCCAGATAATGCTTCACCTCCCGGAAGATCCAGGGATGTCCAAAGCTGGCCCGGCCGATCATGATGCCGTCAACCCCGTAGCGGTCAAAAGCTTCCTTCGCCTCTTCAGGGGTAGTGATGTCACCGTTGCCAATGATGGGGATGTGCATCCGGGGATTGCGCTTGACCTCGCCGATGAGTGTCCAGTCGGCGGTACCTTTATATAATTGTGCACGCGTACGACCGTGGATGGTAAGGGCGGAAATACCGGCATCCTGGAGTCTTTCGGCCAGTTCCACGATAATCTTGCTGTCCTCGTCCCAGCCCAGGCGCGTCTTGACCGTAACCGGCAACTTCACAGCCTCGACCACACGCCGCGTGATCTCGACCATCTTGTCGGGCTCGCGCATCATGCCGCTCCCCGCTCCACGTCGGGCAATCTTGTTGACAGGGCAGCCGAAATTAATGTCGATCAGATCGGGACCGGCTTCTTCGGCCCGAACGGCCGCTTCGACCATCGCGTCGGGAATATGGCCGTATATCTGGATACCGATGGGACGTTCGTCGTCGCTTACCTGCATCTTGGCGATGGTCTTGGCCGCATCGCGGATCAGCCCGTCGGAAGAGATGAATTCGGTGTACATCATATCGGCCCCGAACTGCTTGCAGATGTAGCGGAAGGAAGCGTCGGTGACGTCTTCCATCGGCGCCAGCAGCACCGGCCGCTCTCCCAGGTCTATGTTCCCGATTTTCACGGCTGCAAAGATAATAAAAAAGACCCTCGGTCCATAACCGAGGGTCCCTTTTAACAGTGCGTCATTCCCGGCCTGACCGGGAATCCGGGATCCTACCAGCCCGGGTTCTGCGTGATGCTGTAACCCTTGTCAGCGTACTGACGGATGACGTCGGTGCAGATCGGTTCAAGGTAGTTGCGGACATCGACGTTGAGCGGGTCGCGGTCGGCGATGTTCTGCGGGA
>CAMVKH010000008.1 GCA_947168065.1 uncultured Bacteroidales bacterium
TCGCATAAATCATAATTTGGCGGCATAGGAGAAAAGGCGGGGCTACTATAAAATTGATTAACAAGACTTTACTATATGAGTGTCTTTACGGAATCAAATTACGAGAATGCGCTTCTTGAGCTACTCGACAACTTGGGCTACGACCACGTTTACGGTCCGGAGATAGAGCGTGACTACCGTGTCCCGTTCTATGAAGTGCAGCTCGCCCACAGTTTGATGCTGGTGAACCCTACCAAACCTGCGGCAGCCATCGATGAGGCCATACGTAAGGTGAGAGACATCGACTCCGGCACCCTGGTGCAGAAGAACCAGCAGTTCATGGATTACCTCCAAAACGGCGTCGAGGTGAGTTATATGCACGAGGGAGAGGCGGTCAACGACATTGTGTACCTCATCGACTTCGCTCATCCGGACCGGAACACTTTCCAAGCCATTAACCAGTGGACCTATGTGGAGAAGTCCGAGAAGCGGGCAGACATCATTATCTTCGTGAATGGCCTGCCGCTAGTTCTCGTGGAGTTGAAGTCGCCGTCGCGAGAGGAAACCGACGCGTCCGCAGCATATCGTCAGATTCGTAACTACATACGTGAGATCCCTTCCTTGTTCATCTACAATGTCTTCTGTGTAATGAGCGATATGGCGCTTTCCAAGGCGGGTACCATTACCAGCAAGGAAGACCGCTTCATGGAATGGAAGACCAAAGACGGCATGGAGGAGACCAAGGACTTCATCGACTACGACACCTTCTTCGTCGGGATGTTCAAGCGTGACAGGTTCCTGGATCTCATCAAGAACTTCACCTGCTTTAGCGTGGACGAAGCCGGCTCCGCCAAAATACTCGCTGGTTACCACCAGTATTTCGCTGTTAAAAAGGCAGTTGATAGAACTATAAAGGCTACTAACGGAGACGGTAAGATTGGCGTCTTCTGGCACACTCAAGGAAGCGGAAAGTCGCTTTCTATGGTATTCTATGCTCATCTGATTCAGACTGTCCTGAATAAGCCCACTATCGTGGTCATCACCGACCGCAATGACCTTGATGACCAGCTTTACACCCAGTTCTCCAAGTGCCAGCAATTCCTTCGTCAAAAACCCGTCCAGGCCTCCAGCCGGGGGCACCTCCGCGAGATGCTGGTGGGACGTGAGGCCAACGGCATCATCTTCACCACGATGCAGAAGTTTGAGGAATCCAACGAACCGCTCTCCGAGCGCAGAAACATTGTGGTTATGGCAGATGAAGCCCACCGTGGTCACTACGGCTTTGAAGAGAAGGTTGACGCCCAGGGCCACATCAGCGTTGGAACTGCCCGTATCATTCATGATTCGCTTCCCAATGCCTCTTTCATTGGTTTTACGGGCACTCCAATCTCCTTAAAAGACCGTGACACACAGGAAGTCTTCGGCGATTACATAGATATCTACGATATGACGCAATCCGTCAAGGACGGCGCCACTTGCCCTGTTTTCTACGAATCTAGAGTGGTCAATCTCAAGCTAGATGAAGAGACCATCAGAAAGATTGATGCTGAGTACGAGAAGCTTTCTGACGAAGGCGCTACGCCTCAACAGATTGAGGAGAGTATGCACGAAATGTCCCATCTGGAAGAGATTCTCGGCGCTCCGGAAACCATCGATTCTCTGGTGCAGGATATCATCAAGCATTACGAGGAGAACCGCCAGTACGAGCTCACCGGCAAGGCGATGATCGTGGCCTTCTCCCGTCCAATTGCTATTCGCATCTACAAGCGCATCCTGGAACTCCGTCCCGACTGGACTGAAAAGGTGAAGGTTGTGATGACCGGTTCCAATAACGATCCTGAGGATTGGCATGATATCGTTGGCAACAAGCAATACAAGAAGGAACTGGCTAAGAAGTTTAAGGATGATAGCGACCCGATGAAGATTGCCATCGTGGTTGATATGTGGCTCACCGGCTTCGATGTTCCTTCTCTTGCCACTATGTACGTTTACAAGCCCATGTCGGGCCACAATCTGATGCAGGCCATCGCCCGCGTGAACCGCGTGTTCTCCGGCAAGGCAGGCGGTCTGGTAGTGGACTACATCGGTATCGCCAAGGCCCTGAAAGAGGCCATGCGCGACTACACCAAGCAGGATCAGGAGAACTACGGCAATCCGGACATCAAGGAAACCGCCCTGGTCAAGTTCAAGGAGAAACTGGAAGTCTGCCGCGACTTCTTCCACGGCTTCAACTACGCCAAGTTCCATGATGGCACCGACGCCGACCGTGCCGAAATCATCAAGGGCGCCGTCAACTTCATGCTGGCTCCCTCGATGGAAGAGCAGTGCACCAAGTTCCTGAAGGAAGCCCTGCTGCTGAAGAATGCCGTCAGTCTGTGCCGGAGCCTCCTGAACGAAGAGCAGCGCTACGAAGCCGCCTTCTTTGAGACCGTCCGCACAGCCATAAACCGTATCAAGAACATCAAGACGAAGGTTTCCAAGCGGGAAATCAATGAGCGTATCGGTGAGTTGCTCAAGCAGAGCATCAAGAGCGAGGGTGTCATCAATCTGTTCTCAGATGTCAAGGCAGAATTCTCACTCTTTGACCCGGCCTTCCTGGAGGAAATATCCAAGATGAAAGAGAAGCATATTGCTATCGAGCTCTTGAAAAAACTGCTTAAGGAACGCATCCACCTTTACCAGCGCACCAACCTGGTTCAGGCTCAGAAGTTTTCCGACCTCATCAATATGTCTCTCTCCAACTACCTCAAAGGCCTCCTCACCAACGAAGAAGTTATCAAGGAACTGCTGGACCTGGCTAAGGAGATTGCCCGAAGCGAGGAAGTCGCCGACAGCCTGGGCCTTAGCGCCGAGGAAAAGGCCTTCTACGATGCCATCACGCGCCCGCAGGCCGTCAAGGACTTCTATACCAACGAAGAGCTGGTCAATCTCACCAAGGAACTGACCGAGGAACTCCGGAAAAACCGCACCATCGACTGGCAGAAGAAGGAATCTGCCCGTGCCGGTATGCGTTCAAAGGTTAAGCGCCTCCTGAAGAAATACCACTACCCGCCGGAGGAAGAGCAGTCTGCTTTGGAAACAGTTATTCGCCAATGCGAACAGTGGGCAGATGTTGGGTCCAGTGAGTATGACGGATACGGATCCTCTATATATGTAGATGGGTATAAGTCTAAAACTATTTTGTTTGATCCCAGGTATTCTAGAATGGTCGCTGAGCCAGATAGACCGAAATATGGTAGAAAGAATAACAAAGAAGCTGATACTGAATAGAAATATAGGAAAAGATATCTGGAAATATGCGGGTCCTGAAATTGAGAGAAAGACAAATCGTTTATTATAATAAACCCTGCGCAACCAGCACCTATGGATAAAAAGAAAAAATCTTTATTCGGCTCTATATGGGCGGTGATTGTCGCCGGGGTTGTGCTGCTGGTGCTGGTGCAGTTTCTGCCGGACAAGGAGAACGCTCAGAATCTGGCGCATTACTTCATCGCCATTGCGCTGATCGTGGCGTTGGCGGTGGGTTTCACGGACTTCAGGAAGAACAAGGGGAAGGAGTAGGGGCCGGAGAAAAGAAAAAAGTTTTATATTTGGAGTCAAATAATTGAATGTTATGGCACAATATCCCTGCGAAACTTGCAAATTAAGAGCACATTACGAGAAGAATCCCAAATCGTTCCGCGGAAAGTTCTGGCGCTGGCACATCAACTTCTGCCCGGGCTTCAAGGCTTATTTCACGCATCAGGACGAGGCGACGAAAGAGGCGCTCCGGGAGAAGTATCATTTCACGAAGTACCGGTAATCCCGGAGAGGATGAGAACATACCAGGACATTCCCCGGCCGGCGTTTACGCCGGATTTCATTACGGAACTCAAGCCGGATGAGGTTTTCGTTTTCGGCAGCAACCTGGCGGGCAGCCATGGCGGCGGAGCGGCGTATGTGGCCTGGCGGAAGTTCGGTGCTGTGATGGGGCAGGGTGTCGGCCTGCAGGGGCAGAGCTATGCCATTCCGACGATGCAGGGCGGGGTAGAGACCATCGCACCCTATGTGGACGAATTCATCGCCTTCGCGCAAGCGCATCCGGAGCTGTTTTTCTATGTCACCCGCATCGGTTGCGGCATCGCCGGCTTCCGGGACGAGGAAATCGCCCCGCTCTTCCTGGCCGCCCGGACGCTGGAAAATGTCTGCCTGCCGGAATCGTTCGTCAAGATTGTTTTGCTAACTTTGTAGAGTTAGCATTAATCCGTCCCTACAATGAGAAAACTGTTTTTGGCGGGTATGCTGGTCTCGATCGGTATGCTCCTGACTGCCTGCAGATGGCAAGAAAGCCCCGTCGGCAAGGTAGAAGTTGAATTGCAGAATCCCATTATCCCTGGATTCAGCCCGGATCCGTCCGTCGTGGCGGTGGGTGAGGATTACTATCTGGTCAACTCCACTTTCCACTATTTCCCCGGTGTCCCGATCTATCATAGCCGCGACCTGCAAAATTGGGAGCAGATTGGCAATGTGCTGGACCGGCCCTCACAGCTCCCGCTGGAACAGGCCAACGCCTCGCTGGGCATCTATGCGCCGACGATCCGTTACCACGACGGCACGTTCTATATGATCACCACCAATGTGAGCGGCGGCGGCAATTTCTTGGTGACGGCCACCGACCCGGCCGGCCCCTGGAGCGAGCCCGTCTGGCTGGAACAGCAGGGCATCGATCCTTCGCTCTTTTTTGAGGACGGAGTCTGCTACATGTTGTCGAATCCCGACAACACCATCACGCTGTGCGAGATCGATCCCGTCACGGGCGCCACGCTCAGCCCGGGCAGGCCCTTGTGGAGCGGCACGGGCGACCGTTTCCCGGAAGGACCGCACATCTACAAGAAGGATGGCTGGTACTACCTGCTGATCTCGGAGGGCGGCACCGAACTGGCCCACAAGCTGAACATCGCGCGCAGCCGTTCCATCTACGGCCCGTATGAGCCCCACCCGGATAACCCGATCCTGACCCATTGCTCCCTCCTTGCGCAGAACAGCAATATCCAGGGTACGGGCCACGGTGACTTCTTCGTGGCTGCCGACGGCACCTGGTGGGCCGTTTTCCTGGCCTATCGCCGTTTTGACGGTGACTTCCACCACCTGGGCCGCGAGACTTTCCTGGCGCCTGTGACCTGGAAGGGCGGATGGCCTGTGATCAACGATGGTGCGCCTGTTGCCGAGCGGATGACGGTGCGCATGGAAAAGATACCGGAGAAGCCGCAGCCCGACTCGCTGCACTACGACTTCTCGACCATCGGGCCGGAGTGGATGCACATCCAGCATCCCGTTGCCGAAAACTACCGTGTCAAGGAGGGAGTCCTGACGCTCACGGGCAATGGCGACGGTTTCGACTGGGGTGGCTGGCATCCTACGGCGCTGCTGCGCCGCCAGCAGACGCCTGAATGCCGCTTCGGCACAAAGGTCCGCCTGCAGGGCGACGGAGAGGCTGGTCTGGCCATCTACCAGACGCACAACGGTCACATTGAATTCCTGGTCCAGCGCGAGAAGGGGCGTTCGTCCGCCATGGTGCGTATCCGCCTGCACGACATTCTGCATGAGCAGGCCGTTGTCTCGCTCTCACAGCCGGAGGCGCGGCTGGACGTGCGCGCCTATGGCGACCGCTACGAGTTCGAACTGAACGGCAAACCCTTCGCCAGCCTGGGAACCAAGCTGCTGAGTACCGAGATGGCGGGCGGTTTCACGGGCGTTACCGTGGGCCCGTACTGCCGCAGCGGAAAGGCCGATTTCTCCGGATTTGACTGGGTAGAGTAGTCGCTTATTCTGCGGAGCCGAACTGGCTCATCATCTGCTCCATCCGCAGGAATGCTTCATCCGGCAGGGCGCAGTGGTATGCCATATCGTACACATAGGGAACCTTGGCCGCATAATACGGGACCAGGCGCTTGGTGAACGCTCCAAGGACCTGGGGGTCCGTTGTGCCCAGATAGGCGGGAAGGAAGAAGTTCCAGTGTGCTTTCATTTGTTCCGGCGTAATGTGAAACAGGGAATCGGCCCGCTCCTGGCTCATTCTCTGTCCCATGATCCACATAATACTGAGATCCCATTCCGGGGTTCCGTGGCTGAACTCTCCCACGTCGATCCACAGCGTGCGTTTCCCGTCGGTGATGATGTTGCCGATCTGGAGGTCTCCGTGCAGGCAGGTAGGGGTATCCGGAACCGTTTCCAGAAATGCCAGTGCTTTCTGCTTGTGCGCTTCCGGGACAAGATCCTTTTCCTGGTAGAACCGGATGAGAACTTCCTTATAGGAACGAAGCTGACCGGGCGCAACCTTCGTGGCGTGAAGTTTCCGGGCCCATTCGGCAAAAGTGAGGGAGATTTCTTGCAGGCGCTCAGGCTCCTCTGAGATGATGCGCGTGAAAGAGCGTTTGCCCTTTACCAGTTGGTACTCAGCTCCGTATCGCTCTCCGTCCGTCACGAGCCGGTAGGGTTCGGGCGTCGGGATGCCCATTTCAAAAACCGTACGCGCCGTGTGGAATTCGGCTTTGGCCCTTTCGGCTTCAAAGCCGGGATTATAGAGTTTGGCCAAAGTGTCGCTCGTTTTGTTGATGTAGGAAACGGCGGTTCCGCCTTCTCCGGAGCGAACATAATCGCTCAAGTCTATTTTCTGATAAGAGTCCATACGGCAGTATATGTTAAGTTTTGTTTCTTTATCGGGTCAGATATTTCTGTTTCATACGTTCTTGCTCTGCAACCGTGAAACCCAGGGCCTGCTCCAGATAGTTCTGCAGGGAACCATACTGTGCGTCAATCAGATCCAGCGTGCTTTCGAAGTTTTCCACGCTCACGCCCACCATGGCACGGATGAAGGAGAGTTCGGCATCACCGCCGCCCTGTTCAACGATCTTTGCCGATATGACGTCTATGGTCTGCGCGTAGGAAACATTAGACAGCGCAAAGTCTTCCACGATGGTTTCACGACTGGCTCCCAGTGCCGCCAGCACAAAGGCCGAGCCCCATCCGCAGCGGTCCTTCCCCTGGGAACAGTGCCAAAGTGCGCCTCCCTTCGCGTTCAGAACCCCGCGGAGGAACGCGCCGTAGCGCTGCTGCGAAGTGGTGTCCGACACAATGGCGGGATACAGCCTGGTGGCCATCTCCTGCGCTTTCGGATGGAAGGAATACTGGGCCAGGGCTTCCAGAAGATTGGTCGACTGCGTCGTGGCCGTATCGGCGCGGCCGGCCGCAAAGCTGGCAAGAAAAGCCTGGGGAAGCGTGGAAAGCCAGGTATTGGTAACGCCTTCCATCTCGCGGTCAGGCTTGCTGCTGCGCTCAGCCTCATAGCGGAAATCAAAGACATCGCTCAAGGCAAAACGGTCTTTCAAGAGGGCTACATCTGCGTCAGAGGCTTTGGAAAGTTCTCCGGAGCGGACCAGCGCACCGCGACGGATACTGCGGCCGTCCTGCATGACAAGGCCACCCAATTCACGGGCGTTTTCAATACCTTCAAAGGAAATCGTCCTGTCCTGGGGGGCAGGAGAACAGGCGGATATGACAAACAGGGGAAGCAAGATGCGAATGATAAGTTTCATGGATTCCTCTTAAATATCTTTGATGCACAAAGATATAAAAAAACTGTCATGTCATCGGGAGAATATGGAGCAGAAAAGCCTACCATAAGCGGAAGATTGCTATCTTTGTGATAACAAGGGAGTAACAAAAAAGCCGCCTGAACGGCGGCCTGGTGGAAACAACTGGATTCGAACCAGTGACCCCCTGCTTGTAAGGCAGGTGCTCTAAACCAGCTGAGCTATGCTTCCGGGTTGGGAGTGCAAAAATAGGAACTTTTTGATAAATTGCAAAATATGATGAAAAGGCTTGTCTCTGTTTTGGCTGTCATGCTCTTGCTGACGGGCTGCCAGAAATCCGGGTCGCCGGTGTCGCCGCGGGTGGTGAACGCCCTGGCAGACCTTCCGGCTTTCGTGGACTCGTGCGGCATTCCGGTGATGCAGTATTGCTATTTTTCGCCGCAGGGCGATATCCACGAGGTGCTCCGGCATCGGGATGCGGCCTTCGATATCGCAGAACCCATCGATGGACAGAGCATTTTTCAGGCGGCTTCCCTGAGCAAGCCGGTGTTCGCCTACATCGTGATGCGGATGGTGGACAGGGGAGAGATCGATCTGGATACCCCGATCGCCACATATACGGATATCGAACGCTTCGACGATCCGGAGATGGCCCGGCGGCTGACGCCGCGCATGGTGCTCTCGCACCAGACAGGCCTCCCGAACTGGGCTGTAAGCCCCTCGTCGGACGAGTGGCCGGCGAGCCGCATCGCGTTCAAATACCCGGCAGACTCATGCTTCGCCTATTCAGGCGAAGGCTATGCCTTCCTGCAGCGCGCTGTGGAGGCCATCCGGGAAGCTCCGCTCGATGCAATTGCCAGGGAGGAAGTCTTTGACCGCTTCAACATGCCGACCACGTCGTATGACTGGCTGCCCGCGTATGACACGCTGGCGCTGGCAGGATTCAACCGCGACGGCGAAAACCGCGGCCAGGGCCGTCATCCCCGCGCCAATTGTGCGTATACGCTGCGCACCAATGCCACCGAATACGCTCGTTTCCTTCAGAACGCCTTGCTGAAAGGAGAGGGTCTCTCAAAAGAAGCTCACCAAGCGATGTTTACGCAGCAGGTTAACGCGCAGCGCTATGCCGACAGACCCCGCGACTGTGATTCCTCGGTGTTCTGGTGCCTGGGTTTCGGAGCCGTGAACGAGGACTACTACTGGCACTGGGGCGATAACGGTAACTTCAAGGCCCTCTGGCTTTTACATCCTGCCACTAAAGAAGGCTTCGTGTATTTCTCGAACCGTGCAACCGGCCACGACCTGCTTTATCCTTTCTTGAAAGAACTGACCGGAAAAGACCTTCCCCTGAGCGATTGGATTCTCAACTGACATGGTAACCAAAGACGAAAAACGGGCCATCTGGCTCGACTGGTTGCGGGTGACCGCTTGCTTCCTGGTGATGGCTACACACAGTTGTGAACCATTTTATCTGGGTGGGGAAGGCTCCCTGATCCTGACGAAAGCCGATGCCGTCTGGGTATCCATCCTGAATGTGATACCTCGTGCGGCCATCGCGCTTTTTATATTCACTTCCAGCTACTTGCAGTTCCCGCTTCATTATTCTGCCAGTGAATTTTTCAAACGGCGCGCGAAACGGATTCTGGTCCCGTTCATCTTCTGGAGTATCGTCTATGCGCTGGTATGGGGCGAGCCCGTGCAGAACTTCAAGGACCTGCTGCTGAACTTCAACTACGCGGCCGGACACCTCTGGTTCGTTTACATGCTTGTCGGTGTCTACCTGATTATGCCTTTGCTCTCTCCCTGGGCAGAGAAAGTAGGGAAGCGCGAGTTGCAGATTTATCTGACTATCTGGCTCTTCACAACCCTGATTCCATTGATCCGCCAGTGGGTGGGCGGCCCTGCGCCCGTCATCTACGGTCCTTCTGGCATCCCCAATGCGGCCAAGTATCCGCTCTGGGGTGAGGCCAGTTGGAATACATACGGGACGTTTTATTACTTGAGCGGCTTCATCGGCTACCTGCTGTTAGGGCTGTATTTCAGAAAGTTCGTGGGAAAACTGCCTTGGGCAACGACCTTGGGCGTCGCCATTCCGTCATTCTTCATCGGCTTTATGATCTGCCATTGCGGTTTCCTCAATCAAGTCCTTGCCGATTCCGGCGGAGTCTTTCCGGTGGAAGGTCCCGTCGGCCTGGCAGCATTGTGGGAAGGACCTTGGCTCAACGATACCTTCGGTGTCGCGCTGATGACGCTTGGCTGGATTCTGGTCTTTCGGAAAATCGAATCGGGCGGCCGTTGCTACGAAAAGATTCTGCTGCCCATCTCGAAGGCAAGTTACGGTATGTATCTGTGCCACTTACTCTTACTGGTATATGTTTCGAGTACGATACGCAGCTGGCTCGGCGTGGGTGAGGCCGGTGTCCTGGGCATCTGGACTACGCCCATCGAGATTCTCGCCATAGCCACGCTTTCCTTCATCGGCGTAGCCCTCTTCAGCATCCTGGTTCAAAAGATTCCTAAAATAGGCAAGTGGCTGATGGGTTAGAGTCTTTTTTTCAGTCGCTCTGGCTAAAAGAAATGAATGATCAGAAGCCGAAGATTTCTTCGATCTGCTGCATGACTTCGTAGCGGTCCCAGTCGGCGCGGTTGGCAAAGATCAGGACGAGTGCCTTGTCTTCTGGGTAGCGGGCGGCGAGGATCTTGAAACCACCGTTATCGCCTGTGTGATAGATTACTTCCTTGGTCGCATCGGTCTTCGGCTCGATGAACCAGCCGTAGCCGTACCAAGTGTTGGGGCGGTTCTGATAGTCGCTCCAGGGACTGTCGCTGACATAGGTGTGCGGCGACTGCGCATCGATGCGCGAAGCCTCACTGAACACCTTGTTGGCCCGTAACGCCTTCTCCCACTGCACGAATTCGTGCGTCGACGAGTAGGCGCCGCCATCCGGACGCGTGGCAAAGAAAGTCTCCTCGCCATAGTCGTATTCGCGCCAGTCTTTCGGCTCGTCCGACGGCTGCGTATTGGCCGTACGCTCTTCCGGCATGTCCGTCACGTCCGCATACTCGTAGCCATGCGCCATGTTCGGAATCAGATCCTGGTGATTCGGATCGAAATAGCAGGTATTCGCCATGCCGGCAGGCCGGAAAATGTGCTCTGCCACATATTCGTCGAACGCTTGCCCCGATACTTTCTCCACGATAGCGCCGCACATCACGAAGGTCGGGTTGATGTATTCGTATGCCGTACCCGGCTCAAAATGAACGAAATCCAGCTCCGGCAGGTAGGACATGGCCAGCGCCTCGTCGCCCGTGAGCTTCAGCTCGCGCGGAATACCACCACGGGCATCCGGCACACCCGAAGAGTGGGCGAGCAGGTGCTTGATGCGGATGTCCTTCCAGAAGGGCGCCTTGAACTCCGGAAAGTACATGGACACAGGGTCTTCCAGCGACAACTTTCCTTCTTCGGCCAACTGCAGGATGGCCACGGCTGTGAACTGCTTCGAGACCGAGGCGATGTTGAAGAACGTGTTGCCGTCGATGGGCACTTTCGTGTCGAGGTCAGCAATGCCGTAGCCCTTGTCAAAGACGATGTCGTCGCCCTTCAGAACCAGGACGGCAGCGCCCGGCTCGTCAGCGGGAAACAGGGTGGAGCATAGTTGATCGAGCTTTGCAACTTGCTCTTTTTCAGGATTATTCTTGCAGGATACCATAAGTGTGAGCAAAACGACGAGGAGGAAATAGAATTGTTTCATAGTGCGTGCGGAGTTACAGATTTCTGCGGAGCAAATCCAGGGCGTAGGAGGCGAAACGCTCGATGTTGACGGAGCGCGAGGAAGCGAAATGGACGCACTGGGTGGCTACTTCGACGCGGCCGTCCGGCAACTTTTTAGCCGCTGCCAACCAGGCAGTTCCCACGGGTTTCCGGGGTGAGCCGCCGCCCGGACCGGCAATGCCCGATGTCGCTACGGCGTAGTCTGTGTCGAGGGCTCGCAGGACACCGGAAGCCATCTCGCGGACGCAGGCTTCGCTTACGGCACCATGCTGCGCCAGGGTCTCTTCGCGAACGCCCAAAACCTTCATTTTCACTTCGTTGGAGTAGGAAGTTACCGAGCCTTTGTAATAGTCGCTGCAGCCCGGGACGGAGGTGATGAGTTCGGATAAGTGACCGCCCGTGCAGGACTCGGCCAGGGCAAGCGTCTTGCCGGCGGCGCGCAGTTTGTCTCCGATGACACTTTGCAGGGTGTCGTCGCCTTCACCGTAGATGGCTTCGCCAAGAAGGGATTGTAATTCAGTTAGATAGGGCGTAAAGTCGGCCTGACCGCCGAATTGCGTGAGCCGCAGGCGTACGCCGATGGTCGGGTTGGGCAGGTAAGCCAGGTGGATGTTGGCGGGCAGGGCGTCTTCCCAGGCTTCAATCTGCTTGGCCAGGGTCGATTCGGGGATGCCGAAAGTGACGACGGTGTGGTGCGTAATCTCCTCCAGGTCAAAGTGATGGCGAATGTCTGCCATCACATCGGGCAGCAGGCCGATCGCCTCGAAAGGCACGCCGGGCAGGGAGTAGAGGGCGGAGCTGCGGTGCTTGCCGAGCCCGTAGAAAGCCATGCCGGGAGCCGTGCCCAACTTGTTGGGAATCACCGTGCAACTGTCCGGTACGAGTGCCTGGGCACGGTTGGTGTCGATCAAGGGGATGCCGCGGGCGCCGAGGATGCGCTCGATGTGCGCCATCTGTTCGGGGGACTGCTTATAGCCACGGGCTCCCGAGAGTTCACGGAGGGCGTCTTTGGTGATGTCGTCTTTCGTGGGGCCGAGGCCGCCTGTAACGATGACGATATCGGTGTTGTCCAGGCAGTTACCGAGTTCGCTGAGGATGCGGGCGCGGTCGTCGCCAATGGAGGTCATGTATTTCACTTGGATGCCCAGCAGGTTGAGCTGGCGGGCGATGTGAGAGGAGTTCGTGTCGACGATCTGGCCGATGAGAATCTCATCGCCGATGGTGCAGATCGAAGCTGTTTTCATCTCTTTTCCAGATATTTATTGATTCTTTTGATCAATGCGGGACCGTAGCGGAGCGGAGAATTGGTGACGGCGATCAGGTCGGCGCCCGTGTCGAGCAGTTGGGCGGCTAGTTCCGGGTCGGATATCTCCGCCATGGCGATGACCGGCATCAGCTCTTGCGTCTTTTCGCGAATGACGGACACCTCTTCAGCATGGACCATGACGGCATCGATGCCGCTGCGGAGCATATAGTCGGCCAGATGGTCGAGCACCTGCGGCGTCAAGTCGCGGTTGAGCTTGAAAATGATGGGTTTATACTCGTCGTTGTAGCGGCGCAGGTCGAGCAGATGCTCGATGACCTGGGAAACCGTCGTGTTGAGCGAAATGTTGAGCACGATGGCGTCGACAAAGTCGTAGATCAAGGAGAATGAACGTTGTATGTCCTTGATATTGCTCAAGTTGCCAAAAATTCGGATGTCTTCGCTGCGGTTCTGAAGATGCGGGATGGCATGCATCACGTTGCGCAACGGGCCGATCTCGATGAAACTGGGGGAGTAGCAGGCAATGACGTCGGTATACTCGCCGCGTTTGTCGATGCCTGCGGCTACGCCGATGGGGCACGAGAATTCCATGCCCATGAGTTCCTTTTTCAGGGTCGGCGTATTCCTTTTATAAAAGGCTTGCACCACGGGCCGCAAAAAAGGAGCGATCTTCAGGATTCGAAGCGAAGAGATCGGTCGTGCAGTCATAGCGACTACAAATTTAACGATTATTTCTCTTCAAAGGTACCGTCGGTAAAAAAGACGATGATGCGGGCGATTTTTTTGCCACTTTCAGACGGGGTGACGGCAGTCGGTGCGGGTTTTACGCGATTCTCAGCGACTTGAGCGGGCGGAATTTCCGAGTCAAACTCCTGATAATCACTGAATAAATCCTCATTCTCGAAGGTATCGGATTCTTCTGGTTCTGTAAAAAAATCGGGTTTGGGCAGGGGATCGGGCTGCGGATGGTCATTTTTATAAGGCCGGCCCTTGCCCAGGACGAGCCATTCATAGTTGACGTCGGGGAAGGTCGTCATCATCCGCTGGAGAAATTCGAAGCTCGGTTTGTTACGCCCGGACAGGAGATGAGAGACCCCGGATCGCTGGATGCCCATCTTTTCTGCAAAACGGGCAGGGGAGAGATTCTCCATGGTCAAAAATTGCTGCAATCTGTCATGCATAACGGCTCATTTTTACGATGTACAAATGTAACAATTAATTCAAAAAGGCGAAAAGAAAATTCAGACAAATTTCACGATTTTCAACATTTACAATTGTACACAAATAGGAAGCTACAAGAATAAGCAGTCAATAGAAATGAAAACTAGTAAAGAATAACTTTAGTTTTCAGCGATAATATACTAGTGTTCAATGCAATAGTAATAAGAAACTCCTGGAAATGATGTCAAACCCCTCCCCGGTTTATGGGTTTTAACAAAGTAATACTTGATATCTATCTGATAAATTGCTGGGAATCAGATATAATTGAGATATATTCCGATAGGAGTATCATAACAGTTGTAAAGCAAATCAAAATAGCATCAGTTTGTTGAATTGGAGTAAACCTCGTGCTGTGAATAATTGTAAACACTTATTCAGTGGAAACAATTGTAAACAAGTGGCGGGCGACAGATAAACTTGTATTTGACTGTCTAAAATTGTAATTTTGCAATCGCGAAAAATGATGCAATGGTACAGGAAATCCGCATAGCAGACTACGATTATCCCCTTCCAGAGGCCCGTATAGCCCGTTATCCGCTTGCGCAGCGCGATGATTCCAAGCTACTTGTGTATACAAATGCGAGCGGAAGAGTGCCTGAGAATCGAAAATTTCGCGACCTGGCGGCCTATCTCCCGGAAAAATCGCTGATGGTGTTCAATAATACCAAGGTGGTACCGGCCCGCATCCTCTTTCAGAAGGATACCGGTGCCCTGATTGAAATCTTCTGCCTGGAACCCGCTGATCCTGAGGACTATGAGTTGTGTTTTGCCACGACTTCCAGCTGTTCCTGGAAGGCCATTGTCGGCAATGCCAAGCGCTGGAAAGAAGGTGCGCTTCATCTGTATATCGCTGAAGATCACGCAGATGCCCCTCTTTTACATGATATTGACCTGACTGCAGAGCTGATCCGGCGGGAAGGGCGTGCTTCCTGGGTCCGTTTTGCCTGGAAAGGCGGCCTTTCTTTTTCGCAAGTGATGGATCATGCCGGCAGAATCCCCATTCCGCCCTATTTGCGGCGCGATACGGAGCCGATCGACCTGGAACGCTACCAGACCTGGTATGCGCGCAGAGAGGGTTCCGTGGCTGCCCCTACAGCCGGTTTGCACTTCACACAGAGGGAGTTAGACGATGTTGACGCCAAAGGAATCCGTCGCTTTAACCTCTGTCTCCACGTCGGAGCCGGTACTTTCCTGCCGGTCAAGAGCGAGACGATCGGGGATCACGCCATGCACAGTGAACCCTTTTCGGTATCCCGTGAACTGCTGCAGGCCCTGGCGGACAAGGGAGAAACCCCGCTGACCGCTGTCGGAACGACCTCCACTCGCTGCCTGGAATCGCTCTATTTCCTTGGTGTTCAATGCATTGAGAAAGGAAAGCCAGGTGTTGTCGAGCAGTGGGAACCTTATCGTGCGGCGGGTTATACCTATTCTCTCCGCGAATCCATGCAGGCTTTACTGGCTTATATGGAGGCGGAAAAACTCTCCGAAATGGTCTCCCGGACGCAGATTATCATTGTCCCCGGTTACCAGTTCCGGGTTATAGATTACCTTGTGACCAATTTCCATCAACCCAAGAGTACGCTGCTGCTTCTGATCGGCGCTTTCGTAGGGGAAGAATGGCACGCTATTTACGATTTTGCCCTGGCGAATGATTTTCGTTTTCTGAGCTATGGCGATTCCTCGCTTTTACAGCGAAAAATGAACAAATAGAAAAACTTTTGAACAAATATGAAAACGATTTTTGATATCAACGGATTCATAGTCAATGCATTAGGCTTTTCGGGCGGAATTTGGCTCCTGACTGCCTCGATTCTGTTTGCATTGCTCTGTTTCTGCTTTGTTCTGACGGTTCGGAACGGTCGGATGAAGCCTCGCGCCTTCTGGATCGAGACGCTATGGCTGGCTCTTGCCTATGCCGCCTTGATGTTGCTCGGGCGTGTGGCCTGGGCGCCTGAAGGAGGCCGGGTATTCTGGCGTCCGACGCAGCCGATGCTGGTATGGCTGGGCGCTGCTGTCGTTATTATTGCTCTGTGTATCTGGTACTTCCGTCGTCGTAAAAAGCGTTTTGCCGATCAGGTTTCTTCTACAGCCATCCGACGCAGTGCCGCGGGCAGCGGGGCGGCCAAGTACTGTTTTGCGTTGCTTTTCGCCAGCATGCTGGTTTCCAGCGTGATTTGCGGCCTGCGTATCGCTTGTGGCGACAGTATTGTCCATCTGGTCGTTCCCATGGCTCTCGTCGTTCTTGTTATGTTGCTTAATGCGCTGACGGGATGGCGTTTCTGGTATTTAATTGGAGCAGTACTTCTGCTTGTTTACGATCTTCTCTGGATGCAGAATGTCCTGGCGCGGACAGACTTTGGCTATATGCCGCTGCTGGCCATGCTGCCGCTGTGCCTGGCGACGATCCTTCCGCTCTTTACGCTCGGCACGCAAAAAAAATGAGTCATGTCACAGTACGACGATATCCGGCCTTACAACGACGTTGAAACCGCCGCTGCCCTCAAGCGGGCCTCGAACAACCGCTTGATGGAGCAGATATCCGCCTTTTTATTTCCTGGAAAAGACCCTGATATCCTGCGCAATACGCTCAATACCATTCACAGCGTGGATGATTTCCAGGCGCGTGTCATGTTCCCGGCGGTGCGCACCATCCTGGGGAGAACGACCAAGGGTTTGACTTACAGTGGATTGGAGTGGTTCGAAAACCGGTCGACCTATACGTTGTTGTCTTCTCACCGTGACATCGTGCTCGATTCGGCCTTCATCCAGTATATTTTCCACGACAACGACCTGCCTTTCTCGGAGATCGCCGTCGGCGACAATCTGATCTACAACAGTTTCGTGGAAGACCTGATGCGCTCCAACCGCATGATCAAGGTCGTGCGCGGCGGCCAGCCGCGGGAGTTGTATGCATTCTCGAAGCATCTGTCGTCCTATATCCGCATGCGCCTGTACGACGAGCATCCGGCCTCCGTCTGGATCTCGCACCGTAACGGACGCACGAAAAACGGATGGGACGAGACGGAGCAGGGGCTGCTGAAGATGCTGTCGATGAGCGGACCCGCGGATTTTGCGGACAATATCAAGGAGCTGCGCATCATGCCGGTCGCCATTTCTTACGAGTACGAATCCTGCGGATTGAAAAAGGCCTACGAGAATTATATCACGCAGATGATGGGGCGCTATATCAAGCGTCCGGGCGAGGATCTGGAGAGCATTGTGCTGGGCATCATGCAGCAGAAGGGGCACGTGCACGTGGCGTTCTGCCAGCCGTTGACAGATGCTGAGATCGACGCCTGTGCGGCGATGGACAAGAATGAGCGTTTCCGGGCGCTGGCGCGCATCATAGACGAGCGTATCCACAAGGCGTGGCGTATCTGGCCGACGAATCTCGCTGCGGCGGAGCTGCTGCGGGGGGATAAGCCCAGCGATCCGTATGTTACCCAGCAGTTTGAGCAGTTTATCAAGGAGGATATTGATTCGTTGCCGCGCGATCCCGACCTGCGCCGCGTGATTCGTGAGAATCTCTTGAAAATCTACGCGGCTCCTGTGCTGAACAGATAACGGCTTTCCTGCCGTTTATTACTTGTTTATAAATCGCGCCAGAGGGCGCGATTTCTCTTTGTATTGATGGCGAAAATGATTAAATTTGCAGATTAAGCGAAAGCAAACGATCATCAAAATCAATACAATCCATATGAAAAAGAACATCACGTTGAAAGAAGCCGTCGGCATGATCAAGGACGGCTCTTCGATTATGATTGGCGGCTTCCTGGGAACAGGTGCACCGAAACAGATTGTCGACGCGCTTGTGGAAAGCGGCGTCAAGGATCTGACCATCATCTGCAACGACACCGTCTTTGACGGCAAGGGCTGGAGCAAGCTCATCGAGAACCACCAGGTGAAGGAAATCTATGCGTCCTACATCGGCGGCAGCAAGGCGTCCATCGAACAGATGAACACCGGCCAGCTCAAGATGAATCTCGTGCCGCAGGGCACCCTGGCGGAGCGCATCCGTGCCAAGGGCGCCGGCCTGGGCGGCATCCTCACCCCGACGGGCCTCGGCACCGTGGTTCAGGAAGGCAAGCAGGTCATTTCCGTGGACGGCAAGGATTATCTGCTCGAGAAGCCCCTCGGCGCTGATTTCGCGCTGCTGGGCGGCAGCATCGTCGACGAATCGGGCAACGTGTTCTACCGCGGCACCACCAAGAACTTCAACCCGATGATGGCCCAGGCCGCGAATACCGTGATCGTCGAGGCCGAAAAGCTGGTGAAGGTAGGGGAGATCGAACCGGAGTCCGTCCATACCCCGGCCCTGTTCGTGGACTATATCTATGTCGAACAGTAAATCAGCACGACGATGGCTCAGTACAAATCCATGATCCGTGTCCGCATGAGCGCCAAGGATGCGCACTACGGCGGAAATCTGGTGGACGGTGCCCACATGCTGCATCTTTTCGGCGACGTCGCCACGGAACTGCTGATCCTCCGCGACGGCGACGAGGGTCTCTTCAAGGCCTATGACATGGTGGAATTCATCGCGCCGGTCTATGCCGGTGACTTCATCGAAGCCACGGGCGAGATCGTTTCCGAGGGCAATACGTCCCGGAAGATGGTGTTCGAGGCCCGCAAGGTCATCGCTCCGCGCCCCGATATTTCCGACTCCGCCGCCGACCTGCTTGACGAGCCCGTGGTCGTGTGCCGCGCCAGCGGAACCTGTGTAACCCCCAAGAAATGCCAGCGTAAGTAATGGACAAGCTCATCATCACCGCCGCCATCTGCGGCGCAGAAGTCACCAAGGAGCAGAACCCTGCCGTCCCGTATACGGTGGAAGAGATCGTCCGCGAAGCGAAGAGCGCCGTCGATGCCGGTGCCGCCATCGTGCACCTGCACGTGCGCGAAGACGACGGCACGCCGACGCAGAGCCGCGCCCGCTTCCAGGAATGTGAGGACGCCATCTACAAGGTCTGCCCGAACGTCATCCTGATTCCCTCGACCGGCGGCGCCGTGGGCATGACCCCCGAGGAACGCCTGCAGAGCACCGACACCACGCCGATCCCCGAAATGGCTACGCTGGACTGCGGTACCTGCAACTTCGGCGACGAGATCTTCGACAATACGATGCCGACCATGCGCGCCTTCGGCAAACGCATGCTCGAACGCGGCATCAAGCCTGAATACGAATGCTTCGAGATGGGTCACCTCGACACCATCCTGACCATGGCCCGCAAAGGGGAGGTCCCCGGCGCGCCCATGCAGTTCAATTTCGTGCTCGGCGTCCCCGGCTGCACCCCCGCGACGGTCGATAACCTCGCCTGGCTGGTGAAGAACATTCCTGCCGGCAGCACCTGGACCGCCACCGGCATCGGCCGCCACGCCTTCACCCTGGGCGCCGCGGCCATCGTGATGGGCGGCAACGTCCGCGTCGGCTTCGAGGACAACCTGAACCTCGCCAAAGGCGTTCCCGCCAAGAGCAACGGCGAACTGGTCGCCAAAGTCGTCCGCCTCGCGAACGAACTCGGCCGCCCCGTCGCCACCTCCGACGAAGCCCGCGAGATATTGGGCCTCAGAAAACGATAGTTGATGATAAAGGGCGTAGCGGAGCGGGTGGTTTTTGGAGCCGCGAGCATTTTTTAGCGAGCGGGACAAAAACCAGAGCTCAGCGGAGCCCGAAGAATGATGACTGAAGAACAACAAAAACAACAATAACCTGAATATGGCACAAAAACACGGAAACAAGTACGGAACACACCGCGTCATCGAACCCAAAGGCGTGCTTCCGCAGCCCGCAAACAAACTCGACAACAACATGGATGAGATCTGGGACAACGAGATCCTGATCGACGTCCAGACCCTCAACATCGACTCCGCCTCCTTCACCGACATCCACAACTACGCCAAACAACAGGCCGGCGAAGGCGCCAGCGAAGCGAAGATCATGGAAGAGGTCAAGAAAGAGATGCTCCTGAACGTGGAACTCCAGGGCAAGCACCGCAACCGCCGCACCGGCTCGGGCGGCATGCTCCTGGGCAAGGTCGAGAAGATCGGCGACGCCCTCAAAGGCAAGATCGACCTCAAGGAAGGCGACCGCATCGCCACGCTCGTAAGCTTGAGCCTCACCCCGCTGCGCATCGACGAGATCCTTGAAATCCGTCCCGACGTGGACCAGGTCGACATCAAAGGCAAGGCCATCCTCTTCGAGAGCGGCATCTACGCCAAGATCCCGACCGACATGCCCGAGAAACTCGCCCTCAGCGCCCTCGACGTGGCCGGCGCACCCGCGCAGACCGCCAAACTCTGCCAGTACGGCCAGACCGTCGTGATCCTCGGCGCCGGTGGCAAGAGCGGCATGCTCTGCGCCTACGAGGCCAAGAAACGCGTCGGTGTCACCGGCAAGGTGATCGGCATCGCCAACAGTCCGCGCAGCACCCAGCGCATCAAGGACCTCGGCTTCTGCGACGTCGTCGAGAGTGCCGCCGGCATGACGCCCGTGCAGGTCTACGAGATGGTGGAGCGCCTGACCGGCGGAAAGATGGCCGACGTGACCATCAACTGCGTCAACGTGCCCGACCAGGAAATGACCGCCGTGCTCTGCACGAAGGATGACGGTGTGGTGTACTTCTTCTCGATGGCCACCAGCTTCACCAAAGCTTCGCTCGGTGCGGAAGGCATCGGTGCCGACGTCAACATGATCATGGGCAACGGCTACACCAAGGGCCACGCCGAATTCACCCTGCAGGAACTCCGCGAAAGCCCCGAGCTCCGCAAGATTTTCGAAGAACTCTACGCCTAAGACGCCATGAACGTTTCCAGAAGAAAAGAACTCTTTCCGGAAGTGACCGACGCCCAGTGGAACGACTGGAAATGGCAGGTCAAGAACCGGATCGAGACCCTCGATGAACTGAAAAAGTATGTGAAACTGACCCCGGAAGAGGAGGAGGGCGTGAAAAAATGCCTCTCCACGCTCCGCATGGCCATCACCCCGTACTATATCTCGCTCATCGACCCGGACGACCCGCACGATCCCGTGCGCAAACAGTGCATCCCCACGGCCGCCGAGACGCACCAGGCCGCAGCCGACCTGCTCGACCCGCTGCATGAGGACGAGGACAGCCCGACGCCGGGCCTGACCCACCGCTATCCCGACCGCGTGCTGCTGCTGATCACCGACATGTGTTCGATGTACTGCCGCCACTGCACCCGCCGCCGCTTCGCCGGCCAGAAGGACGACGAAAGCCCGCGCGAGCGCATCGACAAGGCCATCGAATACATCCGCAACACCCCCGAGGTGCGCGACGTGCTCCTGTCGGGCGGTGACGCCCTGATGGTGAGCGACGCCTGGCTGGAAGATATCATCCGCCGCCTGCGTGAGATCCCCCACGTGGAGATCGTCCGCATCGGCACCCGCACCCCGGTCGTCTGCCCGCAGCGCATCACCCCCGAGCTCTGCAACATGCTCAAGAAATATCATCCGATCTGGCTCAACACGCACTTCAACCATCCGAACGAGGTGACGGCCGAATCGTCGGCCGCCTGCGCGCGCCTGGCCGACGCCGGCATTCCGCTCGGCAACCAGAGCGTGCTGCTGCGCGGCGTGAACGACTGCGTGCACGTGATGAAGCACCTGGTCCATGAACTCGTCAAGATGCGTGTACGCCCGTACTACATCTACCAGTGCGACCTCTCGATGGGCCTGGAGCACTTCCGTACGCCCGTCAGCAAAGGTATCGAGATCATCGAGGGCCTGCGCGGCCACACCTCCGGCTATGCCGTGCCGACCTTTGTGGTGGACGCTCCGGGCGGCGGCGGCAAGACCCCGGTCATGCCGCAGTATGTGATCTCCCAGGCGCCCGGCAAGGTGGTCCTGCGCAACTTTGAAGGCGTGATTACGACCTACACCGAGCCTACTGAGTATCATGCGGAATGCCACTGCCCCGAGTGCCGCAAGAAACTCGAAGGCGTGGCCGGCCTGCTGGAAGGCCAGCGCATGTCGATCGAGCCTGCGTACCTGGAACGCAAGGAGCGCAGCAAGAACCGCAACAAGAAGTAATGCCTTTCGTAGGGGAGATACTCAAGCACCGCAGCGTGTCGATTGTCGGCCTGTCGAAAAACGCCGGCAAGACGGAGTGTCTCAACTATATTCTCAAGCGTCTGCCGCTCGACTATTTCAACGTAGCGGTGACGTCGATCGGGATCGACGGGGAAACCACCGATCAGGTGACAGGTACCGCCAAGCCCGAGATTACGGTACGGGAGGGGATGTTCTTTGCCACGAGCGAGAAGCATTTCCGGCAGAAACGTCCCCTTTCCGAACTGTATGCGGTGAGCGATGAGGACACGGCCCTCGGGCGCGTGGTCACGGCCAAGGCCCTCCAGGAGGGGAAGGTGCTGCTGAGCGGGCCCTCGGGCTCCTCGGCCCTGAAGCGCTGGATGCATTCGCTGGACGGGTTCGGGATCGACCTGATTCTGATTGACGGCGCGCTGTCCCGCCTGAGCACGGCGTCGCCCGCCGTAAGCGAGGCGATGGTGCTCTCCACGGGGGCTGCCTTTTCCGCGAACATCCGGGACCTGGTCAACAAGACGGCCTATGTGGTCGAACTGATTGGTCTTCCGCTGTATGTGGGCCCGGAACCGAAGCTGTGCGTCTCTTCGTTTTCCCCGCTGGACGCAGGCATGCTCAAGGGACAACGGGTCATGGAAGTGGAAGGCGCCCTGACCGACCGGCTGCTGACTGCAGCCAAGAATGCGATGGTGGAAGAGCCGCTGGAACTGGTGGTGGGCGATTTCACCAAGGTTTTCTGCTCGCAGGACCTGTACAGGGCTTTCCTGCGGCGGGACGGACGGATTTCCGTCCGGATGAAGAGCCAGCTGCTGGCCGTATGCGTCAACCCGAAAGCGCCCAACGGCATCGTCCTCGACTCGGACGCCCTCTGCCGGGAGCTTTCCGCGAAGATCGGCCTGCCGGTGTATGACATTGTTAAGAACGAATATGAAGTTTCGTGAGATCGTAGATAGTCCCTGCGGCATCCGCTACCTGTTCGATGAACTCGAACTGCAGAGCGGATTTGCCCGGAAAGTCCTGCTGGACAGGGAAATGATGGTAGATGCCGGGCAGATTGACCAGGCTTACGCTTCGCTGCGCGGCTATTACGAGCTGGTGCTGACCGACCGCCGACGGGTGGAGGACATGCGTTTCCGCCTTCAGGATCTCCGCGACATCACCGCCACGCTGGCCGCCCTCGCGGACGGCGCGGCGCTCGATGAGATCGAGTTCTTTGAAATCAAGCACCTGGCCATGCTGGCCGAATCGCTCGCGATGGGGACGGATATGGACAAGGTGATCGATATCCTCGATCCGGACGGGCTGAAGATCGGCACGTTCTATCTTTATGATTCTTATTCCGGGGAACTGCGCCGCCTGCGCGCGGAGGTGGAGCTCGATCCCGAGGACGCCCAGCTGCAGGAGGAACTGGCCAACGAGGAAGACCGCTTGAAGAAGCTGCTCAGCGACAAGCTCCGGCCTTATGCCGTGACCCTGCAGCAGACGCTGCGTGCGCTGGCTGAGCTGGATATCTCGCTGGCGATGGCCGTGCAGATGCATGTGGAAGACCTGGTCATCCCTGCGTCGGGAGACAGCACGCAAGTATGCGGCATGTTCCATCCCGGCGTCCGGGCTGCCCTCAAGGCCTCCGGCCGGGAATTCCAGCGGGTGGATTTCTCCTTCGAGCGCGGGGTTCCGGCCACGGTGATCGGTGCCAACATGGGTGGTAAGACCGTGGCGCTCAAGACCTTGTGCATGCTACAGTATCTCTATCAGTTCGGCTTCGCGCTGCCGGTATCTTCGGCGGTGATGACGCCGTTCGACGACATCCGCTTCTGCATCGGCGACGAGCAGGACGAAAAGACGGGCCTGTCTTCCTTTGCCGCCGAGATGCAGCGCATCGACCGCGCCATCGCGGCGGCCGAGACCGGAAAACGAGTGCTGCTGCTGGTCGACGAGCCGGCCCGGACCACCAACCCGGTGGAAGGGACCGCCCTCGTATCGGCGCTGTTGGAACGCCTCTCCGACAAGGCCGGCCAGGCGCTGGTCATGACGACCCATTATACGGTGGAACACGCCGGACAGTGCTGGCGTGTCCAGGGCCTGCTCCCGGGCACGAAAGGGAGGAAAATGGATTACCGACTCGTCCGAACGGCGAGCCACGAAGTGCCCCACGAGGCACTCAACATCGCGCGCGAACTGGGTATCGATGCACGGTGGATTGAATTGGCTGACACTATAATGAAGAAACTATATGAATAAAAGCAAACTTGGATTGGACCAGCAGAAGGTCGACCGGGCGCGCCAGCTCGCGCGGATGATTGCCGAAGACGTGCAGTCGTTCGCCGACGGCTACACGACCGTGGCCGTGGAGCGCACCATCTGCCGCCTGCTGGGCATTGACGGCGTCGACGAAAACGAGGTGCCGCTGCCCAACGTGGTCGTGGAAGCCCTCAAGGGCGCCGGCGTGCTGGGGCAGGGCGTGATGTTCTACATCGGCAACGCGATGGTGGCCACCGGCAAGACGCCCCAGCAGATTGCCGAGGCGGTGGCCGACGGCTCGCTGGACCTGACGAAAGTGCCGGTCGCCGCCCAAAAGAGCGCGGACGCCGTCCTGCAGCCCGTCATCATGGGCTCGATCGAGCGTATCCGCCAGCGGAGGAACCGGCGCGAGCAGTACCTGAAGACCCTGGGAGAAGGGCCGAAGCCATACCTATATATCATCGTGGCTACGGGCAACATCTATGAGGACGTCGTCCAGGCAGAGGCCGGCGCCCGACAGGGAGCCGACGTGATCGCGGTGATCCGCACCACGGGCCAGTCGCTGCTCGACTACGTGCCCTACGGTGCCACGACCGAAGGTTTCGGCGGCACCTTCGCCACGCAGGAGAACTTCCGCATCATGCGCGCCGCCCTCGACAAAGTGGGCGAGGAGGTAGGGCGCTACATCCGCCTGTGCAACTACTGCTCGGGACTCTGCATGCCGGAAATCGCCATCATGGGCGCCTTCGAGGGCCTGGACGTGATGCTCAATGACGCGCTCTACGGCATCCTCTTCCGTGACATCAACATGCAGCGCACACTGGTCGACCAGTTCTTCTCCCGCGTGATCAACGGCTTCGCCGGCGTAATCATCAACACGGGCGAGGACAACTACCTGACGACCGCCGATGCGGTGGAAGCGGCCCATACGGTGCTGGCTTCCGACATCATCAACGAGCAGCTGGCCCTGCTGGCCGGCCTGCCCGAGGAGCAGATGGGCCTGGGCCACGCCTTTGAAATGGACCCGATGCTCACCAACGGCTTCCTCTATGAGCTCGCGCAGGCACAGATGACCCGCGAGATCTTCCCGAAAGCCACGCTGAAGTACATGCCGCCGACCAAGTTCATGACCGGCAACATCTTCCGCGGCCATATCCAGGATGCGCTCTTCAACATCATCGGCATCTGGACCCACCAGGGTATCCAGCTGCTGGGCATGCCCACCGAGGCCATCCACACGCCGTTCATGAGCGACCGCTACCTCTCCATCGAGAACGCCCGTTACATCTTCAACAACCTGCGGGACATCGGCGAGGAAGTGGAGTTCAAGGAGGGCGGCATCATCCGCCAGCGGGCCGCACTGGTGCTCGACAATGCCGTGGCGCTGCTCGAGGAGCTGGTGAAGGAAGGCCTGTTCAACGCGCTCGAAAAAGGCAAGTTCGGCGACGTGAAGCGCCCGAAGAACGGCGGCAAGGGCCTCGACGGCGTGGTCGCCAAGGGCGAACACTATTCCAATCCATTTATTGACCTGATGAAAGGGAGGAGATAAGCATGAGTGGCGGACTTTATTCGATGGATGCCAAGGATTTCGACAAGACCTTGGACCTCACGCAAGTAAAACCGTACGGCGACACGATGAACGACGGAAAGGTGCAGCTGAGTTTCACGCTGCCGGTTCTATGCGGTCCCGAAGCGGTGGAAGCGGCCAAGCAGCTGCTCAAGGAGATGGGCTTCAACAACCCGCTGGTCGTCTTCTATCAGGAACTGACGCCGGGCTACACCTTCTTCAACTGCTACGGCAGCACCGTCCATACGGTGGACTTCACTTCGATCTATGTGCCGAAGGTGGAATCGACCGTGATGGAGATGAAGGAGACCGACGAGTACATCCGGCAGAACATCGGCCGGAAGCTGGTGGTCGTCGGCGCGTCGACCGGTACGGACGCCCATACGGTGGGCATCGACGCCATCATGAACATGAAGGGCTACGCCGGCCACTACGGCATCGAGCGCTACGACATGTTCGACGCCTACAACCTGGGCAGCCAGGTGCCGAACGAGGAGTTCATCGCCAAGGGGCTGGAACTCCATGCCGACGCCCTGCTGGTGTCGCAGACCGTGACGCAGAAAGACGTGCACATCAAGAACCTCACGGAGCTCATCGAGCTGCTGGAGGCGGAGGGGCTGCGCGACAAGCTGATCGTGGTGTGCGGCGGCCCGCGCATCTCGCACGAACTGGCGAAGGAGCTGGGTTACGACGCCGGCTTCGGTGCCGGCACTTATGCCGACGATGTCGCTTCGTTCGTGGCGCAGGAATTTGTCAAGCGAATGAATACCAAGAAATAACAATATCAAACACTTATTACTATGGACAAAGCTCAAATCAGAGAAACGATCGCACGCCGTGCCGCCCTGGAACTCAAGGACGGCGACGTGGTGAACCTCGGCATCGGTCTTCCGACCGCCATTCCGAACTATCTTCCCGAAGGTGTGAACGTGACGCTCCAGTCCGAGAACGGCCTGGTGGGCATGGGTCCCGCTCCGGAACCGGGCAAAGAGGACAAGGACTACGTGAATGCAGGCGGCGCCTACATCACGGCTTATCCGGGTGCCTACGCCTGCTCTTCGGCAGACTCGTTCCTGATCATCCGCGGCGGCCACGTGGACTGCACCTTCCTGGGCGCCATGCAGGTCGATGAAAAAGGCAATCTCGCCAACTGGATGATCCCGGGCAAGCTGACGCCGGGCATGGGTGGCGCCATGGACCTCGTGGTCGGTGCCAAACGCGTGATCGTGGCCATGGAACATACCCAGAAGGGCAACCACAAGATCATGAAAGAGTGCAACCTGCCGCTGACGGCCGCTCATCAGGTGAACATGATCATCACCGAGATGGGTGTGATGGACGTGACCCCCGAAGGCCTCGTGCTCAAGGAGATCAACCCGGAATTCACTGTGGAACAGGTGCAGGAAGCCACCGAGGCGAAACTCATCATCGCCAAGGACCTCAAGCCGATGGCCCAGTAAAGCGTACAGGTGATGGATTATCAGTTTCTGAAAGTGTCGGAGGCCCCGCAGGGCGTCGTACGGCTGACCATCAATTCCCCGTCTACGCTCAACGCGCTCAACACGACGCTGCTGTGCGAGTTGGAAGCGTTTGTGGACGCCATCGATGTGGACCACACCCGCGTGCTCGTGATCACGGGCGAGGGGAAGGCTTTCGTGGCCGGCGCCGACATCTCCGAGATGGCGCATCTCTCCGATGCGGAAGGCCTGGCCTTCGGACAGCGCGGTTCGCGCGTGTTCAAGAAGATTGAGGACCTCCCGTTCCCTGTGATCGCCGCCGTCAACGGCTTCGCCCTGGGCGGCGGTTGCGAGCTGGCCATGGCCTGCGACATCCGCATCGCCTCAATGAAGGCCCGCTTCGGCCAGCCCGAAGTGAAGCTGGGTATCATCCCCGGCTTCAACGGCACCTACCGGCTTCCCAAGCTGGTTGGGCAGGGAGTAGCCAAGGAACTCATCTACACGGCCCGGATGATCGACGCCGAAGAGGCGTTGCGCATCGGCCTGGTCAACCGTGTCGTGGCCCCCGAGGAACTCGCCGGTGCCGTCGACGCCACGGTGGCGCTCATCCTGCAGAATGCGCCCATCGCGGTGAGTTTCGCGAAGGCCTGCATCAACGAGAACTACGACCTGGACATCGACGAGTCGATCGCGCTGGAGAACCAGTACTTCTCCAAGTGTTTCGCGACGGCCGACCAGAAAGAAGGGATGGACGCTTTCCTGAACAAGCGGCCCGCCCAGTTCAAGCATGAATAGAATTGAATGAGAATACGTTAAACTTTTTTGATATGAAAATTTGCGTTATTGGAACCGGTACGATGGCCAAGGGAATCGTGAAGGCTTTTGCCACCAAGATGCCCGTCGTCATGAAAAGCCGCACACAGGCCAGCCTTGACAAGGCCATGGCTTCCATTTCGAAGGGCTACAGCAAGCTCGTCGAGAAGGAAAAGATTACCCAGGAGAAGATGAACGCCATTATGGCGAACATCACGACCACCACGGACTATGCCACTTTCTCCGACGCTGACCTCGTCATCGAGGCCGCTGTCGAGGACATGCAGCTCAAAAAAGATGTCTTCACCGAACTGGACGGCATCTGCAAGCCCGAGACGGTCTTCGCCACCAACAGCAGCTCGCTGAGCATCACCGAGATCGCCGCCTGCACGAAGCGTCCGGCCCAGTTCATCGGCATGCACTTCTTCAATCCGGCCGACCGCATGGCCCTTGTCGAGGTGATCCGCGGCCAGCTGACCAGCGATGAAGTCACCAAGTGCGTCATCGACCTGGCCACCTCCATCGGCAAGCAGCCCGTCGAGGTGAAGGAAGCTCCGGGCTTCGTGGTCAACCGCATCCTCATCCCGATGATCAACGAGGCAGTCGGCATCCTGGCCGACGGCATCGCCACCGCTGAAGACATCGACAAGTGCATGATGCTCGGCGCCAACCATCCGATGGGCCCGCTGGCGCTCGCCGACCTGATCGGCAACGATGTCAACCTGGCCATCATGGAAGTCCTCTACAAGGAATTCGGTGATCCGAAGTATCGTCCGCACCCGCTGCTCCGCAAGATGGTGCGTGCCGGCCTGCTCGGCCGCAAGACCGGAGAAGGTTTCTACAAGTATTAACAGAAGAACCCCGAACGAACTATGAATTTCAATCTCAACAAAACGCAGGAGCTGTTCCGCCAGATGATCCGCGAGTTCGCCGAAAAGGAGGTCAAGCCGCTGGCCGCCGAGATCGACGAGCAGGAACGCTTCCCCCAGGAGACGGTCGACAAGATGGCCAAGCTCGGCATCTTCGGCATTCCCGTCCCCAAGCAGTACGGTGGTGCCGGTGGCGACAACATCATGTATTCGATTGCAGTCGAGGAGCTTTCGCGCTGCTGCGCCACGACGGGTGTCGTGGTATCGGCCCACACGTCCCTCTGCATGTCCCCGATCCTCCAGTTCGGTACGGAGGAGCAGAAGATGAAATATGTTCCCAAGCTTGCTTCCGGCGAGTGGATCGGCGCTTTCGGCCTGACCGAGCCCAACGCCGGTACCGATGCCGCCGGCCAGCAGACCACGGCTGTGCCGGACGGTGAGGAATGGGTGATCAACGGCAACAAGATCTTCATCACCAACGCCGGTCACGCCGACGTGTACATCGTCATCGCCATGACCGACAAGAGCCTCGGCACGAAAGGCATCTCCGCCTTCATCGTGGAAGCCACGACCCCGGGCTTCTCCATCGGCAAGAAAGAGCTGAAGATGGGTATCCGCGGCAGTGCCACGGCCGAGCTCATTTTCAACAACGTGCGTGTCCCGAAGGCCAATCTGCTCGGCAAGGTGGGCGAGGGCTTCAAGATCGCGATGATGACCCTCGACGGCGGCCGTATCGGCATCGCCTCGCAGGCACTCGGCATCGCCCAGGGCTCCCTCGACGAGACTGTCAAGTACACCAAGGAGCGCAAGCAGTTCGGCAAGAAGATCGCCCAGTTCCAGAACACGCAGTTCCAGATGGCCGACCTCAAGACCAAGATCGAGGCCGCGCGCCTGCTGGTGCGCAGCGCTGCCTTCCGCGAGGACGAGCACACGGCCAATCCGCGCGTGAACTTCTCGGCCGACGCCGCGATGGCGAAACTCTACGCTGCCGAAGTGGCCATGGAAGTGACCACCAAGTGCGTCCAGTTCCACGGCGGTTACGGATACACCCGTGAGTATCCGGTGGAGCGCATGATGCGCGACGCCAAGATCACGGAGATCTATGAAGGTACCTCCGAGGTCCAGCGCATGGTCATCGCAGGTAAATTGTTCGGTAAAATCAAGTAGGAGGGCCCCGAGATGAAAATTTTAGTCTGTATCAAGCAAGTTCCCGATACGACCGAGATCAAGATCGATCCGGTTACCAAGACCCTGGTCCGCGAGGGCGTTCCCGCCATCATGAACCCGGACGACAAGGGCGGTCTTGAATTCGCCCTGCAGCTCAAGGACAAGTTCGGTGCTGAAGTGACCGTCGTGACCATGGGTATCCCCGCCGCGGAAATCATTCTGCGCGAGGCATTTGCCATGGGTGCCGACCGCGCCATCCTGCTGACCGACCGCAAGCTCGGCGGCGCCGACACGCTGGCAACTTCCAAGGCGCTGGCCGGTGTGGCCCGTCAGCTCGATTGGGACCTGATCATCGCCGGCCGCCAGGCCATCGACGGTGACACCGCACAGGTGGGCCCGGAGATTTCCGAGCACCTGGGCATTCCGCAGATTTCGTATGTAGCCGGTTTGGAATACGACGCGGCTTCGAAGAAATTCACGGTAACCAAGGAAACCGAAGACGGCTGCCAGATCCTCGAATTCCAGGGCAAGGCCCTACTGACCTGCCTGGCCTCCGCCGTGAAGCCGCGCTACATGAGCGTGGGCGGCATCGTGGATGCCTACGGCAAGGAAGTCGAGGTGTGGGGCGCCGACCGCATTGACGTGCCGGAGACCGAACTCGGCCTGAAAGGCTCGCCGACCAAGGTGGTCAAGTCGTTCACCAAGGAACTCAAGGAACCCGGCCAGGTCCACGAAGTGGACGCTGAAGAGGCCGTGGAACTGATTGTTGCCAAACTTAAGGAGAAACACATCATCTAACCGTCTAAAACTGTATCGCTATGGATTTTTCTGACTATAAAGACATCTATGTATTTGCAGAGCAGCGTGACGGTGAGATCCAGCCGGTAGCCCTGGAGCTGATCGGCAAGGCCCGTGACCTCTCTCAGGTGACGAATGAGAAAGTGGTGGCCATCCTGGCCGGCAGCGGCATCGCCGACAAGGCGCAGACGCTGGTGGCCTATGGTGCCGACAAGGTGATCGTCATCGACGAACCCGAACTCAAGGACTATGTCACCGAGCAGTATACGCAGGCTGTGTTCCAGGCTGTCAACGCTTTCAAGCCGTCGATCCTGATGTATGGCGCCACGACCATCGGCCGTGACCTCGCGCCGCGCATCGCCGCCCGTCTGGGCACCGGTCTGACGGCGGACTGCACCAAACTGACCATCAACGAAGAGACCCGCGAGTTCGAGATGACGCGTCCGGCCTTCGGCGGCAACCTGATGGCGACCATCAAGTGCCCCGAGCACCGTCCGCAGATGTCGACCGTGCGCCCCGGCGTGATGCCGAAAGCCACGCCCGACTTCAACCGCAAGGGTGAGATCGTCAGCTTCAAGCCCAAATTCGACGCCAGCAAGTTCGTCGTGAAGCTTGTCAAGACCGTGAAGGCCCAGAAGGCCGCGGTCGACATTGCCGACGCGAAGATCCTGGTGTCCGGCGGCCGCGGTGTCGGCTGCAAGGAAGGCTTCGACATGCTGCAGGGCCTGGCAACGGTCCTGGGTGGGGAAGTGTCTTCGTCCCGCGCCATGGTCGACGCCGGCGTGATGCCGCACGACCGTCAGGTGGGCCAGACCGGCAAGACGGTCCGTCCCGCCGTCTATTTCGCCCTCGGTATCTCCGGTGCCATCCAGCATCTGGCCGGCATGGAGGAATCCGAGACCATCATCGCGGTCAACAAAGACAAGTTCGCGCCGATTTTCAGCGTGGCTGACCTGGGCATCGTGTGCGACCTCAACAAGGTCGTTCCGCTGCTCACCGAACGCCTCAAAAAGGAGCAGGCCCGATAAATGGTCTTTGCCGACCTTTTCTTCCTCTTTGCCTTCCTCCCGGCATTTGCGCTGTGCTATCTGCTGGCGTCCCGGGCGGAAGGCAACAGGGTGAAGAATGCGGTACTGGTTGTCTTCTCGCTCATCTTCTATGCGTGGGGCGAACCGGTGTACGTTTTCCTGCTGGTCCTCTGCGCCCTGCTCAACTGGCTCGTCGGCCTGGGGGTGGGGCGTGCGGGACGCGGGAAGACATTCTGGCTTATTGTCGGCCTGGCCGTCAACCTGGCCATCCTCGGCGTTTTCAAGTACCTGGGCTTTTTCGGCGAACTGCTGGGCGTCTCCGTGCCGGACCTCGCGCTGCCCATCGGCATCAGCTTCTATACCTTCCAGTCCATCTCGTACCTGGTGGATGTGTACCGCGGCGAAAGTCCTGCACAGAAGCGCTTCGGCGGGCTGTTGCTCTATATCGCCATGTTCCCGCAGCTGATTGCGGGCCCGATTGTGCGCTACGGCACCATCGCCCGGGAAATCCAGCACCGCAAGGTCACGGTCGACGATCTGGCCGACGGCAGTTTCCGCTTTCTGGTGGGCCTGGGCAAGAAGGTGATCCTGGCCAACCAGCTGTCGGAAGTTTCCGACCAGTTCCTGGCCGGCGACCTGGGCGGCCTCACCACGGCTGGCGCCTGGGTGGGTCTGATCGCCTTCAGCCTGCAGATCTATTTCGATTTCTCCGGTTACTCCGACATGGCCATCGGCATCGGACGCTGCCTGGGCTTCCATTTCAAGGAAAACTTCGACCATCCGTACTGCTGCAACTCCATCACGGATTTCTGGCGGCGCTGGCACATCTCCCTTGGCAGCTTCTTCCGGGACTACCTCTATATTCCCCTGGGCGGCAACCGGCGGCACCAGGCCCTGAACATCCTGGTGGTCTGGTTCCTGACTGGCATGTGGCACGGCGCCAGCTGGAACTTCATCGTCTGGGGCCTGTATTTCGGTCTGATCGTGGCGCTCGAGAAGTATACCCTCCTGCGCTGGAAAGTACCGGCCTGGCTGCTGCACGTCTACAGCCTGCTGCTGGTGGTGCTGGGCTGGGGCATATTCTATTTTGTGGATTTCAGCCGGATGACGGCTTTCTTCCCGCTGCTCTTCGGCCAGGCGGAAGCCTTTACCGATTTTACGGTGCAAAGCGCCCTGCTGTCCCGTTTCTGGCTCTGGCTGGCGGCCCTCGTGTGCTGCCTGCCGCTGGGGCGCTGGATCGAAAGAATGATCGGCACCCGCCGGGCCTTCGGCCGGAGCGTGCTCATGCTCTCGAAGCTGGTGCTGGCGCTGGCCCTGCTCGCCGTCAGCACGGCCCTGCTGGTGGGGGCTACCAACAATCCTTTCATTTACACGCGCTTCTGAGATGAAAGGAAACTACTTTTACGTCGCTGTCATCGCACTGGCCTGGCTGATCCTCACGGCCGGCTTCAACCTTTTGCCGCGCAGCCGTGTCTCGACCCTCGAGAAGCGCGACCTGCAGCGCTTTCCCTCCTTCTCCCTCGACTCGCTGGCCGACGGTTCGCTGACCGCCGCCATCTCGTCGTGGTACAGCGATACGGAACCGTACCGCGACACCCTGATGGAACTCAGCATGCAGTTCCGGCACTGGGAAGGCTTGCGCCTGGGCGAAGAACACATTGAATTCCTGGGGGGCGACAAGGTGGTCGAGACCCAGCCCGAGGTGGAGGAAGAACCCGCCGAAATCCCTGAAGAACAGGAGGAAAAGCAGGACAGCGTCAAGGCGGTCAAAGCGTTTGACTATGCCGACGTGGAAGGGGAGGCCGAAGACATTGCCAAGGTGTCTTCGTCGGGCATCATCCTGGTGGGCAGCGGCGAGAACGTGCGGGCCCTGATGGGTTTCTTCGGCACGGAAAACGGCGGCCGGAAATATGCCGCGGCGGTCAACCCGTACGGCGAAGCCCTGGGGAGCGGCGTGAACGTCTGGTGCATGCCCATCCCGACCTCGGCTGAATTCTACTGGCCGGAAGCGGCCGCCAAATACACGAAGCGCCAGTGGCCTGTGTTCAACAGCATCTTCTCGAACCTGAGCGACGGGGTCCGGCCCGTTGACGTCTATTCCGTGCTGGCCGAACATGTCGATGAGCCCATCTACCTTCGTACGGACCATCACTGGTCTCCGTTGGGCGCCTATTATGCCGCCCGGGAGTTCGCGCGCGTGGCGGATGTTCCGTTCCGGGATCTTTCTGCCTACCAGGCGGATACGGTCCATCGTTTCGTGGGCAGCATGTACGGCTACACGCAGAACGCCGCCGTCAAGCGGGCGCCGGAGGATTTCGTGTACTACATGCCGACGGAGGTGGAGTACACCACGACCCACGTCAATTACGAGCTGGACGAGGATTTCCATGTGGTCAGCGAATCCCATCCGTACCAGGGCAAGTATTTCTTCTCGTTCAAGGACGGCAGCGGGGCGGCCTACACGACCTTCATGGGCGGCGACATCAAACAAGTGAAGGTGGAAACTTCCACGCACAACGGACGCCGGCTGCTGGTCATCAAGGACAGCTTCGGCAATGCGCTGCCGGGCTATCTGTTCTATTCGTTCGAGGAAATCCATGTGGCTGATTTCCGGTATTTTACGAAGAATGTCGCAGATTTCGTGGACGAGCACCGCATCACCGACGTGCTCTTCGCCAACAACATCACGAACACCTGCGTACCCTATACTTACTCCCGCTTCCGCAAGCTTCTCAAGCCTGTGGACCCGGCTGATTCGGGCTTCAGCGCCGACACCATCCCCACGGCGGTGAAGGAGCGCATGCTGGGACGTTCCTATCCCGAGGAAGGCGCCCGCATCGATTGGTCCGACCTGCGCTACCTCAGGCTCCGCTATTACGATTTCAACGGACAGGTCCGGAAGGGGGAGATGGTCTGCAACAAGGCCATCGCGGCTGACCTGCTCCATATCTTCCAGGAACTGTTCAAGGCCCGGTACGAACTGGCCAGCGTCCGCCTGATCGATGATTTCGACGGCGATGACGCCCGCTCGATGGCGGCCAACAACACGTCCTGCTTCAACTACCGGACAAAGACCTCGGGCGCATCGCTCTCGGCCCATGCGCTGGGCATGGCGGTGGACATCAACCCCCTGCAGAACCCGTACGTGAAAGGGGAGGTGGTGGAACCGCCCGAAGCGGTGGAATTTGTCGACCGGAGTGCGGATTTTCCGCACAAGATCACCGCAGACGACCTGTGCTGCAAACTGTTCCGTGCGCGTGGCTTCCAGTGGGGCGGCGCCTGGAACTCCATGAAAGATTATCAACATTTTGAAAAGAAATAAATGGAAGAACCCAAAGAAATCCCGGTACTCCTGCTGACCGGCTACCTGGGCAGCGGAAAAACCACCCTGGTCAATCAGATCCTGAACAATCGCAAAGGAATACGCTTTGCGGTGATTGTCAATGACTTGGGAGAAGTTAACATTGATGCCGACCTCATCCAGAAAGGCGGTGTGGTGGGCAAGAAGGACGACAGTCTGGTGGCTCTCCAGAACGGCTGCATCTGCTGCACGCTGAAGACCGACCTGATCGAGCAACTCTGCGACATCACTTCGCGCCAGACCTTCGACTACATCGTGATCGAGGCCAGCGGCATCTGCGAGCCGGAGCCCATCGCCCAGACCATCTGCTCGATTCCCGCCCTGGGCTATGCCTATGTGAAGAACGGCATCCCCGTGCTCGACTGCATCGTGACCGTGGTCGACGCCCTGCGCATGCGCGACGAGTTCGCCGTGGGCGAGGCCCTGAAGAAGCCGCACATCGAGGAAGACGACATCGAGAACCTGGTGATCCAGCAGATCGAGTTCTGCAACATCGTGCTGCTCAACAAGGCGTCCGAAGTGACGCCGGAGGAACTGGGCCGCATCCGTGCCATCGTGCGCACGCTGCAGCCCAAGGCCCGGATCATCGAATGTGACTACGGCCGGATCGAACTCGAGGAAATCCTCGACACGGGCCTGTTCCAGTTCGACGAAGTGGCTTCTTCAGCTGCCTGGATCCAGGAGGTGGAGCATCACGACGACGATGATGACGACGAAGACGAGGAACACGACCACGATCATGACGAGCACGGCCACCATCACCATCATCACCACGATCATGACGAAGGAGAGGCCGAGGAATACGGCATCGGCACGTTCGTCTATCAGGCGCGCAGGCCCTTCGACCTCAACGCGTTCGACAACTTCGTGGCGAAGAAATGGCCCAAAAACGTGATCCGCGCCAAGGGCATCTGCTACTTCAGCGAAGAGTTCGACACCTGCTACCTTTTCGAGCAGGCAGGGCGCCAGTTCGTGCTCCGCAATGTGGGACAGTGGTTTGCCACCATGCCAGAGGATGAACTCATCGAGAAGCTGCGCGAACAGCCCGAACTGCTGCACGACTGGGACCGCACCTATGGCGACCGCATGCAGAAACTGGTCTTCATCGGCCAGCACCTCGATGCGGACTTCATCCGCGCGGAATTGGACAAATGTCTGTTTGAATGATGCTTTTTTCTTCGTATCTTTGTTCTGAGAACCTCAATATCAAAAGACATGGCAAAGTATGTATGCGACATCTGCGGGTACGAATACGACCCGGCAGTCGGTGATCCGGACAACGGCGTTGCTCCCGGCACTGCTTTCGAGAATCTTCCCGCCGACTGGGTGTGCCCGCTCTGCGGCGTAGGAAAAGAAGATTTCAGCCCGGCCAAATAGATGAAACATCTGTTGAGAATAACCCTGCCGGTGCTGTTGCTGCTGGCAGGGTTTTCCTGCAAGAAGGCCCAGGAGACGCCGGTTGCCGCGCCGCGGATCGAGACGGGCGACCTGCTCTTTGTGGGTATCCCCATGAACTATGGTGATGAAGGTATGGCACAGGCGATTGCGGATGCCACCTCAAATGGTGATACGATCAATTACATCCATGCCGCCATCCTGGAAGTCGATGAAAACGACGCCATCTGGGTAATCGATGCGACTCTGGCGCACGGGGTCGACCGTCATCCGCTCGACACGCTGTTCTCGGACTTTACGCTGCACCGGGGCGGCACCGCGACCTTCGAAGTCATGCGCCTGAAAGACAAGCGCAACGCGACCGTCTATGTGGAGCAGGCGAAGGTTTTCCTGGGCGAACCGTACGACAGCTATTTCCGCACCTTCAACGGCCGGCATTATTGCACGGAGCTGATTGAGGACGCTTATGTCGACGCCGACGGCCACCGCTGGTTCGAATCTGCACCGATGAACTTCAAAAACCGGGAAGGGGAGTTTCCGTCCTATTGGGTGCGGCTCTTCGAAAGCATCGGCGAACCCATCCCGCAGGGCGAACCGGGCACCAATCCGCAGGACATGCACGCCTCTCCGTCGCTGGTGCATGTGATGTATTTAAATGATTAAATGGAATATATCGCGCGGAACGCGCGAGGGGGTTTGGGGGGCTTTGCCCCCCGTATGGAAGCGCGCTGCCTGCTGCGCGCATACTCCAAAAAAAAAAAGCAGGCTTGGCCTGCTATTTTTTGTGGAGTATAGGAGAATCGGACTCCTGACCTTTTGAATGCCATTCAAACGCTCTACCAACTGAGCTAATACCCCATGTCTTCGATGCAAAGGTAAGGCTTTTTTTTCTTCTTGCAAATTTTTTCTCAAATTTGCGTTATGGCAGCAGCGGACACATCCTATACCAGAACTAGGAACAGCCTTAAAAACAGTTCTGTGGCCTTTGTGCTGCAGCTGGCCGCCATCTTCATCGGCTTTTTCGCCCGCCGCATTTTCATCCAGCGCCTGGGCGTTGAGATCATGGGTCTCAACTCAACAGCCGCCAGTATCCTCAATATGCTCAACCTGGCGGAGTTGGGTATTGGCACGGCTATTTCTGTGACGCTCTATAAACCGTTACATGCCGGTGATCAGCAGTCCATCCGTGAAATCATCGCCATGCAGGGGTGGATGTACCGGCTCATCGGTTTCTTTGTGCTGGCAGGAAGTGCCGTGGTCCTGTGCTTTTTCCCGCGGATTTTCGGTAATGCGGGCCTCCCGCTGTCCTACAGCTATGCGACCTATATCGTACTCCTTTACTCGTCGCTGCTGTGGTATTTCTTCAATTACAAGAAGAACCTGCTGTACGCCGACCAGAAGAACTACAAGGTGCTGCTGAGCACGAACCTGGTAGGCCTGGTGAAGCAGTTGCTGCAGATCTGGGCCGTCCTCAACCTGGACCATCCGTATTTCTGGTGGCTGGCACTCGAGGCGCTCTCTTCCACGGTCAGTACGCTGATTGTGCGTTGGGTGGTCGACCGTTCCTATCCCTTCCTGCGCGAAAAGGTCCATGTTGACGCGTCCCTTCGGAAACGCTATCCCGAAATCTTGTCGCGCAGCAAGTTTATTGCCTTTCATCGGCTGGGCGGCTACGCCGTGTCACAACTGAGCCCGATTTTCATCTATGCCTTTGCTTCGCTGACCGTTGTGGGCATGTACGGAAACTACCAGCTGTTGACCGTCAACCTGGGTTTGCTGCTCACAGCCCTGTATGCAGGCGTGACGGCCAGTATTGGCGATATGGTGGCCGAAGGAGATAAGCCATTGATGATGAAGGTGTTCCGGGAACTGCTGTCTTCTCGAATCCTGATTGCCGGCGTTTGCAGCATTTGTCTCTGGTTCCTGACGGAACCGTTCGTGAGCCTGTGGCTGGGGCCGGAATACCTATTGGGCGGAACGACACTTGCCCTGATAATCGCGCAGTTCTTCATCTGGAATACCCGCTCGGTAGTCGATGATTATCTGGTGGCCCATGGCGCTTTCCAGGATATCTGGTCACCGATTGCAGAAGCCGTGATCAATGTTGCGCTGTCGTGGCTGCTGGGACGCAGCTATGGCATGAACGGCGTGCTGGCCGGTGTGCTGATCGCGCAGCTGCTGATTGTTTTCACCTGGAAACCGATCTTTCTTTTCCACTGGTCGCTGCATACGCCGGTCCGCTGGTATGTCTGGCTCTATCTCCGCTGTCTGTTGCCCGTGGCGTTGGGCTGGGGCGCCTGCTACCTGCTGGTGCAGGTACTGCCAATCGAGCCGCTGCGATCCTTCTGGTCGCTGCTGCTCTATGCCCTCTGCATCGGCAGCGTGGCGCTGGGCGTCTCGTTCGGCGTGATGGTATTCACGGAAAGCGGCATCCGTGGCTTCTGGCAACGCTTGTCGATTATATATCGGTTCTACAGGAAGTCTTGACGACCCGGTTGTGCTTGTTCCTGAGCTTTTTGGGGAATAGGCCCGCGATGGCCCGAACGATACGGGAATGATTCACTGCGCGCCGGCCGAAAAGAATGATGTAATCCTTGATATCTCTGACAATCCGCCTTTTGTGCTTCAAACGGTATACTTCCCGGTAGTAGATGCCGTCTCCCTTGGGATTGATCGTATAACGGGTGCCAAAGTGGATCAGGAAGGCTTTCGTGTTCGGCTTGCCGGATCCGTCTGTCCAGATGTATTTCAAGGTTCCCCTGCGGATGTTCACGGCGTAGCATTTGGCTTCCGGATAGTAGGCAAACACGTCAAACCAATTGTCGACCGGACGCATGTGGTGCACCGCAAGGGCCAGGCAAAGGATAGTCTCGTCTTCGAGGAGATTCTCGAAAATGGAGAAATGATAGTCCAGGTAATGTTCGGCTATAAACCTGCAGGTTTCCTTGATGGCGGGGAGGTCTTTGCCATTGTTGCGGATGTAATACACACCGCCCTGGCAGGTAATCTTGTAATCCACCTTGTCTCTCAAAGCGCCCAGGTTTTCCTCTTTCCACCACCCGTAGTCGGAATCCTTTGGCGCGGTGCGTCCGAGCAAACCAATGTCGGGGCTGTCTTTAAAAACAGCCCATAATCCGTTCAGGTCCTTGTAAGCCAGTGAATCCGCATCGATAAAGATGGTTTGGTCAAAGGGGGAAAGGTCCAGGATGCGCAGTTTGTCGATATAGGAGTACGCGGGATTCTCGATGATGACCACTTTATCGAAATCTGCCGTCCATTCGTTTTGCCGGTCACAGAGGATGGCGAAGGGCATCGGTTCTCGGGAATGGTAACGGTAGGAAAGCAACAGGTTGTGAGCGATGATATAATAAATATCCTTACCTGTTGCCACCGTAATGAAACCTTTCATACTCCGTTGTTTATTGGATGTAGCAAAGGTAGAAAAAACTGAATATTCGTGAAAATATTTTATCTTTGCATGATGATTATCAAGTTGACATTGGGCCAGACAGAACGCTGTCTGCAGCGCCTGCATCAGTACCTGGACGCACATGGTCCGTGGGAAGATGCGGGTTTTCTGGATCTGGCCGGTATCAAGAAAATCAACGTCTGTTGCAACAGGCCTGGCATCGGGCCGATTCTGCGTCGTCAGCTTGACTGGTCGATGTGTCCCGCGTGTGCCGCACCGGACAGTACTTTGTTCCTCTGGGAGGATGAAGACCTGTCGCATTTCCATCAGAACATACTGGGCCTTGACTTGCCGCTGGAAGACGATTACCTGATGCTGGTCACCTGGGATGGCCAACGGATGAGTTCTTTTGGCGGTTTCAGCACCCAGGACGGTTTCTTCTCCATCTGGGAAGGGGATCGGCAATACTATTGCGTGCAGAGCCTGAAGCCGGAAGAACTGCTCAAGATCCACCTTTTCGCCATGAATTTTTCCCGCCTGGCCGACACGCCCGCCAGTACCTTGATACACGGCGCCTGCGTGGGAGTGGACGGGAAGGGCGTGCTGCTATGCGCCCGGGGTGGAAAAGGCAAGTCTACGCTGACCGTGAGCTCCCTGTTCCAGGGCTTCGAGTATGTGTCCGACGACTATCTCATCATCCGCAAAGAGGTGGATAAGCTGCTGGCTTCTCCGATCTATTCCATGACGGCGCTGTCGCCGCAGATCTACAGCCAACTTTACGACGACCTGGGCCCGTCCCGCTTTATCGGGCTTAACGGCCGGATGAACAAGTATATACTGGATATTTCCGGTTGGCGGGAGCAGGTACGGAGGAACTATCCCGTGAAGGCCTGCCTGTTCCCGGAAATAGCCGATGTGCGGGAACCCCGAATCGTGCGCTGCACGCCGCAGGAAAAGGGAAGAGCCCTGACCCATATCATCCATTCCACCATCGAGCAAATGCAGGAACAGGGGAATACCTATGCCGTGCGCAAACTGCTCGGCATGCTGTCCGGATTGGATTTCTACCGCATCATCCTATCGCCCGACCTTCTCCGAAACGTGGAATGCCTGCGGTCTTTTATCAAAGCATTATAGCATCAACCTTATGAATTATCAACTGAACGAAGCCAAGATGTTCGCCGACGTTACCGACGGAATTGCCATCATCATCAACTCCATGACCGGTGTTTACTACGGCATGAACGGCCTCGGCACGGGCATGTTCGACGCCCTTCTGAAGGGATCGTCCGTCGCTGACGTACTGGCTGCATTCGCCGCCCTTCCCGGTGCTCCTGCCGATTGTGAGGCGCGTTTGCAGGCCTTTGTCGAGACGCTCAAAGGCTTTGAGATCATCGTCCCGGCCGAAAGCGAAAGCTCGGCACCTGTTTCTCTCGTTTTGAAAGATGCCGTATACGACGAATTCACGCCTACGTGCAACGAATACAACGACGTACAGGAACTCCTGTTCGCCGACCCCATCCACGAAGTGAAGGAAGACGAGGGCTGGAAGCCCGAGAAGTAAGATGCCCAAGGTTACCGTCGTCATACCCGTCTATAACACAGGGGCTTTGCTGAACCGTACGCTGGAAAGCGTGACGCGGCAGACGTTGACGGATATCGAGATTGTCTGCGTGGACGACTGTTCAACGGATGACTCGCTGGCCATCCTGAACGGCTGGGCGCGGCGCGATGCACGCGTACGGGTCATTGCACTGCCTGAAAACGGCGGCGTTTCGCGTGCCCGCAATACGGGCATCGACGAGAGTCGGGGAGACTTCATCTATTTCCTGGATTCCGACGACTGGATTGACGACGACTATCTCGAGGCTATGTATGCCAAGGCCCTTGAGACAGGGCAGGATGTCGTGGTGAATGCCAACTATGTCAAGGAATATGAGGATGCCGGCAAAAAGCCACAAAAAGAAGGCTGGGGCTTCACGGAACCCGGTTTTTATGCGCCGGCCATCGTGCAGAGCCATATGCTCTGCGTGATATGGACGCGCCTCTACAAGCGGGATTACCTGCTGCGCAACGACATCCGTTTTCCCATCGTTGCCGGTGGCGCGGAGGATATTTATTTCACCGCCTTGGCGGAAGTGCTGCAGCCGCGCAGCTATGTCTTCTTTGGCCCGTATCACCACTACTGGCAGCGTACCGGATCGCTTTTCCACCAGAAGAGCAACGGCTATTATTACGTGCAGAGCTATCGGATGCTGTACGACGAACTGGTGGCCCGCGGCATTTCTCTGGAGGGCCTGAAACTTTTCCATTGCGGCATGATCGAGGTGGATTCGGAGGAAAAGTTCGAGTTGCTCCGACGCCTCGCGCTGGACGTGAATCCGTATGTGCATCAGCATATAGAATACTACACGGGGCACGACTTGCTGCTGCTGGCCGCCGTGACGGAAAGCCCTGACTATGCATCCTACCTGGCGCAGCATCACCGTAATCTGGTGGTCGATTACCTGCGTTCCCAACTCATCAACAAGCGACGCCATGCCTGAGGTCTCCGTCATCATCCCCGTGCACAATACGGAAGCCCTGCTGGACAGGACTTTGGGCAGTCTCGTGCGCCAGACGCTGCGGGACATCGAGATCCTCTGCGTGGACGACGGTTCCACCGACGGCTCGCTGGGCGTGCTGCAGGCCTGGGCGCAAAAGGACCCGCGCATCCGCGTCATCGCGTTCCCGCAGAACCGGGGCGTGGCGGCGGCGCGCAACGCGGGCTTTGCCGAAAGCCGCGGAGACTATGTCTATTACCTGGATTCCGACGACTGGATCGACGACGACCACCTGGCCGCCATGCACGCCAAAGCGCTGGAAACAGGGCAGGACGTGGTGGTCAATGCCAACTATGTACAGGCTTTCGAAGACCCGGCCAAGGACGCCACCAGCGGAAATTTCGGCTTTATCGAAGGGGACGGCTTCTATCCGGCGCCGCAGGTGCAGACCTTTTTCCCGCCCGTGATCTGGGCGCGCCTGTACAAGCGCGCGTACCTGCAGCGCATCGGGATCGCCTTCCCGGACGTGAAGGGTGGGGCGGAGGATATCTACTATGCCGGCCTGGCCGAGTTGCTGCAGCCGCTCAGTTATGTGTTCCGCGGCCCTTTCCACCACTACTGGCAGCGGGAAGGCTCGCTTTTCCACCAGAAAACCAACGGTTTCCATTATATCCAGAGTTTCAAGCTGCTCCATGACGAGCTTTTGCGGCGCGGCGTCCCCACGGAGGAAATCCGCCTGTTCTACGCCGGCCCCATGATCCTGGACACGCAGGAAAAGTTCGACTTCGTGCGCGCGTTCCTGCTGGACATCGAGGCCCAGGTGCGCCGGCATACTGAACTCTATGTGGCGCACGACCTCTTTTTGCTCGACGCCGTCTGCGGGAGTTCGGACTATGCGGATTTCCTGTCCCGGCACAACCCCAACATCGCCCTGGCTTTCATACGAAGCCGGATGAAAAGCATGCAACGCAATGGATAATTCCCTGATTTCCGTCATTATACCCGTGAAGAACGGGACCAACTATCTTGGCGAAGCCATCGCCTCGCTACGCCGCCAGAACATGAATCTGGAGATTATCGTCGTGGACGACGGTTCTGCCGATGAAACGGCCGAGCTGGCCCGCAAGGCCGGCTGCGTGGTGCTGCAGCACCCGGTTTCCCGAGGGCAGGTGGCCGGCAAGAACACCGGCATCGCTGCGGCGAAAGGCGACTACATCCTTTTTCTGGACCACGACGACCGGGTGCGGGACGGCGCGCTTCGCACGATGTACGAGGCGCTGGCGGCCGATCCCTCGGTCGTGGCCGTGCAGGCCATGGTGCAGGATTTCCGCTCGCCCGAGATTCCCGAACTGCCCGGCATCGTAGTGCGCCCCGAGCCGTTTTACGGCCTCTTTACGGGCGCCGTGCTGATCCGCCGGGAGGTCTTCGACCGCATCGGCCCTTTCAGCGAGAACGTGCACACCGGGGAAATCATCGAATGGTTCTCGCGCCTCGAGGCGCAGGGGATGCAGGTCTGCAAGCTTGACCTCGTGTCGACCGACCGCCGTATCCACCAGACCAATTTCGGCCGCACCGACCGGGCGGAAGAGATGAAAAACTACGCCGCCGTCCTGCGGGAGCGGCTGAAAGCCCTTAGAAATCAACAACAATGAGCAAGATACTCGTTACCGGCGGTGCCGGATTCATCGGATCGCATCTGTGCGAACGCCTGCTGGCGGATGGCCATTCCGTGATCTGCCTCGACAACTTTTTCAGCGGCGACCGCGACAACGTCGCGCACTTGCTGGGGAAACCCGACTTCACGCTGGTGGAGCACGACGTCACGGATTCTTTCCACTTTGTCGTGGACGAGATCTATAACCTGGCGTGCCCGGCTTCGCCGGTGTTCTACCAGTCCGATCCGGTCAAGACCACGCGCACCTCGGTCCTGGGCGCCATCAACGCGCTGGAGCTGGCTCGTGAGACGGGCGCGAAGATCCTGCAGGCTTCCACTTCGGAAGTGTACGGCGACCCGGCCGTGCACCCGCAGAACGAGCAGTATTGGGGCCATGTCAATCCCATCGGCCTGCGCTCCTGCTACGACGAGGGCAAACGCTGCGCCGAATCGCTTTTCTTCGACTACCGCCGCCGTTACGGCGTGCGCATCAAGGTGGTGCGCATCTTCAACACCTACGGCCCCCGGATGGCGGTCAACGACGGCCGCGTCATCTCCAATTTCGTGGTGCAGGCGCTGCGCGGCGAGGACATCACCATCTACGGCAACGGACAGCAGACGCGCTCGTTCCAGTACGTATCGGACTTGGTGGAGGGCATGGTGCGAATGATGGGCTCTGGCGATGCCTTTTCGGGACCGGTGAACCTGGGCAACCCGGGCGAATTCACCATGCTGGAGCTGGCTGAGAAGGTGCTGTCCAAGACCAATAGCCACAGCCGGCTGATCTTCAAGCCGCTGCCCGAGGACGACCCGAAGATGCGCCGCCCCGACATCTCGCTGGCGGCCCGGCGGCTAAAATGGCAACCGCAGGTCCCGCTCGATGAAGGGCTGGATGCGGTGATCGCGTATTTTCGGGAGAAGCTGGCTTAGCCTAGCTTGCGGCGGCAGAAGGCCGTACAGTGCTGCATCCGCTTGATGGCGGCGTAGTGGAGCCGGCCGGTGATGTAGGGGATGGGACGTGTCCTCGCCTGGATAGCCTTGCGGATGTTGAATTCGCCGAGTCTTTCGCGCTCCGGATGCAGGACTTCCCGCCAGTAGCGGATCCAGACCCACCATTTTTCCAATTCTTCATCGGGGACCGGGGGCAGTTCGCTTTCTGGAATGAGCCCGGGGATGACGGCGTTCAGGAACTGTCCGGCGATGGCCAGCAGGGGCGCGGAGCCGGTGAGCGCGGCGTTGTCGCGGACAATCTGCCAGTCAAACGTCTGTCCTTCAGGAATATCCAGCAGGAACTGCGTGTCGAAGAATCCGTAGATTACGCTGTTTTTGGTAGCCCGGTCCGCCAGGTTGCGGGTCAGGTTGACGAGCGTCATGAACAGCAGGTCTTCGCGGCAGGGCATCATGGCTTCGACGCTGAAAACCCGCATGGCCGTGGCGCGGGCGAAAAAGCCCGGGTTGGCGGCCTTTTCCCGGCCGGTATGCATCATGACGAACTGGTGAAGGTCCAGCACGCTGCGCCCGTCTTTCTTCAGGTCGATGCTGTGGATCGAATGGAAGAGGGTGAAACCCTGCTGTTTAGCGATATCGGCGGCCAGCCGGAAGTCTTCTTCATGCACGAGGATGTCGATGTCGCCCATCCAGCGCGGAAAGTCGGGGCGCAGGGCTTTCATGGCGCCGCCTTTCATTACGAGGAAGCGGATGCCCCGGGCTTCAAGGGCATGGCAGTAGGTGCCGAACTGGCCGACCAGCTGGAGATACTGGAAACGGCAGTAGTTCAGCAGACCGTTGAGCCGGGGCAGGAGGGTGGCCGGCCCGTGCAGTTCCGGGTGCATTTTCAGCAGGTACGACAGCAGCACGGCTTCCGTCATGGGCGCGGCGTCGAGGTCCCAGCCGTCGAGAAAGGCGTCGAGTTTTTCCTGGGAGGGATGGCTGGCCAGCGACAGTTGCAGGAAGAGTATGTCGCTGTCGGTCAGGGTATCGGAAAGGATACGATCGAGATGTCCGGCCATATGTGCTTGAAAAACAGTTCGGCAAAGGTAGCAAAAAATAGATACTTTTTAGTACATTTGTCTTATGGAAAATGAAAGGACTGTCGACCGGCTGGCCGGTCTGATTATCAAAATTGGCGCTTTCGCCATCGCGTGCTTTTTCTGCTGGTATTTCCGCAGCGTACTGGTCTATGTGCTCATCGCGTTTGTGGTGTCGCTCATCGGGCAACCGCTGAAGCGCCTGCTCAAGCGGATCAGATTTCGTGGCAAGTCCATGCCTGACGGCCTGCTGGCGGTCTTGAGCATCTTCCTGATATTCATTCTTTCGCTGCTCTTCATTACCCAACTGGTCCCGATCGTGATGAGCATCCTGCGCGACGCCCAGATCATGAATGTGGCGAATCTCCCGTATGACAGCCTGCTCAAAAGGATCAACGAATGGGCGGTCGGCCTGTTCCCTTCGCTGGGCCGCGATTTCAACCTGCTCTCCCTGCTGCTGTCGAAGATCAAGGAAGTGATGAGCTTCTCCAATATCTCGTCTGTACTCGGTTCAGTGGCCTCGGTGGCATCCACGATCGGCGTAGGCGGCTTTGCCGTGATGTTCATCTCCTTCTTTTTCATCAAGGATGAGAGGCTCTTCAGCAAGATCATCTGCTCCTTTGTCCCCGACCGGATCGAAGCCTCGATCCAGTCGACCATCAGCGACATCACGCACCTGCTGTCCCGCTATTTCGTCGGCCTGATCATCGAGGTTTTCGGCGTGATTGTGCTGGACTTCCTGGGCCTCTGGCTGGTAGCGCAGGTCAATGTGAGCTATGCGCTCGGCATCGCGTTCATTGCAGGCCTGCTCAATGTCATTCCGTATGTGGGTCCGCTGCTGGGCTATGTCATCGGCGTGTCGCTCTGCGTCGTGCTGAAATACGGCATGGGCGCCGGCCTGAGCGTGCCGATCTGGGCGTTCGCCCTGATCGTGCTGGCGGTGATGCTCTTCGCGCAGCTGATCGACAACTTCGTCTACCAGCCGCTGATCTATTCGACGAGCATCAAGGCCCGGCCGCTGGAGATTTTCCTGGTCCTGCTGATGGCCGGCCGCATCGGCGGCACGGTGGGCCTGCTGGTCGGCATTCCGGCTTATACGGTTGTGCGCGTCATTGCGGCGCGCTTCTATTCGAACAAGAAGCTCGTCAGGCGCTTGATGCCGGATATAGAGAAAGAAAAAACGGAAGCGATTCTATAAGCTTTCCAGGAGGACTTCGACGAGGCGGGGCTTGGCATAGTTGTCAAGCCCTACTTCAGGTATCCAGATATAATCTTCTGTAAGCAAGGGCTTTTCTTCGCACTCAAGTAAATAGAAGTCTGCGATGAGGATGCGGTGCGTGAGCTGGTGCCTGACGCCGCTGCGCAGGCACTTCATGCCCGGAAAGCCCCGGACTTCTTCACCTTCTTCCAGATAGGGTTCCCAGAGTCCCTGCCAGATATCGCCCGGGCCGCGGCGTCGGAAAGCGACAAAGCCCCGGCAACGGATGTAGACATAATGGAAGCGGCGGGTCTGCACCGTCCCGGCAGGTTTGCGGACGGGAAGCAGGGCTGTGCGGCCGCTGCGGAGGGCTTCACAGCGGGCGGCGAGGGGACAGGTGAGGCACTGCGGGTTCTGCGGCGTGCATTGCAGCGCGCCGAAGTCCATCAGGGCCTGGTTGAAGTCGCCCGGCCGGTCGGGCGGCAGCAGGGCCTGGGCGAGTTCCGTAAACGTTTTCTTCGCCGCCGTTGACCCCACGGGCGTGGCGATGCCGTAGAAACGTGCCAGCACCCGGTAGACATTGCCGTCGAGCACCGCGGCGGGAAGGCCGAAGGCGATGGAGCCGATGGCTGCCGCCGTGTAGTCGCCCACGCCCTTGAGGGCACGGATCTCCGCCAGCGTATCGGGAAAACCGCCACGCGCCACAATCTGGCGGGCAGCCGCCAGCAGGTTGCGGCCCCGGCTGTAATAGCCGAGTCCCTGCCAGAGCCGCAGCACCTCGTCTTCACTGGCGGCCGCCAGTGTCTCCACGTTCGGGAAACGGGCCATGAAACGCTCCCAATACGCCTGGCCCTGTGCGATGCGCGTCTGCTGCAGGATGATCTCGCTCAGCCAGATGGCATAGGGATCCCGCGTGCGGCGCCAGGGCAGGTCGCGCCCGTATTCGGCGTACCAGTCGAGCAGTGTCTGGGTGAAGAAGGGATCCTTCATATTTCCACAAAGTTAGGTTTTTTCCCCAAGTATTTGCTATTTTTGCAAAGATGTTCCGTTCCGCCCGCATCGTTCTGTGCACGGTTCTGCTGCTGCTGGCTACCGTGCTCCCGGCGCAGACCACCAAGGTCCGCGGCCAGGTGACCGACGCGTCGGACGGCAGCCCCATTCCTTATGTCTCCGTGTTTTTCGACGGCACCAGCATCGGCGTGTCAACCGACGAAGACGGCCGCTATTACATCGAGACCCGCGACAGCACCGCCCTGGTGCTGACGGCCCAGCTGCTGGGCTATACCTCCAGTTCTGCCAGCGTTACCTTCGGGGCTTTTTCCGAGGTCAACTTCGTGCTCGAACTCGACGCGGACCTGCTGTCCGCCGCCCGCATCCGGCCCGACGACAGCTATCTTCGCTCCATTCTCCGGAAGATCGACGAAAGCCGCGCCCGCCACGACCCCGAGCGGGGACCGGACTGGTCGGTGCGCATCTATTCGAAGATCGAACTCGATGCTACCCATGCGGAGTGGCTGGCCACCAAGTCGTTCCTGCGCGGCTTGCTGCGCGATGTGGTGAAATGGCGCGACACCTCCGCCGTCACCGGCGTGTCGTACCTTCCCATCCTGATTTCCGAAACCTTTTCCCAGAAATACCATTCCCAGGATCCGGCCCTTGAAAAGGAAGTGATCCTGGCCAACCGCATCTCCGGCATCGATCCGGACAACTTTATGCGCCAGTACGCGGGCTCATACCTGCTCAAGACGAATTTCTACGAGAGCACCATGACCCTGTTCAACCTGGACGTGCCATCACCGGCCGCGGCCTACGGACATGCGTTCTACAATTATTTCCTGGTGGACAGTCTCGAGCTGGACGGGCGCAAGAGCTACTGCCTGCGCTTCCATCCCAAGCGCGGCGTCACCTCGCCGACCTTCGACGGGGAGCTCTACATCGACGCGGAAGACTACGGCATCCGCAGCGCGCACGTGGCCCTCTCGAAAGGTTCGAACGTCAACTGGATCCGGCACATCAACATCGATACGGAGAGCCGCCGGACTGAATCCGGAAGCTGGTTCCCGAAAGAGGAGAAGCTGTTCATCGACTTTTCCATCGCCGTGCGCGACAGTTCCCGGATCCTGTCGTTCCTGGGCAACCGCGAGCTGCATTATGGCGTGCCTGACGACCGGAAAATGCCGCCCGAGGTGTATGACACGCCCGATGCCGTGGTGCTCTCGCAGGTCGTCGATCTGGAGGAAGATGTCTGGGAGAACCAGCGCCCGGTGCCGCTGGCGGCGCGCGAACAGGGCATCTATGACATGGTGGATGCCATCAAGCAGAAGCCGTCTTTCAAAGCCTGGTATACCGTCTTCCGCTCGCTGATCGTGGGCTACGTGGAAGGCGAGCATAACAAAGTCGCCTACGGCCCCTGGGCACAGACGGTCAAGTACAACAAGACGGAGGGCTGGCACGTGGGTGCGGGTTTCCGGACCACGAAGTTCTTCCATCCGGACCTGCGCTTCAGCGGCAACATCGGCTACGGTTTCCGCGACCACCGGGTGAAGGGCGGGGCGGGGATGGACTGGGTGATCCGGCGCGACGTGACGCGCAAGTTCAGTTTCGCCTTCGACTACGACTACCACCAGCTGGGGCAGGGCAGCGCCCTCATCGCCCAGCCCAACATAATCAACTCGCTCTTTGCGGGGCGCACGGGCGACAAGCAGACCCTGCTGCGCACCCTGAGCATGACCTACGAGCACGAATTCACGCCGCATTTCACCAGCTACCTGGCGCTGGAGTCACGCCGGCTGCACGGCAACGAGACCGTGCCGCTCTATAACCGGGACAGCCTCTGGATCCCCTCCGTATCGGCCAACCAGATCCGCTATTCGGCGCGTTTTTCCTGGGAGGAGCGCATCAACCGCGGACACTACGACAAGGCGCGCATCTTCACGCGCTATCCGGTGGTGGGAGTCGACCTGACGGCGGGCATTCCGGGAATCACGGACGATGACTGCCGCTTCTTCCGCGGTGAGCTTCTCTTCGACTGGAAAGTGCCCGCGGGCGCTTTCGGTTTCTCGAACATTCATTTCGAGGCGGGTGCGATCCTGGGAGAAGTGCCGTATCCCTTCCTGAAACTGCACGAGGGCAACCGCTCCTTCTTCCTCGACAAGACGGCGTTCAGCTGCATGGACTACTATGAATTCGCTTCGGACCGCTGGCTGAGCGCGCGCTACGAGCACAACCTCAACGGCCTGATCCTGGGACGGATTCCGGGGATCCGGCGGCTGGACTTGCGCGAGATCCTGACGGTGAAGGCGGCCTGGGGTACGCTGTCCGACGCGAACCGGGCGGGCGGTGCCGGCATTCTGCCGATCGAGGGACTGAAGACGCTGGAAACGCCCTACGTCGAGGCGGGTGTCGGCCTGTCCAACATCCTGCGCGTCCTGCGCGTGGACTTCACCTGGCGCCTGACGCACCGCAATGATAACCCGGGCAAGAATTTCCGGGTCACCTTCGGTTTCGACATTCAGTTCTAGTCGTTTTTCTCAGGTTCTCGCGTGGATGGAGCCGTTGCGGTAGGCCTCGAGGAGCTGGTAGAGGTCGTCGATCTGTTCGCTCAGTTCGGTGCCCTTGTCGGTGTCACGGACATAGCGGCGGTTCTCTTCGAATTCCAGTACCTTGGTCTCCGACAGGATGTCGAGACCTTCCTTGACGGCCCGTTCGCGGGAAGTGAAAGGCTCATGCTGCACGAGCTTCAGGCTCTGGGAATTGTAGATCAGCGTGTAACCCGCGATGCCTGTTTCTGGCTGATAGGCCTTCGAATAGCCGCCGTCGATCATCAGCAGGCGGCCCTCTGCCCGGATGGGGCTCTCGCCCTTGAGGGTCTTCACCGGGATGTGGCCGTTGATGATATGGGCGTGATGCATATCCTTGACACCGAACTCCCTGAGGATCTTCTCGCAGATGTCCGCGCGGTTCTTGAGCTCCTTGTAGGCGCCGCTGTTCTCTTTCCAGGTCTCCTTGTCGGCGATGAAATAGCGCTCGAACGTGGCCATCTTGTCTTTGTCATAGGTCGGTGCCACGGGACCGCACCAGAGGTACCACAGGAAATCCTGTCCCGCCTGCCGGCGCGGGGTTTCTTCGCGCGTGTAGTAGGCATTGCGCACCATCTGGTCGATCTTGTCGAAGAGTTTCTTGCCGGCGTAAGGCTTGCCCTGGATCAGCATGGACCGGAAACTGCCGTCCGGATTCATCGGCATCGAGCCGTGGAACATCAGGTTGGAGTTGCGCACCAGGTACGAGGATCCGTGGGTCAGGAAGCAGCCGATGTGCCGCCGGAGTTTCTCGCTGGTCTCGAAGCTGCGCGTCAGGCCTTCCAGCACGGTCAGCTCGGCCGGCGTGAAAGCGTAGGGGTCTTTCGGGTCTATGGTCGGGAAATGCTTGTCCTGGAGTTCGTATTCCCGGCCGTTCAACTGGATGGTCCCTTTCTGGAAATCAATCAGGTGCAGGAGGTTGCGGTCTTCCATGCCGAAATCGGGGTTTCGGTCGATGACGAGCTTCTCCTGCTTGAACTGGATGATGGCGATGGCCTTGTGCAGCTTGGCCAGCAGGGCGAGCTGTGACTCGGACAGCCGCTCGTAGCCGTTCTCGCGGGGGCGGAAGAGCGTGCAGGGGTCATCGGCATAGGTCTCCATCGCAAAGGTCGTGAGCGGCAGCAGGTTGATGCCGTAGCCGTCTTCCAGGGTGGCGAGGTTGGCGTAGCGGAAGCACATGCGCAGGACGTTGGCCACGCAGGCCCGGCTGCCGGCCGCGGCCCCCATCCACACCACGTCGTGGTTGCCCCATACCATGTCATAGTTGTGGTAATGGCAGAGCGTCTCCATGATGAGGTGGGCGCCCGGACCACGGTCGTAGATGTCGCCCAGGATGTGGAGCGAGTCGATGACCAGCCGGTGGATGACATTGCAGATGGTGGCGATGAAATGGTCGGCGCGGCCCGTGGCGATGATCGTGTCGACGATCGACATCATGTAGCGCCGCTTGTTCTGGTTGTCCTCGATCCATTCGTGGAGCAGTTCTTCCACGATGTAGGAGTATTCTTTGGGCAGGGCTTTGCGCACTTTCGAGCGGGTGTATTTCGAAGAGCAGACCGCCATGACCTGAATGATGCGCATCAGCATGATCCGGTACCATTCCTGTTTCTTCGCGCGGGTGCGGAAGGTGTTGCGCATGATCCGGAGCTTGTCTTCAGGGTAGTAGATCAGCGTGCACAGCTCCCGGATCTCCGACTCGGAGAGGGTGGCGCCGAACACCATTTCGACTTTCTTCCGGATTACACCCGAAGCGTTGCGCAGCACGTGTTCGAAGGCTTCGTTTTCGCCGTGCAGGTCGGTGATGAAGTGCTCGGTGCCTTTGGGCAGATTGAGGATGGCTTCGAGGTTGATGATCTCGGTGCAGGCTTCCTGTTCGGACGGGAAGCTTTTGGAGAGAAGGCGAAGATATTTCAGGTCTCGTTTCATGAGTTTCTCTATGATGTGGATGGTTATCCAAAAATGCGAATAATCTTTGAAATTTCAAACAATTGCCGTGGAAAATGATTATATTTGTAAGAAATACCCCCTGAACCATGTTTACCGAGAAAGATTTGCAGCAAATAGCAGCGCGGGGCACGGATCTCCGCCGCATCGAAGAACAGATCGCCCATTTCAAGAACGGCTTTCCCTGGATGAAGATCGTGGCGGCGGCGACGCCGGGCCGCGGCATCCGCGTGCTGGACGACGCGGCGGCACAGGCGGCGGCTTCGTATTACCAGTCTGCCCAGGTCCATGGCAAGTGCAAGTTCGTGCCGGCGTCCGGTGCGGCCTCCCGCATGTTCAAGGACCAGTTTGCCGCGCTCGAGCGCCTGGAAGCAGGGGCGGACCTGCCCGCCGATGCACCGGGCCGAAAGCTGGCCGCCCGCATCAAGGATTTCGCCTTCTATACACCCGATCTCTTCGGTGAGCCGGAAGACAGTGCCGAATACCGCCGTCAGACCCTGCGCAAACTGCTCAAGGAAGACGGCCTCGCGTACGGCGAGAAGCCCAAGGGCGTGCTCAAGTTCCATCGCTATCCTGAGGAGGTGCGCACGGCCATCGCGGAGCATCTGGTGGAAGCCCAGGCCTACATGCGCGACGGGGATACCTGCTCGCTGGTGGTGACCATCTCTCCGGAGCACCGTGAACTCTTCGAGGCGGCGGTCGCCGAGATTGTACCCGCCTACGAACACCGCTACGGCGTCTTCTACCGTATCCATTTCACCTATCAGGACAAGGCTACCGACACCATCGCCGTGGATGCGGCCGACGAGCCTTTCCGCACCGCCGACGGTTCGTTGCTTTTCCGTCCCGCCGGCCACGGCGCCCTGATCCACAACCTGAACCAGGTGGAAGCCGAGCTGGTGTCGATCAAGAACATCGACAATGTGGCCCACGAGAAGCTGCTTCCGGCCACGTCGCTGTACAAACAGGTGCTGATGGGCGAGGCCCTGCAGCTGCGCGACCGTATCTTCGACTACCTGCACCGTCTCGACAAGCAGCCCGATGAGGCGCTGTGCGACGAGATCGAGCGTTTCCTCGACCGTGAACTCTGCGTGAAACTGCCCGCAGAGACACAGCTGGAGCGCCGTGTCGCGCGCCTGCACGCCAAGCTCGACCGGCCCATCCGCGTCTGCGGCATGGTGCGCAACGAAGGAGAGCCGGGTGGCGGCCCCTATGTCATCGAGGGAAAAGACGGCAGCACTTCGCTCCAGATTCTGGAGAGCGTGCAGATCGACAAGAACAACCCGCAGGCCCTGGCTGCCATGCAGGGTGCCACGCACTTCAATCCCGTGGACCTGGTCTGCATCCTGCGCAACTACAAGGGCGAGCGTTTCGACCTGGAGAAACATGTCGACCCGCAGGCCGGCTTCATCAGTTCCAAGAGCTATCAGGGACGTGAGCTCAAGGCGCTGGAGGCGCCGGGCTTGTGGAACGGTGCGATGAGCGACTGGAACACGCTTTTCGTCGAGGTACCCCTGGAGACTTTCAATCCAGTCAAAACCGTCCTCGACCTGCTGCGCCCCGCACATCAGGCATAATAACGTCATGCCGGGCTTGACCCGGCACCTTTTTCTAGCGTTCTACTTTCTTGCCGGCGGTGTAGATGGCCTTGACGTTGATGTCGTCGTCAAAGAGGACGAAATCCGCATCCTTGCCGAGGCGGATCGATCCCTTGCGGTGGGCCCGAACCATCTTGGCGGGCGAGAGCGTCATCATCTCTACGGCGTCCGGGAGCGGAACCGCCGCTTCCTTGTACATGACGCGAACCAGGCGCTCTGCTGTGCAGACGCTGCCGGCGAGGGCTGAGTGGTCGATGAGCTTGCCCACGCCGTCATGGATGACACCCTTGGCGCCGTGCGGCGGACGACCGTTGTAGAAGATCGTGCCTTCAGGCTCGCCGGCGGGTGTGAGCGCGTCGGTGCAGAGGGCCACGCGGTCAGCACCTTTGAATTTCCAGACCATGCGCAGGATCTCCTTCGGCAGATGCTTGCCGTCGGCGATCATCTCGACCGACAGGCCGTCGAGCAGGTAGCCGGCTTCCACGGCACCGGGCACGCGGTAGCAGCCCACCTTGTAGCAGGCCGACATGGCTGAATAGAAATGTGTCATCATGGAGTAGCCGGCGAACATGGCAGCTTCCACCTGGTCGAACGAGGCGACCGTGTGGGCCACGGATGCGACGATGCCGCGATGAGCCAGCATCTTGCCCAGTTCCAACGCACCGTCGAGTTCAGGGGCAACACTCCAGCGGATCACGTCGTCGGTGTGGCGCAGGATCTCCTGGGCGCGCTTCACGTCGGGGAGTGCCAGGAAGGCGGGATCCTGGCCGCCGCACTTGGCCGGATTGAGGAACGGCCCTTCCAGATGCAGGCCCAGCAGGTCGAATGCGGGGTGGCTTTCCTTCACCTGGCGGAATGCATCGAACACCTGGTAGAGGTCTTCGTCGGGGCAGGTGAGGGTGGTGGGCACGATGGAGGTGGTGCCGTGCGAGAGGTGGAAACGGGCGGCGCCGGCGATGGATTCGGGCGTGCCGTCCATAAAGCCGTAACCGCCGCCGCCATGGACGTGGATGTCGACGAAGCCAGGCGAGAGGTACAGGCCGCCGGCGTCGACGGTCTCTACGTTTTCGCCGAGCTGTGCGGCGGGCAGGATGTCTTTGATGATTCCGTTTTCACAGACGATGGCCAGGCCATCACGAATTTCACCGGGGAAAATAACCCTCGCATTGACGATGATCATGGGCAATTCCTTTAAATCGGCCTCAAAAATACAACAAATATGGCCTCGGTGTTTTGAATAATGCGCATTTTTCATTAACTTGCAGAATTACAATGGAAGAAATTAAAGTCATCGAAATCAAGAAGAGCGTCTTTGCCGACAACGACAAGGATGCGGACCTGCTCCGGCAGGAACTTAAGCAAAAAGGTACATACTTGCTGAACGTCATGTCGTCGCCCGGCAGCGGCAAGACCACGACGCTCATCCAGACCATCAACCGCCTTAAGGACAAGCTCCGTATCGCGGTGATGGAAGCCGATATCGACGGCGACGTGGATGCGGTGAAGATCAAGGAAGCCACCGGCATACCCTCCATCCAGCTCCATACGGGCGGCATGTGCCACCTCGACGCCGAGATGACCCGTCAGGGCCTCGACAACCTGGCCGCGGGAGAAGCCGACCTGGTGATTCTGGAAAATGTGGGTAACCTCGTATGCCCGGCCGAGTTCGATACGGGCAGCTGCCGCAACGCCATGATCCTCTCTGTTCCGGAAGGCCACGACAAACCCCTGAAATACCCGCTCATGTTCTCTGTCTGCGACGTGGTGGTCATCAACAAGATGGACGTCCTGCCGTACTTCGATTTCGACATGGACAAATGCAAGGAGTATATCCGCCTGCGCAATCCCCGGGCCCGTGTCATCCCCATCTGCGCCAAGAGCGGGGAAGGGGTCGACGTTTTTGCGGAGTGGCTCCTGCAGGAAGTCAAACAGTGGAAACAAGCTTAAACTTAAATACCTGTCTATATGCCTGAGATGTCCAAAAAGTTTGTCCCCAAGCACCTGGGCGACAAGAACCCGAATCCCAAGCTCCTGAAATTCGTCCGCCACGTCACGGACCGTGTCCCCGGCAAGATCAAGATGACCACCGAAGCCCCGGAATACTGGGGCCTGGCCTGCATCTTCGAAGACGAGATGGACGCAGTCACGCGCGAAGCCTCGCTCGACCTGCTGCTGGACATGCTGCCGAAGAACTTCCTGAAAGTGCGGCAGCACCATCCTTTCGCCGAGCTGAAGGCGTGGAACGATAAAAAGCACTATACGCCCGACGACGCCTCCTTCCAGGCACTGCTCGATAAGTTGTCCTACTTCGGCATGGTCGAATATGACTATGGCGACAAATACACGAAGGATGGTCCGATTCCGGGCACGACCTACGAGCCGAAGGACCGCATCTACTGGGTGCCGCTCTTTGTGCCGGGCAGTGCCGAATACACCAATATGAACACGGACCTGATGGACCGCCATCCGGAGCTGGCCATGTTCTTCGAGCGCATGACCTTCCTGCCGCTGGAGAAGATCACCCCCATGATCCCTATGGGCGGCGCTGGCATCGGCATGCACGTCATCCCCGTGGAGAAGGCCATCTCCATGGAGAACCAGACCATGGACATCGAGCACCTGTCGTACTGGCTCAAGCGCTACGAAGGGCACCTGGGCGTGGGCATCTGCTCCTGCCGCTACGGCCGCAAGAAGATGGACGAGGGCTGCGCCGACGACTACCGCGACTGGTGCATCGGCGTGGGCGACATGGCCGACTATTGCGCCGAGACCGGCCGCGGCCATTACATCACCTACGACGAGGCGATGGCCATCCTGAAGAAGGCCGAGGACCACGGCTTCGTGCATCAGGTCACGAACATCGACGGCGAAGGCAAGATCTTCGCCATCTGCAACTGCAACGTCAAGATATGCAACGCGCTGCGCACCTCGCAGCTCTTCAATACGCCGAACCTCTCCCGCAGTGCCTACGTGGCCCGCGTGGAGCCCGAGAAATGCGTCGCCTGCGGCCGCTGTGTGGAATACTGCCCGGCCGGTGCGGTGAAGCTCGGCCAGAAGCTCTGTACGAAGAGCGGACCGCAGACCTATCCCAAGCAGGAACTGCCCGACGCGGCGAAGTGGGGCCCGCACAAGTGGAACGAGGACTACCGCGACCGCAACCGCATCAACTGCTATCCCACGGGTACGGCTCCCTGCAAGACGGCCTGCCCGGCGCACATCGCTGTCCAGGGCTACCTGAAAAAGGCGGCGGAAGGCAAGTATACCGAAGCGCTGGAGCTCATCAAACGCGAGAATCCGTTCCCGGCGGTGTGCGGCCGTGTCTGCAACCGCCGTTGCGAGGATGCCTGTACCCGCGGCACTATCGACCAGCCCATCGCCATCGACGCGGTGAAGAAATTCATCGCCGACCAGGACCTGAAGGCTGAGACACGCTTCGTACCGGAGGTCAACATCTGCTCGAACGTGCAGGATCGCTGGGAGGAGAAGATCGCCATCATCGGCGGCGGCCCTGCCGGCCTGAGCTGTGCCTATTACCTCGCTACCATGGGCTACAAGCCCACCGTCTTTGAGAAGAACGCCGAACCGGGCGGCATGCTCCGCTACGGCATCCCGTCCTATAAACTGGAGAAGGACGTGGTCGCAGCAGAGATCGACGTGATGCGCGAGATCGGCGTGGAGATCAAGACGGGTGTTGAAGTAGGGAAGGACGTGACGATCGCCGGCCTGCGCGAACAGGGCTACAAGGGATTCTATGTGGCCATCGGCTGCCAGGGCGGCCGGCTCCCGGGCATTCCGGGCGAGACGCTCGCAGGCACTACCACGGCCATCGACTTCCTGCGTGAAGCCAATACCGGCAAGGTGCCCGTCAAGGGCAATGTAGTAGTGGTCGGCGGCGGCAACGTGGCCATCGACGCCGCCCGTGTCGCTAAGCGCAGCGGCGCCGCGTCCGTCACCATGCTTTCGCTCGAGACGGAAGACATCATGCCCGCGTCGAAGGAAGAACGCCGCGAGGCCCGCGAAGATGGCGTGGTGATCAACCCCGGCTGGGGCCCGAAGGAAGTGCTGGGCGAGGACAAGGTGTCCGGCATCGTGTTCAAGAAATGCACCTCCGTCTTCAACGCGGAGCATAAGTTTGCTCCGGAATACGATGAAAAAGAGCTGATTACGCTCGATGCGGACCTGGTGATCTTTGCCATCGGACAGACGGTCGTGCTGAAGGATCTTCTCAAAGACACGAAGGTGGAATTCTTCCGCGGCGTGTATCCTGTGGCCGACAAGCTGACCTACCAGACCGCCGAACCGGATATCTTCGTCGGCGGCGACGTCTTCACCGGCCCGAAGTTCGCCATCGACGCGATCGCGGCGGGCAAGGAGGCGGCAGAGAGTCTGCACCGCTTCGTGCAGCACGGTCACATGACCATCGGCCGCAACCGCCGGGATTTCATCGAACTCAACAAGGAGGATATCCGGGTGGAATCCTACGACAACGGCTCCCGCCAGGTGGAAGGCCACGACGATGCGAAGGGTCCGTTCCGCGAGTACACACTGGCTCTGACCGAGGAGCAGGTGCGCAAGGAAACAGCCCGCTGCCTGAGCTGCGGCGCTTCCGTGGTGGACGAGAACCGCTGCATCGGCTGCGGCGTCTGTACCACCAAGTGCGGCTTCGACGCCATCCACCTGCATCGCGAGCACCCCGAGGCCAGCAACATGGTGGTCTCGGAAGACAAGTTCAGCGCGATCCTGCCGTACATGATGAAACGAACCGGAAAGATTCTGTTCAAGAAAAAATAAACGCCATTCCGGGCTGGACCCGGGATCTCCGCCATGCACGAACTGGGCATTGTCTTCTACATCATCCGCGACGTCAAGCAGGCGGCCGCGGAGAACAACGTGGAGCACGTCTCCGGCGTGGTGATGAATATCGGCGAAGTGTCCACCATCGTTCCGCAGTACCTCACGGACTGCTGGCGCTGGGCCGCCGACAAGGAAGACCTGCTGCGCGGAAGCGAACTGAAGATCCATATCCTTCCGGCTGTGACCCATTGCGGGGACTGTGGCCGGGACTATGCGACGGTCAAGCACGGCCGCAACTGTCCGCACTGCAACAGCCCGAATACCTGGCTTCTTCACGGCAACGAAGTGGAGATCAAAGAAATAGAAGTATCATAAAAACAATAAAAAGTTCAGTATATGTCTTGTTTTCTCGTTCCTATGACCCAGGCTGTGGTCACCAGCGTCATTCGCAAGCATCAGGCGAAATCCATCGACAGCCCGGAGGCCTCGGCCTTCAAGCGCCATCTTCCCACGCTGGAGAAGATGCTCTGGGGCGGCACGGTGGTCCTCCTCGTCGATCATGCCATCCATGGTGAACTGTTTACCTTCAGCCTGCGCGAACTGCTGACCGTCGGCGTGCCGATGTCGGTTGTCCTGACTGCCATCTGGGCTGTGTATGCCTATGTGAAGGAGCACCGCCGCAAGGTGGCGCCGGCTGCGAAATAGTCATTACCTAAAACACATATCGTATGTTCTTCCAAGTTTACGGGGCGAATGCCCTGTCCCAGTGGATCATGCTGCTCGTGGTCCTGCTGGGCCTCATTCTCCTGAATGAGTTTGCACGCCGTACCAAGTTCGGCGGCGCCATCATGTTTTTCGTAATCCCGGTCCTGCTGACCGCCTATTTCCTCGCCATCTGGATCGGTGTCCGGAGCGGTGCGCAGTGGGCGCTGGAGAACCAGACACACGTCTACATGCAGGGCTGGTTCCATTATGCCAAGCTCTATGCGGCCACCGCCGGGTGCATCGGCTTCATGATGATCAAGTACAAGTGGGGCATCGGCGCCAAGCACTGGTTCAAGCCTTTCCCGTTCATCATCGTGGCCATCAACATCCTGATTGCCTGCGTCTCCGACTTCGAGAGCGCCGTGATGGGATGGAACAAGTGGTGGCTCACCTCTGAAGGCGTCTGGCAGTATGGCGGCTGGCACAATGTGATGAACGGCGTGGCTGGTCTGTTCAACATCTTCTGCATGACGGCCTGGTGGAGCGTCTACTCCTCCAAGAACAAGCAGGATATGATCTGGCCCGATATGACCTGGGTCTACATCGTCATCTACGACATCTGGAACTTCGCCTACACCTACAACTGCCTGCCTACGCACTCCTGGTACTGCGGTGTCGCGCTGCTGCTCGCTCCGACCATCGCGGCTCTCCTCTGGAACCGCGGCGGCTGGATCCAGAACCGCGCCAATACGCTGGCCATCTGGTGTATGTTCGCACAGGTGTTCCCGCTCTTCCAGGAGACCTTCAAGAATGGCCAGCAGTGGTTCTCGTGGGCCACGCTGCCCGTCCTCTATCCGGAAGGGACGGCCACGATCGAAAAGCTGTACGCTGCCGGCGGACAGGCTGCTGTCGATGGTATCGTGGGTACCACGGTGGATCCTTCCGTTGTGGCGGCCAATCCTTCGATGATGGTCTTTATCAGCGCCCTGGCCCTCGTGACCAATGTCGTCGCCCTCTGCTACATCATCGTCGTATCGAAGAAGCGGCACATCAACCCGTACAAGCAGGATGTGTTCGTCAACCAGAAGTACTACAAGGACGCCATGGCTCGCGCCGACGTGTAATCCTGTGTCTACTTTTTGCATCGAGGGGGCGGCCGTGTTGGCCGCCCCCTCGTCGTTTAGCGCTTGTCGATGATCTTGGCATCGGGATAGTCCTCGACGCGGAAGGTGACTTTCTCCGGATCCACGCCGACAGCCAGGTCGTGCAGGACGATCTTGATACCTTTCAGCTTGGCCGTCAGGCTGATGGGGAGATCAGTTTTCTTGGAGACCACCAGGTCCATCCGGGTCGGCGCATCTTTGTCAGGGTTGTCCTTGGTTTTCTTGCAGAGGAGATACCAGGCGTCGGCCGTCTCTTTTTGCAAGGATACATCGTAGCCATCCGTGATGCCTTCCAGCATCTCGGCTTCAGAGCCTTCGGCTTCCGCCGCCGGCCCCGCATTTTCGATGGTCAGTTCCTTCTTGATACTGTCATATTCCCAGTCGGTTACACCGTCGGAGAAGGTGATCAGTTCATGACCCATGATCATTGTTTCGGAGCGTGTCTTCTTGCCCAGCATGTAGATCCGGGTGGTCGTCGTGCCGACAATGGGAATCTTGAAATCCATCACCATCGAAAGCCCCTTGCTGTCAGCTGGTTCCATGGCTTTGTCCATACGGGCGATGATCTCTTCGGGGGTCTGGCCCCATGACGCCGCCAGCATCAGCAGGCCGGCGGCCAAGCAACACATAATCTTTCTCATCATGCCGCAAGATAAGCAAAAATAAAACCACTTTTATCGCTATCTTTGCATTCCATTTTGAAATGAGTCATGGCAACTAAGAAATATGCTTTAGGTATCGCTTTCAGCGGCGGCGGAGCCAAGGGCGCAGCCCACTGCGGCGCTTTGCAGGCCCTCCATGAATACGGTCTTCGGCCCGACATCGTCTCGGGAACCAGTGCGGGAGCCCTTGTGGCAACCCTGTATTCTTCAGGCTTCTCGCCGAAACAGATGGTGGAACTGTTCCAGGGACTGAACTTCTTCAAGGACGTTGTGATGCCGGCTGTTCCCAAGTCCGGCTTGTTCGCTTCGCGTCCGCTCATGGACCTGCTTCAGAAAAACCTGCCGTACACGCGCCTGGAGGAACTGCCCATCCCGACCATGGTGGTGGCTTCCGACCTGGATCACGGTGTCCCGAAGGTGTTTTCGAAAGGCGAGATCGCTCCGCGGGTGGTGGCATCGTGTTCCATCCCCGTCCTCTTTCGACCCGTCAACATCAACGGTGTCCATTATGTCGATGGGGGAGCGTTCAAAAACCTTCCGGTCTCTGCCCTCCGGGATAAGTGTGAGACTGTCATCGCGCTCAACCTGAATCATCTGGAGGATGGCAAATTCAAGGACAACCTCATCTCGGTGGCCTCGCGTTCGTTCATGATGATGATGGTTTCGAACATCGCGGCCGACGCGGATCAGGCGGATATCTTCATCGAACTGGACACCTCCGGCTGCACTGCCTACGACATGTCCAAGATTGAATCTTTGTTCTTCAGAGGCTATGACAGCACGGTCAAGGTACTGGAAGAGAACGGCTATCATCGTGTCTTCCCCAAAGAGAAGATTGTTTTCCCGAAGAAGAAGCTCCTGCCGGAAGAATGGAAAAGCCCGGAAGAACTGTTCCGAAGCACTGTTGAAAAAGGTGCAGCTGTCCTGAAGTCCATCAAAAACCCCATCAAGAAGAAATCGGACGCGTAATTAATATGCGTCCTAATGATAAAACAGGAAGCCGATATAGACACGAGGGCCGTGAGGGAGAAGTTTGGTATCACTGAGCGCACAGAGGTAATCCACTTTGAGGGTTAGGTGCATTGGGCCCGCAACGATGAAATCGCAGCCTACAAAGGGGTCTATAGCCATGAAGCCCTGCTTGTGGTACCGGGTGTCGTCAATGGGGGCCCAGGCCGAAGCGGGTTCTTCGAACATCAGAAGCGTGGTCATGGCGCCGCCGCCCAGGGTAAGGCCCGCATAGGGCTGGAATCGCCCCAGCGTCCAATAGTAGTCGGCCAGAAGACCGCCCCAACCATATTTCAGATAGCTTCCGTTGCTTCGTTGGCGCAGCGTCGACATATAGCCTTCCGTGCCGATCCGGAAATGGTCTCCCATGTGCAGATGAATGACTCCGCCAATGCCCATGGGAGCTCCTTTCGCCTGATATCCAATCGCATCCAGCGTGCCGGACAGATAGCCGGTGTGGACCATCATGCCCCCGTCAAAACCGTTAAGGATTTTCTTCTCCTGTGCCGGCGCGCTCATGGCCAGCATCAGGCAGATGATTGTCAAGACGATGCTTCTCATAACTTTCCTTGCATTTCTTTTCGGCGGGCTTCATAGTATTCGTGCCGGGCGGGGTTCTCGGGGAACCAGCCGCGAAGCACACGCTTTTCCTGCAGGAACATTTCGCCGATGCCCCAGAGGCAGGAGAAGGCGAATCCGCCGATAATGGTTGACAGGGTATCATTTTTCACGAACAGGGACAAGACCGAGAAGCCCAGGCCCGCGACCAGCCAGCTCCACCAGCATTGTTTCCCCCAGCGATATTCCATCTTGATGACGGCCGGGTGGCAGATGCCGATGCTCAGGAACACGGCGGCCCCTACAATGATTCCGTTGAAGTTCATATCCACAGCTTTTTTGCGACGCAAAGATCGCTATAAGCAGCGGGATATTTTAGGCTGATAATGGATTGAATTAGGATTATCCTTGCATCTTTTTTCGGAAGGAGGATGGCGTCATGCCAGTCTCTTTCTTGAAAAGGCGCGAGAAGTAGGACTGATCTTCCACCCCGACGGATGCCGCGATGTCGATGATGGAAAGGGACGTGGAAGAAAGCAGGCGCTTGGCGCGCTGGATGCGGACGATGTCTATCCAGGCGCCGACGCTGCGGCCTGTGGATTGCTTGACCAGCCGGCTCAGATAGTTTTCGCTGATGCCAGCCTTGCCAGCATAGAAAGCGATGGTCCCGGGCATGCTGTCCGGATCGAATACGGATTCCAGAAAAGCGCTGACGGCAGGAGGGATGGTTGCCGGAAGATTGGGTTTGATCCGCGAAAGAAGCAGGTCCAGTCCTTTCCCTACAAAGCTGTTGTCGCCTCTTTCAAAGGCGATGGCGAGCATATTGAACAGCTCTGACACGAAGGCGCCCTCGTCGAACCAGAAGCCTTGGTGGAGCGGGGCAGAAAGGAAGCGCAGCGGCTTGGGATCCGGCAGGATGGACGGCGCAAAACCGCCCGTGTAGCCAATGGCGCTCCGGTAATACCGAATGGCAAACGGGTGCTGCTGCGGAATCAGCAGAAGCTGCCCCGGCTGGCACAAAAACGGCGTACCTTCCACATCTACAAGCACTTCACCGTAGATAACATAAATGAAGCCTACAAGCGGCAGTCGTGCCGCCGGCGTCTCGGCCGGCTTGTAATAACCGACCGTGTCCATTCTTCTGATGAGGAACGGGCACGATGCATAGTCCGCATCCGGACTCCAGTGAGGCTTTGTCTCCATGACTTGTTGATCGCTCGGATTGGCGAAACAAAGATAGTCAAAAACCTCATTTTCTCCGCAGATGAAGGCTAAAGCCACATCGCGATGATGAAATACGGATTCATTGCTGGTTTGAGAGGAAGCGGCAGGCTGAAAAAATGAGCATCGGGCCAAGTCCGGAGTAGAAGGAAGCCGTGAATTCAGCCGGAATGCCGGGAATGAATTTCAGGGCCATACCAAGGCACGACATGAAGACAATCAGAATCCAGCCCCGAAGGGGGAAGGTCTGCCAAGGGGACGTTTTTTTTGGCTGGGCCGCCATGCGGGCCGAATACTTGTCCACGATCTTACGAAACATCATAAAAAAGCCTGCCAGGACAAAGGCCGTAATAAGCAGCAGCCACCATAGCTTATGCGATGGCATTGTCAGGTAGGCTTTGATGCCTTTGACCGTGATGATAATCCCTGGAATGCCCCATAAGGCGGCCGCAATATAGTAGAGGAATCGTCTGTTCATACCGTAATCTCAACCCTGCAAAGATCGGTATAACAGATGGATTATTTTAGACCGTGAGGGGACAAAATTAGGATTATTCTTGCATTATTTTGCGGGTTCCCACTTGCAGCGGACGGGAGAGACGATGGCCCCTTCTTTTTTCAGTTCGGCAAAAGCTTTGTCGACATCCTTGCGGTCAGCGTTCAGAGCCTTGGTCACGTCACCTGCGGAGACGGGCTTCCCGGCTTCGCGCATGGCTTTCAATACTTGTTCTTTCATAATTGTTTGTGGATTATAGTGTGAATGATGATTGGCATTTTCCACTGCCTCGATGAGACATCTACTTCATCGGCATCAACAGCCTGACCTTCCTGATCTACCACTTTTCGTAGTGGATGTTCTCCGGTTTCCACTTGTCCTTGGGCTTGTCTTTGCCGCCAGGATAGCCGACGGGAACAATGCAGTAGGGCTTTACGTCCTTCGGTAGGCCCAGGATTTCGATGGCTGGCTTCATGCGGTCCTCGTAGGGGTAGCAGGCCGTCCACACGGCCCCAAGGCCCATGGCTTCGACGGCCAGGAGGAGATTCTCGGTGGCGGCGGCGCAGTCGGCCGTCCAGTTTCCGTTCTCCCTTCCGCCGCGGCCGGTAGTCTTGCCACAGACCACGATGACGACCGGAGCTTTGGCAATCATCTTGTTGAAGCCGCCGGCCAGGACATCTTTCGTTTCCTGGGAACGGACCACCACAAAGCGCCACGGCTGGACGTTCATGCCGGAAGGAGCGGCCATGGCAGCCTTCAAAAGGGTTTCCACCTGCTCCTCGGAGACGGGCTGCTCAGTGTAAGTACGTACGCTCTTACGGGAGAAAATGGTGCTGAGCGCATCCTGTGCGCTGACAGGTGCCGCCTGAAGCATGCAGGCAAGTGCTGCAAGGGTAAATAAAATCTTTTTCATAGGGGTTATGTGATATTGGTTCCTATTCAAGATCAGCGCTTTTCTGATGCAAAGGCTGGGCCAGAAAAGATGCCGACAAGAAATTGAAGGAATAATAGAAATGTCGCTTGCGATATAAAAATCTAGTTGTATATTTGCCGCATGAAAAAATTAATGATTGCTTTGGCCGCCGCAATGCTGACACTGCCGGCGATCGCCCAAAACGACAATACCATGGAAAAGATTTACAGCCTGAAAGCCTTGAACAACAAAGGCGTAGAAGTGGATTTCTCCCAGTACGAGGGGAAAGTGCTCTTGATTGTCAACACAGCTTCCAAATGTGGCTTCACTCCTCAGTACGACGGACTGGAGGCACTGTACCAGAAGTATAAGGATAGGGGACTTGTCGTGATCGGTTTCCCCTGCGACCAGTTTGCCGGCCAGGAGCCCGGTTCTAACGAGGAGATTGCCGAGTTCTGCCGTCTGAACCATGGCGTCACCTTCCCCCTGATGTCCAAGATCGATGTCAACGGTTCCAATGAATCTCCTGTCTTCACTTTCCTGAAGGCTGCCGCCCCCAGCGAAGAGTACCGTGGCCTCAAGGCCAAGGCGCCCCGGACGATGCTCAAAGGAATGAGCAAGAGCGTCGAGAAAGACAGCGACATCCTTTGGAATTTCACCAAATTCCTTGTTGCCAAGGATGGTTGCACCGTGAAGCGTTTCGCACCCGTTGCCGAACCCTCTTCCTTCGAGAAAGACATCGAGGCATTGCTTTAGCCTCTTCCGGTTTGATCCCCTGGTACCTGGGATAACCAGCCGCCGGTGGACCAAAGGGCCAGGCAAATGAGTACCGGCTGGAAGAAGAGGCGGATGAGACGAGCCTGGTCCGTATCCAGGCCGAAGGCGTTGATGTGCTCTACATACTGGTTGATGTTGCCGGGGAAGATGAGCACGTAGAAGATGGCCAGTGCGGCTCCGGCCCAGCCGGAACGCCCTTTCCAGAGGAAGAGCATAGACAGGCCCAGCAGGATTTCCACTACGCCCGAAGCCAGTACCACAAAATCTGTGAAGCCGGGGGAGAACTGAATCCAGACAGGCACCTGGGCCACGAATTCTTCGCGGGCTACCGTGAGGTGGCTGAATCCGGCGAATACCATAAACAGTCCCATGAGGACTTTGACAATGGCTTTGATAACTTTGATAATCATATGTTTTCTGTATTTATATCGTTCGCGACACAAATATAGGGGTTATTTTTGAAATCGCAAAAAATCTTATACATTAGAGCATAATGTGTAACTTTGTTAAGTAAATCGAAAGTTGTATGGCAAATACTACAGATAAATTTTGGGTACGCACAAAGCAATTCTTTGATTCAAAGACATGGCGTATTATCAAAGATATTCTCGAATTGGCACTCTTCATCTACTTGTTGATAAACGCTATTGGCCGATTCTCAAGCACAAAAGGATATGTAGGTGCATGCTTCTGGGTCTTGGGAATTCTCATGGCCGTGGCTGACTTGATAAGTGTCTTGCGCGGAAAGCAGGGTAATTAATTCAGATTTACTAATTCCTCAATAATCTGATTATATGGATTACCGAGAAGAAGCCATAGAATGCGTTAAAGATTGTGTTCTTCCGATCCATCGGCAAATATATGCCAAGTATAATGGGGATTTCGACAGAATCTACTCGGAAGGGTACAATAGCAAGTCGTATCAGGGTAGGGTGATTGAGCCAGGGAAGGTTTATGAACTTAGTTATCTGGAATGTTCCTGTCCTAAGGTGAAGTGTGGGCTCAGGAGCAATCCGGAGCAGTGCGAATGTTCCAGGCAAAGCATATTGTTCATTCTCTCGCAACTTGAACCTGACAGCCGGTTCGATGTCCGGATTGAGAATACGATACTCCGAAGGGGCGAACGTTGCACTTTCAGGATAACTAGACAGACTTTTGAATCGTGTTGCACTTCTAAATTGAATTCACCTTAATCAGAATTGTATGGTCGCAGACATTATCAAGAATATAGCCATCGCAGGTGCCGGCAGTTTCATAGGAGGTGCGGCCAGGTATCTGGTTTCTCTGGCTATGAAGGGTGTCAGCAAGGGATTCCCGTGGGCAACGCTGGCCGTGAATGTTCTCGGTTGCTTCCTTATCGGCCTTCTATGGGGATATTTCAGTCGCAGTGCCAGTGAAGGCGGCAGTTGGGCGCTGTTCCTGACGGTCGGTGTATGTGGTGGTTTCACTACATTCTCCACCTTCTCCAAGGAAGCCTTGATGATGCTTCAATCCGGAAACATCTGGGGCTTCGCTACCTATGTCGCCTTGAGTGTTATCGCCGGAGTCGCGCTGGTAGCTCTGGGATATTATCTAGTTCACTAAATTGAATTTAGCGCCTGATTCTTTCATTCTATCGATTCGGAATTATTCCTGAAAAGAATAACCGAATCCAGCCCGGGCCACAAGCGCATCGGCATACGGACCGATTTTCTTGCGGATGCGGGTTATGTTCACATCCACCGTGCGGGGCGTGACGATGACATCGTCGGGCCAGACTGACGAGAGCAGTTGTTCCCGTGAAAACACCTTTCCCCGGTTCTCAAGAAATAGTTTCAAGAGTTCGTACTCGGTCTTTGTGAATGAGATAGCTGCTCCATCCACGGTCACTTTCTTGGCATCCGTATCCATCTGTATGCCAAGATAGCGGATTCCATTTCGGACCGCGCCGAGCCGGGCTTCCACGACATTGATGATATAGTCTCCCGTCTTTTCGCATTCGCTGACGAGGTCGGCATACACCGTACCCTTGTCGTATCCGTACAGATTTTCGTCCAGGCTATCGATATTCTGCTGTTTGAGCGCATTGCGGCAGGCGTTGATCCTGCGCTCGATATCCTCGGAGAGCGCCAGGTCCAGATCTTCCTTGCGCCCGGCAAGGAGTTCGTTCATCCTGGAAAGGGCTTCACCGACCAGTGAGAACATCTCCTGGATACCTTCATTCTGCTGCTCGGTAAACTCAATCTTGTTGCTCCTCTTACGCCGAAGGATGCGGGCCAGGTTGTGGCAACTGTCGCCCACGGATTCCAGTTCCCCGATCTGCCTTAGCATGGCTCGTACCTTTTCTTTCGTATCATCGGACAGGTGAGCCGACCCAAGATCACCCAGATATCGGCCAATCTCGTTCTCCATCCTGTCGCTGCCTTCCTCTCCCTTCTCGATGCGGTCATAAAGCCTGGAGAAAACCTGCTCATCCTTTGCCGCATAAAGTTCCCTCACCAAAGCGAACATATGCTGGGTCTTTTCCCCATAAACGACAATCTCTTTCTGCGCCTGAAGCACGGAGATTTCCGGTGTCTTCATAATACCGCCACGGATATACTGAAGGCGGAACTCATCCTCCTCGTCAGATTTCCTGGGTTGGATAATCTTGCAAACCAGTTTTTCAATCTGTGGAATGAACCAAATCAGGACAGCCGTATTGATGACATTGAATCCGGTGTGGAAAGCCGCCAGCGTAAAGGAAAGCAGTGTGGTATCCTGCTGAGAGGCATCCGGGTCCAGCCCCACAATGCTGCAAACCATCCTCACAAAGGGGAAAAATACAATGAGCATCCAGATTACACCGAACACGTTGAACACCAGGTGAGCCATGGCCGTCCGCCGGGCTTGTGTGTTGGCATTCAATGCCGCCAGATTGGCTGTGGAAGTAGTGCCGATATTCTCGCCCATAACCAGCGCTATACCCTGATAGATAGAAATGGCTCCCGTAGCGCACAGGACCATCGTGATGGCCATCAGCGCAGCAGAACTCTGCAGGACGGCGGTAAGGATGGTGCCGATCAGAAGGAAGAGCAGAATGGTTGCGTAATTGGTCTTGAAACTGGAGAAGAATGCAACCACGTCAGGTTTGCTCGCCAGATCCATCTCCACGCCGGTGTTCTTCAGAAGGACCATCGCATAGAGCAGGAAGCCCAGCCCGATCAAGAAGTCACCGAAATACCGATGCCTTCCCAGTTGTATGAGGACAATACCGACAACCAGGACCGGCCAGACCAGATTGACAATATTGAAGGAGAAACCGGCCGACAGAATCCAGGCCGTAAGTGTGGTGCCGATATTTGCACCCATAATCACCGATATGGCCTGTGTCAAGGTAAGCAGGGCTGCATTGACAAAGGACACCGTCATCACGGTAGTTGCCGACGAGGACTGGACGGCTACAGTAATCAGGGCTCCGGTGGCCACGCCGGAAAAGCGGTTCCCCGTCATAGCCCCAAACAAATGACGAAGCTGGGGGCCGGCCATTTTCTGCAGGGCCTCGCTGGTCATTTTCATGCCGAATATCAGGATGGCGATAGCGCCAAGAAGTTTCAATACAATCAGCATAGGCAAATAATTTCAGCGCAAAGATACGCATCTAGGCCGTTTCTCTCAATGCGTCAAATCAATTGTAACTGAATTTTAACCGCGTCGGCCGTCATTGTAATCACACCGAAACATCAATTTGCTAATTTTCGAAAAACTGGAAAAAATGAAAAAGATGCTCCTATTTGCTTTACTTACAATGGCTTTCCTTTTCACAGGATGCAAGCAGAAAATAGAGCAGGCACCGGAAGAGGTACTCAATGCCTTTGCAACGATGTTTCCTGACGCGACACACGTAGAATGGAGCAGGCAAATCTCCGCTTTTACAGCTGACTTTTATCACGATCAGCACGAAAAGCAAGTACAATTCGACAGTAAAGGTACCTGGATACAGATCAGAACGGAAGTGTCCATCTATGAAGTTCCAGTCCCTGTTATGGCAGCAGTGCGCAAATTGAGCAGTCGTAAGATTGATGATGTGTACTTGTTTGAACAATCAAACGGAGCCGCAGCATATTACATGATGGAATACAAACAAGAAACACCTTTCTCTACCAAACAGATTCACATTCTTACGGACGGGACGATTCTGTCCGCGTTTTAATCCGATGGGTATTATTCCAAAAATCCGGATTTGCCTTTTCATGTTTGTCCCCAATTGTCCCCGAAATTTTGAGGGTGACGTTTTTTTATTGTTATAGTGATGGGGCGGGGGCCAAAATTTGAAAGGTGCGACCTTGCATTGCTGCAGGACCGCACCGGGTGTTAACGATAGAAGTCTGGCATCAGACCTCCGGGTGCAATGGTACGAATAAACTTCGAGAAGTTCTGCTGGTACCAGCCGGGATAGATATGAAAGCATGTCACCGAAAATGCGTAGCTTTGCTTCGTTAAATCGGAATTCCCAGTTGAAATCCAAATAAAAGGCAAAGTATTTTTGACTTTT
>CAMVKH010000009.1 GCA_947168065.1 uncultured Bacteroidales bacterium
CACCCAGAAGCAGAATAAAGAAAGTTGAGAATAAGTGTTTCATATCAGCATATGCTGGCAAATCCCGATTTATTGAACGCAATTTACGCATTCTCCATGAAATCTCAATAAAGCTCCGACAACAAATGCGATGCTGCCGGAGCTTGTTTATTCCAATTAATCCGAATTTACTGGTCCTTTGTTTTAGATTTAATGGCCTGCACAATCTCGAATACTCTCCTTATGACAAGGATGGGAAGCGTGATGAGAAGGACCACGCGGAACCAATCCATCGGTCGATGGAGCGTTTGTACGAATAAGTTGACGAAAACGGCGATGACAAACAATGACCAGAAGATGCGCCATCCTCTCGATTCAAAAAACACTTTTGTCTTGTTCCAGAAACTGCCCATGGTATTAAGAGGTTGAATTTTATGTTTAACCCGCTAAATAGGAATTTATAAGACCGCCTTCACTGGTGCCGCCCAGAAAGTGTCGGCATCCGTTGTGACAATCTCCCCATCGTTTTTGAATACGCCGAAGTTGAATCCGCCAAAGCCTGACGGAACAAGATAGATGTCCCGACCGGCCTCACGTAATCTATTCTCACCGTCTTCCTGGTAATAAGAAAGCGTCTCCCAGCAATTGAACCAGTAGGTGTTCTTAGCCATATAGGCGTAATGGTTGTTCACCTTCGTGGTGCCCTTCTTGAACCGTGGGTGATACTGCATCCTCTCTCCGGAAATGTAGTGTTCCCGGATTTCCCAGAGGGAAAGCGGTGTCTCGTCAAGGTCGGAAACATAGTTCCCATCCATATCGCTATCTATCATGGCCCACTTGCCCAATTCGGGAAGCCAGACCTCATTGACCACGTGACAATCATTGTCATTCTCATCTTCCGGCATGCAGGTGACATACCGCGCGTCCAGACCGGCGGCGAGCATCAGTTCAAATGTGAGTATGCTGTGCAGACGGCAGTTAAATGCTGGTGCGACGTTCTTGGTATACTCCCACAGGTCGATGGCGTTGCGGTGCTCCGGTTCTATCTCCTGGTTGTCGTGCGGAATGTTTGATGCGACGAACTTGCCGATGGCGAGCGCCTTGGTCCAGGTGTCCGCATCCGCATCGTATAACTTGTCCAGCTGGAAATAATTCCGGATCTCCTTAGCCCGGGCAGCGTCCTGGATAAGCGTCATCTCAAAGGCAGTCGTATCCTTCGCAAAAGGCCCGGAAGTGCGGAGCAACTCCACATATTCACCGAACCGTCCTTTGGTTGATGGATAAATAGAGATGGCCGTTTCCCCATCAAGCAAGAAAAGGACGAGCACCGTGAACAGAATCCCAATCACGGCGAATATGCCCCATATTATCCTCAAAAACTTTTTCATACACTACAAGTTGTAATTCCGATTTATCTTTATCGCAAAAAACTCGAATTTGACAGACCTTTTAAAAAGGTCATTTATCCTTCTCAGGATGCTTCTTAACGTCAAATAAGGAGATTAGCATGCTGGCCATCAATAAGACATTTGCAAGAATGGCGAATAACTTAACCCAGAGATGACCATAATGGCAGAAAATGGCCATCAGAAGTAGTACGAAAAACAATGCTGCCAGAACCAGCCTGATTATTTGTTTCTTCGAGAGTCTCACATTACTTATACTTAAAGTGCTTAATTCCGATTTATCGACACGAAGATACAAATATGCCGCCGTTTCCGCAAGTCCGAGAAAGATTGAAGATGGAACTGTTCCTTTCCGACAGGATTTCCCTTAATCTGATCCGTTGGACGCTCAGTCCATCATTCATTCATCTCATGGATTGTGCGTCCGGAAAAGGGCTCTTCGATGGCAATCTTGGACGCTCGATCTACGAGACGGCGCATCCATGGACCGAGCGCCCAGAAAGGCAGCGCACAGCGTCAGCCGCCGACCGGCGTCCCCTTGTCCGATAAAGCCGAATTCGAACGAGTCAATGATGATTCAGCAGGCTGTCCAACTGCCGGGCATAGTCAAGGTTGGAGTCGATGGATTCCTTGTCCGGGTGAGGTTTCATAAATGCGGAATAATCCGGCGTGGGATCTTCCTCGATGGCGACATCCGCGCGTGCATCTGTAAATGCCAGAACCTCTTCCTCGGGAATTCCTATCAGTTTCATATTCTTGCGGTTCATACGCCGCAGATTATCTGAACAGTAGGCGAGCCAGGCCTTGAACGAGTTAGGCATCTGCAACTGTTTCCGTGCCTGTTCATCCCTTAGCAGTTTCTCCGTGAAGGTTTTGCCAGGATAATCCGAAAAGTTTTTGAATATCCGCGTCTGATTTTCAGTGTACTCAACAGATTCTTCGTTAATCTTCCCCTCAATCCAGTTCATCTGTGAAAAGCACGCCCCGACATTGTCCACAAACTGGAAATTGCCCATATTCTTCCAGGTGTCTATGTTGCTGCTGAAGATGGTTTCTGCTGTTTGGTCGTGACGTATGATAGGGGCTTGGAACACCTCATTGACAGCATCTTTAAAAGGCTCTTCGCCCAGTCTTTGAACCTCTTCTATCGGCATGCGCAGCAGCCATACGGCAACGCTGTCCAACCTGTCCCATACTTCTGCCGACTCATCAATGCTGCGGGCAAAGGATTCGATACTGCTCATGACCATCAAGGCAGTGAGTCTGCGCTCTTTCTTCTGATTGTTACGTTCAACCCATTTGCTCGTACCAAAGGTCAGGACAATGGAAACGGTGGTGGCAAGGATAGCAACGACAAAGTCCTTCCACCAGTTTCTGTCAAAGAATTTGTTTGGCATAGTTAAACATCGATTTAATGGCATAAAGGTAAGCATTATCCGCCATACCGACAAACCGGAGGGTTTTCCCTGCGGGCTTCCTCTTGGTGCAAGCCTTTCTATTCGTTGCTGAAGCACTGATAATTCTGTACATTTGTGATTTGAAAGAAGGACGGCGTTTGTTATGAATCCGGTTTCGCAACGGTTGTTGGGACAGCAGCTGATCTGTCCGGAGTTCACTTCACCGCATGATGTGGTGGAGTGGATGGGGGCGATGCAGGCGCAGGAATACCGTATGATGCGCTGGGCGGTGGGGATGCGGACCCGGAAACCTTCAGCCCAAGCGTTTGAAAAAGAATACAATGAAGGAAAGATCGTGAGGGGCCATCTGCTGCGGACCACCTGGCAGCTGGTTGCCGGCGAGGATTGGTGCTGGATGCTGGATCTGTGCCGGAAGAATGCCCTGCGGGGACTGGCAGGCTGGATGAATTCGAACGGCGTCAGCATTCCGCTGGCCGAGCAGGATACCGTCCAACAGATCTTCTGCGATTGCCTCTCCCATCGCCGCATCGCCCGGAAGGCCGATTTCGCCGCCGCCCTCGCCGAAAAGGGGATCACGATGGATGACCATCGGCTGTCCTATCACATCCGCCTGTCCGAATACGCCGGACTCCTCTGCAGCGGAGATCTTTTCCCTATGAAACACAGCTACGCCCTGGTGAAAGACAAGCTGCCCGGAGCAAGGCTCCTTCCAAAGGATGAAGCCCTGGCGCTCCTGGCCCGCAAATACTTCCGCAGCCACGGACCCGCCACTCTGGACGACTTTGTCTGGTGGAGCGGACTGGGCGTCGGCGATTGCCGGAAAGGAATGGACGGCATCCAAGCCGAACTCGCGCAGGAAAGATGGAAAGGCCTCACCTTCTTCTACCATCAGGATAGCCGCACACGCGGATTCCGCAGCGGGACCGTTACGCTGCTCCCCTCTTATGACGAATACCTCATCGGCTACAAGAGCCGCCAAGTAGCCGTCCATCCCGACCATAGCCACCGCGCCCACAACAAGCGGGGCATCTTCTGGCCCGTCGTCCTGCTGGACGGCGAAGTCATCGGCAACTGGTCCGCCGCCGACGGCCGGGTCTCCGTGGATATCTTCCATCGGGAGACCACCCCGGACGAAGAAACCCTGCAGAAGCAGATCGCCCGCTATGACAAGTTCTGTCTTCGCTGATTACGCAAGATTTCTTATCTTTGTCTCATTATGAGACGTTTCTTTTCCTTATTGCTCTGTCTGGGCTTCGTCTGGGGGGCGATGGCGCAGAATCCGACGGTGGTCGATCTTTCCGTAACCCGGCATGGACCGGAGAAAGGTTCGCTGGTCATTATCGGCGGCGGAAGGGTGACCGACGAAATATGGGACCGTTTTCTCGACCTGGCAGGCGGAGCGGATGCCCGGGTCGTCGTCATCACCAATGCGTCGGGGCCGGGCGAGACGGGCCATCAAGGGACCCTCAACTATTTGTCCGGCCGCCTCGGAGAGGACCGGGTGACGCAGATGCATCTGACGACGATCGACGAAGCGAACGACGACCGGAATCTGGAAGTGCTGCGCCAGGCCACCGGCGTCTATTTCACCGGAGGACGGCAATGGCGCATCGCCGAGGTGTACCTCAACACCAAGGTTCACAGAGAGTTGTTTGCCCTGCTGAACCGGGGCGGCGTCATCGGCGGATCCTCGGCCGGAGCCAGTATCCAGGGTTCGCTGTTGTGGCGGGGCGATACCCGGGGCGCACAGCATCTGATCGGCGACCATACGCAGGGGCTGGGCTTCCTGAAACTCTCGGCCATCGACCAGCACATCCTTACCCGCAACCGGCAACACGACCTGGACGCCTTCATCAAGGCCGCGCCGGAATTCATCGGCATCGGCATCGACGAAGCGACGGCCATCGTTGTAACCGGAGATATCTTCGAGGTGGTTGGAAAATCGTATGTAGCTGTTCACCAGGCGGGAAGAGAACGTTTCTTCTTCCTCCGCGCCGGACAGCGCTACGACCTGAAAGAGCACAAGATGGTGCGCTGACGAGGCCTCCCTATTTCAGTTTTGCCAGAAACTTTCCGGTATTGACCCGGAAACGGGTGTGCGTGCCTTCGCCGATGAGCGTATCACCCTGGCGGGCCTCCAGCCGGAAAACGAATTTACGGCCTTCCGTGCGCTCCAAGACAGCGGTCGCCGAGACTTCGGCGCCGACAGGCGAAGGAGCCAGGTGCCGCAGGGACAGTTCACCGCCGACGGTCGTCTCGCCATCATCCAGGATGGGCGAGACGGCCTTGTAGGCGGCGTTTTCCATCAGCGCGGCAAGCCGCGGCGTCGCAAGGACCGGGAGACTTCCGGAACCCATCGCCTTCGCGGTATCGCTTTCCGTGACAACCAGCGTGCTTGTGTGCGACAATCCCGATTCGAAAGCCTCATTCACGAGTTCCTCGGGAATCCAGGATTTATACATTCCTTCGGGCTGCTCCTGCTCCAGCTGATCCATCATCGGAACAGCGGCATCGTCCAGTTTGTGATAGAGTTCGGGATGGCAAGTCTCCAGCGACGAATTGTAGATGTCGGGCTCCTGCTCTTCCTCTCGAAGGAAGCGCACAAGAGTAGCAGCCTCCTCGTCGGAGAGGAGGACCGTACCCTCACGGAAACGTCCGGAATAATACTCTTCGACCCGAAGGGTATAGGGCTTTCCTTGCATAGAAAACTAACCCAGGTCCTTGACCAGCTTGTGGATCATGCGCATCTGCTCGGGGATGCGGATCCGCTGCGGGCATTTCGGGAGACAGGCATTGCACATCACGCAGGCCGAGGCGTCGGAATCCGAAGCCAGCTTCGCGTAACGCTTGAGGAACTCCTTTTTCTTCTCCTTGTACTGCTTGTCCTTCTTGTTCGAAGGATCGGGCAGCATCAGCGCGTCGCTCATACCGTTGTAAACCGCAAAGACGCCGGGGATATCGACGCCGCGCGGGCAAGGCATACAATAGCGGCAGGCCGTGCACGGGATGTGCGGATTGCCGTTGTAGAGCCGGGCCATTTCGAGCATATAGTCGTTGTCTTCGGCCGTCATCGGCTTGAAGTGGCTGAAGGTATAGACGTTCTCCATCAGCTGCTGCATGTTGCTCATGCCGCTGAGGGTGCACATCACTGCCTTGGGCGTGGAAGCGAAAGTCAGGGCGGCGGCGGCCGGCGAGTACTGCGGGAAACGCTCCTGGATGCGGCTCCTGAGGCCGTCGGACACATTGGCCAGGGCCCCGCCGCGGATAGGCTCCATGATGACGACGGGGATATTCTTCTCCTCGAGCATCTTGTAGAGCGTCTCGGAGTCGCAGGGCTCGCTGCTGTCTTCAAGCGGCATGTTCTTCCAGTCCACATAGTTGAGCTGGATCTGGACGAATTCCCATTGGTACGGGAGGGCGATCAGCTGACGGAGCGCCTCGTTCGAACCGTGGAACGAGAAACCCAGGTGGCGGATCACACCTTTCTTTTTCTGCTCGAGCAGCCAATCCAGCAGGCCGTTGTCCCTGAATCGGCGGTTGAAGTCGGCCATATCGGAGATCGAATGCAGCAGGAAGTAGTCGAAATAAGTGGTCCTGAGGTTCTTCAGCGAGTTGGCGAACATCGTCTTGCAGGCGTCCAGATCGGCGTTGGAGAAGTTCGACATCTTGGTCGCGATCAGGTAGTCCTTGCGATTGTGGCGGCTGAGCGCTTCGCCCGTGGCGCGTTCGGAGTCGCCATAGGCCGGGGCGGTATCGAAATAGTTGATGCCATGCTCCAGGGCGTAGTCGATCATCTGGTTGACGACATCCTGGTCGAGCGGGGCGCGGCGGCCGGCACCGGGCTTGCGCGGGAAGCGCATGCAGCCCATGCCGAGCAGGCTGACACTCTCGCCGCCCAGCGTCTGCCAGGTGCGGTGAATGACCTGGTCACCCTTGGCGGGTTCGATGAATTTCCAGTTTTGGGGAAGGGCCCCGGCGGCGCGCAGCGGCGCGGCAGCCAGGGATGAACTCGCGGCCAGGCCCGCTCCCGCGAGCATCATGGCACGGATCGCCTCGCGGCGCGTCATGTTTTTCTTATCCATAGTGATGACAAAATTACAAAATTTCAAAACGATAGATGGTGTTCTGCACATAATTCTCGCCCGGCCCGAGCACTGCGTCGGGGAAATTGGGGTGGTTCGGGGCATCGGGGAAGTTCTGTGTCTCGAGCACGACACCGCAGTCGGGCCGGCCGCTGTAGAGCTGCAGGCCAGGCTGGTCGGTATAGACGCGCAGCAGGATGCCCGTGCCGGGCTCGTAGAGCTCGAGCGCCGGTTCGCCCGGGGCGCCGCGCAGGACGAAATTGTGGTCGAACTCCGGCGTGACGGGCTTCCCCTCACGGAAATCGAACGCCGTGCTGTCGACCTGCGCAATCTCGCCCGTCGGAATCAGTTCCTCATTGACAGGCGTGTACCAGTCGGCGTTGATCTTGAGGATATGGGTCGTCGTCAACCCTTCCCCGTCACCGTGGAGATTGAACCAGGCGTGGAGCGTGGGATTGAGGATCGTGGGCGCGTCGGTCACGGCTGCGTATTGCAGCACCAACTCATTCTTGTCGGTCAGGGTGCAGATCACCGATATGTCGAGATTGCCGGGATAGCCTTCCTCTCCGTCGGGCGAAAGATACGTCATCAGCAGCGAGCAATCCGAGAGCGGCTGGAGAATCCACTCGCGCTGGCCGAAGCCTGTCTTGCCCCCGTGCAGATGGTTGTTCCCTTCATTTTGCGAGAGCTGGTAGGTGAAACCGCCCAGTTCGAAACGGCCGCCGGCGATCCGGTTGCCGTAACGGCCCACGATGCACTGACGATAATCTTTGTCCACGGCACAGGCATCCGCATCGGCGCAGCCCCACACCACGTTTTTCATCGAACCGTCGCGCGCGGGCACTTCCAGCCGCAGCAGCCGGCCGCCCGTCGTGCAGAAAGTGGCCTTCATCCCGTTTTCATTCTGGATGGTGAAGATCCGCTCATCGGTTTTGCCGCCGCGGCATGCGGAGAGCAGCGCCAGGGCGGCCGCAGCGACGCAAATTATTTTGAATATCCTCATAGTTTTTCGTATTTTTGATAGATAAATCCAAAGATATGAAAAAATCGGCATACCTGCTCCTCTCGCTCCTGCTGGTTTCCGCCTTTTCCGCCACGGCACAGTCCTGGCAGCCCGCCGGCGACCACATCCGTACCCCCTGGGCCGACCAGGTCGACCCGTCCGCACCCCTGCCGGAATATCCCCGCCCCCTGATGCAACGCACCGACTGGATGAACCTCAACGGCCTGTGGGACTACGCCGTCCGCAAAGCCGGCGAACCTTTCGGGAAGGCCGACGGAAGGATCCTTGTCCCCTACTGCATCGAATCGAGCCTTTCGGGCGTCGGCCGGACCGTTGCCGTCGATGAATATCTGTGGTACCACCGGACCTTCTCCCTGCCCAAATCCTGGAAGGGGAACCGGGTCCTGCTGCATTTCGGCGCAGTGGACTGGAAGGCGGATATCTGGGTCAACGACGTGAAAGCTGGCAGCCACACCGGCGGCTACACCCCTTTCAGCATCGACATCACCGATGCCCTGAAGTCCGGTGAGAACAGCCTGACCGTCCGGGTGTGGGACGGCACCGACACGGGCTTCCAGCCCCGCGGCAAACAGGTCCGCAAGCCCAGCGGGATCTGGTATACTTCCGTCACCGGCATCTGGCAAACCGTCTGGCTGGAGCCGGTACCCGAACAGCACATCAGGAACCTCCGCACCACGCCTGACCTTGATGCCGGATGCATCCGCGTCCTGGCCGAAGGAGTGGACCGCGGCGTCGTGGAAGTCTCTTTGTCCGCTGATGGCCGACGGGTCGCTTCGGCGCGTGCACTGGCCGGAAGTGAAGTCGAGATACCCGTACCGGGCGCCCGGTTGTGGACGCCGGACGACCCGTACCTCTACGACTTGGAAGTCAGCCTGATCCGCGACGGAAAGACCCTGGACCGCGTGAAGAGTTACTGCGCCATGCGCAAAGTCGGCGTAACCCCCGGCAAGGACGGCATCCTGCGTCTGACCCTCAACGACAAGCCTATCTTCATGTACGGCCCGCTCGACCAGGGCTGGTGGCCCGACGGTCTCTACACCGCCCCCACCGACGAGGCGCTTGCCTTCGACGTGCAGAAGACGAAAGACTGGGGCTTCAACCTGATCCGCAAGCACGTGAAAGTGGAGCCTGCCCGCTGGTACTACCACTGCGACCGGCTCGGCATCCTCGTGTGGCAGGACATGCCCAGCGGCGACCTTCACGGAAGCTGGCAGAACACCCGCTGGTACCAGGGCTCGGAATTCGTCCGCACCGCCGACTCGGAAGCCTGCTACCGCAAGGAATGGCGGGAGATCATGGACTACCTCTACTCCCAGCCCTGCATCGTGGCGTGGGTTCCCTTCAACGAAGGCTGGGGCCAGTTCAAGACGCTCGAGATCACGGCCTGGACCAAGCAGCACGACCCGTCCCGTCTGGTCAACTCCGCCAGCGGCGGCAATCATTTCCTCGGAGCCGGCGACATCCTTGACCTGCATAACTACCCGCAGCCCGATATGTATCTTTACGATGCGAACCGCGTGAACGTGCTGGGCGAATACGGCGGCATCGGCCTGCCCGTGGAAGGACATCTCTGGACGCCCGACCGCAACTGGGGATACGTCAAGTTCGCCAGCCCGAAAGAAGTGACCGACGAATATGTGAAATATGCCCGGCAGCTGAAGGAGATGGTCGCCCGCGGCTTCTCGGCCGCCATCTACACCCAGACCACAGACGTGGAGATCGAGGTCAACGGCCTGATGACCTACGACCGCCGCGTAGACAAGGTGGAAATCCCCCGCATCCGCGAGATCAACCAACAAGTAATCAATACCTTGAAATAATGAAACGCACCCTCATCTTCCTGCTTGCGGCCGCCTTTCTCCTGCCGGCTTGCAACCAGGGTTTCCGTACCGAGACGCTTTTCCTCGAGGAAGATATCCCCTTCCGGGAAGGCAGCCAGAACTCCCTCGACATCAAGCTCAATATCGATTTCCCCGTTGCCGGATACGACAGGGAGGTCCTCCAGGCCATGTGCCGCAACATCCGTTCCCACACCCTCGGCGAGAATTATACCGAATTCAAAGGGTCGCTCAAGGAACTGGCTGCCGATTACCGGAACACCCTGGTCAACGACTATATGCTCACCAACCAGTCCATGCTCGAAGAGATGGAAATGCAGGAAGACGAGGCGCCCTTCCTGAACTGGGGCTGCGATATCCAGGGCTCCTTCGGTGAAAAATGGGAAGACTGGCTTATGTATCAGGTGGAAGAATACTCCTACTATGGCGGCGCCCATGGCCTGAACGCCACCGTTCCCCTGGTCTTCGACACGAAGACCGGAGAGCCCGTCACCTGGGACCGGATCGCCCGCAACGTATCGGACGAGAAAATCATGCGCCTGATCGACAAGCACAAATACGACGCGATGGAAGATATGATCCGGGAAGACATGATCGACCGCGACAACATCTTCTTTGTCGACCGGATCGAGCCGAGCGACAGCTTCACCGTCGGCGAGAACGGCATCACCTTCTACTACCAGCCCTACGACGTAGCGCCTTATGTCTTCGGTGTGATTGAAATCACGGTTCCCTGGGAAGAACTCCGCTGAGAATTGTATATCTTTGTAAGATTAGCGACTGATCGTTGTTATGGAAAAGAAAACCCTGACCATCCCTTACGAGGAATACGCCTCCATCGAGGAACTCGGTGAAGCGGACCGCACGCTGCTCGAGGCTGCGGTGGATGCGATGAAAGGGTCGTACGCCCCCTACTCGCATTTCAACGTGGGGGCGGCCGTGCGCCTGGCCGACGGCACGGTCGTCAAAGGTGCCAATCAGGAAAACGCCGCTTACCCGTCCGGACTCTGCGCCGAACGGACGGCGATGTTCGCCGCCAGCGCCCAGAACCCCGGCGTCCCGTTCGAAGCGATCGCCGTGGTCTGTGCGCGGAACGGCTCGCTGATGCTCAACCCCGGATCGCCCTGCGGCGCGTGCCGGCAGGTGATGGCCCAGTACGAGCGCCTGGCCATGAAACCGCTGCGCATCATCCTGGGCAGCGGCGGACCCATCCTCGCCTTTACGGGCGTTGAATCCCTTATGCCATTGATATTTAACGATTTATAAAATGAAGAATCCCCTCGCGTACGGGCACGAAAAAAGGGTAAGCTTGATATATCGCACCGCTACAACCACCTACCCTTGCTGCCTTCCGACCCTGGGGGAGTTCAGTGGGAGCTGGTCGTATACGACTTACCCCGGCACAAAGGTAAGGATTTTTTTGAATAAATGAACAAGAAACCCAAGATCTGCATCGGACTCTCCGGCGGCGTGGACTCCAGCGTGGCGGCGCTCCTGCTCAAGGAGCAGGGCTGCGACGTGTTCGCGCTCTTCATGCAGAATTGGCACGACACCACCGGAACCCTGCACGGAGAATGCGAGTGGGAGGAAGACCGGGCCGTGGCCGAGATGGTTGCGCGCAAGGTCGGCATCCCCTTCCACTTTGTCGACCTCAGCGAGGTGTACCGGCAGCGGGTCGTGGACTATATGTTCAGCGAATATGAAAAGGGCCGGACGCCCAACCCCGACGTGCTGTGCAACCGCGAGATCAAGTTCGACGCCTTCTGGGAAGCCGCCCGGACGCTGGGTGCGGATTTCGTGGCCACGGGGCATTACTGCCGCAAGGACAGTTTCACAACCCCGGACGGCAGCACGATCTACCGGATCCTTGCGGGAAGCGACCCGAACAAGGACCAGAGCTATTTCCTCTGCCAGCTCTCGCAGGAACAGCTCTCGCACGCCCTCTTCCCCATCGGTGACCTGACCAAGCCCGAAGTGCGGCGCATCGCCCGGGAGGCGGACCTGCCCAGCGCTGAAAAGAAAGACAGCCAGGGCATCTGCTTCGTCGGGAAAGTGGACCTTCCGGTCTTCCTGCAGCAGAAGATCAAGCCTTGCGAAGGGGATATCGTCGAGATTCCCCGCAGCTTCTACGAAGGCCGTCCCGCGCCGCAAACCCTGGAAGAAATGGCCGAGCCCATCCGCTACCGCCGTGAAGACGGCAAGGTGATCGGACGGCACATCGGCGCACAATACTATACGATCGGACAGCGGAAAGGGCTGGGCATCGGTGGTCACGCCGAGTCCTGTTTCCTGATCGCCAACGATATGGACAACAACCTGATATTCGTGGGGGAAGGACAGGACCACCCCGGCCTCTACCGTAAGGCACTGTACATCCGCCCCGAAGAGATCCACTGGATCCGCCCCGACCTGGCGCTCCCCGTGTCCGGGGAGCTGCACTGCCAGGTCCGGATCCGTTACCGCCAGCCCTTGCAGGAAGCGACGCTTGTCCATCGCCCCGACGGGCTGTATATCCGCTTTAACGAGCCGCAGCGCGGCATCACGCCCGGTCAGTTCGCCGTCTGGTACGCAGCTGACGGGGAGATGCTGGGCAGCGGCGTCATCGACCGATAACACATCCATTGCCATGAAAACCCTCTGTAAACTGATTCCTGTCCTGCTCACGATGCTGGCTCTTGTGGCCTGCAACCCCATCCAACCCGGCAATCTGGGAGATACTCCGAAGAGCGACGCCGCCAACATGACGCGTTTCTCGTTCCCGGCCGGCAGCAACAGCGGTTTTGATTCCACCCCCGCAACAACCTTTGCCAACGGATTCCATTTCATCACGGTTCCGGAAAGTGCCGACCTGACGAAGCTGGTGCCCGAAATCATCGCCTCCGAGGGAGCGTCCGTCTATCTCGACGGAGCCCCGTATGTTCCCGGAACGCCCCATGATTTCTCCGGCAACACGCAAAGCGTGAAAGTGGTGTCGGAAGACGGTTCGCGGACGAACAATTACCGCATCTGCGTGAAGAAGGGCAACCGCAACATCGATGACAAGGTCTATGCTTTTATGAGGGACTTTGCGGTACCCGGCGTCTCCGTCTCCATCATGAAGGGGACGGAAGTGGTGTATTCCTCCGGTTATGGCTTTGCCGTGGTTGAAACCGACACCCGCTGCACGCCCGACCATCTCTTCCGCATGGCCAGTATCTCGAAACAGTTCTGTACGATGTGCATCATGACGCTCAAGGAACAGGGCCGTCTCCAGCTCGATGACCAGGTCTTCGGCGAAAAGGGCATCCTCAAGGGCCTCTACCACAACATCACGCCATACCACGAAGCCATTACGGTCCGGCATCTGCTCAGCCACAGCAGCGGCATCTGCAAAGGCCTGAGCGACCCGGCCTTCACCAATTCCTACCGCTTCTACGAAGGCAGCAGCCAGCCGGTTCCTACCGACACGCTGATCCAGCGCACCCTCAATGCCCGCCAGAATCCTTCTGACGACGGCACCATGGTCTGGAGCCCGGGCATGGGCTACAACTACAGCAACGTGGGCTTCTGCATCCTCCACCGCATCGTGGAGGTAGTCAGCGGCAAAGACTATGAATCGTTCCTCAAGGAGGACGTTATGGAGCAAATGGGCATCACCGACACCCATATCGGCGGCTACCGCAACGAACGCCGGGAGAACGAGTGTGTGTTCTATTCCCAGGGCGATGCCGACGGCTATTCGAATCCGCTCCGCGAACTGGCCGGTGCGGCGGGCATCATCACCTCTACCAACCAGATGATGAAAATCCTCACCTATATGGATGGGGACGACTCGGTTCCCGACATTTTCAGCTACGAGACACTGATGGAAATGTACGAGCCCTACCGATACTCCGGGACCGGCACCTATGGCGAAAACTACAATCGTTATGGTCTTGGCTGGCGTTTGAACCATCCGAGACTCTTTCAGGGCGCGCACTACCACGGCGGCAACATCGCCGGAACGGCTACGATCTGGGCAGCCAACACGTACAGTAAGATGAGCGGTGCCTTCGTGTGCAACTCCCGCGCCTACAACAGCAACAGCAACGGCGACATCGACGACAACATGTACGTCCTGCTCAACGACTTCATGCGTTATTTCGAGTGATGCAGCCACGCCTGGCCATCGTCGGTGGCGGACCGGCGGGAATGATGGCAGCCATCCGGGCCGCCGTGACGCTCGGCGACGGGTCGCGCGTGGTGCTGTTCGACAAGAACGAACGGCTCGGCCGGAAGATCTATCTCACCGGCAAGGGGCGCTGCAACCTGACCAATACGCGTCCCTGGGAAGAATTTGCACCGCACATCCATCCCAACCAGCGTTTCCTCCAGCAGGCTTTCCGGGCCTTTTCCAATGAAGATGTGATCCGCTTCTTCGAGGAGCTCGGCGTGCCGACCGTCACGTTGCAGGGGCAGCGGGTCTACCCCGCCTCGCTGATAGCAGGCGACGTGGCCCGCGCGCTCGAGCAGCGCGTACAGGCGTTGGACATCGAGGTACGCTACACCACGACCGTGGGCAGTCTCGCCGAGCTCGATGACTATGCCGCCGTCATCATCGCCACCGGCGGCAAATCCTATCCCGTAACCGGCTCCACCGGCGACGGCTACCGCTTCGCGCAAGAGGCCGGTCACACCGTTACGGCTGTCTTCCCGAGCGAAACCGCACTGCTGCCGCGCGGCTATGACCCCGGCCTGCCCGGTCTGGAGATGAAGAACGTAGGCCTGCAATTGTACATCGACCGCGCCCTGGTCGAAAGCGAACAGGGCGATTTCAACTTCACGGACGACGGCCTCGAGAGCGGCATCGCCTATCACCTGAGCCGCCGCGCCGTCTGGGCCCTCTGCAACGGCCAGAAAGTCGACATCATCCTGGACCTCAAACCGGCGCTGACCCTTGAAAAACTGGAAGCCCGCATCGCCCGCGAATCGGCATCGGCGCCCCGTCCATCCAGGCTTGACCCGGATTCTCTCCGCAGTTTCCTGCCCAAACCCCTGGTAGCCCCCTTCCGCCGCGCCAACCCCGACCTTTCCCTCGACAATCTTGCGAAGCGCCTCAAATCCTGGTCCTTCCCCATCGTCGACTACAAAGGTTTCGAGCGCGCCGTGGTGACGGCCGGCGGCGTCAGCCTCAAGGAAGTCGTCCCCAAGACCATGGCTTCGCGCCTCCGCCCCGGCCTTTTCTTCTGCGGCGAAGTTCTCGACCTCGACGGCGACACCGGCGGCTACAACCTCCAGATCGCCTTCTCCACCGGTTCCCTGGCCGGCACCAGCGCCGCGAATTATTTGCTATCTTTGCAAGGATGAAACGGTTCCTGACAGTGCTGGGGATGCTGCTGCTGGCCACCGCGATGGTGTGGGGACAGAAGCTGACGCGTACAGAGTACATCGAAAAGTACGCGGAAACGGCCGTGCGCGAAATGAAAGCCACGGGCATTCCGGCCAGCATCACGCTGGCCCAGGGCTGCCTGGAATCGGGCAACGGCAACAGCACGCTGGCCACCAAAGCCAACAACCACTTCGGCATCAAGTGCCACAAGAACTGGAAAGGCAAGACCATCCGCCACGACGACGACGAGAAGAACGAGTGCTTCCGTTCTTACCGGAGTGCCGACGAATCGTTCCGGGACCACAGCGATTTCCTGCGCTACAGCGACCGCTACGCAGCGCTGTTCAACCTCGAGCTGACCGATTACAAAGGCTGGGCCTATGGACTCCAGAAAGCCGGCTACGCTACGGCCAAGACCTATGCGGAGAGTCTGATCCGCATCATCGAGGAGAATGAACTCTACCGCTACGACAAGCTGGACCGCAAAGCGCGCGAGGAATTGCCGCCCACACCGATGGAAGCCGAGTTCAGCACGGCATTCAAGCCTTATCCGGGCCATAAGCTCTACACCGCCTCCCTTGGACGGGAGATCCGCACCACCAACGGCGTTGCGTGGATCATCGCCCAGGACGGTGACACCTATGCCGGCCTGGCGAAGGAATTCAATCTCTTCCGCAGCGAGATCCTGCGCTTCAACGACCGCTCCCGCAACACGGCCCTGCAGCCGGGCGAGGTGGTCTATGTGGAAGCCAAGAAGCGCGAGAGTGCCAAGAACCTCGACAAGCACGTGGTGGAAGAAGGCGAGACGATGCGCGGCCTGGCCCAGCGCTACGCCGTCAAGATGAAGAAACTCTATCAGTACAACGCGATGCGCCCCGGTACCGAACCGGAACCCGGAACCATCCTCAACCTCCGCAAACCCCGATGAAAAAGAAATCCCGGGCCCTGGTCTGGGTCCTGCTCCTCTGCCTGGCCGGCGGCATCCTCGCCGCGCTGAATTTCTACGGCACCTTCTATCACGGAAATGTCAAGGATACCGGCAAGGTACAGGATGTACGCATCTACAGGAACTTCTCCTACGAACAGCTGGTCGATGCCGTGCTGCAGACCGGTGCCATCGACAACCGGACCACCTTCCTGCGTGCCGCCAGATTCCTGAAACTGAAAGACAATTTCCGCCCCGGCCTCTACCGACTCAAACCCGGAACCGGCAACAAGGCGCTTGTACGGATGCTGTCCAAGGGCTGGCAGCAGCCTGTGCGGCTGGTCATCCCGGGATACTATCGCAGCCTCGACCGCTTTGCGGAATTCCTGGGCGAGCAGCTGGAAGCCGATGCCGGGGATTTCCTCACCGTCTTCAACGATGCCGGCAAGGCTGAAAACTACGGTTTCCGGCCCGAAACCTTCATCGGCATGTTCATCCCCAATACCTATGAAGTGTGGTGGACGGTTACGCCCGATGAATTCCTGGAGCGGATGCACAAGGAATACGAGAACTTCTGGAAGGGCGACCGCGACGCCAAGGCCCTTGCCATCGGCCTGACGCGGCAGGAAGTCAGCACCCTGGCTTCCATCGTCATCGAAGAGAGCAAATACGAGCCTGAACTGCCCCGCATCGCCGGCGTCTATATGAACCGGCTCCACCGGGACATGCCCCTGCAGGCCGACCCGACCGTGCTCTTCGCCGTTGGCGACCCGAGCATCAAGCGCGTTCTCAACCGGCACCTGGAAGTCGATTCGCCCTACAATACCTACAAATACGCCGGTCTGCCGCCCGGCCCGATCACCATGCCGCCCGTAGCGGCCATCGATGCCGTGCTGAACTACGAACGCCACGATTACCTGTATTTCTGCGCCAAAGATACCTTCGACGGACAGCATGTCTTTGCCAAGACCCTGTCGGCGCACAATGAAAATGCCCGCCGTTACCAGCGGGCACTTGTCAGAATACCTCGGGCCAGTTCTTAATGACTTCCAAGGCTTTCTGGAAGGCGGGATCCTCTTCCCGGTTTATCACCTCCCAGTAACCGTCGTTACCCAGGGCGCCGCGGGCCAGCAAGGCTTTGAGCCGTGTGGTCAGCAGGGCCTCGCAGGCCTCCAGTTCCCCTTCTTCCGGCTCCACGCCTTTCTCGCGACAATACGCAAGCAGGCCTTCCATGACCTCCGTACCCATCTTGTCCCACTTCTTGAGGAAAGCCGCCATATCTTTCACTTCCAGCTCTTTGCGGTGCTTGTCGATGTAGTCGTAGGAATACTCGGAGAGCAGGCCGCCGCTGACGACGCGGATCATGAACGGATTGATGCCCGTCGTGTCATAAGGAACGAACACGTCGGGAAGGATTCCGCCGCCGCCATAGACCGTACGGCCGAGGCGGAGGGTCTTGTATTTCAGGGAATCGGGCAGCGCGATGCTGTCGAGGCTGAAAGACTCGCCGTGCGCATAGCGCTGCCGGGCCTGCTGGTAATAGGCGTCGCGGTGGCCTTTCTGATAAGGTGACTGAACGACGCGGCCCGAAGGCGTGTGGTATCGGGCGACCGTCAGGCGCATCTCGGAACCGTCGGGCAGTTTGTACTGGCGCTGCACCAGACCTTTGCCGAAGGTGCGGCGGCCGACGATCACGGCGCGGTCCCAGTCCTGCAGGGCGCCGGCGAGGATCTCGCTGGCGCTGGCGCTGTTTTCGTCGACGATCAGTACCAGGGGACCTTCCTTATAAAGCCCCAGGCCGGTAGCGACATCTTCCTGCCCCACTTCGCTGCCTTCCGTCCGGACAATCGTCTGTCCTTTCTCCAGGAACATGTCGGCCAGGATCGTAGCGACGTGCATGAAGCCGCCGCCATTGCCGCGCAGGTCGATGATGATGCCGTCGGGACGGGTGGGCGCCGTACGGGCGAGCGCCTCAAGGAATTCTTCGGCCGAGCGCTGGGCGAAACGGCCCAGGCGGATATACACGATGCCCGGCTCGGGATTGTAAGCCGCGTCGATGCTCTCGACGGGAATCTTGTCGCGCCGGATCACGAAGTCCTGCAACAGCTCGCCCCGGGAGACGGTCACCGTAACCGTCGTTCCCTTGGGGCCGCGCAGCCGGTTCCGGATGTCGTTGGTCTTCATTCCGACACCGGCAATCGGCTCTCCATCCACCGCCAGGATGCGGTCGCCGGAGTGGATACCGACCGCTTCAGCGGGCCCGCCGGCGATGACCGACTGGATGATGAGCGTATCGGTCAGCATCGTATATTCGATGCCCACTCCCTCGAAGGAGCCTTCCAGCTGCTCGTTGGTCGCCTCCACTTCCGCACGGGGGATATAGGCGGAGTGCGGGTCGAGCTGGTCTATCAGGCCTTCGATCATCTTGTCGATCATCCGGTCCATGTCAAGCGTATCGACATAGTAGTTGTCGACATAATAGAGCACGCGGGCGAGCTTCTCGGCGTTGCGACGCATCGCCGAGAAACCCTGTGCGTACAGGGACAGGCCGCAAAGGGCCAGTGCCAGAATCAGGATCAAACGTTTCATACCTCGAATATCTTTCCTTCCTCGGCCAGATAGCTTTCCGGGAAGACCTCGCGCGCCTGCTGCAGCAGCACGCCCAGGTCCAGGTAACGCGAAGAAAAGTGGCCGAGGACCAGTTTCTTCGCACCGGCAGCCGCCGCTACCGCGGCGGCCTCCCGAGCAGTGGAATGAAACATTTTATGTGCCAAATCCACGTGTTCGTCGGCAAAAGTCGCTTCGTGGTAGATCAGGTCGGTCCCCTGCAGCCACTGCGCTTCTTCAGGGAAGACGGCCGTGTCGCTGCAGTAAGCGGCCGACTGGCCGGTCTTGAGCCAGCAGATCCGGTAGCCGTAGCAGTCGATGCGGTGCTGCAACGGAAAGGCATAGACCTCGCAGTTGCGCAATGCGATGATCCGCTCGGGCTCCTTCATCGCCAAGGGGATGTGATGGATCTCGTACTTGACGCCCTCGCCGAAATGGGCGAGGAAGAAGTGGAGAATGGAGCCGAAGTCACGCGGCGCGTAAATATAGAGCGGAGCCGTACGGCCGTCGAGCGCCATGGTCGAGAGCATTCCGAAAATCCCGAAGACGTGGTCACCGTGCAGGTGCGAGATCAGGATGTTGTCGAGTCTTGCCTTCGATATCTTGTAGCGCTTGAGCTGCACCTGCGTATTCTCGCCGCAGTCGACCAAAAACAAGCGCCCATGCAAGTTGAATACGTGGGCGCTTTGGTGTTGGTCAACCATCGGTCGGGCAGACGCCGTTCCAAGGGTTGTCAGGGTGAAGTTCACTACTTCCCGGCTTTTTCTTCCGCTTCGAGACGGCTCTTCAGGTCGGCCAGGTCGGAGATGTCACCGAGGGTGGTCTTCTCGAGGTTGTCCTTCAGTTTGCGGACGGCCTTCTGGGTCGAGTTGGCCTCGGTCTCTTTCTCGCGGGCTTCTTTGCGAGCCTCGTCACGCTTGACTTCTTCGAAAGTACGGGTGTGCGAGAGCGTGATCTTCTTGCTGCCCTTGTTGAACTCGGTCACCTTGAAGGGGAGTTTCTCACCTTCCTTGGCGGTGGTACCGTCTTCCTTCACCAGGTTGCGGTTCGAGCAGAAGCCCGTCACGCCTTCGGCGAGGGTCACGGTCGCACCCTTGTCGACGATCGCGGTGATCGTACCTTCGTGGACGGAACCCACGCTGTAGGTGTTCTCGTATTCGTTCCAGGGATTCTCCTCGAGCTGCTTGTGGCCAAGGCTCAGACGGCGGTTCTCCTGGTCGACTTCGAGGACCACGACCTCGAGCGGCTCACCGATGGAGGTGAACTCGGACGGGTGCTTGATCTTCTTGGTCCAGCTCAGGTCGCTGATGTGGACAAGACCGTCGACACCTTCCTCAAGCTCCACGAAGACACCGAAGTTGGTGAAATTGCGGACCGTAGCGGTATGTTTCGAGTTGATGGGATATTTTTCGTTGATGGAAGCCCACGGATCCGGTTTGAGCTGCTTGATACCGAGGCTCATCTTGCGCTCCTCGCGGTCGAGGGTGAGGATGACGGCCTCCACCTCCTGGCCCACTTTGAGGAAATCCTGTGCGCTGCGCAGGTGCAGGCTCCAGCTCATTTCGGAGACGTGGATCAGACCTTCGACACCCGGCTGCACTTCGACGAAGGCACCGTAGTCGGCGATGACCACGACCTTGCCTTTCACCTTGTCGCCCACCTTGAGGTTCGGGTCGAGAGCGTCCCACGGATGCGGGCTCAGCTGCTTCAGACCGAGGGCGATGCGCTTCTTCGTATCGTCGAAGTCGAGGATCACGACATTGATCTTCTGGTCGAGCTTGACCACCTCTTCCGGATGGCTGATGCGGCCCCAGCTCAGGTCGGTGATGTGGATCAGACCGTCCACGCCGCCCAGGTCGACGAACACACCGTAGGAAGTGATGTTCTTGACCGTGCCTTCCAGCACCTGGCCTTTCTCGAGCTTGCCGATGATGTCGGCCTTCTGGGCCTCGATCTCAGCCTCGATGAGGGCTTTGTGGGAAACGACCACGTTGCGGAATTCCTGGTTGATCTTGACGATCTTGAATTCCATGGTCTTGTTGACGTACACATCGTAGTCGCGGATGGGCTTGACATCGATCTGGCTGCCCGGCAGGAAGGCCTCGATGCCGAACACGTCGACGATCATGCCACCCTTCGTACGGCACTTGATGTAACCCTTGACGATTTCGTCTTTCTCGAAGGCCTCGTTGACACGGTCCCAGGACTTGACGGCGCGGGCGCGCTTGTGGGAGAGGATGAGCTGGCCTTTCTTGTCTTCCGCGTTCTCCACATACACTTCCACGGTGTCGCCGACGGCGAGATCCGGGTTGTAGCGGAATTCATTGATGCTGATGACACCTTCGCTCTTGTAACCGATGTTCACGATCACTTCGCGTTTGTTGATGGAGGTCACGGTGCCTTCTACGACCTCATTTTCGTTGATGCGGCTCAGACTCTTGCTGTAGCTTTCTTCGTTCGCAGCTTTCTCCTGGGCGTCAAAGCCGTCGTTTTCGAACGCATCCCAGTCGAACTTGTCGTTGTCGACCGAGGCGTTGCTCTTTTTGCTGGCAGGTTTCACGATCACCTGCTCTTCGATCTCTTCTGCATTCTCGACTGCAGGGTTGATGATCTCTTCAGACATAATTGGTTAATAAGTTGTTAAACAATAAGTAGTTAGACAATATTTATAATCCCGTGTCCACTGGCGGGGTTGCAAATGTACGATAATTTTCGGAAAAACAGCAAAAAATCAGAAAAACAATCACTTGAGCTGTCCGCGGGCAGTCAGGATGCGTTTCTTCAGGGCGAGGATCCGGTCGACCCGGTCGTTGAGCTGGTCCATCGAAATGCGGCCCGATTCGACGGCATCGACCACCGCCTCGAAGGCGCTCGGGTAATCAGCCGGATCGAGGATGATGTCGCAGCCTGCCTCGATGGCCACGATGGCCGCTTCTTCCGGAGAATACTGCTGGGTAATGGCCCCCATCGCCATGCTGTCGGTGATAATCAAGCCCTTGAAGCCCAGTTCCCCGCGAAGCTTGTCCTGCAGGATCAGTGGAGACAGGGTGGCGGGAATGCTTTCCCCGGTCACGGAAGGCAGGCAGATATGCGCCGTCATGATAAGCTGGGCGCCGGATTCGATCCCCTTGCGGAAGGGAATCATCTCGCAGCCCAGGAGCTCATCCCAGGTCTTGAGCGATTCGGCATAGCCGTAGTGGGTGTCGGCTTTCGTATCGCCATGGCCGGGGAAATGCTTCAGGCAGCCCTCTACCTTGTTGTGCTGCAGGCCGGCCAGGAACTGACTGGCGAAATCGGCCACCAGCTGCGGCGAAGAGCCGAAGGCACGGTTGCCGATGACCACATTCTCCGGGTTGGTGTTCACGTCGCTCACCGGCGCCAGGTCCACGTCGAAGCCGTAGATGGACAGGTAGCTGCCGATGTTGTCACCTGCCTCATAGGCTTTCTTCGGGTCACCGCTGGCACCGACAGCTTCCATGCTGCTGTATTTGACCACACTGAAATTGCTGTTGTTGGCGATGCGCGCCACCCGTCCGCCTTCCTCGTCGATGCAGAGCAGGGGGTAATTCCCCAGATTGTGCAAAAAAGCGGTGAAAGCACGGATCTGGTCCGGGTTCTTGATGTTGGCTGCAAACAGGGTGATGCCTCCCACGGGATAGCGGCTGAAACCGTCGGTCAGGACCTGTGAGGCAGCCGTCTGCGTAAGGGAGGATGTCAAGTCCAGCGCCTCGGGGCGCACGTTGAATAGTTGTCCGACCTTCTCGCGCAAAGTCATCTCGTCGAGCGACTTGAGCGAATAAACGGGCTTCTCGGGAACCGGTGCGGGGCCTGGTTCAGGCTCCGGATCCTCGTGGCAGGCGCTGACAAGCAGCAAAAGGAAGAGGAGGCAGGTCAGGCCTCCTCTTCTCCATTTCCAATCGGTCATTCTTTCTTATCGGATTTGTCTGAAGCCTTGCCTTCCGCATCTTTCTCCTTGCGCGGTTTGGCATTCTTCACATAAGTATCAAGCCAATAGCCTGTTTCATAGAGCATATCGAGCGTCGTCTCGATGCCCTGGTAGCTGTGGCTCTCGTAAGGCAGCTGCACGTATCTGGCCGTGGCTCCGAAATAGACAAGAGCCTGGTAGAGACGCTCCGACTGCACCGGGAAGGTACCCGTATTGTTGTCGATCTGGCCGTGGATGAGCATCAGCGCATCCTTGACCTTGTCGGCATAATTGAACGGTGACATCTCGTCGTAGACATTCTTCGCCTTCCAGTAATTGCGACGCTCGCTCTGGAAGCCGAAGGGGGTAAGGCTGCGGTTGTAGGCGCCGCTGCGGGCGACACCGGCCCGGAACAGGCGGGTGTGGGCCAGCAGGTTGGCCGTCATGAATCCGCCATAGGAATGGCCGCCCACGCCGATGCGGTCGCGGTCGCCGATACCCAGGCTGTCGCAGACGAAGTCGACGGCCGCCTCTGCGCTCATTACCAGCTGCTCGAGGAAACGGTCGTTGGGCTCGGCCGACTTGTCGGCGGCGATGATCGCCATCGTGAACTCGTCGAGTACGGCGTATCCCTGGGTCGCCCAGATCATCGCAGAGCCGTAGGAAGGCTTGGTATATTTGTGTTTTTCGGCACGAGCCTTCTCGCTTTCGGCCGGGCACTTGTACTCATAGGGATAGGTCCACATGAAGACAGGAAGCCTTCCGTCGCGTTCCTTGTCGTAACCGGCCGGCAGATAGAGATGGGCGAAGCACTTGAGGCCGTCCTTGCGGGTATAGGTCACATACTGGTCGGTCACCATCCTGGAGAAATCGGCCACAGGGTCTTCGATGTGCGTGAGCTGACGGGCCGTATGGCGGCGAAGGTCGAACTCATAGTAATCGGGCACCACGCCGAAAGCTTCGCGGCGGCCGAGCAGCTTCATCTTCTTCGGCGTGAAATCCGTGACCGCCGTCAGGGTCTCGCGGCAGTCGCCCGAAGAGGTCCAGAGGTTTTCCGTCTTGTTGCCCTTGAGGGTGAGACGGTCGAGGAAGGAGTGACGGAAGCCCTCCGCATCGCGGCGGTCGTTGCCTTCGAGTAGGATCTGGCTGTGTTTTGCGTCTGTCCAGAGGACGGAACGGCCATAGGCGTTGCGGACCGTATAAGGGCGTCCGTAGGCCGGGAAATTGCCCAGCGTATCCACCTCCGTGCTCTGGGTGAAAAGCACCTGTCCCTTGGCGAGGGTATCGCAAGGGACGAACGTGACCATCCTCCTGAACTTCTGTTTTGAGGAACTCTCTTCATACAGTGCCAGCGCATTGTCGCCCCAGGTGATACGGCCCAGCCGGTATTCGGGCGCGAGCACCAGCTGCTTGTCGTTTTCGAAATCGAAAGGTGCCGTGCACTGGAACACCTTGTCGGTAAAGGTCTTTTCAGGACGTTCCTTCTCTTTCACCGTATCCTTTGCGGCAGGATCGTCGTCGGGACGGGGACCCATCGGGCCGAACGCTCCAGCGCCGCTCTCCGATTCACTCCAGTACAGGGTGGCCGGGAGGTCGGGACGCCAGGAGAAACCGGCCGGACGCGGCTTCTTCGGTTCAGCAGGTTTCTTATCCTTCGCAGGTTCTTCTTTAGGCTCCTTGACCGTACCGTCGCGGAGCATCCGGACGACACTTCCGTCCGCAAGGTCCATGATGAACTGCTTGCTCGGGAAAGAGCGGTGACTCTCGACATACGAATAAGGATGATGTTCCGTCACGGTGATGGCATACTTGCCGTTGGGGGAAAGGTCAAGCGAACGATAGACGGCCGGACCGCCCACCTTGCGGACGCCTTCGGGACTCCAGACCATCAGCTGGCTCGTGCAGCAGTAGTCGAAGAGTTCTTCATCGGCAGGACCGGTCAGCAGATCCTGATACGTGCGGATCGACTTCTTCTCTCCCAGCACTTCCTGGACGATGGAGGACTGCGCCACAGCGTGGTGCGGGGCTTCTTTCCGGTCGTCGGGAACCGACTTGAAGAGGATGTGGCTGTCGTCGAGGAAGAAGAACGGCGTGCCGAAGATGGAGTTCACCCGCTTGTCGGTGAGCCGCTGGGCGACGGGCTGAGCCGCCGTCGCATCGACGCACCACAGTTCTACGCGGTCGGGGAAATTCAGCGTAAAGCCGACATAGCGGCCGCTCGGCGACCAGGTGATGAACTTCACGCGGTAGCCCTCGGGAAGGCCCTGGACAGGACGCATCGAAGTGGTGGCCACGTCAAAGATTTTCAACTGGTCGAAATAGTTCTCACGGGTCTCGCTGAAATTGCGCGGATCCAGGCGGACGCCGCCGATACGTGCTTCGCTGGCAGCAAGTTCGGCAATCGGGACGTGGCGGTTCTGGCGATAGCCTACCGCGGCCCTCTGATAGTTGGCGGCGTAGTAGAACGTCGGAAGCGGACTTGCCATCGTAATGGCCTCAATCTCCGGGGCTGGATGGCGGAAACCATCGGCAAGGAGCACCGGGCATCCGGCCAGGAGCAGGACGGATGTAAGGATCAGGAGTCGTTTCATGTATGTAGCAGGTTTATTTGGACAGGTTTTGGTAATAATTCCGCTCCGCAGCCAGGTCGGGAATCTCGATCTCGTAGGTCTTCCCCTTCCCCGTCACGAGCTTGGTGTCGCGCAGCCAGGGGTTGGCCCGGCGGAGCTGGGCGTACGAAACGCCGTAACGTCCGGCGAATTCGGCCAGGTCGTCGATGTCGCTGCTGACCACGACCACCTCGCGGGGCGGGATATACGGATAATAGTCGTGCTCATCCAACTGGAAGCCGAAGAGCGCGGGATCCTCGAACATCATCTTGGCCACCAGGATACGGAACATATAGCGTGAAGTCTCCTCCACCAGCTGGAGGTCGAGCGCCTTGCGCTGCTGCTGGACTTCCCTTCTCTTCGCAACACCGTTGATGCCGCCGTTGTAGCTGGCGGCCACTGTCATCCAGTCGCCGAAACGGGCGTAGGCACGCTTCAGATACGAGCAGGCGGCGACAGTTTCCTTTTTCAGATGATAGCGTTCATCGACTGTCGAAGCCACTTCCAGGCCGAACTCCCGGCCCACTTCGCGCATGAATTGCCACAGGCCGGCGGCTCCGGCCACGGAGACGGCGGTCTCGCTGACGTTGCTTTCGATGGCCATCAGGTATTTCAGGTCGTCGGGAACACCCTGGGCGGCCAGGATCGGCTCGATCTGGGGGAAGATACGCCCGGCGCGCTTGAGCATCAGCAGGGAATTGGTGTGGCCATAGGTGAAGGCGATCAGTTCGCGGTCCATCCTTTCATACAGGTCCACCCGGTCGAAGCGGATGGTATCGCCGGCGAAGACGATGAAGGGCGGGACCTTCGGCGCATGGACGGGGACCTGCTCGATCGTCCTTTCGATGACCAGCAGGGAATCTTCCCCACCGGAAGCAGACACCGCGGCGCCGGCTTTCGCCAGCTGCACGGCAGGGCGCGTATCCCAATAGAGATAGCCCAATCCTGCGGCCAGCAGGATGAACAGGATGATGACAAGCGCTTTTTTCATCTATTGCTTGTCGAAGACTTCAAACTTCGAGTTGTTCGACTTGAATTCCGGCACGATCTCTTTCATCCGCTTGACCATCTCGGGGATGCGGACCTCGCGCGAGAGGACTTCCAGTTCATCGACAAAGCGGCAGGCATCCTGGTAGTCATACTTGCGGACGTGGGCGATGCGGATGCGGTCGTGGGCGGTCGGGTCGGTGTTCTCCTTGTCGGAGAGGACCTCTTCGTAGAGTTTCTCGCCGGGACGGAGACCGGAATACACGATCTGGATGTCCTTGCCGGGCACGAAGCCGGCCAGTTCGATCATCCTCCGGGCCAGGGTATCGATCTTCACGGGTTCGCCCATATCGAAGACGAAGATGTCCTTGCCTTCCGACATGGTAGCCGCTTCCATCACCAGGCGGCAGGCTTCAGGGATGGTCATGAAGTAGCGGGTAATCTCGGGATGGGTCACCGTGACAGGGCCGCCGCTTTCAATCTGCTCGCGGAAGCGAGGAATCACGGAGCCATTGGATCCCAGCACATTGCCGAAGCGGGTGGTGACGAACTTGGTCTTTTCGTTGCTGATCGACTGGACATAGATCTCGGCCAGGCGCTTGGTGCAGCCCATGATGTTGGTCGGGTTGACGGCCTTGTCGGTGGAGATCATCACCATCATCTCGACGCCGTATTCGATGCACTTGTCGGCTACCTGGCGGGAGCCGATCAGGTTGACGAGCACGGCTTCGCAAGGGTTCTCTTCCATCAGGGGGACGTGCTTGTAGGCAGCGGCATGGAAGACCACTTCCGGCCGCCAGGTCCGGAAGACGTAGTCGAGACGCTGGCGCTGACGCACGTCACCGATGACCGGCACGAAATTCAGGTCTTTGAACTTCTCTTCCAGTTCAAGCCGCAGGTTGTGCATGGGGGTCTCGGCATTGTCGTAGAGCACCAGTTTCTTGACGCCCAGACGGGCCAGCTGGCGGCAAAGTTCCGAACCGATGGAGCCCGAGGCACCCGTGACCAGGACCACCTTGCCGGAGAAGCGTTCTTTGATCTTGTCCATCGAGATGGCGATCTCGTCGCGGCCCAGGAGGTCTTCGACCTTGATGTTACGCACGTTCTGGGCATTGACATTGGCGAAATCGTCGATGGAAGGCGCCACCAGGAGGCGGATCTTGTTCTCCGTAGCGAAAGGAATCAGGCGCTGGGATTCCAGACGGATGTCGGAATCGCGGGCAAAGATGATGCCTTTGACGGCCTGTTTCTCGAGGATCTGCCGGACATCGTCGATCGATTCAAACATGAAGACAGGTGTGTTGTGCGTCGTCATGCGGTCTTCCGACTGGACGTCGGTCAGGAAGCCTACCACGTCATAGTGCTTCGAACTGCGGAGACGGGTTTCCAAGGCGATGCATTTCTCGCCGGTGCCATAGATCAGCACACGCATCAAACTTCCTCCGCGCAGGCGGAAACGCCGCTGAAGTTCCTCATAGACACGGATCATCAGCACCCGGAAAGTGACGAGCAGGAAGATGCAGAGCACAAAGTAGACTACCAGGATCAGCCAGGTCGTCCTGTGCCACATTCCGGCCAGGGCAAGGACAGCACCATCAATCGCCGTGGCGCAGAAGACAGCCATGCCGAAGCGGAACACGTCTACCATCGTCGAATGGCGGATAATGACGCGAAAGCTTTTGAAGATCCAGAACATCAGGGCTGCCGACACGGTCGTCGTCACCAGCCAGATCCAGTTGAACCGGTTCCAGTAATCGAGTGAACCTAAAGAGGAGGCCGAATTCGTCACAACCGAATGGACGAAGAAAATGACCAGGAGTGCTGACACGAACGACAGGAGGACGTCCAGCACAAAAATGAGACCCGTACTTACATATCTGGAGAAGGCCTTGTCAAAGAGCTTCTTAAGGTGATTTCTCATATAGAGTATATTTCTGTTCAATCAATAAATGCCGGCAACCTTGAAAGATTGCGGCAGTAAGCCATGCAAATTTAATAATTATTTACGAATCTACCGCTACTCTGCGGATAATTTAAAAAATGATTAAATTTGCAGCCCAAACTCTCAAATCATGGCAGAAAACAATTTGCTCGAAAAACTGGACGGACTCAAGGCGAAATACGACAGCATCGGTGCCCAGCTCGGTGATCCCGAGGTCATCGCCGACATGAAGCGCTACGTGCAGCTCAACAAGGACTACAAGGAACTCGAACCCATCATCGTGGCCGGCAACCGCTACCGCAAGATGGTCGGCGACCTGGCCGACGCCAAGAACATCCTCCTGAACGAGAAAGACGAAGACCTGCGCGAGATGGCCAAGGAAGAAGCCACCGCCCTGGAAGAGGAACTGCCGAAGATGGAAGAGGAGATCCGCATCCTGCTCATTCCGGCCGACCCGCAGGACAGCAAGAACGCCATCCTCGAAATCCGCGGCGGTACGGGCGGCGATGAAGCCGCCATTTTCGCCGGCGACCTGTTCCGCATGTACACCAAGTACTTCGAACGCAAAGGCTGGAAATGCGAGGTGACCAACGTCAGCGAAGGCGCCGCTGGCGGTTACAAGGAAATCGTCTGCAAGGTAACGGGCGAAAAAGTCTATGGCACATTGAAATACGAGAGCGGCGTCCACCGCGTCCAGCGCGTCCCCCAGACGGAGACGCAGGGCCGCGTCCACACCTCGGCCGCCTCGGTGGCCGTGCTCCCCGAGGCCGACGAATTCGATGTCGAAATCGATATGAAAGACGTCCGCAAGGACCTCTTCTGCTCTTCCGGTCCGGGCGGCCAGGGTGTCAACACCACCTACTCCGCCGTCCGCCTGACCCACATCCCCTCCGGCATCGTGGTCCAGTGCCAGGACGAGCGCTCCCAGCTGAAGAACCTCGACAAGGCGATGGCCGAACTCCGCACCCGTCTCTACAATCTCGAATACGAGAAATATCTGAACGACATCACGGCCAAACGCAAGACGATGGTCTCGACCGGCGACCGCTCCGCGAAGATCCGCACCTACAACTATCCGCAGTCGCGCGTCACCGACCACCGTATCGGCTATACGATGTACAACCTCCCCGTCTTCATGGACGGCGATATCCAGGAAGTCATCGACCAGCTCCAGATCGCCGAAAACGCCGAACGCCTCAAAGCCGCCGGCGAGTAACAACCAACGCTCCCCCGCCCTACCCGGCCCCTTCCGGCCACGTACGGCCACGCCCGGTCGCGCCCGGTCACGCCCGGCCGCGTACGGCCACTTTTTCGCTGCAATGTACGCACTTGACATACAGCGCTTTACAGAAGTTGATCCCCCTCAAATCTAGGGGGATCAACTTGCATAATTAACTGACAGTCAAGTGCGTACATTGCAGCGAAAAAAATGCAGCGCAGCGTGTTGCGGCGACAGCAGAAGCTGGGACGGGGGTTACTCCGCGGCGTCGGTTTTCCTGATGGTGATCACCTTCAGGGAATCACCGTCTGCGGCCTCGACCGAGGGGTCTCCCTCTTTTTTTGTCCTTACCAGAATGACGCCGTTCTCCCAGCCTGCGTAGTTTTTCACGTCTTCCCGGCTGCCGCTTTTGACAACCATGACGCTATGGATGCGCGAAGGTTTCAGCCGCTCGAACTCTTCTTTTGAAACCTGTTTGCCGTCAATGACATAAGCCGGATCTACAGCTTGGACAGAAACGACACGCATAGACGCGTCTGCGGCATCTTCAGTCTGGATGTCGTGGATACGCACGACCTTTCCGTCTGATACCACTGTTGATATCCGATAACGTTCAACTTTCTTTCCGACAAGCTGGGAGCCGTCGAACTGTGCAACCTGCTGGTTGTCGATAATATAATGGTCGAGTGTATCCGGGGCGGCCGGAACGGGGGCTGCCTTCAGGAGCCCGTTGCTGCCTGCGAAGGCGAGCAGTGCGATGAGAATCAGGGAAAAATGTTTCATGGTTTTCATTCTTTGCTATTGGAACACGCAAGGAGTGACGTGGTACCTTCGTCCTCATTGCACGTAAGGATAAACGAACAGGAATTCCCGTCTTTCAGCTGAGCCGTCAGGATGGCATAGGAACCGGCGGGCGTCGCCACGATGGATTCGATGTCGCCGATGTCGAGCAGCATCATCTGCTGGATGCCTTCGGCAATCTGGATGGGCGTCAACGGATCGGCAGCGCCCCGACGGGTCGGAACGAGCGAGAGCAGCAGGGCGACAGCCGCAGCGGCGGCCGCGGTCCAAAGCGGCCAGCGGGCCAACCTGCGGCGGCGCCCGCTTTCTGCGGCTGCCACAATCCGGTCAAATTCCGCTTCTCCATCGCCCGTTTCAGGCAGACAATGCCCGCAAGGGGCGGAAAGGCCGATGAGCAGGGCGATCTCCCGTTCATCCCCCTCAGCAGGATGAGAAGCGAACCACTCCCGGAGCCGCTGTTCTTCACTGGGCGTAGTCTCTGCCTCGAGATACTTTTCAATCAGAGCTTTGCGTGTTTCCCTATCCATAGTCATCCCATTGTTTTCAACTTATCCAGCATTGCTTTGCGCGCCGTGGAGATAGCTACCTTGATGCTGGCTTTCGGCCGGCCGGTAACCTTTGCCATTTCGTCGAGCGTCAGGCCGCATTCATTGCGAAGATACAACAAGTGCCGCTGACTTTCAGACAATTCCCGATGCAGGATCGCGCGGATCGTTTCGATATCCTTCTGCTCCGTACCGGCTGTAGCGCGCAAATCGCCGGCAATGGGCATATCGGTGACCGGCTCGAACCGGATGTGCTGTTTCCGATACCGGTCGACGCAATTGTTCTTCGTAATCCTCACGGCTAATGCCTCCGCATCCCGAATTGTATAGCCCTTCTGCGATAGTTGCCAAAGAGCTATTAGCGCCTCTTGTACGATATCCTCCGCCCCGGCCTCCATACCGGAAGCCCGGTTGAAACGCTGCGCCAAAGCCGTCAGCTTTCCCCGGATTCTCTCGGAAAGACTTGCGAATTCCTGCTCCGTCATGGTGCTCATACACTATATAGTCGCAAGAATCCGCAAATAGTTAATCAGAATCGGCCGGCAAAAGGATCAGCCGGCCAAGGAGCCGCTTCAGAGCAAGGATGAAAGGCATTCCCGCAAGGCATCGCCGCGAATGTCCCGGGCGATGATGCGGCCGGTGGAGGCATCGATCAGGATAGTCAGCGGAATCCCCTCATGGGCGCCATAATCCTGCCAGGCCTGCGTGTTGTTGGCGTTTCCGTCGCATACGTGATGCCAGGGCATTTCGGAATCACGGACATACTTGCGCCAACGGTTCATATTGCTGTCGATCGACACGCTGTAGATATCAAATCCTTTGGGGTGAAACTCCCTGTACACCGAAACCAGATTCGGAATCTCCTCCACGCAGTAGCCGCACCAGGTCGCCCAGAAATCGAGCAGGACATACCGGGTCCCGAGCGTTTCAACCACGGATTTCAAGGTAAGGGAAGTTCCGTTCGGATCCGGCAGATTGATATCGATGTACGGAGGATTCTCGCCGGAGGCATCTTTTGCCGGAGAAATCTTCACATATTGTTCAATATCCTGACGTAATCGCCGTGCCTGATCCATCTGCTGCAGAGGGGCGGACAGCGCATCCAGCCCCTTCAGCAGTTGTTGTTCCGGAAGTAAATTAAGGCCATTATGTTCTATCTCATACAACGCCAGGGCATCTCCCCGCATAACCGCTTCGGTCAACAAATCCACCTTCCTGTCCGGGAACTCTTTCAATTGCTTTTTCAGAACGGCCCTGGCGTCATTCAAGGGTGTCCCGGAAGCGCCTTCCATATCGTCTTCGGCATCTCCCGTGACGGTAATCGTTCCCGGTTCAAGGAAAAAGTCGCGGATCTGCAGCGTCCCCACATGCAGCCCTTTGATATAGGTGTAATACAAGTAGACGTAGGTGGGTTCCTGAATCTTCCCCTCAATCCGGAAGTGTCCGCGCTTTACCTTGGCCTTATTGAGAATCTGCCAACGGTTGAGGCCGGACTCCAGCCGCGTCCAGCCATCCCAGGCGTTATGGACCTCCATGATCCCGATGCCGGGCAATCCCGTCAACTGACCTTCGATGACATACGGCTGACCCTCCTGCACCATCTCGGGCGCCTGCTCCTGCCTCGTACAGCAAACCACGACAAAGGCAGCAAAAAGAAGAACGATGCGTTTCATTGTCTTGACTTTACGTTTTCCCAGCAAATGTAAACATTTTATATAAATGTCCGCAACAAAAAAGGCCTCCTGTCCAAGCAGAAGGCCTTCATCATGCAGAGCCCCGGTATTAAATCATATGGTAGTGCGGGCCGAAGCGCTCGAACGCGGCGCGGTCGAGGGACTCGCGGGCATCGGGGTGCGCGATGCTGATGATCAGTTTAGCGCGCTCCTGGAGGCTCTTGCCGTAGAGATCGACGGCACCGTATTCGGTGACCAGCCAGTGGATGTGGTTGCGGGTCGTAACGACGCCGGCGCCCTCGGTCAGGACCGGAGCGATCTTGCTGATGCCCTTGTTGGTGGTGGAAGGCATGGCGATGATGGCTTTACCGCCCTCGGAGAGAGAGGCACCGTAGGTGAAGTCGATCTGGCCGCCGACGCCGCTGTAGAACTTCGTGCCGAGGGAGTCGGCGCAGACCTGGCCGGTGAGGTCCACCTGGAGGGCGGAGTTGATGGCGCAGACCTTCGGGTTCTTGGCGATGATGTACGGGTCGTTGGTGTAGCCGACATCCATCATGGCCACCATCGGGTTGTCGTCGATGAAGTCATAGACTTCCTGCGAACCCATCAGGAACGTGGAGACCATCTTGCCCTTGTCAATTTTCTTGTTCATACCGTTGATGACGCCTTTCTTGACGAGCGGCAGCACGCCGTCGGCGAACATCTCGGTGTGGATACCGAGGTTCTTGTGGTCACCCAGCTGGGCGAGCACGGCGTTCGGGATGGCGCCGATGCCCATCTGCAGGCAGGCTCCGTCTTCCACGAGGTTGGCGCAGTTGATACCGATCTTGGTCTCGATTTCGGACGGTTCGGAGAAATGGGCCGGCATCAGCGGGGTGTTGTCTTCCACGAAAAGGTCGATCATGCTGGCGGGAATCACGGCGTCGCCCCACGCGCGGGGGACATACTTGTTGACCACGGCGATGACTGTCTTGGCGCATTCGATGGCGGCGAGGGTGGCATCGACCGAAGTACCCAGCGACACATAGCCGTGCTTGTCCACGGGCGAGACCTGGATCATGGCCACGTCGCAGGGCAGCACGCCGCTGCGATAGAGCTTCTGCGTCTCGCTCAGGAAGATCGGAATGTAGTCGGCCCAGCCGGCCTGCACGTTCTTGCGGACGTTGCCGCCCACGAAGAAGGCCTGGTGGAAGAAGGTGCCCTGGAAGCGCTCTTCCGTGTAAGGAGCCACGCCTTCGGTGTGGAGGTGATGGATGCGGACATCTTTCAGTTCGCCGGCCTCGCCGCGGCGGCAGAGGGCCTGGATGAGGACTTGCGGGGCGCTGGCCACGCTGCTCAGGTGGATGTGGTCACCGCTCTTGACGACCTTGACGGCTTCGTCAGCGGAGATGAATTTGATATTCTGCATATCTGTGATGATTGGATTTGGTTCTTTTATCCCACAAAGTTAAGAATTTTCGTAATTTTGCGTCCATGAAAAGAGAAAAAGAACTGGAAGCTTTCGAGCGCCTTCTCAACATCATGGACGACCTGCGGGAAAAATGCCCCTGGGACCGCAAACAGACCATCGATTCCCTCCGCCCCAACACCATCGAAGAAACCTACGAACTGGCCGACGCCATCCTGGCGCATGACATGCATAACATCGCCAAGGAGCTGGGCGACCTGCTCCTGCACATCGTCTTCTATGCGAAGATCGGCTCCGAAACCGGTGACTTCGATATAGCAGACGTCTGCAACATGCTCTGCGACAAGCTCATCTACCGGCACCCCCACGTCTATGGCGACGTGCAGGCCGAGACGGCGGGCCAGGTGGTCCAGAACTGGGAGCAGCTCAAGCGCAAGGAAAAGGACGGCAACAAGACCGTGCTTTCCGGCGTTCCGAACAGCCTCCCTTCCCTCATCAAGGCGTACCGGATGCAGGACAAGGCCCGCGCCGTAGGTTTCGACTGGGAGAAGAAAGAGGATGTATGGGATAAGGTGCAGGAAGAACTCGGCGAACTCCGTTCCGAACTGTCCGGCGGTACGAAAGAGCGCCAGGAAGCCGAACTGGGTGATTTCATCTTCTCCGTGGTCAACGCCGCCCGTCTCTATCACCTGAATCCCGACACGGCCCTCGAGAACACGAACCTCAAGTTCAAACGCCGCTTCACCTATCTCGAACTCCGCGCCCGCGAACGGGGCCGCGACCTGAGCGACATGACCCTCGCCGAAATGGACGCTCTCTGGGACGAAGCCAAGACGAAAGAGTCCGAAAACCGCTAGCGGCCGGGGTATGCGCTACACCGTCCGCGAAGTCCGCAACAGGCGCGAATTCAAGCAGTTCTATCAGTTCCAGAACCGCCTCTACCGCCACTGCCCGACCTATGTGCCGTCGCTCGACTTCGACCAGAAGCATACCCTCTCACACAGCCCCTGCCTCGACTATTGCGAGCAGAAACTCTTCCTGTGCTTCGATGAAGAGGGGCGGGTTACGGGCCGCTGCTGCGCCATCATCAACCCACGCTATAACGAGCACTACGGCACGCGGCGCATGCGCTTCGGCTGGACCGACTTCATCGAAGATTTCGAGGCTGCCCGCGCCTTGCTGACAGCGGCGGAAGACTGGGGACGGAGCCGCGGTATGACGGAAATCCACGGACCCCTCGGCTACAACACGATGTACAAACAGGGACTGGTCGTGGAAGGATTCGACAGCGTCCCGCAATCGAACAATCTGTACAATTTTCCCTACTACAAAGAATATCTCGAGCGGCTCGGCTTCGCCAAAGAGGCCGACTGGCTCCAATACAGGTTCCCCGTCGGCCAGCCCCTGCCCGGGAAACTGCACAGCCTGGCGGGCCTCCAGCTGCAACGCTACAGGCTCCGGATCGCCGACATCGGGCAGTTGAAGAAACGCAAGGACCTTGTGGCCAAGTTTTTCAAGGAGTATAACGATGCCTTCCTGTCGGTCCGCAATTTTATCCCCTTCACGGAAAAGGAGATTGCCGAAGAGGGCGGCAACTACATCGACAGGATTACCAACGATTGTTCCTGCATCGTCCTGGATGGAGACGAAGACATCGCCGCCTTTGCCATCTGCATCCCCAGCCTGTCACGCGCCCTCCAGCAGGCGCGCGGGCACCTGTTGCCCCTGGGCTGGTGGCACCTGCTCCGGGCGCAGCGGCATTACGACACGGTCGATATGATGCTGGTGGGCGTCAGCCCGAAATGGCACGACAAAGGACTCTCCGCCATCCTGCACGACCACCTGGGCCGCCTCTGGCAGGAACGCGGTGTAAAATGGGCAGTCTCCAATCCGCAGTTCGAAGACAACGACGCACTCAAGGTGTGGGACGCCTATGGGGAGAAGGAACTGTATATCCGCCGGCGGGTGTACTGCAAGCAGCTGTAAGATTCCCGGTCAGTCCGGGAATGACGGGCCTATTTGAACCAGTCGGTGATGTGGTTCTTGGCGTAGAGGTAGTACACGAGCAGGCCGATCCAGCTCGTGGCCAGGACTACGATGGCGCAGATGATCTTTCCGACCAGCGAGATAGGTTTCTTGAAAATGTCGATGACGGCGAGGATCGCGAGGATCAGACCGATGAGATAGATGACGGTTCCCATTGTAATAATAGCTATTAAGTTGTTGAATATTCGTTATTTGGTATAGCGGAACGTGCCCAGGACCGGCCAGTGGTCGGAGATGAAAGGTACGCCGTAGTCGCCGTCCAGCAGCTCATATTTCTCAGCCTGGGCGCCGCGGTAGAAGATATGGTCGATGATGTCCTCTCCGGCCGGAACGTTCTTCTCGCCCCAGCCGTTGTAGGTATTGCCGTCGGTCGTGACCGGCGAGGTTTCCCGGCATTCCTGGAGCATGGCACGGATGGGGTCGAGGATCGGATTGTCCCAGTTCGCGTTGAAATCGCCAGTCAGGAAGATGGGATCGCCTTCCGGTACGAGGGCCCTCATCCGCTCGACGATCAGTTTGCCGGCTTCTTCGCGGGCTATCTTGCCAACGTGGTCGAAATGCGTGTTGAAGTACCAGATGTCGCGCTTGAGCTGCTTGTCGTACAACTGTGCCCAGGTGACGATGCGCCGGCAGGCTCCGTCCCAGCCCAGCGACACCGTGTCGGGCGTCTCGCTCAGCCAGTACGTATCGCACTGCTTCATGTCGAAACGGTCCAGACGCCAGAAGATGGCATTGGCTTCGCCGCGCTCCAGACCGTCGTCGCGGCACACGCCGTAACGGCCGTAGCCGGGAAGGTTCTCATCCATATAATCGACCTGGACGATATATCCCTCCTGGATACCGATCAGGTCGGGCTTGGTCTCCTCGAGCATGCGGATGACCGCTTCGCGGCGGTTGTTCCAGCAATTGTCGCCGTCGAAATCCTCCCGGGGCGAGAGACGGATGTTGAAAGTCATCACGCTGACCTGGGGAGAACGGGTTGATTTGCAGGCTGTCAGCAGAGCGCCACCAAAAGTCGTCAGGACCAAAAGCGCAAGCAGCAGGGATTTCTTCATAGTTACGATCGTGTTTTTGCAAATATACGAATTAATTGCTAAATTTGGTCAACTATGAAAACCTTCCGGCAATCGGTGACCGCGGTCTGGCATTTCTACCGCGACAGCTTCAGGAACATGACCTGGGGCCGTCCGCTCGTGTGGCTCATCCTGCTCAAGGTCTTCATCCTTTTCGCCATCCTGCGCGTCTTTTTCTTCAAGCCCGCCATGGCCGGCCTGAGCGACGAAGAGCGCAGCCGCGTCGTCGGCGAACGCATCGCGGGCAGACAGCCCCAGGCCGGCGATCCTGCCGCAGCCACCGGATCCTTTAACCTTTAACTATACTGAAATCATGGATGTGATCGTTTGGTCCAGAATACAATTCGCGATGACGGCTGCCTACCACTGGCTCTTCGTGCCGCTTACCCTCGGGCTAGCGCTGGTGATGGCCGTCATGGAAACGATCTATGTCATCAAGAAGGATGACTTCTGGAAGAAAACCGCACAGTATTGGATGAAGCTCTTCGCCATCAACTTCGCCGTGGGCATTGCAACGGGCATCATCCTCGAATTCGAGTTCGGCACGAACTGGAGCAACTACTCCTGGTTCGTGGGCGACATGTTCGGCGCTCCGCTCGCCATCGAGGGAATCCTCGCCTTCTTCATGGAAGCCACCTTCTTCGCTGTGATGTTTTTCGGCTGGGACAGGGTGAGCAAGCGTTTCCACCTGGTCTCCACCTGGCTGACCGGCATCGGCGCCACCATTTCAGCCTTCTGGATCCTGGTGGCCAACGGCTGGATGCAGAACCCGGTGGGAACGACCTTCAATCCCGAAACGGTCCGCAGCGAGATGGCCTCCGCCCAAGCCTTCTGGGAAGTCGTCTCCAATCCGGTGGCTGTCAGCAAGTTCTTCCACGCCATCACGAGCGGCTGGGTAACCGGCGGCGTCTTCGTGGTGGGCATCAGCTGCTGGTATCTGCTGAAGAAACGCCAGCGGAAATTCGCCTGGGCCAGTATCCTGATCGGCAGCATCGTCGGCATCGTCGGATCGTTTGCCGTGATGCTCTCGGGTGACGCTTCCGGCGTCCACGCCGCCGAGTTCCAGCCGATGAAGCTGGCCGCGGCCGAAGGACTGCAGGACGGCGGCCGCCGTGCAGCTTTCACCATCGTCCCCGGCATCAAGATTCCCGGGATGCTCTCCATCCTGGCCACGCACGACATCGACGGCTTTGTTCCGGGCATCAACGACATCCTGAACGGTTATACCGACAACGAGGGAAACGAGATTCCGTCCGTCGCCGAGAAAATGGCCATGGGACGGGAAGCGCTGGTCGCCCTGTCCATCTATCGGAGCACCGATGATCCGTCGGAGAAGGCCGAAGCCCGCTACGCCCTGGAAGAAAACGTCCAGTACATGGGCTACGGCCATCTCGAGAAACCCGAAGATGTAATCCCGCCCGTCGGCGTGGTTTTCTGGGCCTTCCGCTTCATGATCGGCCTGGGCATGCTCCTGCTGCTGGAACTCCTGGTCATCGGCTGGCTTGCCTGGAAAGACAAACTCGCCGGCAAGCGTTGGCTCATGATCGCCGCCATTGTCTGCATTCCGCTCGTCTACATCTGCGGCCAGGCCGGCTGGATCGTGGCCGAGGTCGGACGGCAACCCTGGACCATCCAGGGACTTCTCCCCGTCAACGTAGCCATCTCCAGCCTGAGCGCAGGAGCGGTCAAGACCACCTTCTTCGTGTTCCTGGCCATCTTCACGCTCTTCCTCGTCATCGAAATCCGCATCCTGATCGGTGCCATCAAGAAAGGTCCTGAAACGCCAAACGAATAAAGCCATGTCCGATATTTTCCTACAGAATTACTGGTGGTTCCTGATCGCCCTGCTGGGCGGTCTGCTCGTCTTCCTGATGTTCGTCCAGGGAGCCAATCTCCACCTGGGCAACCGTACGCTGAGCGATCTCCAGAAGCGGATGATCCTCAATTCCACCGGCCGCAAATGGGAGCTGACCTTCACGACGCTCGTCACCTTCGGCGGCGCCTTTTTCGCCTCCTTCCCGCTGTTCTACAGCACCAGCTTCGGCGGCGCCTACTGGGTGTGGGTCCTGATCCTGCTCTCCTTCGTCTTCCAGGCCGTTTCCTATGAGTTCCAGAACAAGAAGGAAAACCTGATCGGCAGCAAAGCCTTCCGCGTCTTCCTGATGATCAACGGTATCCTCGCTCCCCTGCTCATCGGTACAGCCGTCGGCACCTTCTTCACCGGCAGCGATTTCACCGTCAACAAGGTAGCGATCACCGACCCCGCCGCCCCGGTCATCAGCACCTGGGGCAACGGCTGGCACGGGCTCGAGGCCCTGGTCAACTACCACGCGTTGCTGCTCGGCTGCTCGCTGATGTTCCTGACCTCCATCCTCGGTGCACTCTACATCCTCAACAACGTGGAAGACAACGCAATCCAAGCCCAGATGCGCCGTACGGTCAAAATGAGCCTCGTACCGTTCCTGGCCTTCTTCCTGAGCTGGCTGCTCATCCTGCTGGTACGCCCCGGCTTTGCCGCGGACGAGGACGGGATCATCTCGATGGAGAAATTCAAGTACCTGCATAACTTCCTGCAGATGCCCGCCGTCCTGGTGATGTTCCTCCTCGGCGTGCTGCTGGTACTCTGGGGCATTTTCAAGGGCGCCTTCCAGCAATCCCGGAGCGGTATCTGGCCCGCCGGCATCGGCACGGTCCTGGTCGTGATGGCCGTCTTCTTCATCGCCGGCTACAACGGTACGGCCTACTACCCGTCCTGCACCGACCTGCAGAGTTCCCTCACGATCCGCAACAGCTCCTCGAGCCAGTTTACGCTCCAGGTCATGTTCTGGGTATCCCTCCTGATTCCCTTCGTCGTGGCCTACATCGCCTATGCCTGGCATCAGATGGACCGCAAGAAGATCACCCCCGAGGAAATCGCCGACACGAAACACAAGTATTGACAAGCGTCATTCGGACGGGACGAAAAAAGTTTTGATTTTTTTTGCACACTTAAAAAAAGTCTCTATCTTTGCAATCCCAATCGAAAAAAGCACCATCAGGTGCTAGCGAAGGCCGAGCGGGGTTAGCCCTGCGCAACAGCAAGGCCGGAGCGAGGGGTTCGGGGCAATGCCCCGATAAAATAAGGTGCGGTAGTTCAGCTGGTTAGAATGCCGGCCTGTCACGCCGGAGGTCGCGAGTTCGAGTCTCGTCCGCACCGCTTAAATGCCTTGCAGAGCAATCTGCAGGGCATTTTTGTTTCATCGGCCATAAAAACCCTATGATTTCATGGCCGGGGAACTGTTTTCATCGGGGTCGGCCATAAAAAAGGCAGGTTTTCATGGCTCGCCCTTCAAATAACCAGCTTTTGGCGTTTCACGCATAATTTCCGTTGCTAGTGTGCAGGTCTTTTTGTACATTTGTCATTGACCGTTGTACTATCTGGTAAAACCCTCACGCCCACAACCCTATCGTTATGCAAAGACGCAAATTCCTGAAGACGGCCCTGGCGGCATCGGCTGCCGTGGGTCTTTCGCCTGTCCTGAAAGGCTGGGTGCCGGTCCACAACTGGACGGATTATGATTTCGGCCCGGGACCGGCGGTTCACGACCGCCTGTACCAGGGGCCGTTCGGCTGCTACGAGCCGGAGAACTTCTACGGCGGCTGGTGCTACCAGTCCACCCAACCCGGAAAGCAGCAGATCAACTGCATGGGTATGGGCCTGATCACGTATATCTCCGGCGATTTCGGCGCGCCTGTGGTGCCCGGAAAAACCCTGGAAGAAACCATCGACGGCTTGTTCCGCTTCCCGCTGGGAACCAAAGTGTACATCCGTCCCACCTGGCGGCACATCCAGAAACAGGAAGGGAAACTGGAATTCGACGATTACTGGAAGATCACGATGGAAAAGTCGCTCCAGTATGGCAAGCGCGTGGGCATCCGGGTGATGCTCAACAATCCGGACATCCTGGAAAACGCGCTGCCCGACTTTGTTCTGAAAAAAGTGCCGCTGCACAAGCTGAAAGGTTCCTGGACCGGGGATCCTTCGCAGGTCCGATACCAGCACGAGCATCTCCAGCCGGAATACAACGACTACCTGATCGGCTACTTCGAGGAAATGCAGAACCTGCTGGCCGAGAAGTACAACGGGGGTCCGGAGATCGAAATGGTGGACACCCATCATTTCGGCCTGTGGGGCGAGGGCCACGCCTGGCCGTACGACGGACATAATTTCCCCTCCCGGAAGGATGCGGAGGAAGCGCTCCTGAAGATGTATGAAATCCAGCAGAAGGCCTGGACCAAGGTGCCGCTGGTGACCAATGTCCAGCCGGACTACAACCGGGTCGGCCATTCTTCGGTCATCGACCGGTCCGTCCGGGACGGGAACTGGCTGCGCCGGGATTCCATCCTCGTGCAGAACGAGTGCATCGACGCGCTGAGCAACCGTCCGGCCTGGGTGGCGAATTTCTGCGAAGGCGCCATGAGTTCCGGTAACGGGACCGACTACCCGGTCGATGCGAACGGCTTCTCCCGGGGCGAGGTCATCATCTCCCATGTGAAGGATCTGAAAGCGAACTACTACTCCCTCTGGACCTTCCACGCCATCAATCCCGACAATCTCTGGGCCTACTACAGGCGGTTCCCCGATGCGCTGGACGATCTGAACCGTTGCATCGGCTTCCGGGTACGCCCGTCGTGGATCTGGCGCTCCTCCGACGGAGAGGGCCACGAGAACCTGATATTCGGCATGGTCAACGACGGTATCGCCGGCGTACCCGGCGTCCTTCGCCTGACCGTGTTCACTGACGACGGTAGCGTGGAGACAGGCGGCTGCCTGGATGCCGGCTTCCCGCATCCGAAGGGCATCCGGGAAGCGATGATCACCCTTCCCAAGGGTGTTTCCGCCGACAGCGGCCGGTTGAAACTCAAGGCCGAAATTGAAGTCAAGGGCGTCCGTTATCCGGTGCCCATCGCCGCGGCTCACGGGGTCAACCCCGACGGGTCCCTCAACATCATCAGAAACGTGAACGGATAATGAAACGCAGGGATTTCATCAAGACCGGCCTGGTGGCGGGAGCCGCCGTCGGTCTCGCGCCCGGCCTGAAGGCCTGGGTGCCGCAGCATAACTGGCACAAGTACGATTTCGGCCCGGGGCCGGCGGTCCGCGACCGGCTCTACCAGGGCCCCTTCCCCTCTTACGCTCCGGAAGACTTCTTCGGAGAAGAGCCCGAAGTGGTTCAGTACACAATGCCCGGCAAACAGCTGCTCAATGCTTTCGGCATGGGCATGACCACCTATATTTCAGGAGATTACGGCGCGCCCCACGTGCCCGGCGAATCGCTGGAGACGACCATCGACAAACTGTTCCGTTTCCCGCTGGGAACCAAGGTCCATATCCGCCCGAACTGGCGCCATATCCAGAAGAAGGCGGGTAAACTGGATTTCGACGACTACTGGAAAATTACGATAGACAAAGCGGCCCAATATGGGAAGCGGGTCTGCTTCCGGGTGATGCTCAGCAATCCGGACACGCTCGAGAACGCGCTGCCCGACTTCGTCCTGAAGAAAGTCCCGCTCGACCACTTGAAGGGAGAATGGAAGGGCGACCCTTCCCAGCCCCGGTTCCAGCACGACCACTTTCAGCCGCGCTACAACGAGTACCTGATCGGGTATTTCGAGGAGATGCAGCACCTGATGGCCGACCGCTACAACGGCAGCCCGCTCATCGAGTTCGTGGACACGCACATGTTCGGCTTCTGGGGCGAAGGGCACGCCTGGCCGTATGAGGGGCACAACTTCCCGAACCGCAAGGCGGCGGAAGATACTTTCCTGCGGCTTTACGAGATCCAGCAGGCCGCGTGGACCAAGGTTCCGCTGGTGACCAATGTCCAGCCCGACCACAGCGGCGTGGGCAATTCCGCCCTCGTGGACCGTTCGGTCCGCGACCACAACTGGCTGCGCCGCGACACGATCCTCGTGGACAGCGAAAGCATCGAGCAGTTGTGCAACCGTCCCGCCTGGACGGCGGCCTTCGTGGAGTGCGCCATGACCCGCGGCGATGCCTCCACCATCCGTCTGGATCCGTACGGCCGCCCCACGGGAGACGACGTGATCCTCCACGCCAAGGATGCAGGAGCCAACTACTATTCCCTCTGGAGCTTCCACAGCATCTGTGCGGAAAACCTGGAAGCGTATTACCGCAAGTATCCTGAAGCCCTGGATGACCTGGCCAGCTGCATCGGCTATCGCGTACGCCCGTCCTTCATCTGGCACGGCAAGGACAAGGAAGACCTGGATTTCCTGATCATCGGCATGACCAACGACGGCATCGCCGGCGTACCCGGCGTGCTGCGGCTGACCCTCTTCACCGAAGATGGGGAAGTCCACGTGAGCGGCTGTCTCGACGCAGGTTACCCTGATGTAGAAGGCGTCCGTTCCGGCATGATGTACCTGCCGAAAGGATTCGACTGGAACAGCGGCCGGCTCCGTCTCAAAGCGGAGTTGGAAGTCAAGGGTGTCCTCTACCCGGTTCCTTTCGCCGTGGCCGATCCGCTCAATCCGGACGGCTCGCTGACCATCAAGAAAAATAATCGCTAAGTCATACGAACATGAATACCTCCATCCGCAAATTGTTCCTCTGCCTGCTTCTCGCGCTGGTGCCGGGGATGTTGCTCTTCGCCCAGGAAGACCATCAGTGGGCCAAACAAGATGTTCTCTCAGAGCCTTCCCGCTGGGGCGGGACCTTCGGCGTATATCCCGAGGGACAGCCCCTTCCGCCCCGTCCTCCGAAAGGATACAAACCTTTCTATATCAGCCACATGGGACGACACGGCTCCCGCTTTGTCGATGGATCGCAATTCTATCCGAAGATGTATTCGATCTGGAAGACGGCCGATGAGAAGGGACTGCTGACCCCGGAAGGAAAGAAGTTTTTCGAGGCTTATGCCGAGGTCTATCCCAAAATGCTCTATCACGAAGGGATCCTGACCCTCAAGGGCCAGCGGCAGCACCGGCAGATTGCCAGCCAGATCTACCGGAACTACCCGGAGATCTTCAAGGGAAAGACCAACCTGGTGGCCCTCTCCACAGAGTCTTCGCGCGTAATCGTGAGCATGCTCTGCTGCCTGGACGAACTCTCCGACCTGGACCGCGACCTCACCATCCAGGTGGATTATGGCCGCCCCTACTATGCCATGCTCATTCCGGAGAGCCATTCCAACCCGAACTACAAGGCCATGGAACCCTTTACCGAAGAAGCCCGGGCCCGGTACGAGCAATTTGCCAAGGCTGTCTTCGATGAAGAAGGCGTGATCGGGCGCTGGTTTACTTCGACCGAGGGCATCGGGATCGACGATTCCTTCATGTACGACATGATGCAGCTGGTGTCTGACAGCGAGAACCTCGATTTCCCTGTCCCTGCTGCCCTCACGGAAGTATTTACGCCTGAAGAACGCTATGCGATCTGGCGGGTCCAGAACTACAGCGACTATATGTATACGGGCGTGGCGCCCGGCGTGGACCGCCGCCGCTTCCTGGAGATGTCCGTCGCGGCGAAGGATATCATCGACCGCTTCGAAGAGGACCTCTCGAACGGTGTCTCCATCCGGATGCGATTCTCACACGACACGGCCCTGGCGCCCCTGATCTCCTACCTCGGCGTAAACGGGATGGACGCAATGATCTCCGACCCCTACGACGTGGAAAAGGTCTGGCGGAGCTATGACATCCCGATGGCCTGCAACTTCCAGCTGGTGTTCTTCCGCAGCAAAAAAGCGCCGGACGAGATTCTGGTCCAGGCGCTTCTCAACGGTTTCTGCGCTTCGCTGCCGCTTCCCGAAGCAGCCCCCGGCTTCTACCGCTGGAGCGATTTCAAGGCAAAATTCAACAAACTGGCCATTTAGCGGAGCTATGAAAAGATTGCTGACAACCCTCCTGACCATCTTGCTTGCCGGAACGATGTCCCGATCGACAGGGTCCCCCGCTTTACCCGGAAATAAGTGTAAAGATTCTTTACAGGGTGTAAGGAGTCTTTACGGTTTACACGCGAGAGGGTAAAACATAAACAACTGTATTATTGATACTTGCGAATTTGGAACGGCTTTTGATTTCCGTGCGGGCGAAAAAAATGATTTGACAATGGCTTCAAAAGTTGGAAAAATACTGGTCGTAGATGACAATCTGGGGATCCGGCGGACGCTGGAGATCCTCCTGCCGGTGCATTTTGCCCAGGTCAAGACGATTCCTTCGCCCGCGACCTTGGTCTCGTCGCTCGATCAGTTCCGGCCGGACGTGGTGCTGCTGGACATGAACTTCAATACTTCGGTCAACACCGGCAACGAAGGCTTGTACTGGGCGGGAGAAATCAAGAAAATGGTGCCGGAAGTCGAAGTGGTACTGTTCACCGCCTACGCCGACATCCAGTTGGCCGTGGAGGGAATGAAGCGCGGCGCATTCGATTTCATCGTAAAGCCCTGGAACAACGACAAACTCATCGAGGTGCTCACCGCAGCCCGCGACAAGGCCCGCAAGGCGCTGGGCAGGGATGCCCGGTCAAAGCCGGGCACCGCAGGCACCGCGGGCGTCAATCCCGACTCGACCGGAAATCTTATGTACTGGGGTTCTTCCAAACCTATGACCGCCATCCGCAAGACCCTCGAAAAGATCGCACCGACCGACGCCACGGTGCTCATTACCGGGGAGAACGGTACCGGCAAGGATGTATTGGCACGGGAGATCCACGCCCACAGCCTCCGAAGCGAAAAACCGATGGTGGCGGTGGATGCCGGGGCCATTACGGAAACGCTCTTCGAGAGCGAACTCTTCGGACACGTGAAAGGCGCTTTCACGGATGCGCATACCGACCACGTGGGCAAGTTCGAGCAGGCCGACGGCGGCACGCTCTTCCTCGATGAGATCGGCAACATTCCCCTGCACTTGCAGGCCAAACTGCTGCGGGTGATCCAGAACCGCAGCGTGGTGCGTGTGGGCGGCTCACAGGCCATTCCGGTCAATATCCGCCTGATTTGCGCCACCAACATGGATCTGGGTGCGATGGTCCGCGAAGGCCGGTTCCGGGAAGACCTGTACTACCGCATCAATACCGTACACATCGCCCTTCCCCCGCTTCGGGAGCGCAGGGAAGATATCGCTCCGCTCTCGCAGATGTTCCTGGAGCGCTTCGCCGAGAAATATCATCGTCCGTTGACCGGCATGACGCCGGAGGCGGCGCAACTGCTGACCGAGGGTTACTGGAGCGGCAACATCCGCGAACTGCAGAACTGCCTCGAGAAGGCGGTCATCCTGTCGGACGGCCGCGAACTGACGGCAAAAGACCTCCAACGGGATGCTGGAACCAAGTCCGGAGCGCCGGGTGCAACGCCTTCCGGCATTTCGGGCTTGACCCGGACCCGGGCGCAGCAAGAGGTGCGACCGGAGGGAGCAAATCTCCTCCGTGACGAGGCCGAAGAGGAACGCCGCGTCCGCGAGGCGATGGAAAGCACCGGCGGCAACATCTCCGCTGCAGCCAAGCTGCTGGGCGTAAGCCGCCCTACGTTATACGCAAAACTGAAGAAGTACGGCCTATGACCTTCACCCTCTGGCATATCGTGGGAGCCTGCGTCATCGTCGCCATCGTGGCGGCGGTGATTGCCATCCTCCGGACACGCCAGAAAGACATCAAAAAGGTGGCCTATATGATGGATGCGATGGAAGACGGAGAACTCAATTTCCGCTTCCGGGATAAGAACAAGTTCAACCGCACGCTGAACCGGATCCGCACCATCTTCGAAAAGCAGCGCCAGGCACACGAGCAGGATTCCTGGACGAAACTCATCCGCGTGCTGACGCACGAGATTATGAATACCGTCTCCCCCATCGCCTCGCTCTCCGATGCGATGGCCAAGTCGGTCGATGAGCAGGGTCACAGCGAACTGGACATCAAGGCCGGACTCGAGACCATCTCCGATTCCTCCAAGAACCTGATCGACTTCGTGCAGACCTACCGCCAACTGTCCGGTGTGGCAAAGCCCATCCGCAAGGCGCTGGACCTGCAGGAGTTGATGGACAGTGTCATCAGCCTCAACAGCGAATTCGCCGCCTCCTGCGGCGCCGGATGCGTCTATCGGCCGGAAGAGCCCGACCTGATGATCTATGCCGACGAGGGCCAGATTTCCCAGATCCTGATCAATCTGATCAAGAACGCCCTGCAGGCCGGAGCAAAGCACATTGACATCAGTGCCCGGATGGGCAAGGACGACGACGTCATCATCCAGATTGCCAACGACGGCGAACCCATTCCCGCCTCCGCGCAGGAACAGATCTTCATCCCCTTCTTCACGACGAAACAAGAAGGTTCCGGCATCGGCCTTTCGCTGGCCCGCCAGATCATGCGGCAGCACAACGGCAGCATCGACCTGGTCCGCAGCGACGATCGGCAGACCGTCTTTGAACTCCGGTTCCGCTAGGGACGGAAAACTGTAAAGTGTAAAGCCGAAAGTGTAAAGCATTGTAAAGCTTTACACTTTTTTTATCGGGCGGTCGAAATTGTTTCTATCTCTATATCAGCGCGTTAAATCTTTTGGCATGGCGGATGTACGTATTCGCGTACAGAATTATCGATCATAAGGAGAAACACGATGATACAGCGAATGTTCTTACTATTGACCTGGATGGTTTCCGTGGTATTTGCTGCCAGCGGGCAGCAGATGCCCGGTCAGGCCGGACAGGACGCGAAAGTGATGACCCTCAGGGATTGCATGACATATGCCATCTCCCATTCGACGAAGATGCGGATCCAGCATGCCGAGATCGGCGATGCCCAGGTGGCACGCCGCAACGCCGTGCTCAAGGCCTTTACGCCGACGGTCAACGCAAGTACCTACGCCTACTACAACTTCGGCCGCAGCATCGACCCGGAAACGAATATCTACGTCACGGAGACCTCGTTCCACAACGGATATTCCCTGGGAGCGGGCATCACGCTCTTCGACGGATTCAACGCCGTCAACAACCTGAAAATCTCCAAGACGGCCCTGGCTATCGGCAAGACGCAGGAGAAACAGGTAGAGGCCGATATCTGTCTGGCTGTGATGGAGGCCTACTACAATGTGGTCTATTACAAGCGTCTGAGTGACATTTACGCGGCGCAGGCCGTAACGGCCGAAGCTACGCTCGGCAAGTTCCAGAAGCAGGAGGAAATCGGGCAGAAGAGCCACGCCGACGTGGTGCAGGCCGAAGCCGACCTGGCCGACCGGCAGTACGATGCCATCAATGCCGAAAATTATTACAAAGACCAGCTCGCCAAACTCGCCGACCTGATGTTCTGGCCCGTGGAAGAAGAGCTGCGCATCGATACCGGGATGCCCGGTCAAGCCGGGCATGACGCTCCATCCTTCATCCCCGGCTTGACCGCGGATCCCACCTCCGACGATGTCGTCAGTTATGCCTTGGAAAACAATCCAGGCGTAAAGATTGCCGGCTGGAACGTCGACAACGCGCGCCGCGAGCTATCCACGGCCCGCTGGCAACTGCTGCCGAGCCTGAGCCTGAATGCCGGCTGGAGTACAAGCTACTTCAATTATCCCGGACAGCAGCTGCAGATTGACCCGTATATCGACCAGCTGCGCAACCACCAGGGCGAGTACATCCAGTTCTCGATGTCGATCCCCATCTACAACCGGCTGCAGGGCCACGACAACATCGCCCGCAAAAGGAACGCGCTCAAGAAGATGACGGCCCAATACGACCAGAAGCGCCGCGATGTGGAGAGCGAAGTCCACCGGGCCGTGCAGGACCGCGACGGCGCGGAGGCCGCCTGGTTGCAGGCACAGAAGAAACGAGGCGTGCAGGAAGAATCCTATCGCCTGAACGCCAAAAAGATGGACCAGGGCCTGATCTCCTCGCTCGAGTACCAGACCGCCACCAACAACTTCCTCAAGGCCCAGGCCGATGAGATGAACTCCCTGTTCAAGTATCTCATCAAGCAGGCGGTGGTCCGCTATTACAATGGAATAGAATACATCAACCAATAAAAAAAAGAGGTTCCGGGGCAAGCCCGGAATGACGATTATGGATAAGATCATCGAAAAGAAAACCGGATGGCGCGTGGCGTTTACGAAGAAGGCTCTGCCCTGGTGGCTGGGAGCCCTGCTGCTGGTATTTATCGTGTACTTGATTGCCCGGCCGAACAACAAGACGCTGCGGGTAGACAAGGATGCCATCACCGTGTCGAGCGCCGTGAAGGGTGAGTTCAACGACTATATCCGTATCAGCGGCCGCGTGCAGCCGATGACGACGATCCAGCTGAGCCCGCAGGAAGGCGGCATCGTGGAACGGATCCTCATCGAGGAAGGTTCCCCGGTGAAAGCCGGCGACGCGATCCTCATCCTGAACAACGACAATCTGGACCTGCAGATCCTCAACTCCGAAGCGGAGCTGGCGGAGAAAGAGAACATCCTCCGAAACACCCAGATCCAGATGGAGCAGCAGAAGCTGGACGTGCGGCAGAACGTGCTGGAGTACGGCACCCAGGTGGAGCGTCTCCGCCGTGCCTATGAGCAGCAGAAGGCGCTCTTTGAGGACAAGCTCATCGCCCGCGAAGAGTACCTCAAGGCCGAGGAAGACTACCGTCTGGCCCAGCAGAAATACGACCTGATCTGCGAACGGTCCAAGCAGGACAGCCTCTACCGCGGCACCCAGATCGACCGTATGGAAGAAAGCCTGGACAATATGCTGCTCAATATGCAGATGATCCGCCGCCGCAAGAGCAACCTCATCGTAAAAGCCCCTATCGACGGCGAACTGGGCCTGCTGGACGTCGTCCTGGGCCAAAGCATCGCCAGCGGCACCAAGATCGGCCAGATCAACTCCGTCGGAACCTATAAGGTGGAAGCCCAAATCGATGAGCACTACATCGACCGCGTGGTAGCGGGCCTCTCCGCCACCTTCGAACGCCAGGGTGAGACCTACTCCACCGTCATCCGCAAGGTCTATCCGGAGGTCCGCGACGGCAAGTTCAAAGCCGATTTCAAATTCGACGGTGAGCAGCCCGAGAACATCCGCGCCGGACAGACCTACTACCTCAACCTCCAGCTCGGCCAGCCTGAAGAGGCCGTCATCATCCCGCGCGGCACCTTCTACCAGAAGACCGGCGGCAAATGGATCTACGTCGTCAACAAAGAGGGCAACAAGGCCGTCAAGCGGGAAATCCGCATCGGACGCCAGAATCCCCAGTACTACGAAGTCCTTGAGGGCCTGGAGCCCGGCGAGAAGGTCATCACCTCCGGGTACGATACGTATGGCGACAGCGATGTGCTTGTATTTTAGCCACTTATGATACTTTTTTATAAGTTTTTTGGTTATTAGTATTCTCATATTGTTAAAAGCGGCGTGACGGGGACGCCCGGTCCCCGTCACTTTCGGGAAAAGACGATGAAGAGTTTTTGGAACTTTCTTAAGAAGAATAAGTTATACGGCGCCATCAACCTTGTGGGCCTGACGGTATCAATGGCTTTTGTGCTCCTGCTGGCAGCTTATGTCCAGCGGCAGCTGTCCACGGATTCTTTCCAAAAGAATGCGGACCGGATCTATGTGATTGCCAATGACGACCGGGTCACGATGGGCTATTGGCTGGACAAACACCTGAAGAATAACTTCCCGGAAATTGAGAAGGGATGCT
>CAMVKH010000010.1 GCA_947168065.1 uncultured Bacteroidales bacterium
TTCCTATTCTTTCAATGAACTTCCCGTTCTTTCCGAAACGGGCTGCAAAGGTAAACATCTTTTTTAATTGCGCAAAATTATTTTGCAAAAAATCAAAAAAAATCGTCCCGGCCGGAACCGGGACGATCAAAAGTGGGTCCAATCAGCCTATCGGACCTTGCACCATCCACCCGGAACGGCGGCGCCGACAGTGTTGTCGTACATCGCCTCGCAGATGACGGCCGGACGATAGAAGGTTCCCTTGTAGGCCGCCGTGATGCGCGTCTTGATATAAGAGGTGCTGTTGCGGCCCTGATAGAGATAGGAGTACACGCGGTCGTCGCGGAAGTCCTGATAGAAGCCTTCGATGCGGTCGGCGTGGATTTCCCAGCCCGAAGGGAAGATCTGCGTCAGGGCGAGGTTCGTGTAGTCGGTCGTGGCGCTCGTGTTGGTGATATAGGTCGTGACGATGAAGTCCGTGCCCTGCTCGATGTCGGACGGGTCGATCGGCGTACCGTCAGGCAGCGTGTAGGTCACCACGAGTTTCAGGCCGTCGGCACGTTCCAGTTCCTGTCCCTTCTCGGGGATACCCGTGGAGCTGACCACAAGATAGACCGGAGCCTTGGAGGAATTGACGATCTCCAGATTGAGCGACGTGCCGCTTCCTGCGTCGAGCGAGCCCTGTGCGATGGCCTTGGCCGTCTTGAGGGTCGAACTGCTGCCAGGCGTCTTGACGCTGACATTGATGCCGTCGACGGCATTGTTCTTCATATAGTCGGATACGGCGCGCAGCGCCCACGAGGTGCTCTGGGTGCTCATATAGTGGTTGCGGTCGTTGAGCCAGCCGGAGAGGCGCTCCACACACTTAAAGGCAGCGGTCTTGTCGCCCACGGCGGTGTAGATCATCGAGGCGATGGACTGCAGACGCTCCGAGCTTTCGAAGGTAGCCGAGAAGCGGTTGAATGACTGCGGATCGGCCTTGAGGCCCTGCAGGACGTTGCGGGCTACGTCTTTCTTTCCGTCAAGGGCATAGGCACCCGCCAGCAGCAGGCCGCTCGACTTGGGCAGTTTGGCCAGGTCTTCCCGCAGACGGTTCATGTCGCCGCGGTCGGGGCTGCCCGCCAGGGCGAGGACATAGAGCGCGTATGCGCGGGAGTCGGCGTCATAGCTCTTGCCCGAAGCCACGGTGCGCAGGAACGACAGATTGGACTTGCGCAGGGTGGCAGGCACGGCGTAGCCGGCTTTCTGCGCTTCGATCATGAAGTGGGTGGCGTAGATCGTGGCCCAGACATGGGCGCCGGCGTAAGCCGACATGCCCGGCCAGTAGGTCATACCGCCCGAAGGGATGGCGAACGAGCTCAGGCGCGTGATAGTGGCCTTCACATTCTTGCCCACATCTTCGAGACCCTTGTTGTCGAGATCGACCAGGTCACCCAGATAGAGCTGCGGGAAGGCGGAAGAGACCGTCTGCTCGAGGCAGCCGTGCGGGTAACGGATCAGGTAGCCCAGACGGTAATCCAGGTCGATCGGCGGAATGGTCGAGGCTTCGACCACCACTTCGTTGGTGCCGGGACGGCCCACCAGGGCGAATTCGGTCCGGAGGGTCTTGCCGCCCTCGACCAGGTGCATCGTCGAATTGGTCGCGCGCGCATTCGGGTCGCGGACGTCGATCTCCAGGTTTTCGGTCGAACTGTCACCGGAACTGCGGGCCGTGGTCTTGATCTTGCCGATACCGGTTTCGCCGGAAGCCTTCAAGGTGAAGTAAACCAGCTCCTCGCCGGCCTTGGGCACCTGGACCGTCGCCGTGCTGTTGCCGGAGACCTGCAGCGTACCTTCAGCCTGGACATCTACCGTAACGGTACCCACGCCGTCCTTGTTGGCGAAGACCGTCACGGGAAGCTGCACTTCCTCGTCGGTTCCCATCACACGCGGCAGCGTGGCCTTGACCATCACAGGCTTGGTAACCATCACGCTCTTGTCCGTGGAGCCCATGGCCTTGCCGTCGGTGGCGATGACCATCGCGCGCAGGTTGCCGATGTACTGCGGAATCTTCACCGTATGCTTGTCGGAGCCCTTGGCCTTCACGGTGAAAGGACCGAGGAACAGGGAGACGGGCTTAAAGCGCTCGGCCCGGGTATTGGGCGTCACCGCGGTCTCGCCCTCGCCGTCACCACCGATGGCGAAGAGCTGCTCCATGCGGGCGCCGTAGGCACCCACGATCAGGTCGTAGAGGTCCCAGGTGCGGACGCCGAGGGCTTCGGTCGCATAGAACGACTTCCACGGGTCAGGCGTCTTGAAGCGTGTGAGGCTCAGCAGGCCTTCGTCGACCAGGGCCACCACGTAGCTCATCGGACGGCCATCCTGCTCCTTGACCGTGAAGGAGACTTCCTTCTCGGGCTGGATCTCGCCGGCAATGTCGATCACCGGATGCAGGTGGGTAGTCCCTTCTTCCACGAGGATGCGCTGCACGCCGAACATACGGATCGGCGCGTCATTCTCGGTATTGTTGTACGGCTGGACCAGCGTCACCGTCGCATAGACGTTCGGGGCCATGCCCGCCTCGACGGGGATGGAGATGTCGGTCTTGTCACCCTTGCAGTCGACCCAGAAGGTCTTGAGCACGCGCTCACCCTTCTCGATCGAGACCAGGGCGCGGGCGCCGCTTGCCGAAGGGATGGTCAGCTGGGCCGTCTCGCCCACGTTGAACTTGTCCTTGTTGAGCGTCATCGGGAGGCGGATCGCCGCGTCGGAATTGCCTTCCGCGGGCTGCTCCCAGGAATTGCGGACCATCGTCACGGCGGAGGTTGCGTGGCCGCCGGCCGGATCGGTGACCCGGAAGAACCAGAAGCCGCTCTCTTCCTTGGTGAAGTCCATCTTGAACTCACCGGCGCCGCCCGTCAGGGTCACGGTGAACTCCTTGACCGGCTTGTTGTAGGAATCTCTCGAGTACTCGGCCAGGCCGTCGGAGGAACTCCACCACCAGCTCCAGCCCATCTTGTAGACTTCCACGTTCACCTTGACGCTGCGCGGGACGGGATTGCCGCGATAATCCACCGCTGCCAACTTGAAGGTATGGCTGCGGTTCTTGTCGAGATAGTCGTCGCCCCACTCATCCTCCTGCTCCGGCACGTTCAAGCCGATGTAGGTATCGTACGGCGAGAGGGTCGTGGTGTAGCGGTCGATGCTGAAGTCGCCGCTCTTCTCGAACACGCGCGTGGTGAAGAGCGCCGTCAGCATGCCCGGCACGTCGTTGTCCTTCGCTTTGAGCGCGGTATTGAAAGAGACCTTGCCCAGGGCGTCGGTCTTGCCCTTGAACAGATCCATGTGCTGGTTCGCGAAGCTGCGGGAAGCATCTTCAAACACATAGCCCTTGTAATTGTCGAACGAAGTCCTGCCGCGCGAGAAGTCCACTTCCACGCGGGTTTCCAGGTCTTTGGCGGGATTGCCTACCAGCCAGCGGGCCGAGACGTCGGCGCGGATGTTGCCGGCCGGGATGGCAGGTTTGTCGTTGAGCTGCAGGTCGATGACGATGTTGTTGGGCTTGACCGTCTCGATCTTGACGGTCTTGTACCAGGTCTGTCCACCAGCCGTCACCGCGACCTCCCAGTTGCCGGTCGGGGCGTCGGGCGAGGTGGTGAAGGTGAAGCTGTACATACCGTCGTGGCCCGTGTTGCTGACCAGCGTACTGATGGTCTGGCCCTGCGGGTTGCTGAGCACGGCCGTCACAGGGTGTCCGGAGGGCAGCACGCCGTCGTCGAGCATCGAGACGAAGGTGATATGGATGTCATCGCCGGGACGCCACACGCCACGTTCACCGAAGATGAAGCCCTTCTGGCCCTTGCGGGAAGCGTTGCCGTCCACCTCGAAGCTGCTCATCGACACGGCGCTGCCGTAATTGAGCGAGACGTAAGACTTGTCGGAGCCCTTGCTGATGACAGCGGTGCGGGCCTGGTCGTTGTCCACGGTGCAGGAGAAGCGGCCGCCCGAAGAGGTGGTGCCTTCCCCTACCACCTGGTTCACAGAGTTGTAGAGCGTAACCTTCGCGCCGGTGACCGGCTGCGCCGAGAGGATGTCGGTCACGAAGACCGTATATTCACCCTTGTCGGAACCCTTGGCGATGACCGAGAGGTCGGACACCAGGATGTTGCGAACGCGGCTGCCGTAGTCGTCGTAGCTGCCGAAGTAGTAATCGCTCTCATAGTGGTCTTCCCCGAATTCGGCCAGCGGTTCGACGCCCCGGATCTCGAGGCGGTAGATGGCGCCGCGCTGCACCTTCACCAGGTCGGCCACGTTCAGGCCGTAGGTATTGAGGTTGCGGAGCTTGGCCGAGTTGGCCTCACCGAGCGTGAGGGTCGTGTCGAGTACCACGCGGGCCACGTTCTCCGTATAGCAATAGGTATCGCCCAGGCGGTTGTCCTGAAGGAACTGCAGCACGTTGTTCTCATAGATCCGTTTCACGCGTACGCGCAGCTTCGCATAGTTGATGGCCTGGAAGGTCAGGTTCATGTCGCCCGAGGACGGGAGGACCGAGCCGCGGGAGAGGAACTTGACCATCGGCTCGCCGGAAGGGATGGCGAACCAGATGTCGGCGTCTTCCGCCAGCTTCTGGCCCTTCTTGCTGCTGATGCCCTTGCTTACGGAAACGAACTGCTTCTCCTCGGCCTTGACGGTCGGGACGATCTTGAGCACGTTCTCATTGACGATGAAGGACAGCTTGCCGCCGCCCGGCACCGAGACCAGGCTCCGGAAATCCTGCTTCGGATCGAGGGCCGACGAGAAGGCGATCTCGAAGCCGTAGGGATCCGACTTGACCTCGCTTTCGATGACCTCGAACTGGCCCTTGGCCGGGATGTTGTAGCGGCGCGAACCTTCGGCGGCATATTTCGGCCAGTTGTGCACCACTTCCAGGATGTGTTTCTTCTCGGTAGCGGCAATGTTGCCGACCGTGACCGTGTGGGTGCGGCCGTCGTCGGAGTGGACCCAGGCGACCTGGGCGTCACCGCCCTTGACGGAGAAGCCGCTCTCCAGGTATTTGCCGTCGAGCACTTCGGGCGAGGTGATCTCCACGTCAACGTGATAACGGTCGTCCATGCCTTCATAGCCGGTGAGCTTGCTGTAGTCGAACAGCAGGACCGGGGCGAGCGTCTTTACCTCGAAGGTCTGTTTGCCGCTCGAAGATCCGGCGATCGAACCGAAGTCGGCCGTCACCTTGTAGGTGGTGTTGTAGTCCAGCGGCTCTTTCGGGACGATGCACAGGGTCTGCTGATCCACGATCTGTACGTCGAAATCAACTTTCGGAGTAATGGATACGGCCTTCTTGGCCGCTGCAACCGTCTGCTCGCCATCCTTGAGGGTGAAGGCGTCGAACAGGCGTACGGTCACGGGATCGTCGACCCGGATCTCACGGGAGATTTCGGCGACACTCTCGCCCGCGCCACCGCCGCACGAAAAGAGCAGGGCCAATGGCAGGACGAGACTCAAAGCAAAGAGAATCTTTTTCATATCACTGGGGATTTTTGCCTATTTTTGCTATACTATTGCAAATATAGGAAAATCGGGTGGGAAATAAAAAGAATCTTTTGCTCCTGACCGGCCTGGTTGCCCTGCTAGTGCTCATCGCCTGGGCGCTGCGGCCCGGCAGGCTGTTCGACGACCCGGTCTGCGCCGTGCTCGAGAGCAGCGACGGCCGCTTGCTCGGCGCCCGTATCGCTGCAGATGGCCAGTGGCGCTTCCCGCCCGCCGATTCCGTTCCGGACAAATTTGCCCGCGCCATCGTCTGTTTTGAAGACAAGCGTTTCTGGCACCATCCCGGCATCGATCCGCTGGCCGTGGCCCGCGCCTTGCGCCTGAACGTCAGCAAGGGCGAGGTCCGCAGCGGCGCGAGCACCCTCACCATGCAGACCATCCGCCTGAGCCGGAAGAACAAGCCCCGCACCCTCGGTGAGAAAGCGCTGGAAGCCGTGCTCGCGCTGCGGCTCGAAGCCTATCTGAGCAAAGAGGAGATTCTGGCCCTCTATACCGCCAACGCGCCCTTCGGCGGCAACGTCGTGGGCCTGGAAGCCGCCGCCTGGCGCTACTACGGCCGGCCGGCCGAAGACCTTTCCTGGGCCGGCGCCGCCATGCTGGCCGTCCTGCCCAACTCCCCCGCCCTGATCCATCCCGGCAGCCGGCGGGAAGCGCTTCTGGACAAGCGCAACTTCCTGCTCGACAAGCTCTGCAAGGAAGGCGTAATCGATTCGCTCGAATGTGAACTGGCCAAAGACGAGCCCCTGCCCGAGAAGCCCTGGCCGCTGCCCGAGATCGCCTACCATTACCTGGAGACCCTTCGCAAACAGCAAGGCGACCAGCGCTACGGAAGTTCGCTCGACTACGCGCTGCAGCAACGCGCCGAGGCGGTCGTGGCCCGGCACGCCGAGGTCTTCGCCACAAATCAGGTTTTCAACGCGGCCGCCCTTATCCTCGACGTCCGCACCGGCGCGCCCCTGGCCTATGTCGGCAATGTGGGACACGACAGCCGCGCCCACGGTGACAACGTCGATGTGGTGCAGGCGCCGCGCAGCAGCGGCAGCACGCTCAAGCCCCTGCTCTACGGAGCGATGCTCGACGAGGGGCAGATCCTGCCCGAGATGCTCGTCTCAGACATCCCGTTCCACTACAAAGACTTCACGCCCAGCAACTTCAACCACACCTTCGACGGAGCGGTGCCAGCGCGCGACGTCATCCGACGTTCCCTCAACGTCCCTTCGGTCCGTATGCTGCACGAATACGGCGTCGAAAAATTCATCGACCTCCTGCAGCACCTGGGATTCACTACCATCACCCGCGGCGCCGACACATACGGCCTCTCGCTCATCCTCGGCGGTGCCGAAATCAAGCTGACCGACCTGGCCGGCGCCTATGCCCTCCTGGCGCGTGAGCTTCGGGAAGGCACAGGCCCGCGGCGGAAAGCCCCGCCCATCTCGCGTGGCGCCACGTGGTGCACCTTCGATGCCTTGACAGAAGTGAACCGGCCGGAGGAAGAGGGCGACTGGCATACCTTCAATTCCACACGGAAGATCGCCTGGAAGACCGGTACGAGCTACGGCAACCGCGACGCCTGGAGCGTAGGCGTCACGCCCGACTATATCGTGGCCGTCTGGGTAGGCAACTGCAACGGCGAAGGCCGCCCGCTGCTGACCGGCGTAGGCTATGCCGCACCGGTGATGTTCGACCTCTTCAACCTCCTGCCGCCGACCGGCTGGTTCGAGATGCCCTCCGAAGAACTCGAAGAAGTGGAGTGCTGCCGCCTCAGCGGCCATCCGGCCACCGACCTGTGTGACGCCGACGGCACGATTACCGTCTGGGCCCCGCGTGCACCGCAGCGCCCCGACCCGTGCCCCTACCACCGCCTGGTCCACCTCAACCCCGATGAAACCTGGCAGGTCGACAGCGACTGCTGGCCCGTAGCCGAAATCCGTCACGTCTCCCGCTTCGTCCTGCCACCGGCGCAGGAATGGTACTATATGAAGTCGCACAGCGACTACCGGCCGCTTCCGCCCTTCCATCCCAACTTCGCCGGCTTCCGTTCCTCCGGCGCCGTGGAAATCATCTATCCACAGGAAGGCATGGAAATCGCCGCCCCGGTCGCACTCGACGCCCGCAGCCAGGGCATCATCTTCTCGGCCGCCCACAGCGACCCCCAGGCCACCCTCTACTGGCACATCGACGGCGACTACCTCGGCCAGACCACCCACGGCGAACACAAAATCAAGGTCATCCCCGAAAAAGGCCCCCACACCCTCACCGTCATCGACGCCAACGGCCACTCCGCCTCCGTCCGATTCACTGCTTTGTAACACAAAAATACCAAACATCATGCAGGAAACCATCTATTTCTACATCTCCCTGATCTCCGCTGTCGTGGCCGCGACAATGGCCGTGCTCCTTGCAGGCATGAGAATCCGGGACAAGGAAGGGACCCGGAAATACAACCGGGCCCGGTGGTTCCTCTCCGGCGCATTCGCCGCCTACGCCCTGCTCAGTCTCGCCGAGCTCCTTTTCAGCGATACGGCAGGGCTCAAGGCTGGCGGTTTTTCAGGATGCCTGGTCATCCTTGTCGGCTCGCTCATGGCTACGCTGGTCACCATGACAGCCCTCTCCTTCATCCGGCCCGAGATCGTCTACCGCAAGCGCATCATCGTGCAACTGGCCGCCATCCTTGTTGCGGGCGCATGGCTCATCGCCGTGCGGCTGCAAGCCTCCCAAACGGTTTTCAAGGTTTCTTTTTCCGTGATGCTTGCAGCCTATCTTCTGTTACTGCTTGCCAGCACCCGCCTGTTCGTGCAGAGCTACCGCCAATTCAAGGAGCGGATGCTCGCATTCTATGAGGAGAGCGATCTCGTGGGCCAGCTCCATTGGATCAACGGAACCTTCTATCTGGCGCTGGGCATCGGCCTGGCGGCCCTTTTCCTGCTGGCCGGCAACCTGCTGCTCGACAGTATCCTTACCCTGCTCTTTACGGTCAGTTTCCTGTTCATCTACTGCTTTTTCATCAACTACTGGCCCTACGCGGCCATGGTAGAACGCGCCATAGGGAGGGGTAAGCCCACTCATAAACAACTGGATACAAACAATTTAGACACCGCCGAACTCCAAAATAAGATAGCCCTGTGGATCCAGCAGAAGCAGTTCCTGGACAACTCCAGATCTGTCGAGGACATTGCCCGGCAGATGGACTGGGATCACGCCCTGCTGAAAAAATATATACAGGAAACCACCGGCGAAGATTTCCGCAGCTGGCGGATCCGCCTCAGGATCCAGGAAGCGGAGCGGATCATGACAGCCCAGCCCGATCTGCCCGTCTCCCGCATCGCCACCATGGCCGGCTTCAACGACCGCTCCTACTTCTATCGAAGCTTCCAGAGAATCACCGGCCGCTCCGTCAAGGAATACCTGCAGTCGATTCGAAAAGACTGAAAACGGCTTTTCGCATCCCGTTTCTGTGTGGTTTTTTCTGTCCGCACAGAAAAGTCCACACAGCCCCGCCGCCCGTTACGCGAATAGATTCCTATTTTTGTAAAGCGTGATTCCGGCGTAAATATCAACCTATAAACAATAGTATATGGAAAACAAGAAAACGTACCTCCCTCCAACCAGTGAGGCGATGGCTTTTACGCCAACCTGCGTGCTGCAAGGCAGCCCTGCCACTACATTAACTACCGGCAACCCTTTTTCCGGAAACCAGGAAGAAGAGTGGTAAACTTTAAAATCATCCAAACCATGAAAAAGATTGCATTGCTCTTTTCCGCAGCCCTGCTGATGCTGGCTGCCTCCTGCACGAACCAGGAAATCGTATCCGACGAGGCTCAGCCTCTCAAGCTCAACATCACGGTTGCCGCTCCTGGCGGCCCTGACACCAAAGCTGCTAAAACCAACTGGGCAGCTGGTGATAAACTCAACTTGTGGTTTGACGATAATGATGTCGAGCATGCAGCCCCGGATCTGGTCATCACGTATTCAGGCACCGAATGGGAAGCCGGCTCCCTCAGATCGGGAGTTTCGCTTAAAGCAGACGGGGCTTTTTCTGTTGTTTACGAAAGTACCAACAATTTGGCCAATTATACCTCTAGTTATGATTCTGGGACATATTTTTTTAATCCGCCGAGGGCCACTTTCAGTAATAAGTCAGTTGTAGATAATGAAACTTGTTATTGCAGACCTTTGATCATTACGGCTAATGATATTGCTTACTCTTTTTCCGGCAACACACTAAGTGCAGATATAGATGCATTGAAGTGGGAAGTTAATTCTCATTTCAAAGTGTTGATTAAGAATGTCACTACAGGACTTTCTGCGCCGGATTATATACTGAAAGTCAACAACGACTCACAGCCATGGACCGCTGCAGCTGGTAGTGGTTTTTCCTTAAAAACCGGATCATCTGTTCCTACCGCTAATGGAAACGTCGGCAGTAATAACGTTGGATTATCTGGTGGCGTTCAAGAGCCCGACGGGATCGCATTCTATTATAGCTATTTTTGGGCTTATCAACCCGGCCATCCAACTGATTGCAACATCACGTTTACTCTTTATGAAGGTGATACCGCAAAAAAAACATACACAGTAACGGGTAAACAATTTGATCCCGAATTCAAATATTGTTACGGTGTCTCTTTGAAATACTCCAGTTTCAATTGATTTCTCTGTAGCATTACTTCGTATGACCTCAAGGCCGCTCCCCACCGGAGCGGCCTTTTTTTCAGCCGCAACGGACCTCCCCGCTGCAAACGGACCCCTTTTCGCTGCAACGGACGCAACTGATTTACAGCACCTTACAGAAGTTGATCCCCTTCGTTTCGAGGGGGATCACCTTGCATAATCACCTGACTGTCAGTTGCGTCCGTTGCAGCGGAAAAGGTAGCGGAAAAGGTAGCGGAAAGGTGGCAGAGAAGGGATGGCTGAGCGGGTTGTTCTATAAGAAAGAAAAAATTTGGAGATTTCCCGAAAAAAGCGCTACCTTTGTCGTCCCATAGATGGTGGATGTAGTTCAGCTGGTAGAGCATCGGATTGTGGTTCCGAGTGTCGTGGGTTCGAGTCCCATCATCCACCCCAAAAAGCCTGACCTTTCGGCCAGGCTTTTTTCGTAGGCGGGTGACGGGACTGGCAGCTACAGATCCGCGTCGAACTGGATCTTCTGGCCGGGGAGGATGTAGTCGGACTCGATGGTCAGGTTGCGGCCGTCGGTGACCTTGTCGATGTAACACAGGCGTGTTTCACCGGGAAGCAGGCCTTTCAACGAGGTTTCGCTGCGGAGGCCGTCGACGGCGAGATAGGCGTCGCGGTAGATGGGAGCGATGCCGGTGTTGGTGACGTACGCGGCGGTCCGCTGGTCGTTGACGTAGAGTCCGGTCAGGGCGAAATGATAGCCGCAGGCCATGCTGGCCTCCTTGAACCGGGCGGCCGTACCGTACTGGCCGCTCGGGGCATCGTTGGCGATCATGAACGAAATGTGATACTTTGACGAAGCCTGCTCCCAGGTAACGCCGTACATGCCGTCCGGATTCAGGAAGTTCTTCTGGTCCGCTGCGGTGTAGTAGCTGATTTCTCCGCCGCAGGCACCTGTCTGCCAGCGGGTTCCACGACCGATGGCCTTCCAGCAGTTTTCATTGTACTCGCCTTCGTGGTCCTTGTGCATGAAACTGTCGTCGAACAGGCCGAAGGTGAGTCCCATCAGAGAGGCATCGCCCACGACGGGAGAACTTTCGGCTGCATCGATCGAAATCAGCCAGGGGATCTCAAGCACATCCGCCAAATGGGTCAGAAACGCTTTCTGATAGGCATCGGACGGGAAATTCACCCCGGGCTGGAGCGGCGTTCCGAAGATATGATACTCGCTCCAATGTCCGAAGCCGACCTCGACGAAAGCGATGCGCGGGTCATCCTTATAGACCGCGTTGAAATCGCTATAGAACTGCTTGGTAAACCATTGCAGCTCACTGTTGGTCCAGTCGGCATACCAAGTGGGTCCGTCTTCGTTTTCGTAGAACGTCTCCTTGTAATCAGGCAGCGCCTTGATATAAGCCGGGACAGCCGTGGTGCCGGGCTTGCCGTCCACATTCCGCTCGCCCGGATATTCATAGCGGAAACGGACTACAGCCTGATGTTTCCGGGAAGCCACATCGGCGAGCCATTTATTGAAGGAACTCCAGTCATAGCGGACCACCCCGTTATCCTTACCGGTAACAACCTGGCAAGGAAGGCAATAGGCATATTCCAAAGAGATGGACTTACCATAGGCGGCGTTCCGCTCGCGGGCGTTCTCACTCCAAAGCACAAGACCCGTGGCAGGCTGCACCGCATCAACCTTACCCTGAACGCTGACGGGAGCGTAAGAGGCGTCCAGTTCGGAGGGGATGACCTTGGAGGCCGGATCACAGGCTACGGCCAGCACGAACAACAGGAGGACAATCATCTGTTTCATGGTAACGGCAATATTATCGGGTTAAATCAAGCTGCGTTGCTGCAGGTAGGCATCGAAAGCGGGACGGTAGCTGTCGGTAACAGGAATCAGGCGGCCGTCCACGATCAGGTCGCCGTCGCGGGTGACCGTATCAATCTTCTCAAGGGCGACGATGAAGGAGCGGTGAACTCGCATGAAACGCCCGGAAGGCAGCTGCTCCTCAACGGCCTTCATCGTATTGTGGGTCACGAGCCCCCGGGAATCCGAAGCCAGATGGATCAGCACATAGTCTTTCATCCCCTCGATATAGAGGATATCCGACAGGGCGACTTTGCGCATCCGGCCATCGGCTTTTACAAAGAACGACGGATGCCCGGAGTCAGTCGCAGCAGGCACAGCAGCGGCCGTAGATGCCGCGCCCGAGCGGCCCTCACTGAGCGAAAACCACTGCTGCGCTTTCGCGACAGCCTCCAGAAACTTCTGGTAACGGATGGGTTTGAGCAGGTAATCGAGCGCCGAGACCTCATAGCTTTCAAAAGCGTATTGCTTGAAGGCAGTCGTGAAAATAATCCGGGTGGAAGCCGGAACCATCCGCGACAGCTCGAGGCCGTTCAGGTCGGGCATCTGAATGTCAAGAAACACCAGATTCGGCTGCAGGACAGGCAATTGAGCGAGCGCCTCCATGGAATCCGTAAAGGAGCCGGAAAGCGAGAGGAAGGGCGTACGCGCCACATAGTTCTCCAGCATTTTGACCGCCAGCGGCTCATCGTCGACGATAACACAGGTAAGGGATTCCATCAGAGCAGGTTTTTAAGGCGGATCTCAACGCGGTAAAGCCCTTCTGCCACAGATTGCCGGTACGTGTACTGACCCGGATAGATCAGTTCCAGCCGGCGACGGAGGTTCACCAGACCGATGCCCGATCCGCTGCGGTCTACCGTCTCTTTTTCGAAAACCGTATTCTCGCTGACAAAGCACAGGTCTTTCCCTTCGGTATGCAGATCCATCCGGATGAGGGAATCGTTCCGCGCACTCACGCCATGTTTGAATGCGTTCTCAATCAAAGAGATGAAAAGCAACGGGGCGATCATGACCTCGTGATCGGGAAGGATCAGGGAGCGTTCCACACGCGTACGCTCGCTGCAGCGCAGCGCCATCAGATCGATATAATTGTCCATGAAGGCCACTTCCCCCGAAAGCGGCACTTTCTCCGCTTCACTGTCATAGAGCGCGTAGCGCAGCGTATCACTCAGCTGCCCGATTCGTTCTTGCGCCTGGTCGGGATCGATCTGTGTGAGCGAAGAGATGTTGTTCAGCGTATTGAAGAGAAAATGCGGGTTGAGCTGGTTCTTGAGCCAGGTCAGCTCAGCTTCCGTACTCTTGCGGCGCTCTTCTTCCGCCTGCAGCAGCGCATCATGGGCCCGCATGGTATAACGTACGCCCACGGCCAGGAGAATGATGATGAGCTGGAAGAAGACATGGGCCACAACGCCGCCCACATAGATGGCCCAGGCGTTCTTTTCCCCGAACTGATCGAGCACTTCCTGCGGAACAGGCTCCCGGGGAAAGAAGACCCATAGCGTCAGAAGTGTGATCAACAGGAGATTGAACAGGTAGAACCCTCTTCGATGCGAACCGTAGAGACACTTCGGTACCAGCAGAAAATAATTCAGGAAATATACCAGGAAAAACGGGAAGACCGTCTTTGCCGTGCCATACAGTACGCCGAGCGCCGTTCCGGAAGAACCGGTCATCGTCCAGGTCACCAGGGAAGGCGTCAGGAAAATGCCTGCCCAGACGATGATCTGGGCGACATTGACGATCAGTTTGCTTCTGAGGGGGGTCTGCATACTGCAAAGGTAATAAAAAGATGCCCGGTCGAAACCGGGCATAAGCGGTTTTTAGCGGATCAGGACCGAGCCCATCGACTCAGCGGTGGTATTCTGGTTCAGCTGGCTTTCATTCTCGATGGTACGACGGGCGCGCTTGGCCGTGTAGTTGCCCTGCTTTCCGAAGCTCCAGCTGATCTGGAAGGTCACGGCGCTCATCGGAATCTGCGTTGTCATGTCGGACGTGAACCCGGTTCCGGCCGTATGGGTACGCAGCGACATCTTGAAATCCCTGGCCAGCGGAACGAGACCGTTCACCGAAAAACTCAAGCGGTCGTCGAGGAACGTCTTGGTCAGGCCCAGGCTTGCGATGGAAAGCCCTGTCGACCAGCCCTGCAGATTGATCTGTCTTCCTGCGCTGATCACATTGGTGCTCAAGCGAAGGTCCCAGGGAAGGGTCTGCTGGAAGCCCAGCATCACATTGTAATTCCATCCGGCATTCCGTTGTCCAAGCTGATCGCTGCGCAGGTCGCTGTAGCCTATGCTGCCGTTGAGCATGATGCGGGTCTTGGCACCGGGCGTCAGCATCGAAAAGAGGTTCAAGCTGGTATTCCGGTTCTGGACGATATTGCCATAGGTGGTGTTGAGCAGGTTGTCTGCGTCGTAGAAGCTGTACTGCGAGATGCCGTTGCCGATAAAGCTGTGGCGCAAAGTCGCATTGACCATGACCACGGGCGAGAAGTAATTGTAGACCAGCGACAGGTTGTGGCCCCGCTCCGTCTCGAGTTCCGTGTTGCCATAGCTGAGAGCCGTCGGATCGGATGTATCGACGTAAGGATTCAGGAAAGAGATGCCGGGGCGGCTGATACGCATATTGTAGCTCAGGCCGACATTCTGCGAAGGAGTTATGTTCCACTGGAAGCTGGCAGTCGGGACAAGGTTGCCGTAATTCACACGGAAATCACCGGATTCAGCGGAAGAGGAATAGTTCTGCCACGTATGCTCATACCGTACGCCCGCCTTCAGGCTGACCGCACCGTAATTGCCGGTCAGTTCCGTATACGCAGCCGCGATGCGGTTGTAGAAATCGTACCGGAGACTGCCGAACGGATTCTCCACGAAGGCATTTCCCTCCCACAAGTAGTCGGTCTGGTCGGAGGAGTTATGCCGGAAAAGCACCTTCGCGCCGGTAGAAATGACGTGCTTGCTGCCAAGCGGAGTGGTGAAATCCGTCTGGACCGTGTGGTCGTTCGAGCCGGTACGGCCGATGCTCTTGCGGTCGGTGAAGTCGAATCCGCCGAACCCTGCCGCATCGAGAAGGGTCGTGCTGTTGTTGACGGAAGGCGCTCCGTTGAACTGATAGCTGAGCACGAAGCTGCGGCCCGGCGCCTCTGCCCAAAGATGCTGATAATCAGCTGTTACACTCAGATTGTTCCGGTCATTGACCGTTGAAAGCGTACCTGAATAACTGTAGGATCCCTGGCCAGGCGCATAGAGAATGGTATTGGTGAAGCCATTGGTATTCCGCATCCCGAACGACATGATACCAAGGGTCGCCGATACGAGGTTCAGGCTGTCGATCTCATAGCTGGCACTGCCGTTGACCATGGCCATGGGCATCTTCATATCGGTGGAAGTATGTGTGCTTGTAGAGAAACCCACGTCCTGAACGCGGACCAGGTCCGTTTCCGTGCCCCTCATCGTATTGTACATCCCATTGGCATTGAGACTCATGGCGAATTTCCCTTTTTGCAGGGCAGCCGTCACACCACCTCCAGCGCCACGGTTGGAACCCATCGTCATTACCGTACCGTAGAATCCGTCGGCCGCGGAAGCACCGCCCGTCACTTCCCGGTTGGTCGTGATGTTAAGCACGCCACCCACACCTTCCGCGTCGTATTTCACGCCCGGATTGGTAATCACCTCGATGTTCTTGACCGTAGAGGCCGGCATCATCTTGAAGATGGCGGAGGCATTTTGCGACATCATCGGGTTCGGTTTGCCGTCCACATAGACCTGAAAACTGCTGCTTCCGTTGACGGTGATGTTGTCCTGGCCGTCAACCGACACCATCGGCACCTTCCGGAGCATGTCGAGTACCGTGGATGTCTTGGCATCCACGTCGCCGGACACGTCATACGTCATTTTGTCGACCTCCATCTTCACAAGTGTCCGCTGGGCCACCACGACACCGGCCGAGAGTGTCTGCACGTCATCCCGGATCAGGATCTCCCCCAAATCGAGCGTATCCTGCTGGCCTGGAATGACGAAGCCGCGCCGGACGGAGATCCGGCCTATTCCGCTGAACAGCAATTCGTACCGGCCACTTCCATCGAGACGCTGGAAGAAGCGGCCCTCTTCATCGGCCGTCGTATAGGCCACCGGTTTCTCGCTGTTCTCCGCCTGGAAAAACTGCAGGACGGCACCCGCTTCGCCCTGACGGGTCAAAGAATCCAGGACCTGTCCCTTTACAATGGTTTTCTGTGCAAACGCCGGCAGGCTGACCAGCAGCAGGGCCGACACAAGGATCATCACACGCGTTTTCATCTGTTTCTTTTTGATTCGGGTACAAAAATATCCCGGACAGGCCTGGGCTTGTCCGGGATTTCGACGAAACCGTGGATTCCTTCGACGAAACTATTCCACGCCGGCGAGGCGCTTGTAGGTCGAGAGGCGCCATTTGGCGAATTCTTCGGTCTTGCCGAAGAGTTCGGCGGCGTTCTCGGGGAATGACTTCATCAGGGACGCGTAACGGACCTCGCCCTTGAGGAAGTCCTGGAACTTGCTCCAGTCGGGATCGGCCTTGCTGTCGAGCTTGAACGGGTTCTGGCCGGCGGCTTCGAGCGCCGGATTGTAGCGATACAGGTGCCAGTAGCCGCATTCGACGGCACGTTTCTCCTCGGCCTGGCTGTGACCCATACCGGCCTTCAGGCCATGGTTGATACACGGGGCGTACGCGATGATCAGCGACGGGCCGTCGTAGGCCTCGGCTTCCTTGATGGCGTTGAGGAACTGTGCCTGGGAAGCGCCCATGGCTACCTGGGCCACATAGACGTAGCCGTAGCTGATGGCCATCATGCCCAGATCTTTCTTGCGGATCTTCTTGCCGCTGGTGGCGAACTTGGCCACGGCGCCGGCCGGCGTCGACTTCGACGACTGACCGCCCGTGTTGGAGTACACCTCGGTATCGAGTACGAGCACGTTGACATTCTCGCCGGAAGCCAGGACGTGGTCGAGGCCGCCGTATCCGATGTCGTAAGCCCAGCCGTCACCGCCGAAGACCCACTGGCTGCGGGCGGGGATGAAGTTCTGGATCTCGAGCAGTTGTTTGCAGATGTCGCAGCCGCATTCCTTCATCAGCGGAACGAGGGCGTCGCAGATGCGGCGCGTGGCGGCGGCATCATTGCGCTTGCCGAGCCACTCCTCGAAGAGCGCTTTGATCTCGGCGGAGCAGCAGTTGCACTCCAGGCCTTCGCGCATCAGGCGCGCGACGGTCTCGCGGACGCGGTCGGAACCCAGGTGCATACCCAGGCCGAATTCGGCGTTGTCCTCGAAGAGGGAGTTCTGCCAAGCCGGGCCGTGACCTTCGGCGTTCTTGCAGAACGGCGAGGACGGGAAGGCGGCGCTGTAGATCGACGAGCAGCCCGTCGCGTTGGCGATCATCATGCGGTCGCCGAAGAGCTGGGTGATGGCCTTGATGTACGGCGTCTCGCCGCAACCGGCGCAGGCACCCGAGAACTCGAAGAGCGGCTGGGCGAACTGCGAGTTCTTCACGTTCTGCTCCTTCGGAGCCACGTTGTCCTTGTAACCCACGTTGGCGTGCAGGTAGTCGAAGTTGGCCTGCTCGGCGTTCTGGCTGTCGAAGCTCTTCATCACGAGGGCCTTCTCCTTGGCCGGGCACACGTCGGCGCAGTTGCCGCAGCCCGTGCAGTCGAACGGAGATACCTGCATCGTGAAGCTGTACTCCTTGAACTGGGCGATGCCGGGTTTGCGTTTGATGGCGGCAGGAGCCTTCTGGCCTTCCTCCGCGGTCATCAGGAACGGACGGATTGCGGCGTGCGGGCAGACGAAGGCGCACTGGTTGCACTGGATACAGTTGGCCGGGTTCCATTCCGGAACCTCGACGGCGGTACCGCGCTTCTCGTAAGCGGCGGTGCCGGCGGGAATCGTACCGTCGACCATGTCACCGGAGAAGGTGCTCACGGGCAGGTCGTTGCCGTTCTGGGCAGCCACCACGTCGGCCACGTTGCGGATGAACTCGGGGGCCAGGCGGTTGTAGTTGGCATTGACGAAACGGCCGGTCGCGTTCTTCCAGGACGCGGGGATTTCCACTTCGACATAGTCGCCGCCGCGGTCAACGGCCGCGTAGTTCATCTTGACGACGTTCTCGCCCTTCTTGCCATAGGACTTGTCGATGGCTTTCTTCATGTAGGCCACTGCCTCGTCGTAAGGGATGATGCCCGTGATCTTGAAGAAGGCGCTCTGGAGGATGGTGTTGGTGCGGCCGCCCAGACCGATCTCCGCCGCGATCTTGGTGGCGTTGATCAGATAGAGGCGGATATGCTTCTCGACGATGGTCTTCTTCACGAAGTCAGGGATGCGGGTGAAGGTCTCCTCGGTATCCCAGAGGCTGTTGAGCAGCAGCGAGCCGCCATCCTTGATGCCCTTGAGCACGTCATATTTATAGAGGTACGAAGGCACGTGGCAGGCCACGAAGTCGGGCGTCGAGACGAGATACGGCGCGTGGATGGGCTGGTCGCCGAAACGCAGGTGCGAGCAGGTGTAGCCGCCGGACTTCTTGGAGTCGTAGTCGAAGTAGCCTTGGCAGTATTTCGGGGTGTGGTCGCCGATGATCTTGATGGTGTTCTTGTTGGCACCCACCGTACCGTCGGAACCGAGGCCGAAGAACTTGCACTCATAGGTGCCTTTCTTCACGATGGAAACTTCCTCCTTGAGCGGCAGCGACTTGAAGGTCACGTCGTCGACGATGCCGATGGTGAAGCCGTTCTTGGGTTCGCGGAGTTTGAAGTTGTCGAACACGGCGATGATCTGGGCCGGGCTGGTGTCCTTGGAGGAGAGACCGTAACGGCCGCCTACGATCATCGGGGCGTTTTCGCCCATATCGGCAATCACGCTCTTGACATCGAGATAGAGCGGTTCGCCCAGGGCACCGGGCTCCTTCGTGCGGTCGAGCACGGCGATGCGCTTGGCCGTCTTGGGGAGAGCACGCAGGAAATACTTCGCGGAGAACGGGCGGTACAGGCGGACCGTAATGAGGCCCAGCTTCTCGCCGCGCATCTCGGCCAGGTAATCGATGGTCTCCTTGATGGTTTCGCAGACGGAACCCATGGCGATGATGACGTTCTCGGCATCCGGGGCGCCGTAGTAGTCGAACGGGAGATAGTGACGACCGGTCAGTTCGCTGATCTCACCCATATAGCGGGCCACGATATCGGGGACTGCGTCGTAGTACGGGTTGCAGGCTTCGCGGGCCTGGAAGAACACATCGGGGTTCTGGTTCGTACCGCGGGTGACAGGCTTGTTCGGGTTGAGCGCCTTGGCGCGGAACTGCGCGAGGGCCTTGTCGCTGACCAGCGGGCGCAGGTCTTCCGCCTCGAGCATCTCGATCTTCTGGATTTCGTGCGAGGTACGGAAGCCGTCGAAGAAGTGGACGAAAGGAACGCTCGACTTGATCGTGGCCAGATGGGCGACGGCAGCCAGGTCCATGGCTTCCTGCACGCTGGCGGAGGCCAACATCGCAAAGCCGGTCTGGCGGACGCTCATCACGTCCTGATGGTCGCCGAAGATCGAGAGCGCCTGGGCGGCCAGGGTGCGGGCCGACACGTGGAAGACGGTCGGAAGCAGCTCGCCGGCGATCTTGTACATATTGGGAATCATCAGAAGGAGGCCTTGGGAGGCGGTGAAAGTGGTGGTCAGGCTACCCGCCTGGAGCGAACCGTGCACAGCGCCGGCGGCACCGCCTTCGCTCTGCATCTCGGTGACTTTCACGACTTCCCCGAACATGTTCTTCTTGCCGAAAGCGGCCCACTCGTCCACGAGTTCCGCCATCGTCGAAGACGGGGTGATAGGATAGATGGCCGCGTGCTCACTGAACAGGTACGCCACGTGAGCCGCGGCGAAGTTGCCATCGCAGGTGATGAATTTCTTTTCTTTCATGATGTATGGAATGTTTGTTGTTTATCGGGAAGGAATCGCTTTCCACCTAAGTTATATACGCCGCAAAGATACCTTGCAATTTTGTGATTTGAAAGAGTTTTTTTATTTTTGGACAGCTTATTTTACCATTACTATGAAAAAAATCTGCCTTTCGTTGATACTTCTTCTTGGCATTGCGCCGCTTTTCGCACAGAATCAGGGTGTGATCCACCACGAAAGAGGAGATGACCTGCAGCAATATCTGCTCGACAGCGTCAAGTTCGTCGTTCCCGAATTCCAGTCGGGCATCATCACCTTCCAGGACGGCAGCTACTCGCGCGGCCCGGTCAACATCTCGACCATCGAACAGCGCGTCTACTTCATCGCCACCAACGGAGAAAAGCAGGTCCTGACCAACGAAGACCAGGTGAGCCGCGTCTCCATCAAGGGACGGACCTTCATCAAGAGCAAATACGGCTACGTCGAGTTGCTCGCGACCGAAGGCGACATAGCCCTGGGCGCCGTCCGCCGCGTCTCGTTCTTCGAAACCGAGAAAAAAGGAGCCTACGGCATGGTGTCGCAGACCACGTCGGTCACCACCATCGGCTCCCTCCAGCAGAACGGCACGATGTACACCCTCGGCATAGACCAGAACACCCCGTTCAAATACTCGGTCAACCCCTATCTCTACAAGAACAGCCGGATCTATCTCCCCAACAAGAAGAACTTCCTCAAGTGTTTCCCCGACAAGAAAGCGGAAATCGAGCAGTACCTGAAAGACAACAACGTCGACTTTGAAAAACTTGAGGACGTCGAAGCACTCTTCAACGCCCTCAAATAATACATCATTCGCTCCCTGCGGTCGCGGCTCTCGCTTCGCTCGGGTCCCGGCTTGACCGGGAATCTCTAGCACATGCCCGACACCTCGACGTCCGGAACGATCTTCCTGGCCAGTCCCTGCAGCACCGTTCCGGGGCCGACTTCCACGAAGGAAGCGGCGCCGTCGGCCACCATGTTCTTCACGGTCTGGGTCCAGCGCACCGGAGAGGTGAGTTGCATCAGCAGGTTGTGCCGGATTTCAGCGGGGTCGGTGTGCGGCAGCGCATCCACGTTCTGGTAGATCGGGCAGACAGGCGTATGGAAATCCGCCTTTTCAATGGCCTCGGCCAGCTCCTGACGGGCCGGCTCCATCAGCGGTGAATGGAACGCACCGCCCACCTGAAGTTGCAGCGCACGCTTGACGCCGCGCGCCTTGAGTTCGGTGCAGGCAGCCTGTACCGACGCCACCTCGCCCGAAATCACGATCTGTCCGTCGGAATTGTAATTGGCGGCAATCACGATGCCCGGGGTAGCGGCGCACACCTCTTCGATCATGCTCGCCTCACCGCCGATGATGGCGGCCATCGTGCCGGGGACGGCCTCGCAGCAACGCTGCATCGCGTGGGCGCGGACCGAAACCAGGCGCAGGCCTTCCTCAAAAGAGAGGGCTCCCGCAGCGACCAGGGCTGAGAACTCGCCCAGCGAGTGTCCGGCCACCATGTCGGGCTTGATACCCGCGCAGATCGCCGTGGCGACGGAATGCAGAAATACGGCGGGCTGCGTCACGCGCGTGGCCTTCAGGTCTTCCGCCGTACCGGAGAACATGGTCTCCCGCAGATCGAAACCCAGGATGCTGTCGGCCGCGTCGAAAAGGTCGCGCGCCTGCGGCTCCCGCACATAGAGCTCCTGCCCCATTCCCGTAAACTGGGACCCTTGTCCCGGAAATACATATGCTGTTTTCATGCTTGTTCTTTTGTATTTGGCGCTGCAAAATTAAGATATTCTTCTGAAATGCAAAAAAAGACCCGGCGGAGCGCGCTGAGCGTCCGCCGGGACCGAATAACAACATTTTTTAACCTATATGTACAACCGTTGGGGAACGATTTCTAAAGATCAGTGCCTGCGATAGACCCAGGTGTCACGCTTGTAGCTCTTCATCTCATCGAAGAACGCATCCCCAGCGTGCACGGTCGTCGTCTTGTCGTTGAACACGACCACAGGCTTGGTTTCGGGATCGTAAGCCTCCCACTTGAAATTCTTCACATCGGGATTGCCGTCCTTGGCGAAGGACACCCACACGTCGCTCATGAAGTCGGCGAGCTTGTAGGCCGACTTGTCGCAACCGACCATGAAGCGGCCGAGCCAGATGTTGTTGAAGACATACGGCATCTCGGTGCAGTGGTTGGTGGCGAAGGTTCCGTCCATGTGGGGCGAGGGTTTGGCGAAGACGTAGATGTACTGCTTCGTGTCGCCCATCTGGTAACGCATGTCGGCATTGGCGAAGACCCCGTTCATCATCCCGCCTTCTGCATAGTTGCAGCCGATGATGGTGGGAAGGCCCTTCGAGATGTCGGCCACGCGCGGATCGCTCAGCTGATAAGGGATCACCTCGCCGTCGACCACGGGCTGGCACCACATACCGCAGCCGTAAACCCGGTAGAAGAAATTCTCAGGGAAGCAGGAAAGGACCGCTTCGGAGCAGCCCTTCAGCAGTTCCGAATACGGAATCGTCTGGATCTTGTCGATGGTCTTCTCGTTGAGGCCGAGTTTCTGGACGGCCAGGCGAGCCATGTCGCGGCTCGTCTGGGCTTCCATCAGCCGGGTCATCGAACCGCTCTCGATAATGCCGCGGTGGAAGAGACCCTTGGCCGAAGGGGTACCGAGCAGGATGTTGACCTTTCCGCCGCCGCCCGACTGACCGAAGATGGTCACGTTGCCGGGATCGCCACCGAAGGCCTCGATGTTCTTGTTCACCCACTCGAGCGCCTTGACCATATCCATGACACCCGCTACGCCGGAGTATTTGTATTTCTCACCGAAGTCGGAGAGGTCGAAATAACCCAGGAAGTTGAGCCGGTGGTTGATGCTCACCAGGACGACATCCTTCTTGGCCAGGTTCGTACCGTCATAGAAGGGCAGTTCGCTGCTCGCGCCCATGGCATATCCGCCGCCATGGAGCCAGACCATCACCGGACGCTTCTTCCCGTCGTTGATGCCCTTGGTCCATACGTTCAGGCACAGGCAGTCTTCCGACTGGACACCGTCATCCCACTGATAGAGGAAAGCCTCGCAGTCGTCCTGCCAGGTCACGCGGGGAGCCTGGGGGCACTGGTTGCCGTAATAGAGCGCGGTCTGGACGCCTTCCCAGCTGTCCGGATCCTGAGGCGGCATGAAACGCTCCGCCTTGGCGTACTGGATGCCCTTGAAAGTGTAGATACCGTCTTCGATATAGCCGCAGAGCGTGCCATAGGTGGTTTTCACGAGCGCGTCCTTGCTGTTGACCACGACGCTGTGCTCGGGATATTTATCGCCGCAGGAGGCCAGCAGGAGCGCGGCCGCTGCGATCATCAGGATTCTTTTCATCATTTGAAGATTTTTTGTGCAAAGATGGTCAGATAGACTCTCCAGTTGCGCCAGATGTGGCCGCCGTCCGATTCATAGTACTCGACCGGATAGCCTTTCTTTTCGCAATACTCTTTGAGCTTGAGGGAATTGACCTTCACGCCGTCGGCACTGCCGACACCGATCCAGTAGAGGGACGGAGCGACCTTGGGGGCCATCTGGCGGGCAAGCGCGGCTTCCGCCTCCGGCGTTTCAGCCAGGACGACGCCCGAGAACATGCCGATGTAGCCGAACGTACCCGGATGGGCACGCGACACGGAGCAGGACTGGCGGCCGCCCATCGACAGTCCGGCGATGGCACGGTTCTTCGGCCCCTTGGCCACGCGGTAGGTCGATTCGATGAACGAGATGATGTCGGGGAAACTCTGCTCGATCTCTACGGTCGAGTCGGACCGGGAGTTGCGCATGGTAGGCTGGAACATGTTCACGGCATAGCCCGGTGCAGCGTTGTTGTAATACACGCCGTTGGGCATCACCACGATCATCGGCTTGGCCTTACCTTCGGCAATCAGGTTGTCGAGGATCTGGACGGTACGGCCCAGGTCGGCCCAGGCATCCTCGTCGCCGCCGGAACCGTGGAGCAGATAAAGGACAGGGTACTTGTCCTTGCCTTTCTCATATCCGGCAGGAGTATAGACCGTGAGCCGGCGGTCGGCGCCAAGCGTATTGCTGCGGTACCAAACTTTCGACAGGGTGCCGTGCGGCACGTCGTGCGTTTCGTAGTACCAGCCCTTGTCGCCCTGCTTCGTGCTCATCGTGAAGAAGCTGGTCCAGGTCGCGATGTCGCGGTTCATGTACATGTTGGACGGGTCGTTGCGACGCTCGCCGTCCACGATGAAATTGTAGAGATAGAGTTCACCTTCCAGCGGTTCGGTCGTGTAGGTCCAGACGCCGTCCTTGCCTTCCACCATATCCGCTACGGTGCGGTCGGGCAGGAAGTCGCCGGAGATCTTGACGGAGACAGCTTTCGGGTTGCGGTAACGGAAGGTCACGGTATTGTCGGCGTTGATCTCGGGCGAGACCACCGGTGCGCGGAAGCTCAGGGCCTGCTGGGCGGGCGCTATCTGGGCTATCAGCAGCGACAAAGCGAGAATCAGGATTCTTTTCATGGCTTCGGATCGTTTCGGTTATTTGAACAGCAGCTGGACGAAGGAAGCGAGGTTCCTGCGCCAGACTTTCCACTCGTGGTTGCCGGGATACTGTTCCCAGACCACACCCTTGAAGTGATTCGCCTCGAGTTTGCCCTTGAAATCGAGCATCCCGTCGATGCGGCCGTCCTGCTCGCCGCAGGAGAGATAGATCACGTCAAACACATTGTATTTGGAAGGGTTGGTGTAGAAACCCGGGAAATGGTCTTCGGCGTTGAAGGGCGCCCCGCCGATGGCGGCCGAGCCGATCAGGCCGGAGGAGAAAATGCCCACCGAGGCGAACTTGTCCGGGTTGCGGAAGGCGATGAAGAACGACTGGCCACCGCCCATCGACAGGCCGGCGACTGCCCTTCCCTTCCGGTTCTTGATGACGTTGTAGTTTTTCTCGACATAAGGAACGATGTCGGCCACCAGCGAAGTATAGTTGTCAAAATTCGAGGCGTATTTCTTCACGTCGGTCTTGACCGGGATGCCCAGGGTCTGGGCGGCGTACTGGTTCGGGTTGCCGTTGGGCATGACCACCAGCATCGGCTTGGCCTTCCCCTGTGCGATCAGGTTGTCGAGGATCTGGCAGGTGCGGCCGAGCGTCGCCCAGGCATCCTCGTCGCCGCCACCGCCGTGAAGCAGGTACAGCACGGGATACTTGGTCCTCTTGTCGTTCTTGTCATAGCCGGCCGGCGTATAGACATACATCCGGCGGGTCATGTCGTTCTCCGCGGAATAGTACCACACGTATTCGACATTGCCGGGTTTCGGGCTTTCTGCATAGACGTCGGCATAGCCGCCGGGAACCAGGAAGGCGTTCATGTAACGCGATCCGTCGCGCTGTACAAAGACATTCGACGGGTCGAGGACCGACATGCCGTCGACCACGAAGGTATAGGTGCAGAGTTCCGGATCGGGCAGGGCTACGGTCGCAGACCAGATCCCGTCCTTCCCCTGGGTCAGGGGAAGGGCGGAAGGATTGTAACCCAGCCACGATGCGCTGACGCTCACCACACGGGCTTTGGGCGCCACGAAACGGAAGGTGACGCTGTCGGCCGACAACTCGGGCGACTTGACCCGCGCGCGGAACATCAGGGAATTCATCTCCTGTGCGCCGGCCGGACAGACGGCGGCGATGCACAGGGCAAGCAATAATGCGCTGAGAATCTTTTTCATGGTTTAGGATCAGATCTTTACGGTAACAGTCTGGCGGATGTCGTCGGAGGCGCTTCCCAGGAGGAGCTCGATACGGCCGCTTTCCAGCGCCCAGCCATTGGTCTGTTCATTCCAATAGCGGAGTTCGCTGACGGGAATCTCGAGCGTCACGACCTTCGTCTGACCGGCGTCGAGGGTGACGCGGCGGAATGCCTTAAGCTCCTTCTCCGGCCAGCTCACGCTGCCGTCGAGATGGCGCACATAGAGTTGTGCCACCTCTTCGGCCGGCATGGAACCGGTGTTGGCCAGCTTGAAGCGGACTTTGATCACATCGTTCCCGCCGTAACGCGACTTGTTGGTCTTGATGTCCGAATAGTTGAAATCGACATAGGAGAGGCCGTGGCCGAAGGCGTACATCACGGGAATGCCTTTGGTATCATACCAGCGGTAGCCCACAAGCGGACCTTCGGAGTAGTAGGCCGTGGCCGGATAACGGACCGGGCCCCTTCTCCGCTGACCCTGAACGTCCTGACGGTAGAGGTTACCGAACAGGTCACCGTCAACATCGGCCTTCTGGGGATAGTTGTCCAATGCATAAGCCGGGGAGTCCGAGAGTTTCACCGGGAAAGTGAAAGGCAGTTTTCCGGAAGGAGCGATGTTGCCATAAAGGATATCAGCCAGGGCGTTGCCGCCTTCCAGACCGTTCCACCAGCCCTGGACGATGACGGGCAGGACCTTGTCCACAGCCGACAGGTCGCAGGGACCGCCGGAGATCATCACGCCGATGATGTTCGGGTTGACGGCGGCGAGGGCCTCGGCGATGGCTTCCTGGCCGAGCGGCAGGTCGATGTTCTCGCGGTCGGAACCTTCGGTCTCGATCGATTTGTTCGTGCCGAAGAAATACAGGACCAGGTCGGCGTCCGCAGCCAGTGCGACCGCTTCGGCAAGCATCTGGGGATCGGCCGGCGCATCGATTTCCGCAGCGATCTCAGGATGCTCTTTGAGGAACTCCGGACCTCTCCAGAAAGCGAACATACCCATATAGTCCTTATAGGCAGGTGCATACTTGATTTCCACACCGGCGGGAGCCTTGTTGATCAGGCCCTGGAGCGGCGTGACTTCGTAGGGCGATTTCACACCGGCACCCATGCCGCCCGACTGGGTACGGGCTTCCGCGTTGCGTCCGATGACAGCGATCTTCTTGACATCCTTGCGGATCGGCAGCATACCGCCGTTGTTCTTGAGCAGGACGACGGAGCGCTTGGCCACTTCATAGGCAGTCGCCCGGCTTTCGGGCGTGGAAGCCGTCTCGAGATTGCATTTGTCGGCAGGGATGGCCTCAACGGTGTAACGCACGCGGAGAATCTCCCGCACTTTGTCGTCCACAACCGATTCAGGCACCTTTCCGGCCTTGACCGAGTCGATCAGGGCGGGACCGAGATACGTGTCGCCCGTCATCTGCACGTCGAGTCCGTGGAGCGCGGCACCCATCGTCGAATGGGTTCCACCCCAGTCGGAGACCGTGAGACCTTTGAAGCCCCACTCCCCGCGAAGGATCTCGTTGAGCAGATGCTCGTTCTCCGAGCAGTAGAAACCGGCGACCTTGTTGTAGGCCGGCATGACGGCCATGGCGCCGCCTTCCCGTACGATGGCCTCGAAAGGCTTGAGATAGATCTCGCGCATCGTACGCTCGTCGACGACCACGTTCACGCTGCCGCGGTTCATCTCCTGGTTGTTGAGGGCGAAGTGCTTCACGCAGGCGGCCGTTCCGGCATCCTGGACACCCTTCACATAGCTGACGCCGAGCGCGGCGGCCAGCACGGGGTCTTCGCTGAAGTATTCATAGGTACGTCCACCCACAGGGAGGCGCTGGATGTTGACGGCAGGACCGAGGATGATGTCCTTGCCGCGGCGACGGGCTTCCGTGCCCATCCCCACGCCATATTGGTAGGCAAGATCCTCCGACCATGTGGCTGCGAGGGCCGATCCGGTCGGGAAATACGTAGCCGAGTCGGTGGTCCAGCCGGCCGAGGCGAATCCATTGGGAACACCTTCCTCGCGGATGCCGAACGGACCGTCGCAGTATTTGATGTCCTGGATACCCAGACGCGGCACGCCTTCCGACGACATATTGGTCTTGCTGTGGAGCATTTCGACCTTCTCTTCAAGCGACATCTGCGCGATGATCGCATTGATTTCGCCGTCGTGGGCGGTCAGTCTGTCTTGCGGCAGGGTGTGGGATGCACACCCCGCCAGCAAGATGCCAAATGATAGGATCAGGAATTTCTTCATACTTTATTTGAAAAGCTGGCTGCCGAAAACAACCAGGTAATTACGCCAGTTTTTCCAGGTGTGGGCACCGTCGGTCCAGAGGACCTGGCAGGGATAATTGTGGGATTTGAGGTAATCCACGTACTCGTAGGAACCGCGCACGATCGGGTCGGCCGTACCGCAGGCGACGAAGTAGAGCTTCGGTTTCTTGGAGAACAGCACTTCGATCTTCTTCTCCGTATCCGGATTGTTCCGCACACCCATGGCGCCGGAGAACAGGCCGATGTAGCCGATCTTGTCGGGATACAGGTTGGAAGTCTGGAACGTGTGTCCGCCGCCCATCGAAAGGCCGCACATCGCCGTGTTGGCAGCGCCCTTGAGCACCCGGTAGTTCTTCTCGATGTAATTCATGATATCGGGGAAGGATTCCGGAATGCTTGCCTTGCCGCGCATGCCCCGCTCGGGGGCGCCGGACATGGAGGCCTGGTAGAGGCCTGCCTCCCATTCGCCGGGCGCAGCTGCGCACATCGGGTTGCCGTTGGGCATGACCACGATCATCGGCTTGGCTTTGCCCAGGGCGATCAGGTTGTCCATGATCTGGGCGGCGCGGCCGAATTCGAGCCAGGCGGTCTCATCGCCGCCGGCACCGTGGCACAGGTACAGAACCGGGTATTTCTCTTTCCCTTTCTCATAGCCTGCCGGTGTATAGACGGCCATTCTGCGCGACATCCCCAGCGTCGGGCTGTCGTACCAGACGTAGCTTACGTTGCCGTGGGGCACCTTGTTGTTGCTGTAGAGATAGCCCGTGTCCCCTTCCTTTTCGGAAATGAGGAACCAGTTGGTCCACACGGTCATATCGCGTTTCCGGAACTGGTTGGAAGGGTCTGCGTACGGCAGGCCGTCCACGCGGAAGATATAGGAATAGAGTTCGGGAGCGAGGGGGCCCTCGGTGGTATATTCCCAGATGCCGTCCTTTCCTTCCTTCATATCGACCCAGATGGGGACTTCGGTGACGTAGCCGTTATTGTCGGCGATGTGGTGCGGCAGGAAGTCGCCCGTCAGGCGGACGGTTACCGCCTTGGGCGCATACACGCGGAAGGTCACGGAATTGTCGTCGTGGATGTCCGGAGACTTGAGCTCGACGGCCGTTCCCATGAGGTTCTGCTGCGCGAAGGCGACCAGTGCACAGGAAAGAAAGGCTAAGACAGTAAGGATTCGTTTCATGGTACAAAGATACTAATAACCAGGGTTCTGGACAATCTGATCGTTGAGGCGTACCTCGTTGGCCGGGAACGGAAGCAGTTCGTGCTTGCCCTTCTTGTAGCCGCACTTGTCGGCCGGGTTGCCGCAGTCGAAGTAGGTGATCGAGCCGTTTTCGTGGAAGATAGGCTCTTTCATGCCGACGCCCTTGAGTTTCTCATAGGTATCGCCCCAGCGCTGCAGGTCCTGATAGAGCTGGCCTTCGCGGCAGAGCTCGAAGCGTTTCTCATCCTTGATATCCTGAAGCGTGACGGAAGCCAGATCCGGGATCTGCGCCTTGCGGCGGATCTGATTCACGTATTCCGTAGCCTTGGCGGTGTTGCCGGCAGCCAGATGTGCCTCTGCTGCGACGAGATACACTTCGGCAAGGCGCATCCAGGTGTAATTCTTGGCGGTGCACCACATGGCCGGCGTCTTGTCGCGGGTATAGCGGTCTTTCCACATATAGACCCCCTCACCCATCTGGATGGCGTCGGTAATCAGACCCAGTCCCATTTCGACCATCTCCTCATAGTTCTTGATAGTCTGCTTGCGACGGTAGCTGTCACCGTCGTGGGCGACGAAAGCGTCGTAGAAGGCACGGGTCGGAGCGACGAAGCCGAAGCCCATCTCGATACCCCAGGCGGAGATGCCGTCAGGGTTCATACGGTCGGTACGCCAGCCCATCATGTAGCCGGTGAAGGAAGTGACGGGGTTGGCCGGGTCGTTCGGGAAGACGCTCTCGAAGAGGTTCTCGCAATTGAACTTGTTGGCCATCGTGTTGCGGTCGCCGTATTCGCCGTCGAAAAGCTGATACTTGCCGCTGGAGATGACCTGGTCGAGGACCTGGGCGGACTCTGCGTTCTTGCCCTGCCAGAGGAGGGCCTTGCCGTAGATGGCCTGTGCATACTGCTTGGTCACGCGCCAGACGCTCTTGTCACCGACGCCGCTCTTTTCAGGGAGTGCACCCGAGGCGATGGCGTTCTGCAGGTCGGTATTGACCAGGTTCCAGAGTTCTGCGGGATCGCCGTTGGGCTGTTTGTATTCATCCGGCTGCAGGCAGTGGTCCACCAGCGGCGGCGTGCCCCACATGGAGATCAGTTCGAAGTAAGCCCAGGCACGGAAGACCTGCGCCTCGGCAACGGTCCGTTTGGCTACTTGCGAGAGGCCCGGATCGACCTTGTCGAGGATAGTGTTGGCGGCGAAGATCAGGTTGTAGAGGCCCCGGAAATAACCGCCGATAGAGCCGTCTTCCGAGTCAAAGGTATATTCTGCGATCTTGTCCAGACCGCTGTTGTCGCCGTGCTGGCCACCGCCCGCCCAGAAGTCTCCGTCAAGCAGCGGTTTGAGCGTGATAGCACTTCCTTCCAGCGAGCGCATCTTGATATAGAGGTTCGAGGACGCCGTCTCGATTTCGGCATCAGTCGAATAATAGGTGTCGACGCTGACGACGCCATGCTGGTCGATGGTCAGCAGGTCCGAGCAGGATGCTGCCGAAAGAGTCAGAGCGGCAAGCAATACGATGAATCCGATAAATCTTTTCATGATTGTATCCTCCTAAATTAGAACGTGATGTTTAAACCGAATACCATCTTCTTGGAGTTCGGGAAAGCGCCCATGTCGACGCCGAGAGCCTGTCCGATACCGGCGACTTCAGGATCGAAGCCCGGATACTTGGTGATGATGAAGAAATCGTCGAAGGAAGCGTAAAGACGGAACTTGCTGATCTTGACGAATTCGGAGATACGCTTGGGCAGCGTGTAGCCGATTTGGATCTGCTTGAACTTGAAGTAGTCACCTTTGTACACATTGGCGCTGGACTGCATCCAGTCGGTATAACCGCCCGCATTGGCGCGCGGCCGCGTACCATTGGTGTTGGTCGGGGTCCAGCGGTCGTCGACGACGAAGTTGAGCTTGTTGACTGCGTAGTCCACGCGGTCGAGCGCGCAGAAGATCTGATGTCCGGCAGCGCCCGAACCGAAGACCACGATGTCGAAGCCCTTGAAGTCAGCCGTCAGCGTGAGACCGTAGTTGATCTTGGGAATACCGGAACCGATATCGGTCTTGTCGGCGACCGTCACCACGCCGTCTCCGTTCGTATCTTCGAAGACCGGTTCACCATTGGAGGAATCGATGCCTTTGAATTTATAGCCGTAGAAATGCCAGGCTGGGAAATCTTTCTCGAAACGGGTGATTGCGGCGAAACGGTAGGTGACGCCCTGGATACCGTTCTGGAGAGCCGGGTGCAGATAGGTGACCCGGTTGTGCAGGGTTGCCATGTTGCCGCGGATGCTGTAGTGGAAGTCGCCGACCGAATCGGTCCAGCCGGCCTCGAGTTCCAGACCGCTGTTGGTGACGTTACCGGCGTTCATCGGAGACTCGGAGACACCGACGATGGTGGAAGAGGTGAAGCCAGAAACGATCAGGTCTTTGGTGGTCTTCTGGTACCAGTCGCCGGAGAAGGTCAGACGGTCGTTGAGGAAGCGGGCGTCGAAACCGACGTCGATCTGTTCGGAGGTCTCCCAGCGGAGGGCGTTGTTACCCGTCGAGGAAGGAGAGCTGGCTGCGGTATAACCACCCGTCAAACCTTCAGGGTAGTTGCCGACAGACGTGATTACGCTGGCGTAGCGGTAGTTGCTCAGGTTCGCAGTCGAACCGTTGCGGCCCCAGCTGGCGCGTAATTTCAGGTAAGGGATCACACGCTTGGCACCACTCATGAACGGTTCTTCAGAAAGGGTCCAACCAGCGGAAACGGCCGGGAAGTAACCCCAGCGGTTGGCGATCGGAAGGACGGAGGAGTCGGCGGCGTCGGCTCGGAGGGAGACCTGGGCGATATAGCGGTTCTTGAAGTTCCAGCTGGCACGTCCGTAGTAGGAGTTGTTGCGCGTATAGATGGTCTCACCACCCGCGAGCGTGCGGGCGACCGTAGGCGTCGCGTACGCGAAGAAATAGTAGAGCGGGTTGTTGCTCAGAACACCGAGGTCGGTGTCGGAGCCCATGGTGGTGCCCTGTACGTAGTTGTTCATGTTCTCGCTGTACGAGGTACCGGCCATCAGGTTGAAGTCGTGGCCGGCGACATTGAACGAGTAGTTGGCGAAGTTCTCCCACTGATAGTAGCGCGAGACGTTGTTACGGGCTTCGAGGCCGACATAGTTCTGTTTTACGTAGTCGGTCGCATAGAAGTCGATCGAATAGCCATACGTGGACTGCGCACCATATTTATAAGCCAGACGCGAGGTGATGACCAGGCCTTTGATGGGCTTGAAGTTGAGCGCGGCGGTACCGTTGATGCCGAAGGTCTGCGTGGCAGAGTACTGTGCGTCGCGGTGGATGAGCGGGTTGACGTTCTCATTGAGGTTGAAGGCCGAGATACCGTAGATACCCTGGTCGTCGCCGAGCATCTTGTGCTTGGTCGGGTCCGCGAGGATGGCCCGCATGTTGGCAGGCAGGTTGTTCTCGGAATAGCGGACAGCGGTAAGCGGGTCGAGCTGGAGGGCAGCGAGCACCGCGTTGTTGGATTCACGGTTGGTCTCGGATCCGCCTTCGGGGATCCTCCGGATCGAAGACTGGTGGATCTGGTTGTTCAGCTGGATGTCGAGCCAGGGCTTGATCTTATAGGTAGCGTTGATCATGCCGGTGATACGCTTGTGCGTATCCGAGTCGCCGACGAACATACCGTTGTTGTCCAGGAAAGTGAGCGAGGTGTAGATCGAACCTTTGTCGTTGCCACCTTCGAAGCCGACCTTGTGACGCTGCTGGAGCGAGTGGGTAAAGACCGCATCCACCCAGTCGGTATCGGTATGGCCGTCCCAGTTGGCGGAATAGAAGGCATCGTCGAACTTGCCGAACTCCTTATAATATTGCATGTATTCCTTGGCGTTCATCACGGAAGGGATACGGCCGAGGCTCTGCATGACGACCTGGCCTTCATAGCTGATCTTGCCGTCGCCCTTACCGTTCTTGGTGGTGATCAGGATGACACCGTTACCGGCACGTGCACCGTAGATGGCGGCCGAGGCGGCATCCTTGAGGACCTCCATCGACTGGATGTCGTTAGGATCGATGTTGTTGATGCTGTTGGTGATACGACCGTCGACTACGTAGAGCGGGTCGGAGGTACCGTTGGAGCTGATACCGCGGATGCGGACGGCAGGAGCGGCACCCGGACGGGCGGAGTTGGTGAAGAGCTGGACGCCGGCCGTCTTGCCCTGGAGGACCATTTCAGCCGATGCGACGGAGCGGGAGACGATGTCACTCTCCTTCACGGTGGAGATGGCACCCGTCAGGTCGCTCTTGCGCTGGACGCCGTAACCCACGACGACCAGTTCGTTCAGCGACTCGATCGATTCGACCAGGACGACTTTCATGCCGTCGACGGCCGGAAGTTCCTGCGTGACATAATTCAGGGCGGAGAATTCGAGGATTGCCCCGGCAGGAACGTTGATCGTGAACTTACCGTCGAGGTCCGTCGCTACGCCGTTGGTGGTACCCTTCTGGATAACACCGGCTCCGATGACGGAAAGCCCCGTTTCGTCGACGACGGTTCCGGAAACCTTGACGGTCTGTGCGAATGCGCTCACCGGGGAGAGCATCAGCAGGCAGACTGCCAGTAGAACGCTGTGTCTTAAAAAAACGCTTTTCATGGTATTGTTTTTAAGTGATGGATTGTGTTTGGTTTTTCGTTTGTACAAAATTAGGTTTTCCGCTTTCGAATCGATGACAAGCCCGTCCACGTTTGAACACGCTGGTCCATCGTAGGCAACCAGCGTCCAAAAAAAAGCATCCCAGTCCAAGGGGTGAGAAAGAATGCGCCATTTTGTTAACTTTGTATCATGAAGTATCTCTTTCGGACCCTGCTCTTTGCCTTGCTGCTTACGGGCTGCTCGGATGCCGGCCTTTCGGTCGGCACGGACACGGGGGTCATCGTGGACAATTTCGGGAACAACGTCATCACGGGATTCCATTTCGACCGCAACGGCTACGTCTGGATGGTCCCTTCCTCCGGGCGTTATCTCTTCCGGACGGACGGGTCCGTCATCATCCGCTATGAACATAGCCCGGACCAGCCGGGAAGCCTTGCCGCCAGCAAGGTCAACGACCTGGTCATCGATTCCCAGGGAGCGGTATGGGTAGCCACGCAGCTGGGCGTGGACCGTTTCGACCAGACACGCGGATGCTTCGACCACATCCCGATCGACGACAACAACAAATACGTCATCGACATGACCCGCAGCCAGGACGACCGGATCTGCATCATCACCCGCCGCAATCTGCTGGAACTGGACCGGGCAAGCGGGCGTTTCCTCCGCAAGATCCAGCTGCAGCAAGTCACCAACAGCGAACCGCAGGTCTTCTTCGACAGCAACGACAAGCTCTGGCTCCGGCAGGACAACAGCCTCCTGTGTTATGACCAGGGCTACAACCTGCTATTCAAGACTGATTTCCAGCATATTACCGGAAGTGTGGTTTACGACGGCAACAAATTCATCTGGCTCGTCGACAGCGATACCCTGACCGCTTTGAACACCCATTCCTTCAAGGACTCCCGGGCCGGGGACCTGTATCCCGAACTCAGCGAGAAACGGGCCCGTTCCATCCTGAACGTGAACGACGGGATCGTGGTTGCCAATACGACGGACGGTCCTTTCCTGGTGGACGTGTTCCAGGACACGGCGACCGGTCTTGATCAGGCGGAAGGGAACACCCGGTCCATTCTGGAATACGCACAGGCCGGTACCCGTTCCATGCGGACGGGCCCGAACGGCAACCTGTGGGCCTCCGATATGGGAGGTGGGTACAAGCACCTTGTTTTCAGCGCAGACCGGGTCCCCGCCCAGGAAGAATTCGTCAACTACCTGGTGGCCGAATCCGTCTCGTCAGAAGCGCAGAACACCCGCTTCACCTGGCTCCTGTCGCGAGGGAGAATCGCAGCATATGACCGGAAAGCCGGACGGTTTACCAGCGTGCAGGACCTGAATGACCTGACGGAAATCGTCGTGTCAGGCATCTCCGCCAGCGAAGACGGGCACGTACTCCTTTGCAGCCGCTTCCGCTCCGCCCGCCCCCTGGAGCTGTTCCGGACGGAAGCGGACGGCAGCCTCGTCTTCGAAAAGCGGATCAAACTGCCTTATGCCGGCACCGGCGCCCTCGACAAGGGCGGGCACATCTACGCCGTAGGCGCGGGAACCGTGGTCATGGAAGTCGATGCGGAGGGTTCTGTCCGGGAAATCGCCAACCCCTTCAACGATTACGCCTGCTACGCGACCATCGTCAAACCCCTCTCGGACGGCACGATCCTGATCTGCCTGACCGACCATCCGCCCGTTCTTCTCCATCCGGCGGAAGACCGGGTCGAAATCCTGGAGAAAGAAGGGCTCGACCAGGTCTATTATACCGTGGCGACGGAAGATGCGGAAGGCCGTTTATGGATCGGTTCCTCGGATAAAGGCCTCTATCTGTACGACAAGACGGATTCTTCCCTGTCAAGGGTGGAGAGCTATCCTGAAACGATGGTCAACGCCATCGCAGCCGACAGCGCCGGAAACGTCTTCGTGACGGGCGATTACAGCGCCGTGTACCGTTTCGGGAAGGGGTCCGGAGAAAACGGCGGTCCTGTCTGGGCCGACTACTCCGACTTCCCGCAGGAGCACCGGCTGTTCCCGCTTCCCGACGGCTCGGTCGCGCTCGTCGGCCAGGATTCCTATGAATGGTTCAACGAAGAACGGGTCAACTCCGCCCAGGCGCCGAATCTGCTCTCGCGCATCTACCTGACTTCGGGAAAAAGGATCATCGCCTCTTTCCGGGCCGACGACTACCCTGCCCGCAAGGTCACGCTCCGCCTCCCCCGCAAGACCGAAGACCTGAACCTGTATATCGGTGTCATGGACCGCGCCAAACCTTTTTCGCGGCACTACTTCTTCTATGACATCAACCATCTGCCGACCGGCCCCCGGGAATCCTTCGACAATCCCCAGATTCCCCTCTACGGCGTAAGCCGCCCCTTCAACACGGTCCGCTTCTGGGTAACCGGCCCCAACAAGGGGACAGGCACCCAGCCTTTCACGGTCCGGGTCCTGATGAACCTGCTTCCCGGGGAAATCATCAGCATCGCCGTCGCACTCTCCCTGCTCGCCGCAGCCTCCGTCTTCTGGTTCCTTTCGCGGAAAAAGAAGGAAGAAGCGGAAGCCGAACGCATCAAACGGGAGATGACCGAGAAGCTGAACATGGAGAACATCGATTTCTTCGCCAACATCTCCCACGAATTCCGTACGCCGCTGACGCTCATCCACGGAGCGTCCTCCACGCTCGAGACCAGCGATACCCGCGCCCTGAACATCATCCGCCGCAACACGGACCGGATGATGAAGCTGGTCAGCCAGATGCTCGACTTCAACAAACTCGACCACGGCATCCTGAAACTCCATGTCAAGGAAGAACCCGTCGTAGATATCATCCGGGCGGTGAAATCCGACTTCGAGATCGGCGCTTCGATGAAAGGCCTGCAGCTCAACCTGTCCGGACCCGATACGGACCGGAAAGGATACCTCGACCGGGACAAGTTGGAAAAGATCCTCTACAACCTGTGCTCGAACGCCGTCAAATTCACGCCGCCCGGCGGACAGGTCGACATATCGTACGACATCGACCCGGACGACGTGCTGCACGTCAGCATCGCCGATACGGGCATCGGGATTCCGGAAGATGCGCTGGAAGCCGTCTTCGAACGGTTCTACCGGACCCGGGGAACCGGCAAGGCCGGCGGCACGGGCATCGGCCTGTATTACACCCGGGCCCTCGTGAACCTGCACCACGGCAGCATCCGGGCCAACGTCCGCAAACAGGACGACAAGGTCACCGGTTCCATCTTCTCCTTCTCCATCCCGCTGAAGAAGGAAATCTACAGCGATTCCGAGCGCGGAGAGAACACGGACGTCGTGACCACGCTTGACCGGAACCTGAGCGAATATGTCGAAAAGGAGGCCGAAACCGGCACGGACAGCAACAAGCCGACCGTCGTGCTGATCGACGACGACTATGAGATCCTCTATTACCTGAAGAACCTCCTCGCCCCCTTCTACAACGTCCATTTCCGTTTCGACGCCCTGAGCGGCTACAAGATGATCGAGGAGGTGCAGCCCGACGTCATCATCTGCGACATGATGATGGTGGAGGTGGACGGCCTGCAGCTGTGCCGGATGGTCAAGGAGAACCTTTCGATGAGCCACATCCCGTTCGTGATGCTGACGGCCAAATCCACGATGCGCGACCAGATCGACAGCCTCGGAGCCGGCGCGGACGCCTACGTGGTCAAGCCATTCGAGCCGGAATACCTGATGGCCCTGATCAAATCGATGATCGACAACCGCAGCCGGGTCCGGAAGATGCTGAGCACTTCCCTCTCCGTCCCCAGCTCCTCGAAAGAAGTCCTCAGCGGACAGGACAAGAATTTCATGGATAAGCTCTATGCCATCATGAAGGAAAGCCTGCGCAACGGCGAGCTGGACATCGATTCGGTCGCCGAAAAGCTCGGCGTAAGCCGCTCCAAATTCTACTACAAGGTAAAAGCCCTCACCGGCCAGACACCCAACGAGTTCTTCACCACCTACAAACTCAACTACGGAGCCGAACTCCTCAAAAAAGGCAAGTACAAGATCTCCGCCATCGCCGACATGCTCGGCTTCAGCTCCCCCTCCCACTTCGCCGCCCAGTTCAAAAAACAGTTCGGCGTCCTCCCCAGCCAGTACATCAACGACTGACCCGAATCGGCGCTGGCCTCCGGCGGCAATCCGATCGAAAGTTACAATGGCGGCCGCCGCAGCCGCAACTCAGACTGTTTTGCCGCGACGACGTTCTGAACGCTCCTACATTGTCGTCGTGGAACGATTTCGGGCATTTTCGCCCCAAACACAGCCGCGACGACATCGACAGCCAATCCACAATGTCATCGCGGCAAAACTACAATCACACCATCTTCCTGACCGCCTTCTCCCATTCTTTGGGATTGTCAGTATCGAATGTTGTCTGCCGGGGCAAACGGTGGAACAGTTTGTAAAACGTGCGGCGGACAGGGTGCTTTTGCAGATCTTCCGCTTTTAACAAGGCGTAGAAACAACGGTCTGTTCCGGCTTCCGTGTAGGGGAATCGCAAACAGATTCCCCTACATCCAGCCGTTACGATATCGCCTTCCTTGTAATCGTCACGATATTCAAAGTCCGCTCCGACGCTCGCCAAAAGAACATGACGGCTATACCATATACGGTAGGATTCCGTCAACTCAGCATCAGAACTCATTCACTAAAACTAAAACATAACTCCAACGTGCAGTGTCAGCTGGCCCATGAAATCGGTCATACGGGTATCGTCCAGCATGGACTTACCATCTTTTGCTATGGTATAGCTGGAATAACTCGTATGTTGAGACAGGTAGCCGAGTGAGACGCTGATCCGGCTGCCGCCCTTCAGCTGAAAATCTACACCAGCGCCGGGCTCAAAAAATAGTTGTGTGGCTTGGCGTCCAATCCTGGCACCGCTCCTTTTAAGGCCAATCGTGCCGCCCTCGTCGAACCATACGAAAGGTGATACGCGCCCATCGAATAGCGAAGCCTTCTCCCGGACAAACAAACGGATCCCGTCAAAGCCTTTATACTCTGTCCGGTACTCTCCGCCCATGCCCATAGAGACCAACGCGTCCGTACGCAGATAGCCAGCACCTGCACCCAGCTGGACATAGTTGTTTGCCTGCCAGGCACAAATGATATCGGCTCCGACAGAATAATGGGATAATTCGTCAATTCCCAAACCGGCATGAATGTCCACTCCGAATTTGACGGCCCGGTCCTGGGCATAGGCTTCACTCCAGAAACCCATCGCAAGCATGACAGCAGCGGTAAAGAGTACAATCGTTCTTTTCATAATATTGTGTTTTTTGATTAATGCAAAATTATGAGAAGAATCAAGGCGAATTACATGTGACATCAAATTCAATCTTACATTTTCAAGAAACCATGAAAATGTAACCTGTTAATATTGAGCAAAATACAAGAATGATCGAATCGTGTAAGAAAACTTTTTCTTACACTGTTCCGACGACAAAAAAGCTCGTTTTGTAACTATATGATAATCAGTAAAATACCGCCTCTGTTGTCCAGAAGAGGATTACGTCATTTGTAAGATTATGCGTAATCTTCTGATTATTTGGGAGATACAACTACAGCACCCGCAAGTATTCATCCTTATAAGGCGAATCCATTTGCCGGATGCGGTCCCTCAAGCGCGAACGCTTGGTGTAAACATTCGAGAGAGACAAGTTAAGAAACGTCGCAACGATGTTTGGATCAAAGCCAGCAATCGTGTAGCATATGAATCGGGAATCTTCTTCGCTCACCTTTCCCAAATCGGCTTTTAAACGAGCCACTATATTGTTCAGGTCGTGATTGATCTGCTCTTCAAAGAGTTCCTGTTGCTTCTTATCTTTCCCGATGAAAGCGATGATATCCTTAACTTTTCCATAGACAGCGGTCTTTCTGGTCTCTTCCGGTTTCCCTTGATTCTTCATGTAGGTCTTGCATAGGGAACCGACCGTATCAAACTGATTTTTGAATAGTTGAATATACGATTGCTGTAATGAGGAAAACTCGGATCTGGTTTGAACTAACAGCATATTTGATTCTTCTGCAATTCTGATCAGATTGTCAGCTGCAATGCGTTCTTTTTCCCTTTTGCGAATAGACCAGAAAACAAATACGCCAAAGATGAGAAACAAACCCATGATTAAGATCGCAAAGGACAAGCGCTGAACCTGAGATTTATGCTTTGTCTCTACGGCTTCATTTTGATAATAATCCTGAAGTGACTTCGTGATAGAATTGTTAAGCATTCTATCCACGTTTTCATCTTGCTCGCTGTAGATCGATGTCAATAACTGATTAGCCTTGGAATAATCGCCCCGCAAACTAGCAATCAAGTATTCGTAATAACGTGAATCCCGACGGCTTCGCTCAGGTTGGTCATTCAATAAAGAAAGGATAGCATCACATGTCTTGTTATCGCCATCAAGAGCAGAAGCATAGGCATAAATTCCATATGCCTTGACTGAAAGAGAAGCTTTATAATCAGAATACAGTCGATTGAGAAGATCAATTGCTCCTTTCGGGTCAACATCTGGTTGGACAACTTTCATAGCCGCAAAACGCACCAGAAACATTCTCATTGCAGCAGTATCTCTCTGGGCAAGTTCAATTACCCGTCGATATAAAGAATCTGCTTTTTCCCATTCACTCTTTTCTTGGTATGCCATAGCAAGCAGTCCGATAGAAAGATTATAATGGGCCGTATCCTTTGCACATTGAAAATGAGCCATTCCTTTTTCAACATATTCCTGCTCCTTGTCAGCGTAATGGGCGTTTTTATAAATATCAGACATGGCCATAGCCAATAACCCTTTAAACCCCTCGTCTTGAGATTTGCCAGATGCAATTTCTGCCTGTGTATATGAAATGATGGCTGTATTAGGATTGTGGCCATTGTATTGAATCCTCCCCAGATAATAGTACGCCTTCATCTTCTCGTCGGCCGTTCCGTGCTTGGCGTAGTACTCCACCGCTGGCATCACAACACCCACATCCGTCGTATCTATCCAGTTCTTGTCGAGCGCCATGGCGTGCAGCAGGGCGTAGTGGGCGCGGAGGCTGCGGGTTGTGAGCGTTGTGGTATCGATGGTGCGGATAATGGCCAGGGCACTATCGGGGCTGAATTGGATATAGGTCTCGACATCGTCCAGCGTAGCGGCTGTCCGCCGGCTGGCACAGGAGGCCAGGAGGAGAAGGACCAAAGAAAGGGCAAAGCAGTATAAAAGACGACGACGCATTCGAAAACAGTAGAATTAAGCTATACACAAATATACGAAATTCTCTCTGATAAGTATCGGCGTCCTCCTCAGCCAACGATGCCGGCGAGGAGGGATGCAAATTCGCTTATGTCTCCTTGAACACTCGCCCGTTCAAGCGCAGACATATATTTGTCTCGGATTTCCTTTTGAATGATAGTCCATCTATAACCTCCGGATGCCAGCATTACGTTCATCATAAATCTTCCCATTCGGCCGTTACCGTCCATATACGGGTGTATGAAAGTGAAGATGAAATGACCCAGCACAGCCCTCACCCACGCATCTTCTTCACTTTTAAGCAGGTCAAAAAGTACCGGCATCGCATCCAGGACAGCCTCGGGATTGAGCGGTGTATGCATCGAATTGCGGATATAGACCTGCGCAGTCCTATACCCTACAATATCTCCTGCTTTGATTATACCGGCCATCACAGACGGAGCGAACATCTCCTGATACCATATCCTGTGGTCTTTCTCAACAACAACGCCAGCATTCTTGCCATCGAAAATTGCCAGCAGGCTTTTCTTGACTTCCTGAAATGCCTGCCAATATCCACGTGCCGCAAGGGCGGTTTTATCTTCTTTGTCGGACGCATTCTCGTCCGGCTTCCAGTTGCCGCTGCGGACTTTCTCAATAAGTTCTTCGGAAACCTTGTATCCCTCTATCGACAAAGAATGATAGGCATCCAACTTATATCGGTCTTCAACATCCTTCATATAGGCTTCGATGCCGATTCCTGCAGGTACGGAAGGTTTAACAGCTAGTACCACATCGCGCATACTTTTCCACATCAGGCGAATGCGCGTGGCATAGGGTGACAGGTCCCTGACAAACTCATACTTGTCGGTAAATGGATCTTCTTCACGGATAACGTATCCGAAACGATTCATCGTGGTTTTAATCTCATCGGCGACCGAAAGCATCTGGACATTCCTGAATGCACCTATCAATCTACCTGCGCGTGACGAACGTCCCTTGTCGAGAAGGTATGGCAGCACCTGCGATGAATCCCTTATAGCGGAAAGAGCCGTTCTGGCAGTGATGCTGCTGCGCTGGAAAAGAATCGGCGATGACATCACCAAAGCTTCGGGGATGCTGTAAACATTCAAACCATATCGGCTTTCCGTGTCAATATCGGCTGCGCAATCCGCTTTCAGAAAAAAAATACTGCATCCGAAAGGAAGGCTCACGCTTGTGTTGTTGCACTTTCGCGAGCGTATAATCAATTGTGGAAGGACAGTCCAATTGCCAGTCTGAACAGCCAATGACACCTCAGCCGACAGACACCATTCATCTCCAAGCTTTTCGCGCACATACTCGGAAATGAACCTCCAGTATGAAATATACCAGGCCGTCGTATCGCCGGACTCGGCTGCAGGATCTGACTGAATATACCATCCCCCGACGACTTTCATCAGAAAGCCGTTTTCAACAAGACGTTCCTGATGGGTTCTGCTGATCTCCGAAGACCTGATTACAGGGCTACTCTTCGACTCTTGTATCTGTCTCAGAACGTCGAGCGACTGTGCAAGTTTCTCTGAAGGTATTGCCATATTCTTGCAATATTACACGTTAATTTATGATGCAAAGATACACTTTAATTTTTGTCGCGCAAATACAATAGGTTTTTCACCCCGCACGGGAATACGAAAAAAGCTCGGCTGTCGCCGAGCTTTTTTCGTACCCCCGTGCGGAATCGAACCGCAACCGTCAGAACCGGAATCTGAAATTCTATCCATTAAACTACGGAGGCCGGTTTGCACGTGCAAAGATATTGTTTTTCTTTGATTATTTCGCTACATTTGCATAATGTTTTGACGGAATTTCCATACAAATCATAACTACAACCCTACGATATGGCTCGTGAAATCAAATTTTCGCTCGTTTATCGAGACATGTGGCAGTCATCCGGCAAATATACGGCCCGGGTCGACCAGCTCAAAGAAATAGCTCCAGTAATCATCGACATGGGGTGCTTCGACCGCGTGGAAACGAACGGCGGTGCGTTCGAACAGGTCCAGCTCCTCTATGGCCAGAACCCGAACAAGGCGGTCCGTGCCTTTACGGAGCCGCTTCATAAGGCGGGTATCCAGACCCACATGCTCGACCGTGGTCTGAATGCCCTCCGCATGTACCCCTGCCCTGTCGATGTGCGCAAGCTCATGTACAAGGTCAAGCACGCCCAGGGCGTCGATATCACGCGTATCTTCGACGGCCTGAACGATGCCAACAACATCATCCCTTCGATCAAGTACGCCATCGAAGGCGGCATGATCCCCCAGGCTTCCCTGTGCATCACGTACTCCCCGATCCATACCGTGGAGTATTACACCTCTCTGGCTGAGAAGCTCATCGAAGCCGGTGCGCAGGAAATCTGCCTCAAGGATATGGCCGGTATCGGCCGTCCCTGGTCGGTCGGCCAGATCATCGCGGGGATCAAGAAGAAACACCCCGACATCATCGTCCAGTATCACGGCCATACGGGTCCCGGTTTCTCCGTCGCTTCGATGCTCGAGGCCGCCAAGGCCGGTGTCGATGTGCTCGACGTAGCCATGGAACCGCTCTCCTGGGGCAAGATCCATCCCGACGTGATCACCATCCGCGCCATGCTCAAGGATGCCGGTTTCCAGGTGAAGGACATCAACATGAAGGCCTATATGGAAGCCCGCGCCCTCACGCAGAAGTTCATCGACGACTTCCTGGGCTACTTCA
>CAMVKH010000011.1 GCA_947168065.1 uncultured Bacteroidales bacterium
TAGATGAAGGTGATGCCCAGCTTCTTGTGCATCTCCTTGAGCTCGATCTGCATGTCCTTGCGCATCTTCAGGTCGAGGGCTGCCAGGGGCTCGTCGAGGAGCAGCACGCGCGGCTGGTTGATCAGCGCGCGGGCGATGGCCACACGCTGCTGCTGGCCGCCGGAAAGCGACTCCACGTCGCGGTCTTCGTAGTCCGACATGCTCACGAGCTTCAGCACCTTTTTTACGCGCTTTTCGATCTCTGCTTCCGGCACCTTCTGCAGCTTCAGACCGAAGGCCACGTTGTCGTACACGTCGAGGTGCGGGAAGAGTGCATAGCGCTGGAACACCGTGTTGAGCTTGCGCTGGTACGGCGGAATGTCGTTGATGACCTTTCCCTCCATGGTGACGGTGCCCTCGTCGGGCTTGCCGAAGCCGGCGATCAGGCGAAGCGTCGTAGTTTTGCCGCAGCCGGAGGGGCCGAGGAAGGTCACGAATTCGCCCCGCTTGATCGAAAGAGAGATGTCATCGAGGACCTTCTTGTCGCCGAACGACTTGGAAATGTGGTCCAGGCTGATGATGATGTCATTCTTCGCTGCCATCTATCAGAAGAGCTTGAGGTTCAATGCGTAGGTGATGCCGGCCGAGCATTCGACGGCCTTATGGAAGCTGTCGTAGTTACACAGGGCGTGGATGCGCAGGTCTTTGCTGTCGCGGAGCGGATACCAGTAAGCGCCTACACCGCCGAAAAGAAACTTGCCAGCGGGCAGCCAGTCCGTGTTGCAGTCATCGAAGCCGCACTTGGCAAACAAGGTGAACTTGTCGCTGAGGGCCGCATCCACCTTGGCGGTAACGCCGAAATAGTCAGCAGCGATATAGCCGTCTCCCGTGACGGCCACGTTATCGGAGACGTCGAACTTGACGCCGAAGGCACCCATCCAGCCGATGGAATTATGGCCGAAGGAGCCCATCACCGTCACGCGGTCCGCCTCGTGCGAAGCGAAGAGGTTGTAGGCATAGTCACCCAGGTTCTTGCTGCCGAAGGGCCTGACCATCGTCTGGTCGGAGGTCATCTGCAGCAGCAGGGTCGTGCTTTCGTCGCTGCTGGTCCAGCCGAGGCTGCCGCCCCACTGGTACACCTGGTAGTTGTTCCAGAGCACCGAGTTCAGCTGCCAGTGCGCGTCAAAGTCGTAGGCGTCGGTCTCGAAGGTCCCGAAATGAATGCAGTCCTTGCCCAGGGTCAGCGAGAAATTGCCGAGATGCAGCGACACGTTGGCCCACGTCACCCAGTTGTTCTCATCCGCCCGCCAGGTATTCCGGTAAAGGTCCTTCACGTTATCAAAAGAGTCCGTATAGGCGAACCAGCGGTTGGCGAAGGAGAACGAGAAATAATTGCCCAGGTTCCCGTCGAAGACGGTGTACAGCGCGGTTTCTCCCAGGTCGAAGGACCACTCCTTGCTCGGGATCGTGTACATGGGTTCTGCGTTGAGCCGGGGTACAATCATCAAAGTGCCCTCCGACTGTGCTTTTACATCTTGTGCATTGAATGCACACGAAAGCAGAAGGAAGGCAAACAAAACAAACAATCTTTTCATTTCGAGTATTTGTATTATTTGAGGGTTAGCGGACTCCCAACGGCACGAGGCCGCAACCCGTCAGCGAGGCGAGCGGGTCGAAGGTGATGGAATAGCCGTTGGAAAAGAGAAAATTCTTCATAGTCCGGTTTAATGGCGCAAAGATAGAAAAATAAAGTAACTTTGTACACCAATTCTTCGCGCAATGTTCCAGAAAATCATCCGCGGCAGCGTCAAGCTCGTGCAACGCTATCTCCCTGAGCCATTTATTTTCGCCGTCATCCTCACCGTCCTGGCCTTTCTCATCGCCATGCCGGTGTGCCGCCAGACGCCGCTCGAGGTGGTCGAGCACTGGGGCGGCGGCGTGTGGTCGCTGCTGGCCTTCGCCATGCAGATGGCGCTCGTGCTGGTATGCGGTTCGACCCTGGCGGCAGCCCCCGCGGTGAAGAAAGGCATCAGCGCCCTGGCTTCTCTCCCCAGGACACCGGGCGGCGCCATCGCACTGGTAACGGGTGTCTCGGCGGTCGCCTGCTGGCTCAACTGGGGCTTCGGCCTGATCGTCGGCGCGGTGTTCGCCCGGGAAATCGCCCGCAAGCTGCGCGGCGTGGACTACCGCCTGCTCATCGCCTCGGCCTACAGCGGTTTCGTCGTCTGGCACGCGGGCATATCAGGCTCCATTCCGCTGACCATGGCCACGCCGGGCAACGGGCTGGAAGAGATCACCCGCGGCGCGCTCACCAACCCCGTACCCATCTCGCAGACCATCCTCGATCCGCACAACCTCGTCATGGTGGCCCTGGTCATCATGGCGCTGGTGCTGGTCAACACGCTCATGCACCCCAAGGGCAACCAGGTGCTGATGGTCGATCCCCTGCTGCTGCAGGACGAACCCGTAAAGACGAAGGAAAAGCCCGAAACGCCCGCTGAAAAGATGGAGAACAGCCGCGTCCTGAGCGGAATCATCTCCCTGCTGGGTCTCTCCTACGTGGTCATCAAGCTCTTTTTCCGGGGCGGCTCGCTTGACCTGAACACCGTGATCCTGATCTTTCTGTTCCTGGGCGTCATCCTGCACAAGACGCCGCAGGCTTATGTAGGTGCGTTCACGAAAGCGGCCTCGGGGGCTTCGGGCATCATCCTGCAGTTCCCCTTTTACGCGGGCATCATGGGTATCATCATGGGCGTGGGGCACTCCGGCATTTGCCTGGGTACGGTGATCAGCGACGCCTGCATCCGGATCTCGACGCCGACCTCCTACCCGCTCTTCACCTTCCTCTGCGCGGCCATCCTGAACATGTTCGTACCTTCGGGAGGCGGTCACTGGGCCATCCAGGCCCCCATCATGTTCACGGCGGGCGCCGACCTGGGCGTGGATCCGGGCCTGACGGGCATGGCCATCGCCTGGGGCGATGCGTGGACGAATCTCATCCAACCTTTCTGGGCCATCCCGGCCCTGGCCATTGCCAAACTGAATGCCAAGGACATCATGGGCTACTGCCTGATCGACCTTTTCGTCTCCGGCGCCATTATCTGTACAGGCCTGCTAATCTGGGCATAAAGAGAGCTTTGCCGAGCGGAGCGGGTGGTGTCCGGCGAAGCGACCTTTTTTCGGGAGCGAGACGAACACCAGAGCGAAGCGTAGCAAAGCCCTCTTTAAGAATACTATATTAATTGCGAGCGACCTTCATGCTGCCCGTGCGCTTGAAATCCTCCTTGCGCACGGTCACTTTCGCAATGCGGTGCGTCGAAGGCAGCGTCGCATTGATCTTCTCGACCAGCGCCGTCATGTAGGCTTCCACCTCTTCCCAGGACTTCCCGTCAAACGCCGGCATCTGCGGCAGGATCTCGATGCCGATGACTTTTTCACCGTTCATCTCTACCTCTTTCACCATCACGTCGCGGACGCAGGCGTCGGCATAGAAGGGCTCCTCGAGTGACTCAGGGCTCACGTTCTCGCCGTTCGGCAGGATGATCAGGTTCTTGATGCGGCCCACGATGTAGAGGAAACCCTCCTCGTCCTCGCGCACCAGGTCACCCGTGCGGAGCCAGCCGTCCTCGCCGAATGCCGCTTTCGTGTTCTCCGGATCCTTGTAATAGCCGGAGAAGGTGTTGTCGCCCTTCGTCCAGAGCTCGCCGTCGACGATCCTGTATTCCTGATCGGGATAGACGCGGCCGATGGAGGTGGGTTTCTCCACGGCGTCCGCGTTGGCGGAAGTCAGGTTCGCGCCTTCCGTCAGACCGTAGCCGAAGCAGAATTCGACGCCCAGCTTCGTGAAGATCTCCACGAGGCGCGGCGGCACATTGGCGGCACCCGAGATGATCTGGCGAAGCTGGCCGCCAAGGAACTGCGGGCCGTACATCTTGCACAAGCCGGCCAGGATGTCGCAGATACCCGGCACGATGACCAGGATGGTCGGCTTGATGACGGGCAGTTTGCCGATGGTGGCCTTCATGTCCTCGCAGGTATGCATGAGGTTGCCGGTATAGAAGCAGCCCATGGTGCCGGCGATCAGGCCGAACACGTGGCTGAGCGGCAGCAGCGCGATGTAGCGGTGCACGCCGATGACCCTGCCGGGCTTGAAGATGGCGTTGAAACTGCCGCGCATCAGGGCGCGGTGGCTCAGCACGGCGCCCTTCGGGGCGCCCGTGGTGCCGCCGGTGAAGAAGATGGCGGCGGGGCTCTCCTTGTCGACCCTGGCAGCGGGGATTCCCTTGTCGGCGATGCTCGATGCCGGAACGACCTTCACGCCCTGCAGTTTCGTGCACAGCGGCGCAAATTCGTCGCGCACGAAGAGGGCGGAGATGTCGAACTTCATGCAGCAGCCGATGACGGCCTGCTCCGGCAGGGCGGACGGGAACATCATGGCCACATAGCCGGCGCTGGTGATGGCCAGGAAGAGCTCGATGGCGTCCTGGCTGTTGCGGTCGAAGACGGCGATGTGCGCGCCTTTCTGCAGGCCGAGCTCCTCGATGAAGGCGCGGCGGCGGGCGATGCGCTCACACATCTCTTGATAGGTGTACGTCCGGGTCAGGTCGGAAAGAGCCGGCATATCGGCATATTCGGCGGCGATCCAGTCGACGAATTCGGAAACGGTCGGGATATAACGGAGACGCTGCATGTCTTCAGCGGCGACCATGTTGTAGAAATAGTCGTGTCGGTTCATGGTATATGGTCTAATTCGGTTATGCTTGGTTGGCAGCCTTGACAATGTAGTCGCACACATCGCCGACGGTTTCGAACTTGACGTCGGAAGCAAAGCGCATGTTGAACTTGTTTTCCGCCGCCAGCGAAAGCAGCAGCATCGAGAGAGAGTCGATGCCCAGGTCGGTGAGCAACTTGCTGTCAAAACTGATGTTGGACGGATCGAGTTTGGGCTTGACGCTGGCAAGAATTTCCTTGAGCCCTTCGAAGACAGTTTCTTTGGTCATGGTTGGTTCTGGTCGTATTAATCAAACAAAAATAGTGTTTTTTTGTTATTTTTGCAAAACGCAGCGATGTGACGGAATGGTGAGATTCAACCGGAAAATGAAAATGGCGGAGCTGGTGGAGTGCGATTTCCACCTGCTGACCCTCTGCACCCGCCTGGGTCTTGACCGGAGTTTCGGCGAGCAGACCGTCGAGACGCTGTGCCGGAGCTGCGATGTGGACACAGATACTTTCCTGCTGCTCTGCGAAGTATATTCCGATCCCCTTTTCCGCCCCGCGCTCAGCCAGCTGCGCAACTGCCGCGTCGAAGACGTGCTCGCGTACCTGCACCGCTCGCACGACTATTACATCGAAGAGGCGCTGCCCCGCCTGAGCGAAGGCATCGAAGCGTTGACGCAGCCCTGCACCGAGGCGCAGAAACAGGTCATCCGCCGTTTCCTGGCCGATTTCCGCCGGGAGCTGGAGCACCATTTCGCTTCTGAGGAGCAGCAGTGCGTCTTCCCCAACCACACGCAGATCCACGAGACCCTCTCCGACGTCAAGAACCTCATCCTGAAGTCCCTGCCCGATGCGTGCGACCCGCGCCGGCGCCGCGAGATCCTGATGGCCATCTACACGCTCCAGCACGACATCGACCGGCACACCTGCATCGAAGATGAAGTGCTTGCGCCGCTGGTGCGCCTGCAGACCGCACCGCGCAGCGTGGCCCTGGCGTGGGAAGAGCCGGAACGCGAGGAACTCTCGGGGCGTGAGAAAGAAATCCTGGTGAGCGTGGCCCAGGGTCTGCTCAATAAAGAAATCGCCGACAAGCACCACATTTCCATCAACACGGTCATCACGCACCGCAAGAACATCACGCGCAAGACCGGCATCAAGACGGTCGCCGGCCTGACAGCCTACGCCATCCTGAACAACCTCGTCGACATCAACTCAATCGAGTAAAGAGGAGGAAGGTGAACGGATGATGACTCCCGCGCCATCAGGCGCTAGCGGAGGCCGTTGCGATAGCCTTCGTAATAGCAGGCCGGAGCGGCGGGGTTCGGGGCAGAGCCCCGTCAAACAAGACTTGACATCGCCCACTGGTTGACCTGACTTCGGTCCACGATGGGCTCCAGTGCCGCTACCGCCGTGGGGCCGATGCGCTTCCGCAGGACCATCATCTCGCTCAGGCGTGCCCGGTTTTCCGGGTCGCGCACCGGCTCGATGCCGGCTTCCTTCAGGATAAGATTGCTGCGGGCTGCAATCGAAAGTTCCAGGTAGTTCTGTACGTAGCAGTACATGTCGAAGAAATCTTCGGGCTCAAAGCGCTCTTTCAGCGTGAGCAGGTACTCCCCTGCCCGCGTGCCGGCGAACTCGCCGCGCTTGAGGGCGCCCAGCAGGATTATCTCGTTGTTGATGCCTTCGTCGAGCCATTCGTGCACGAACTTGCTGTTCTTCTTGAAGAGCGAGCGCTTGCTCACGACGTAGTACGCCACCAGCAAGGCCGTCAGGATGAGCGGATCGATGGGCTCGAGCGCGTGCACGTAGTGAACGACGATGGTGACGGCGTAACTGATGACGGTGCCCAGGATCTTGGCGCGCTGGCTGTGGCCGAACTTGCCCTGATTGACCATCATGAGCGCCATGGCCAGCAGTGAGGTGCAACCGATGTGCATCACCGCGGCCTCAAAGCCCAGGAAGATCGTATGCCAGCCATTCACGGCACCTTCGGCCAGCAGGTGATGAAGATGGAAACAGTTCGACATCAGGCCGAAGCCGGCGCCGATGGCCGAACCGTAGATGGTGGCATCTCCCAGCAGTCCCACCTTGTGCCGGGCGATCAACAGATAGAGGAGCGCACCTTTGCACAGTTCTTCGACAATAGAGATCATCAGCTTGTTCTGGCCGATCGCCGGGATGCGGCAGATCAGCCAGGACAGCAGATATATCAGCATGCCGCCGACGATGCTGGAAACCAGTGTTGACCATTTGGTCAGTTTGAACGAGTCCATCACCAGGAGATAGACGATGAACAGGCCGAGCGGGACTGCTGTAAGGAGATAGTACCAGAGCATTATTTTGTTCCAAAAATACGGTCGCCTGCATCACCGAGGCCCGGGAGGATGTAAGCGTCACTGTTGAGTTCTTCGTCGAGGGCTGCCGTGTAGATATCCACGTCGGGGTGATCCTTCTGCAGTTTCTTGACCCCCTCGGGTGCAGCCACCAGGCACATCAGGCGCAGCTGGGTGCAACCATAGTTTTTCTTGAGCATCGTGAGCGCGTCGGAAGAGCTGCCGCCGGTGGCGAGCATCGGGTCGGTGACGATCACCAGGCGGTGGCAGATGTCGGACGGCATCTTGCAATAGTAAGAGACCGGCAGGTGCGTCGTCTCGTCGCGGTACAGGCCGATATGGCCCACCTTGGCAACGGGCAGCAGCGTCAGCAGGCCGTCCACCATCCCGAGTCCTGCACGCAGGATCGGGACGATGGCGAGCTTCTTGCCGGAGATGACGCGGGCGGTCGTCTTGCACATGGGCGTTTCAATCTCGACGGGTTCGAGCGGGAGGTCGCGGGTGACCTCATAGCCCATGAGCAGGGAGATTTCGGTCAGGAGCTGGCGGAAATCTTTCGCGCCGGTACGGATGTCACGCATGATCGAGAGCTTGTGCTGGATCATAGGGTGGTCAATGATATGAAGCTGGCTCATGATCTATACGTTCTATTTGGTTTCACCGTACATGATGACGAGGGTCTGGTTGCCCTGGGCGAGCAGGTCGCGCACGGCTTTGGCCACATCCTGGGCCGTGATGGAATCCAGGACTTTTTCGTAATCGGTCATCTGGTCGACCCCGTAGCGCAGGTAGCCGGTGAGGACACCGTTGTAGTAGGCGTTCTCACGCAGGTTCTCCTGGTATTTCTTGTGCATGTAGTCTTTCACCTTGGCGAGATTGGCCTCGGAAGGACCGTTCTGGGCGAAGTCGGCGAGCAGCTCCTCGATGCGCTTGTTCAGGCGGGCATAATCTTCAGGGCTTGTCTGGTAGACAATCTGCAGGTATGCCTGGGTCTCCGGCACGTAGGAGTAGTTGTAACCGCCTCCCGTGCTCACGCCGTAGGTGCCGCCTTCCTTCTCGCGGATCTCTTCGGTGTAGATGATGTCCAGGATCTGGTTGGCGATGTCCATGGTCAGGTCGTTGCGGAGGTTGTAGACGCCATCGGCGGTTTCCATGTAGACCACCACGGCCATCGGCACTTCCATATCCTTGGGGAAGATCACGTCGTTGTGGCCCTGGGCGAAGCGCAAGCCGAGCGAGCGGGCCTTTTCGGGCTTGCCCTTGGACGGCAGCGAAGCGATGTACTGCTCCACCATCGGCAGCATCGTGGCCTCGTCGAAGGCACCGGTGATGATGAAGGTGAAGTCGGCGGCATTGGCGAAGCGCTCGCGGCCGATCTGCATGATGCGGTCGTAGTCCACGTTGTCGACGTCGGCGGCTTTCATGCGGCCGGGAAGCGGATTGCCGTTATAGAGGGCCTTGGTGAGCGAATCCTGCAGGGCCGTCATCGGCTGGGCCTCCTGGTTCTTGAGCTGGGCGCGCGTCTTGTTCTGCCACGACTTGAAGGCGTCGTAGTCGGTGCGCTGGGCCGTGAAATAGAGGTGAACCAGCTGCATCATGGTCTCGAAGTCCTTCGGCGTGGAATTGGCGCGGATGGCCTCTTCGTAGCTGCCGATGACCGGTCTGACGGACACCTGCTTGCCGGCCAGCGCCTTGGTGAGTTCCGTGGCGCTGAAGTTGCCCACGCCGCCCTCGGTGATCAGGTCGAGGTTCTTGAGATTGAGCGCCTCGTCGAGAGAGTACTGCGACATGCCGCCTTCGCTGAAGGCACGGAGCAGGATCTGGTCCTTGTTGAAATCGGTGGTCTTCACATAGACCACGGCGCCGTTCGAAAGCGTGTATTTGGTATAGCCGAACTGGGCGGGCTGGGTCTTCTTGACCTTGCCGGGCGTCGGCAGGACGGCCATCAGCGGTTCGTCGGAGACCTTGTCCTCATACGGCGCGATGGTCTCGGCGGCCACACTGGCGAGCAGCTGTTTCATTTCGGCTTCCGTCGGATAGACCACACCTTCCTTCTCGGGGAGCATGCAGGCCACCACGATGTTCTTGCCTTCTTCCACCATCTGGCCGAAGACCTGGTTGATCACCTCGACCGGGATGTTCGGGGCCAGCTGCTGCGCGAGGGCGAATTCGTTCTCGACGCCCATGATCGGCTCACGGTCGATGAAGTGGCGTACGTACTCCGTGCAGTACGAAGCGCTGTTCTTCTTCTCGCGGGCGTTGTAGCGCGATTCGACCTGGCTCAGGTATTCGCTGCGGGCGCGCTCATATTCACTGGCGGTAAAGCCGTTGCGTTTGGCACGCAGGATCTCGCGCCATACGGTGGAGACAGCGTCGGACAGTTTGTCTTCACTGCAGGCCAGATAACCCATGAAGCTCTTCTTGGTCTTGGCGATGAAGAAGTCCTCGTCCGCACCGAACTGGGCCATCATGAACGGCGGCTCGGGCAGCTGGGTGAATTCCTGCAGGCGCTCGTTGAGCATCAGGTCGGCCATACCCATGGCGTACTGGTAGATCAGGTAGTTCATGTCGCCCTTCATCTCGTTGGGGTAAGCCTCGTGCTTCCAGAAGATGAAGCTCAGGGCCGACGGGAACTCCTTGTCGGATGCCATGGCGACGATGGTCTCGTCGTTGTCTTCGACCGGCACGTAGTAGCGCTCGGCGGGGTTCTCGGGTTTGGCGATGGTGCCGAAGATGTCCTTGATCTTGGCTTCCACGGCGTCCACGTCGATGTCACCGACCACCACGATGCCCTGCTGGTCGGGGCGATACCATTTTTCATAATAGTCGCGGAGCACCTGGTACGGGAAGTTGTCGACGACTTCCATCAGGCCGATCGGCATGCGCTCGGCGTATTTGTTGCCCGGATAGATGACAGGGAGGATCTTTTCGTACAGACGCATCTGCGCGTTCTGGCGGCTGCGCCACTCTTCGTGGATCACGCCGCGCTCGCCGTCGATGTCCTCCGGGGTGAGCAGCAGGCCGTCCGCCCAGTCGTGGAGGATCCACAGGCAGGAGTCGATGGCCTCGGGCACCTTGGCCACGGGGACGTTGTCTATATTATATACGGTCTCGTCGATGCTGGTATAGGCATTCAGGTCGGCGCCGAACTTCACACCGATGCTCTCGCAGTACTTGACCACGCCGTTGCCGGCGAAATGCTCCGTGCCGTTGAAGCACATGTGCTCGAGGAAGTGCGCCAGGCCGCGCTGCGACTCGTCTTCCAGGATGGAACCCACTTTCTGGGCGATGTAGAAGTTGGCCTGTCCTTTCGGCTCCTCGTTGTGCCGGATGTAATAGGTCAATCCGTTTTCAAGCTGGCCGATGCGCACCTGCGGGTCGACCGGAATCGCCGGCATCTGCTGGGCAGATACAAAAATGCCCGCGCCAAAGGCGAAGGCAGCGATCAGGGAAAAGATTCTTTTCATTGAGGTATCGTATTGTTTGGAATCAATATCGAAGCCCAAAGGTAAGTCATTCTCTTGGATTTTGCAAACGGCAGACATCGCATTTTCCGCACGGTTTTTCAACAGTCTGGCCGAAATAGCGGTACATCTGCATGCAGCGGCATTCGGTGTCGTTCTCCACCAGGCCGACAAAGGCGTCGAGGCGGCCGGTCCGCCGGCTGACGCGTTCGTCCCAGTCCTGCTGCGGCAGGCGAAGGTTCTTGGGAACCAGGCGTTCCGTATGGAGGGTGAGCATCGGTGCATTGATGGCGGGGATGAATTTGAGAACCTGGCGGCGTGCGAGTTCGCGGAGCTTCTCCTCGGCGACGGCGGGTGCATAGCGGCCGGCCCGGGCGATCTTGTCGAGGTCGACGGGCACGTATTCGGTGAACAGGCCGGTGTACATGCGCAGCAGGAGCTTCAAGAAACGGTCGGTGTCGGCGCTGCCCAGCTGGATGCGGTAGAGCTCGTCGCGGCTCACCGTGAACTGGATCTTCGCCGGAATCTGCAGCGTCTCGCTGAGGGTCCAGTACCCGGCGGTCTCCAGGTACTTGACAGCGTACCAGGCGGTGCTGGCAGGCACGTGGAAGCGGCGCGCGAAATGCTCGACCTCGAATTTCACGCAGGCGTCCTTCCCTTCCTCATAGGCGAAGCCCAGGTAGCTGCACACCTGCTGGTAGATCTCCCGGATGGTGTCGAGCGGCGGGAACGAGCTGCGGAGAGTCTGGCGCAGGCGGGCGACGTCGCTGCGGTTCCACAGCAGCACGGCGAAGGCGTTGCGCCCGTCGCGTCCGGCCCGGCCGGCTTCCTGATAATAGCCCTCGAGGGTGTCGGGCATGTCATAGTGGCAGACCAGGCGTACGTCGGGCTTGTCGATGCCCATGCCGAAGGCGTTGGTCGAGACGATGAGGCGGGCCTCCCCTGCCTTCCAGGCTTCCTGCACGCGGCTGCGGGCCTCATGCGGCATGCCGGCATGATAGGCTTCGGCGGCCATGCCGCGGCTGCGCAGGAAAGCGGCGATGTCTTCGGCGCTTTTGCGGCGCGCCACGTAGACGATGCCGCTGCCCTCCACGCTTTCACACACTTTCAGCAGCTGGCCCATCTTGTCGTCGGTCTTGCGGAAGATGTAGGAGAGATTCGGGCGGGCGAAGTCGCCGGTGAGCAGGTTCTCCCGGCGGAAGCCCAGCTTCTCCATGATGTCCTTGGCCACGACGGGTGTGGCGGTGGCGGTCAGGGCGATGACCGGCACCTGCGGGCCGATAAGCTGGCGCATGGCCGCAATCTCCAGGTAGTCGGGGCGGAAATCGTAGCCCCACTGGGAGATGCAGTGCGCCTCGTCGACCACCAGGAAGTTGACGTGCATGCGCTGGAGGCGCGTCTGGAACAGCGGCGTGCGGAGCCGCTCGGGCGAGACGTAGAGGAACTTGTAGTCGCCGTAGACGGCATTGTCGAGCGTGATGTCGATCTCCCGGTATGTCATGCCGGAATAGACGGCCAGGGCCGGGATGCCGCGGTCGCGCAGATGCTGGACCTGGTCTTTCATCAGGGCGATCAGCGGCGAGACGACCAGGCAGAGGCCGTCCTGCATCAGGGCCGGCACCTGGAAGCAGATGCTCTTCCCCCCGCCAGTCGGCAGGATCGCCAGCACGTCCCTCCCCGCCAGCGCTTCCGTGATAATCTCGGCCTGCATGGGCCGGAAGCGCTCGTATCCCCAATGTCGCTGCAGTGTCTTTAACATCCTAGCACAATTTTTGCATATCTTACGCGTCACCAAAATTAGTGATTTTTTGTTTGAATAAAAAAGAATATCTTTGCGACATCAAATTCGTCTATTGTTTAATTCATTTATACTATGCCTAGCATTGATCTGAAACAGTACGGTATCAAGAGCACGAAAGAGGTGCTCTACAACCCCACGTATGAGGTTCTCTACAACGAAGAAACCAAACCCGGCCTCGAGGGTTACGACAAAGGCGTCGTCACCGAGCTGGGCGCCATCAACGTGATGACCGGCGTGTTCACCGGCCGCAGCCCCAAAGACAAATACATTGTCTACGACAAGACCACGAAGGAAGGCGCTCCGGGCGAGATCTGGTGGACCACCGAAGAGTACCCCAACGATAACCACAAGATGAGCGAAAAAGTGTGGAAGGAAGTCAAGAAGATGGCCCAGAAACAGCTCAGCGGCAAGCGTCTGTTCGTGGTCGACGGCTTCTGCGGCACCCATGCCGACACCCGCATGAAAGTGCGCTTCATCATGGAGGTGGCCTGGCAGGCCCACTTCGTGACCAACATGTTCATCCGTCCGAAGAACCAGAAGGAATTCGACCAGGAGCCCGACTTCGTGGTGTACTGCGCCTCCAAGGCCAAGGTCGAGAACTTCAAGGAGCTCGGTCTCCGCAGCGATACCTGCGTCGCCTTCAACGTCACCAGCCGCGAGCAGGTGATCCTGAACACCTGGTACGGTGGCGAGATGAAGAAAGGCATGTTCTCCATGATGAACTACTACCTCCCGCTCAAAGGCATCGCCGCCATGCACTGCTCGGCCAACACCGACATGAACGGCGAGAACACCGCCATCTTCTTCGGCCTCTCGGGCACCGGCAAGACCACTCTCTCCACCGACCCGAAACGCCTCCTGATCGGCGACGACGAGCACGGCTGGGACAACAAGGGCGTCTTCAACCTCGAAGGTGGCTGCTATGCCAAGGTCATCAACCTCGACAAGGAAGCTGAGCCCGACATCTACGGCGCCATCCACCGCGACGCGCTCCTCGAGAACGTGACCGTCGACAAGAAGGGCAAGATCGACTTCGCCGACAAGAAAGTCACCGAGAACACCCGCGTCAGCTACCCGATCTACCACATCGAGAAGATCGTCCGTCCGGAAAGCCAGGGCCCTGCCGCCGAGCAGGTCATCTTCCTGAGCGCCGACGCCTTCGGCGTGCTGCCTCCGGTGAGCATCCTGACCCCCGAGCAGACGAAGTACTACTTCCTGAGCGGCTTCACCGCCAAGCTGGCCGGCACCGAGCGCGGCATCACCGAGCCCACCCCGACCTTCTCCGCCTGCTTCGGCCAGGCCTTCCTGGAGCTCCATCCGACCAAATACGCCGAGGAGCTGGTCAAGAAGATGAAGAAGAGCGGCGCCAAGGCCTACCTCGTGAACACCGGCTGGAACGGCACGGGCAAACGCATCTCCATCAAGGATACCCGCGGCATCATCGACGCCATCCTCGATCACAGCATCGACAAGGCCAAGACCAAGAAGATCCCCTACTTCGACTTTGAAGTCCCGACCAAGCTCAAAGGCGTCGACACCGCGATCCTCGATCCGCGCGACACCTACGCCGATCCGAAGCAGTGGGACGAGAAAGCCAAGGATCTGGCCGCCCGTTTCATCAAGAACTTCAAGAAATACGAATACAACAAGGCAGGCAAGGCTCTCGTGGCTGCCGGCCCGAAGCTCGGATAAGCCGTGGGCGACATCCGACTCCCTGAAGCACAGCGCAGCGGCGGTATGCCGCTGCGCGATGCTATACAGGCACGCCGTTCGGTGCGCACCTTCAGTCGGCGCCGTTTCCGCCTCGACGATCCCGCTGACCTGCAGCTCCTTTCCGACCTCCTCTGGGCCGCCTGGGGTTTCATCACCGACAAGCGCCGGGCCGCGCCCTCCTCACACAACCGTCAGGAGACCGACATCTATGTGCTGCTTCCCGAAGGCGCCTACCGCTATGACGCCGCAGCCAACCGGCTCCTGCAGCTAAGCACCGAAGACCTCCGCGCCGCCTCCGGCGCCCAGGACTACGTCGGCACCGCCGCCGCTGAACTGGCCTTCGTCGCCCGCACCGAGGCTGTCACCGGCAAGACGCCCCGCGGCGTCGTCGAAACCATCTACGTCGACACGGGCTTCATCTCCCAGAACATCTACCTGTTCTGCGCCTCCGAAGGCCTGGCCACGGTCGTCCGCGCGATGGTTCCCAAAGACAGCCTTGCCGCCCGTCTCAAACTCTCTCCCACCCAGGAAATCACCCTGGTGCAGACCGTCGGTTGGAAAGCTGAATAATAATGATTATCTTTGAAAGATAAATGAATCGCAATGCTTGCAGGTATAGCCTCAAAAACCTACGCGCTTCGCGCTATCCCTCCCAAAGCCAAGGCTTTGGGCCCCTCCCGTTCACAGAGCCACGGGCGGCTATGGGTTTTTGACGCTATACCTGACGCGCATTATTGCGATTCATTAACAATACTTTAAGCGTAGCTGAGCGGGTGGTTTTTTGGAGCCGCGAGCTTTTTTCAGCGAGCGGGACAAAAACCAGAGCGAAGCGAAGCAAAGCAATAAACGGCCGATATAGTATAATGGATCCAGTCAAAGCATTATTTGAACAATACACGAAGCAGCCCGTGCGCCAGCTGGACGAACTCCCGTCCTCCGGCAGCAACCGCCGCTACTTCCGCATCACCGGCAACGACACCACCCTGATCGGTGCCCGCGGCACCTCCGTGCCCGAAAACATCGCCTTCTGGAAGATGGCCGAGCACTTCCTCGCCCAAGGGCTCAACGTCCCCCGCGTCCTGGCCCACAGCCGTGACTTCTCCTGCTACCTGCAGGAAGACCTGGGCGACGACACCCTCTTCAGCCTGGTGGCGGAGGGCCGAGAAAAAGGCAGCTATTCGCCAGCCGAGAAAGCGCTGATCTTCAAAGCCATCCGGGCCTTGCCCAAAATTCAGTTCGAAGGAGCGAAAGGTCTTGACTTCTCGGTCTGCTTCCCCCAGCCCGCGTTCGACGAACGCATGATCTCGTTCGACCAGAACTATTTCAAATACTGCTTCCTCAAGGCCACCGGCCTCGAATTCAGCGAGATCGAGCTTGACAAGGATTTCCGCACCATGTCCGACGTGCTCATGCGGAGCATGTCCGACACCTTCCTCTACCGCGACTTCCAGGCGCGCAATGTGATGATCCGCTACGGCGAGCCCTACTTCATCGACTTTCAGGGCGGCCGCAAGGGTCCCGTCTACTACGACGTGGCTTCCTTCATCTGGCAGGCCAAGGCCGCGTATTCCGAAGACTTCAAGATGGAGCTCATCGACGCCTACCTGGACGCCCTGAAGCCCTATATGCCCATCAGCAAAGCCGACTTCATGCGCACGCTGCGCCACTTCGTCCTCTTCCGGACCCTGCAGGTGCTGGGCGCCTATGGCTTCCGCGGTTACTTCGAGAAGAAGCCGCACTTCCTGCAGAGCGTGCCCTACGCCATGGAGAACCTGCGCCGGCTGCTCAAGGAGCCTTTCGAAGAATATCCCTACCTGAACAAGCTGCTGGGCGACCTGACCTCCCTGAAGGAGTTCTCCGACATGAACGTGGAGCGCGGCCTCGAAGTGGACATCTTCAGCTTCGCCTACAAGAAGGGCATCCCCAACGACGCCAGCGGCAACGGTGGCGGCTACGTGTTCGACTGCCGCGGCCTGGAGAATCCGGGCAAATACGAGCACTACAAGCACTTTACGGGCATGGATCCCGAAGTCATCAAGTTCATGGAAGACGACGGCGGCGTCCTGACCTTCCTGGACCACGCCTACGCACTGGTGGACGCGCACGTGCAGCGCTTCATCGAGCGCAAGTTCACGCACCTGATGGTGAGTTTCGGCTGCACCGGCGGCCAGCACCGCTCCGTCTACTGTGCCGAGCACCTGGCCGAGCATCTGGCGGCCAAGTTCAGCATCCGCGTGCGCATCACGCACCGCGAACTCGAGATTGAGAAGGAACTCTGAGCCGATGAAAGCCCTTGTCTTTGCCGCCGGTCTCGGCACGCGCCTCAAACCCCTGACCGACACCATGCCCAAAGCCCTGGTGCCCGTGGGCGGCGAGCCGTTGCTCGCGCACGTGATGCACAAGCTGGTGGCTGCGGGCTATGACGACATCGTCATCAACGTGCACCATTTCGCCGACATGATCCGCGACTATGTGGCCGCGCAGGACTGCTTCGGCGTGAAAGTCTCCTTTTCCGACGAGACCGACCTGCTGCGCGAGACGGGCGGCGGCATCCGCCACGCCGCGCCCCTGCTGGATGACGGCGCGCCTTTCCTGGTCCACAATGTGGACATCCTCTCCAACCTGGACCTGGCCTGGTTCCGGGCGCAGCACCGTGCCGGCGACCTGGCCACCATCCTCGTGAGCGACCGCCCCACGCAGCGTTATTTCCTCTTCGATGAAGACGGGCTGCTCGTGGGCTGGACGAACATCGCCACGGGCGAGGTGCGCAGCCCCTACCCGGGCATCGACCCGGACTGCTGCACGCGCCTGGCCTTCTCGGGCATTCACTGCATCGACCCGGCCATTTTCCTGCTGATGCGCGACTGGCCGGAGAAATTTTCGATCGTCGACTTTTACCTTTCGGTCTGCCGCACGCATGCCGTGCGCGCCGCCGTCATGCCGGGCCTCGTGCTCCACGACGTGGGCAAGCTCTCCGAACTGCAACTTCCGCTGGACATTCAAACTTAGCGTACTATGCTCAATATTTCCTATTGCTCTGACAAATATCAGTATACGATGGGCAAGTCCTTCTACGAGAACGGCATGAAGGACAAAATCGCCGTCTTCAACCTGTTCTTCCGCAAGGCGCCCGACAACAACAACTGGGCGGTGGTCAGCGGCACGCGCGAAGCGATGCAAATGATCGCGGGCCTCGGCAGCGAAGACATCGGCTTCTTCGAGCAGTTCCTCCCGGGCGAAGAATACCGCGAATTCCGCGAGTACCTGGCGCACATGAAGTTCACGGGCCAGGTCTATGCCATGAAGGAAGGTGAGATCGCTTTCCCGAAGGAACCGATCATCACGGTCGTCGGCCCGATCATCGAGGCGCAGGTGCTCGAGACGCCCCTGCTCTGCATCATGAACCACCAGATGGCCATCGCCACGAAGGCTTCGCGTGTCACGCGCGCCGCCTCGCACCCGGTCAGCGAATTCGGTTCCCGCCGCGCCCACGGTCCCTGGGCGGCGCAGTACGGCGCCAAGGCGGCCTTCATCGGCGGCTGCGCCAGTTCTTCGAACATCCTTGCCGGCGTGGAATTCGGCTTCCCCTCCAGCGGCACGATGGCGCACAGCTACACCACTTCGTTCGGCTGTTCCATCGAGGGCGAGTACAAGGCTTTCGACACCTACATCAAAACGCACACGGGTGAGGGCCTCATCCTGCTCATCGACACCTTCGACACGCTGAAATGCGGCATCAAGAACGCCATCAAGGCCTTCAAGGCCAACGGCATCGACGACAGCTACCCGCAGGGTTACGGCGTCCGCCTCGACAGCGGCGACCTCGCCTACCTTTCCGTGAAGTGCCGCGAGGCGCTCGACGCGGCGGGCCTGAAGAACTGCAAGATTTTCGCGACCAACTCGCTCGACGAATACATCATCTCCGACCTGGAGAAGCAGGGCGCTGCCATCGACAGCTACGGCGTGGGCGACGCCATCGCCACGAGCAAGCACAATCCGTGCTTCGGCAATGTCTACAAGCTCGTGCAGGTGGACGACGAGCCCATCCTCAAGCGCAGCGAAGACAAGGCGAAGCTTATCAATCCGGGCTTCCAGGTGACGTACCGCATCATCCAGGACGGCAAGTTCAAGGCCGATGTCACCTGCCTGCGCGGCGACTCTTTCGCGAAGATCATCGAGAACGGCGAGGAGCTGCACATCGTGGACGAGGCCGACGAGACGAAGTACACCACCTTCCCGGCCGGTTCCTACACCTGCAAGATGCTTCAGGAACTCGCCTTCGACAACGGGACCATCTTCGAAGATGCCCGCACCATCTACGAGAAACGCGACTACTACAAGTCCAACCTCGCTTCGTTCAACGACACGCAGACACGTATCATCAATCCGCACTACTACAAGGTGGATATTTCCGACGATCTCTACGACCTGAAGATGCGGCTCATCAACCGGCTCATCCGGCAGATCAACAAGATGCAGGAAGAAGAGTCGGGCGCGCCCAAAAATTACACGCACGTAGTGGTCGACATGCTCTACGACTTCATCGACGGCTCGCTGGCCTGCGCGAATGCGGAGAATGCGGTAGCCGAGAGCGTGCGCGTGATCAACCGCTACCCGACCGACCAGGTGCTCTACGTCCTGGACCATCATCCTGTGAACCACTGCTCGTTCAAGTCGCAGGGCGGTCCCTGGCCCGCACACTGCGTGATGCAGACCCATGGCGGTGATATCCACGAGGCCTTCTACAAAGACGTGACGCTGCCCGAGCATCGTCCGTCCAAGAAAAACATGTTCTTCAAGGGGCTCAACCCCAAGAAAGAGCAATATTCCGGTTATGAAAGCCACAACGCCGAAGGCATCGAGCTCAGCACCGTACTGACGCCGAACGTTCTGGTCAGCGGCATCGCTACGGAATACTGTATCCGCGAGACCTGCTACGACCTGGTCAAATCGGGCCACACGGTCTTCGTCCAGGAAGCCGCCCTCGGCTACATCGACAAAGAAGGACATGAGCGCACGCTCAACGAGCTGGCCAGAATTGGCGTGAAGATTGTATAATGGTTTTCTCCAAGATGTATTCCTTCTATAATCATAATCGCCATCAGGCGATAGCGAAGGCCATAGCGAAAGCCTGTGTAATAGCAGGCCGAGGCGGCGGGGTTCGGGGCAGCGCCCCGGTAACTCCTGCCATGGGCGGCCACGTTCGCAAAAGGAATACATCTATCCGAAAACCTTTACTCATTCTCATCGCTTTATTCCTTCTCATACCTGTCGCTTCCGGACATAATCGCAGCCGGTATTTCCGTCAGCTGCAGGATTCGATTTTCCAGAAGCTGGATTCATTGGCGGTCAGGGACAGTCTGGCGGCCGCGGCTGCGGATACGGTACCGGCGCCCGATTCAGCGACCCTGGCCCGCATGGCGGATTCCATCCGCCTGAAGGCCGTCTACGACTCGCTGGACTATATCTTCTGGCACGAGATCGACACCGCCACCCTGCCCCAGTTCGACACGCTCACCCGGGCCTATTTCGACTCCATTGCGCGCTACCTGCCTGATACGAGCGACATCAAGCGGGCCATGCGCCGCATCCGGAAGGAAGAGCGCGACAGTCTCCGCGCCGCCAAGCCGCGCGTCCTGGAGACCTACGTCGTCCCCGACTCGCTGTACTACCGCCGCCTGCTCGTCTGGACTTCCGACAAGCGCTTCAACGAATACCACGAGAGTCATCTCGACACGACGGCCAACAGCAATTTCTACGAGGCGCCGATGATGAAGAAGGACATCGACGGCACCTACCTCGGCCCTCCCGGCTCCGCGGCGCTCTACCACAACTGGTTCAAGCGCGAGGAAGCTGTCGACGCGCCGATGTTCACTCCGTATATCGGCGACGCCAATACCGACGAGACTGTCCAGCAGTTCAACACCAAGATGCCCTACACCGAGCTGGGTTTCTGGGGTACGCCGCTGGCCGCCAAAAACCTCGAAGAGCAGAACCTGTGGCTGCGCTCCACGCAGAACATCACGCCGCAGTTCAACTTCACGCTTGCCTACCGGCGCCTGGGTTCCCGCGGCATGCTCACCAACGAGAACACCAATCACCGCAACACCTTCATCCTGGGCAACTACATGGGCAAGCGCTACTTCGCGAACTTCGGCCATATCCGCCAGCGTGTCGAGCGCCAGGAGAACGGCGGTGTCCAGGATTCCTTCTGGATCCGGGATACGTCCGTGGAGTCCAAGTCCATCTCGGTCAACCTGACCAGCGCGAACAACCTCTACAAGCGCCGCAGCACGTTCATCCACCAGACGCTCGCCGTCCCGCTCAACTTCTTCCGCAAGGACCGCGACTCGCTCTCGCTGGGTGAAGGCACCATGGCCCACATCGGCCACAGCGGCGAATACACTACCTACAGCAAGCTCTACACCGACGAAATCGGCTCGGGCGACTCCTACGGGCGCAACTTCTACTTCAACCAGTTCAACATCGACGAGAACCGTTCGTCCGACGAGCTGGCGGTGCGCAACCTGGAGAACCGCTTTTTCATCAAGCTGCAGCCCTATGCGCCCGACGCCCTGCTGGCCAAGGTCAACGCCGGCATCGGCTACCAGCTCCTGTCGACCTACGCCTTCAAGCCCACCGACTACCTGACGGGTAAAAAATGGGACACGCAGCACAATTTCTATGTCTACGGCGGTTTGTCGGGGCAGCTCAAGAAATACATTGCCTGGAACGCCGACGCGGACTATTATTTCGCGGGCGCCCGCATGTTCGATTTCAACGTCGACGCGAAGCTCCGCGTGTCGTTCTACCCGCTTGCGGAGGGCATCCATATCATGGCCAAGTTCCATACCGGCCTCAAGACGCCGCATCCCTTCGAGCAGCAGATCTTCCTGAACCACCACAAGTGGGACAATGATTTCTCGAAGGTATCCACGACCAAGGTCGAGGCGCAGCTGGAGATTCCGAAATGGCGGCTCGACGCGCAGTTCGGCTATGCGCTGGTGGCCAACATGTTGTACTACGATACGCTGGCGGTGATCCGGCAGTACGACAAGCCGGTGAGCGTGATGAGCGCCTACCTGCGCAAGGATTTCACGGTATGGCGCCTGCACTTCGACAACCAGGTGCTCTTCCAGCTCACGTCGGCGCCCGACGATGTCCTGCCGCTGCCGAAGCTGTCGCTCAATCTGCGCTGGTATTTCGACATCGATGTCGTGCGCAACGTGATGAACCTGCAGCTCGGTGTCAACGCTATCGCGAACACGCTCTGGTATGCGCCGACCTACAGTCCGGACCTGGGCCAGTTCTACGCGCAGAAGCGCGAACTGATCGGTAACTTCCCCTACATGGATATCTTCGCCAATATCCAGTGGCACAGGGCCTGTATCTTCGTGAAGTTCACAAATGCATTCTATGAGTGGCCGGAGCCAGGCTATTTCTCCGCCTACCACTACATCCGTCCCAAGCGGACTTTCAAGTTCGGCATTCTCTGGCCGTTCCCGTTCCCTATTCAATAGTTCCCGGCATGGATTCGCGTTGGTTCAGGATCATTGTGTGCGTTCTTGTGCTCGTTCTGCTGCAAAGCTTGTCCGGCTATGAGCACCGGCCCCGGCATTGTGACGAGGGTATCTGCCCGGCGGCTTCCCTGCCCTGGCTGACGCAGCACAATGCGAAGGAGCGGCGCTTGTCGCGCTATGATTTCCTGCTGAAGAAATATGCGCAGCACATCGATATGGACTGGCGGCTGCTGGCGTCCATTGTCTACCACGAATCCAAGTTCGATGAGCGGGCGCTTTCGCCGCAGGGTGCCAAGGGGCTCATGCAGTTGATGGATGTTGCGGCGCTGCATTTTGGGGAGCCGGAGGCGGATCTGTTCGATCCGGAGACGAGCATCCGGCTGGGGACGATGTTGCTGGAGGATCTGCTGGAACAGTATGCCCGGGAAGGGGTTGATCCGTCGGATGTCCTGCGTTTTGCGCTGGCGTCCTACAATGTCGGGGGCGGATCGCTGGCACGGCGGCGGGCGGTGGCCGACTCGCTGGGGCTCGACCGGAACGTCTGGGCCGATGTAGCCCATGTTTTCGATCTGGACGATCATTCGACGCCGGCGTACATTGCTGCTGTCGAGGCGACGTACGAGCGTTACTGCGCTCGCTATTAAAACGATCGCTCGTGGGCTGGTTCGCAGGGTATGCCTTGCTCAACCACCCTCCCACTACGTGGGCCCCTCCCACTGGGGCGTGGGCGCCATGTCTCGCAAGGCATACCCTGTCTCACTGATCGCACACTTCGCTTTCAAATTAGCATACAGTAAGCCTATTCCACGCGCATGGTGCGGTCGGGTGAGATGCGGGAGATGAAGCGGGTGGAGAGGGAAATGAGGAGCATCAGCAGGGCGGCGGCGGAAAGGTTGAGCAGCAGGAGCTGGCCGATGGACAGGTGGATCGGGACGGAGCTGACGAAGTAGCTGCCGGGGTCCAGTTTGATCAGTTTCGTGTAGTGCTGGACCAGGCAGACGGCAATGCCTGCGACATTTCCCCAAAGCATACCCTTGGCCACCAGGTTCCAGGCGCGCAGCAGGAACACCTTCCCCACTTCGCGCGAGGTCATGCCCAGGGCTTTCAGCAGGCCGATGGTCGAGATTTTTTCGAAGAGGATGATCAGCAGGGCCGAGATCATGTTGAAGCCGGCGACGACGACCATCAGCGCCAGGATCATCAGCACATTGAAATCCAGCAGGGCCAGCCAGTCGAAAAGATGGCCGTAGAGTTTCTTCACATGGGTGACGAAGAGCGCGGTATCGTCTTCGTCCGCATACGCGAAAATGAGTTCTTCCACGCGGTCGCTCATGCGCTCGATCGACGCGCCGGGTTTCAGGCGGATCTCAATCGAAGAGACCTCGTCGCCTGCCCAGCCGTTCAGGCGCTGGACGTGCCGGCGGTCCGCCAGCGCCATACGGGCGTCGATTTCTTCCAGGCCGGCTTCATAGAGTCCGCAGAGTTTGAATTTCCGCACTTTCACCTCGTCGCCGATGAAATAGGCCACGACGTCGTCTCCCACGTTGAAGCCCAGTTTCTGTGCGGTCGGGCGCGACAGCAGGATGTCGTTGGAGATGCGTCCGTGGTAGTCGGGCAGCTTGCCTTCGACGAGGCAGTCGCGGAAGAAGTCCAGGTTATAGAGGGAGTCTACGCCTTTGAAATAGAGGCCGTCGATGTCGGTTTCGGTCTTGATCAGGCCGGAGCGCCAGGCGACGCCGGAAATGCTGGTCACGTCGGGTTCTTTCTCGAGGCGTTCGCGGTAGGACAGGTTTTCCTGGAAGGGATACAGTTCGTTGATGGGGGCCTGTCCGGGCTGCACCAGCAGGACGGAGCCCATGAAGCCGGTGACGCGGCTGCGGATTTCCTGTTTGAAGCCTGCGACCACGGCGATGGCGACGATCATGATGGCGACGCTCAAGCCGACCGAGATCCACGCGATGGTGTTGCTCGTCCGGCTCCAGCGTTCGCCGCCTTTGGCCAATTTTGTTGCTATGAATCGTCCAGCACTCATTCAAAGGCGAAGACAATCGTATTCTCATACACTTCGCCAGGCTTGAGCGTTTCGAAGGGAAAGTCCGGGCGGTTGGGCGAATCCGGGAAATACTGGCATTCGAGGGCGACGCCGTCGTAGTCATGGTACGCCTTGCCGCTCTTCGACAGCGGGCATCCTTCCAGCCAGTTGCCGGTATAGACCTGGATGCCGGGGGCATCGGTGCTGACGGTCAGCCGGCGGCCTGTCGTGGCCTCGGTGAGCCGCGCCACGGGGCGCACCATACCTTTCTGCCAGTCATCCACAACGAAGCAGTTGTCGTAGCCCTTGCCATAGTTCAAGGCCGGGAAATCGGCCTTCAGGTCGCGTCCGATGGGTTTGGCCGTGGTGAAATCCATCGGCGTGCCCTGCACCGGAGCCGGTGCGCCCTGCGGGGTGAGTGCCTCGTCGGTCGGCAGGTAACGGGAGGCGAAGAGCTTGAGTTCGTGGTCGGTCACGTCGCCGGCATCCTCCCCTTTCAAGTTGAAATAGGCGTGGTTCGTCAGGTTGACGACGGTCTCCTGGTCGGCGGTGGCGGACAGATGCAGCGTGAGCCGGTGGTCGTCGCTCCAGGTATAGCGGGCCTCTACGTGGAGATGGCCGGGGTAGCCGGCATCGCCGTCCGGGCTGTCGAGCGAGAAGATCACGCCGTCGCGGATTTCTTCGGCCTGCCAGATACGGTTGGCGAAGCTCTGTTCGCCCGGGCCGCCGTGCAGGTGGTTCGGGCCATTGTTGATGGCCAGCTCATAAGTCTTGCCGCCCAGGGTAAAGCGGCCATTCGCGATGCGGTTGGCGAAGCGTCCGGGTACCTTGCCCATGTAAGGGCCGTCATTCTCATAGTCTTCCGGATTGTGGTAGCCCAGCACCACGTCGGCCATGCGTCCGTCCTTGTCGGGCACCACCACCGACACGATGCCGGCGCCCAGGTTCGACAGGATCACTTCAGAGCCGTCCGCATTGACGATGCTGAACAGCCGGATGTCGTCGGAATTCACCATGGCTGTCAGATTTCGCGGGCGCCGTCGGAGATTTCCACTTCGATCACGCGCGGCTCCTTGTCGAATTTCACCTGATAGCGTTCCTTCACATCCTCCACGTAGGATTCCACGCCCTCTTTCTTGACCAGGGCGATGACGCAGCCGCCGAAGCCGCCGCCCATCATGCGGGCGCCCAGCACTTCCTTGTGCTCCCGGGCGATGTCGACGATAAAGTCGAGCTCGGCGCAGCTCACGCCATATTCCTGGCTCAGGCCGTCGTGGGTAGCATAGATTTGCCGGCCCACTTCCTCGAAGTCGCCTTTTTCCATGGCGGCGCAGGCGGCCATCAGTCGCTTGTTTTCATTGATTACGAAGGCGCAGCGGCGGTATGCGATCGGATCGATCTCGCTGCGGTGCGCTTCCAGTTCTTCGATCGAGACATCGCGCAGAAGCTGCACATCCGGGAGATATTTCTTGATGACGTCGACGCCTTCTTCGCACTGGGCACGGCGCACGTTATACTCCGAAGAGGCGAGCGAGTGTTTGACCATCGTATCGATGAGCACGATCTCGATGCCCTTGGGCTTGAAGGGCACCAGGTCGAACATCAGGCTGCGGCAGTCGAGGCGCACGACGTGGCCCTTCTGGCCGAAGATGGAGGCGAACTGGTCCATGATGCCGCAGCGGACGCCGATATAGTGATGTTCGGTCATCTGGCCGATCTTGGCAAGTTCCTGTTTGGTGAATTTCAGGTCGTAGATGGCGTTCAGGGCCGTGCTGACGCACGATTCGAGGGCTGCGGAGGAGGACATGCCGGCGCCCAGGGGCACGTCGCCGCCGAAGATGGCGTTGAATCCGCCGATCTTGGCGCCGCGCTGGCGCATTTCTTCGATGACGCCGTAGAAGTACGAGGCCCACTGTTCTTTGGGCTGGGGGCCGCCGATGCGGAAGAAGAGGTGTGCGTCTTCGTGGTCGATGGAGATCAGGTTGACGATGTCGGTGCCGTTGGGCCGGATGGCCATGCTGATGGCTTTGTCGACGGCGCCGGGCAGTACGAAGCCGCCGTTATAGTCGGTGTGTTCGCCGATGATGTTGATGCGGCCCGGGGCTGCGAAAAAGCGCGGTTCTCCTTCGCCGAAATATTTTGCGAAGTCTTCTTTGAGGAGTTGTTTGTCTATCATTTTATTATTATTAATTGTTATTCTCGTCTATCGCTCCGCAGAGCTCTGGTTTTCGTCCCGCTCGCAGAAAAATGCTCGCGGCTCCGAAAAACCACCCGCTCTGCCACGCTTAATAAGGCTTCTTCATATGCGCGGGTGGTATTTGATTCGAGGACCCTAAGCACCCGCGCTTGATAGCGGGAGGGGCCCATGCACAGCATGGGAGGGAGACGCGAAGCGTCGGTCCGAGAATCAAATGCCAGAGCGCAGAAGAAGCCGCTTTCATTTCGTTTTTATCTTTATTGTTGATGATTGCAATCCTTCGGAAGTGGCTGTGAGGGTAATGGTTCCCTTATGATGGGAAGATTGGACGATGGCGGTGAGCTGGCCGCTGAAAGCGGGCATGGTCGTGGACTGGAACGGCACCAGGCAGGTGGCGTCGCCGTTGGCGGCGGCGCGGAAGGTGCCGGCGCCCCTGACGGCGAAACTGACGGCGTTACCGGCTGTCGGACAGAGGTTTCCATCGGCATCGACGATGCGGACGGTGACGTAGGCCAGGTCGAGGCCGTCGGCGTCCAGCGTCGTCCGGTCGGCCGACAGTTCGATGGCGGCAGGCGCGCCGGCCGTGCGGACCGCTTCGCGCTGCTGCTCTTTTCCGGCGGCATCGTATGCCACCACCTCGATCACGCCGGGCTCATACACCACGTCGGGCCACATCAGGCGGTAGCGCGGCATCGTCGCGGCACTGTTCTCCTCGTTGTTGATGCCCGAATTAGCCGTTTTAAACGATTCGAAACGTTTCACACCCTGCGAGACCCCGTTCACAAAGAGTTCCGCCATGGGCCAGCTGGTGTAGCACATCACAGGCACCTTCTCCCCTTCCCGCCCGGGCCAGGTCCAGTGCGGCAGCAGGTGCAGCGTCGGATCGTCTTTCCGCCACTGCGCGCGATAGAGCCAATAGCGGTCCTTGGGCAGCGAGGCCAGATCGAAGATGCCGAAATACGAGCTGTGGCTCGGCCAGGCATCCACGTCGTAGGGCGTGGGCTCGCCGAGGTAATCGAAACCCGTCCAGACGAACTGTCCGATGGTCCATTCGTAGTCGTCCATCATTGCGAAATCGATGTCGGGGACATTGGACCACCAGCAGTATTCCACATCATAGGCGGAGCTCTGGTTGTCGGGATAGACGGCGCCGCTCTTCAGCGCGGCCGGCAGCTTGTACACGCCGCGGGAGCTCACGGTCGAAGCGGTCTCCGAACCCAGAAGCAGTTTTTGAGGTAACAAGTCGTATGCTTCTGAATATCTGTATGTTCTATAATTGAATCCTACAATGTCGAGCAGCTGCGCGAAGCCATTGCGGACCACGCAGTCGGCCCGGTCCATGCCGGCCGTCACCAGGCGCGTCGGGTCTTCCCGGTGGCAGATATCCTGCAGGAAGGCCGCCACTTTGAAGCCCTCGTCGGCGCATTGGGTCGGCACCTCGTTGCCGATGCCCCACATGATGACGGAGGGGTTGTTGCGGAAGTGCCGGATCATGTTGACCATATCTTTTTCCGCCCACGCGTCGAAGAACCTGTGGTAGCCGTTTTCGCACTTGGCGATGTCCCATTCGTCGAAGGCCTCGACCATCATCATGAAGCCCATCTCGTCGCAGAGTTCCACGAGTTCGGGCGCTGGCATGTTGTGCGAGGTACGGATGGCGTCGCAGCCCATTTCTTTCAGCAGGGTCAGCTGGTGGCGCAGGGCAGCCTTATTGATGGCTGCGCCGAGCGGGCCGAGGTCGTGGTGGTTGCACACGCCCTGGATCTTGCGTCGCTGGCCGTTTAGATAGAAACCCTTGTCGGGAACCAGCGAGAGGGTGCGGATGCCGAAGCGGGTCTCATACTGGTCCAGCACGGTCTCGTTATCCGCGTCCAGCAGCCGGGTTTCGGCGCGGTAGAGGACGGGATGTTCCGGCGACCAGGTCTGCGGGACGGGGATGCGCATCTTCTGCGCCATCGTGCTGTCTGCCAGCTGGTTGAGTCCGACACAATAGCTTCCGTCGGGTCCCCAGATGGTCGTAGCCACCCACATGCCTTCCCGGAATCCCGCTATCTGGAGTTCCAGCTCTACAGCAGCCTCTTCGGCCGTCAGTTCTGTCGTCCGGATGCACGTGCCCCAAACGGGGATATGGGTTTTGTTGGTCTTGATCAAGTGCACGTTGCGGTAGAGGCCGGCGCCGGGGTACCAGCGCGAGCTGTTGGGCAGGTTTTCGAGGCTGACTTCCAGCAGGTTGTCCTGGCCGTCGGGGTTCATGAACGCGGTCACGTCTGCGTGGAAGGCATTGTAGCCGTAGGGCCATTCGATCACGTGCTGACCGTTGACGCGCACCTGCGCCTGGCTCATGGCGCCGTCGAAGAGCAGGGTCACGGCGTGTTCTCCGGGCTTGAAGTCCGCCACGTCAAAGCGGGTGCGGTACCAGCCTTTCCCCATGTACGGCAGGCCGCCGGTGCGGCCGGTATGTTCGGTGACGCTGGTTTCGAAGTTCTGGGTCACTTGCACGGCCTGGAGGTCGTTGTTGCGGTCGAAGGGGCCTTCGATGGCCCAGTCGTGCGGCACGGTCACCTGCGTCCATGTCTGGCCGTCGCGGCTGAATTCCCATTGCGTCAGCAGGGTTTCCTGCCGCGGCGACGCCGGCTGCTGCTGTTGCCGGCACGAAACCAACAATAGCAAGGCAATGATAAGTATACTATTGAATCGATTCATTCTTTAAAAGCATCCAATGCCACCGTCGGTTTTCCGTTGTTGTCGAAAGCGGCTTTCGAATAATGGCTCCAGGAGTGGTAGCCTTCCGGTTCCCAGTACAAAACGCCCGTGCAATGACTCTGCTCCGTGTTTTTCGCCCGGCCGATCAGGTCTTTCAGGAACGAGCGGCAAGTCTCGGCTTCGGTCCATTCCATCCCCACCTCACAGATGATCGTTTCTTTCTGATACTGGGAGTAGAGCGTCTGTATATTGTTTAGGATCTGATCGTTATAGCTCTGCCAATTGGTCTTTTCGGGATAGAGCGACAAGCCGATCAGGTCGTATTTCGCGCCATGGATTTGGAAATTGCGGAAGAACCATTGCAAAGTTTCCCATTTCCAGCCGTTGTCGACGTGCACCATGATTTTCGCATTGGGGAAAACGTTCCTGGCGGCGGCGTAGCCGGCGTTGTGCAGTTGCACATAGTTTTCAAAGCCGGCATCGGTGTAATTCTGCCCGTCGGGCCAGAGCATGCCGCCCGTGGTCTCGTTGCCGATCTGGATCCATTCCGGCGCGACGCCGGCCAGGCGCAGCGCCATCAGCACGTCGTTCGTGTGGCTGGCGACCGCCGCTTTCAATTCGTCCAGCGCCAGACCCTTCCAGGCCTCCGGCTTGTTCTGCTTGCCGGGATCCGCCCAGGAGTCGCTGTAGTGGAAGTCTATCATGATGCGCATGCCCAGTGCCTGCGCCAGCAGTGCCTTGGCCACCACGTCGTCTTTCCCGCACCAACCGTCCGCGGGATTGACCCACACGCGCAAGCGGATGGCATTCATGCCCAGGCTCTTGAGTAGGGCCATGCACTCGGTCTGTTTCCCGGACGCGTCGTAGAAGCGGCAGCCCTCCTTCTCCATCTGGGTCACCCAGCTCACGTCGGCGCCTTTGGCAAATATGCTTACGGGCGTGGGCCCGGGTTCGGGTTCTGGCTTTTCACAACTGCCCGCCGTCAGGGCAACAATCAGAAAGCATGCGGCAAGGATTCGTTTCATAGGCGTTGTCTTTAAGACGATAAAGATACGGAATATTTACGATTATTTTACTATCTTTGCAATCCCATTGCGGTAGTAGCTCAGTTGGTAGAGCGTTGGCTTCCCAAGCCGAAGGTCGCGGGTTCGAGACCCGTCTACCGCTCTCGCAAAATGAGTCGCCAAAGGCGACTCATTTTGCCTCATTTACTCTCCAGCGGACACGCCAGCGGCCGTCGGCAAAGTCATGGCTGAGGATTTCGAAGCGGCCGATCTCCGATGTATTCTTCACATGGGCCCCGGCACAGGCGCAAGCGTCGTAATCGCCGACCCGGACGATGCGCAGCGTCTCGGACACATGCTCCGGCAACTTGCTCAGGTCCACGTATTTCGAAGCTTCTTCATGCGACATGTAAGAGATCGTGACCGCCAGATGCCGGCCGATCACGTCGTTGACCGTGCGGACGATCTCGTCGATCTGTTCCGGCGTCGGAGCGGCCTCCAGCAGGTAGTCACATTTCGATTTCTTGCGCTCGATATGCGCATTGCGCGAGCGCGGGCAGCCGAACAGGCGCACCATCGTGGCATTCAGGATATGCTCGCAGGTGTGCATCGGAGGGTACTCCTCCTTGTTGTGTGCATTGATGACAGGGGTTTCTTCCATAACTTTACAAAATTAGCGAAAAATGTGCGGAGATTCAGAAAAAATTTGCATCTTTGCAATCCCAATCGATGAAGGGGCGTAGCTCAGCTGGTTTAGAGCGCTTCAGTCACATTGAAGAGGTCATC
>CAMVKH010000012.1 GCA_947168065.1 uncultured Bacteroidales bacterium
GCTGGAAGTTCGCCATCCCTCAGGACGAAATCGATGCCAACGACCTGATCGATCCCAACATCAACAAGTAATCTGAGGAACTGTCTCTTAAAAGGGCGGCCCGCATGGGCCGCCCTTTTAGTCTTTCCCGGCGTTTGCACTACTGTTCTGCCTGGAGGGCCGGTCCCCGGACTGTCTTGAGGAAATCCTTGGGGGAAAGGGAGACGGGTTCTACGGTGAATTCCGGAATGTTGTAAGATTTGAAGCGGCGGATATTCTGCTGCGGATCGCGCTGGGGCAGCAGGAAGGGCTTGTGTGCATTCCCTTCCCCGTCGAACCACGCCAGATACAGACGGGTAAAGCTGCGGTCGTCGCGGCGGGATGAGAATACGATCCAACGGCCGTTCGACGACCAGCTGTGATAGCTCTCCGATTCCGGGCTGTTGACCGCGTCGAGCGGACGCGTCTGCCCGGAAGCCAGGTCGGTCAGATAGAGGTCGGCATCACGGTGCCAGATATGGAACTGCCCGAAACGGGCCATCGTAAAGAGCAGGTAACGGCCGTCCGGCGAAACGCGGGGGAACGTGGCACTGCGGTCTTCGGCCGAAGCGTCGTAAAAGACTTCCGCCGGACCGAAACTGTCGGAAGAAGGCTCGTAAGGGATACGCATCAGCCGGTATTTCAACTCATCGTAATGCATGCCATAATAATACTGCCGCATGGGGGCCAGACGGGTGATGTCGGCGGAAGCGTAATACAGCGTCCGACCATCGGGCGACCAGTAGGGAAAGGTCTCCAGCTGCAGGCTGTCGCCGGCGACGATGCGGGCCCGGTTGCACTGGGGGTCATAGACGATGATGTCGGAATCACTGTCGATCACTTCGGTCCGATCGATTCCCTTGGCGTAGAAAAACTGCAGGGTGCTGTTGAGCGAGTAAGCTATCAGGTCTTTCCCGGGATGCCAGGACGGATAGACGCCGGAAGAAAGGAAGCCGTCCGCCTTGAGATTGACTTTGCGGATATCCTTCCCCCGGGCGATGATGGTGCCGCCATCTTTCTGCCGGACATGGAACTGCATACGGTCGGTGTGCCAGTTCTGGAAGGAGTGACAGTTGATGCACTGCCCGCTGGTCCGGTCGTAGTCCAGCTGGTTGTTGAAAATCTCCTTTTCCCTGAAAGAGGAAAGGTCGCGCTGGGAAATACTCATCACGCCGGCCATCCCGTAAGTGGGCTCAATCAAGCGGTAGGAGACATAGCGGTCCACCGGATCGGGAGCCACGAACAGATGGACGGACGGATACGCGCGCCAGCCGTCTGCGCCTTTCGCGTAGATTTCGAAGCAGATTTCGCCGCCAATATTGGCTTCCAGCAGTTTCCGCCAGGCCTTGGCCGGAAAGTGCACGGTGCGTCCGGCGGTCCGGATCGCTTCGCCGTGCGCACCCCGGGCCACACAGCGAAACTGTCGGGCCTCCTCTTCGATACGGAAGTTCATCGGCGCGATGTTGCAGGGAATGGCGACATCGGCATAGTCGGGATAGATGCGGGCGGGTGTGTCTGCCGGGCGGGCGTCACCCGGGATCCGGATGCAGGCGGTTCCCACCAGCAGAAGGGCCGCAGTGAAGAGGAGCAGGCGTTTCATGGTTGGAGCATCATTTGGGCGGCGCGGTTCCACTCCTGCATCTGGGGGCTGTCCCCTGGAACGTAGCTATAGAACAACAGGACATTGGCGGCGGCGTTGTCGCTGGGCATCCATCGTTTTTCCTCGTAATCCTGCAGGGGAGAGAGCAGGCGGTATTCGGGATCCAGGGCCAGTCGCTCCGGATGCTCGAGATAGTCTCTGTACCGGCGCGCCCACGCCTTGTGGAGCGTTGTATGGGCCAGGGTCTCTATATACTTGTCGGCCAGATGCGTTTCTCCGTTGAAAACGGCCACCTTGGCCAGGAACTTCCACCGTTCCACGGCATAGTTGGCGTAAAGGCTGATCTCGGAGGAGATACGGGCGGCGTAATTGAGCAGGCCCGAATAAAAGAAGAGGGTCGGTCCCGCCAGCAGCGAAGAGGAGTATTCCTTGTCGCCGATGGTAACGGGGATCATATTGAATGAATACTTCATGCAATCCCTTTCCAGCCGCCCCTGGGCGTATAGGGCGCAGTTGCGGTAAGATACCAGGATGTCGTTGGTCAGTTTCAGGGAGCAGGTCTTGTCCGCCACCGTGTCCCAATCTCCTTTCTCAATAGCCCGCTCGGCAATCATCTGTCTGTGGAACAGGGCATTCCGATACGGGAGCAGATAAACGCACACCACCATGCCGATTCCGATTGCCAGCGTGAGGTAAGGAGTCCAGGATGCGGGTTCCCGCTTTGCGGGCCTTCGGACGGCCAGAAGGACGGGAAGCAGAGCGGCCAGCAGCAACGGTATCATCTCCTTCGCATTGGCCACATAATCCAGGAACGGGCCTCCCTGGAACCACATGTAGCGGAAGACGGTATGGTCGTACAGCAACAGGTATTCCAGCGGCGGCACGGCTGCGACCAGCAACAGGTCGGCCAGCGGACGCAATCCGGCGAGGCGGGGCCCCGGATGGGAAAGCGACCAGACGGCGTGGATCAGCAGCGCCAGCAGGGCATAACAACCGAAAAGAGGATAGCCCAGCAGGGCGACTATCCATCTGACCTTCCCTTCCCCGGCCTGCAGCAGACGGAACAGCAGGAGTGCGGAGAGGATGCCGACCGGCTCGGTAAAGATCAGTGCGTCGGCGCGGAAGACGAGCACGCCGTATCCCATCCGCATCAGCGACAGATACAGCGCCAGGGCGGGCAGCAGCGAGAGTACGGGGAGAGCGCTCCCGCGCAGGAAATAGCGGTAGCACAGCCAGGAAATCAGCGCATAGAGCCCTGTCAGCAGAAGGATGGCAACCACCGGGAAATAGCAGAACTGGGTCAGGAAGCGGCCGCAATAGACCAGCAGGGCGGCAGGCTTTTCGAAATGCCCGGCCAGCCAGGCCGCAGTGTCCTGAAACAGGGAAGTCGCATGGAACTTGTAGATATAGCTGGAAAAAACGGACATCACATGCGCGGCGCAGAGAAGGAAACCCGCTGCGCTGATTCCGGTCGTCACGGCCAGCAGACGGGATGTCCGCTTCTTGATCATGGTATCGCGTTTTCACAAAGATAAAAATCTTTTCTTATCTTTGCAAGATGAGATTCCCGGTCTGGACGGGAATGACGCGAACGACATGAAAGAAGACGACGAGACCCTGAATATTCCCGACCACGATTACGGCGACGAGAGCATCGTCCACCTGGAAGACCTCGAGCACATCCGGCTCCGTCCGGGCATGTACATCGGCCGACTGGGCGACGGAACCGCCCCCAACGACGGTATGTACGTGCTGATGAAGGAAATCATCGACAATTCGATCGACGAGTTCGCGATGGGCTATGGCAAGCTCATTCAAATCAAGATCGAGGACAAACGCATCTCCATCCGCGACTACGGACGCGGCATTCCCTTCGGTTTCAGCGAGAAAGACAAGACCCAAAACCTGCTCGACGCCGCCGTGAGCAAACTCCACACCGGCGCGAAGTTCGACAACAAGACCTTCCAGAAATCCGTGGGTATGAACGGCGTCGGCCTGAAGGCCGCCAACGCCCTCTCGTCGCAGTTCACCGTCCAGTCGTTCCGTAATGGGGAGACTCTGGCCCTGACCTACGAAAAAGGCATCCTCGTCACGCCCGACTTCACGCCGAAACCCACGACGGAGCGAAACGGCACGCTCGTCTCCTTCATTCCTGACGACACGCTCTTCGAGCCCTACGAATACAACACGGAGTACATCGACACGATGCTCCGCAACTACGCCTACCTCAACGTCGGCCTGAAGCTCACCTTCAACGGCACGGAGTACAAGTCGGAGAACGGCCTGCTCGACCTGCTCAACGAAAGCATCGACGAAGAGCCCCTCTATCCCCCGATCCATCTCAAGACCCAGGACATCGAGGTGGCCTTCACCCACGGCAGCGGCTACGGCGAGAACATCTACTCCTTCGTCAACGGCCAGAACACCACGCTGGGCGGTACGCACCTGGCCGCCTTCAAGGAAGCCATCGCCAAGGTACTGAAGGATTTCTACAAGAAGGACTTCAACCCGGTGGACGTGCGCCAGTCCATCATCGGTGCGGTAAGCGTCCGCATCCAGGAGCCGGAGTTCGAGGGCCAGACCAAGGTCCAGCTCGGCTCCAAGTATATGTGGCAGAACAAGCAGGAAGGCACCCACGGCCCCACGCTGAGCAAGACCATGCTCGACTTCCTCTCGACCGACCTGGACAACTATCTCCACAAGAACCTCGACGTGGCCGACGTGATCCTGGCCAAGATCCAGGACTCCGAAAAAGAGCGCAACGCCATCTCCTCCATCAGCAAGAAGACCAAGGCGCGCCTCAAGAAGGCCTCGCTCCATAACAAGAAGCTGCGCGACTGCCGCATCCACTACGGCGACCGCAATCCGCTGGCCGACCAGAGCACCCTCTTCATCACAGAGGGGGACTCGGCCTCGGGCAGCATCACCAAGAGCCGCGATGCCAACACCCAGGCCGTCTTCAGCCTGATGGGAAAGCCCTTCAACTGCGCCAAAGCCTCGAAGAAAGACCTCTATGCCGAGAAGAACGTGGAGCTGGCGCTCCTGCAGTCCGCCCTGAACATCGAAGACGGCGTGGAAGGGCTGCGCTACAACAACATCGTCATCGCAACCGATGCCGACGTGGACGGAATGCACATCCGCCTGCTGATGCTTACCTTCTTCTTGAAATTCTATCCCGACGTGGTACGCGCCGGACACCTTTATATCCTCCAGACGCCCCTCTTCCGCGTGCGCGACAAGAAGAGCAACGTGTACTGCTACAGCTCCGCCGAAAAGGAAGCCGCGCTCAAGAAGATGGGCCGCGGTGCCGAGATCACGCGCTTCAAAGGCCTGGGTGAAATCTCACCCGACGAGTTCAAGGGCTTCATCGGCGAGGATATCCGCCTGGAAATGGTACACTTGACGGGCGAGGACAAGATCTCCGACATCATCCAGTTCTATATGGGCGACAACACGCCCGTGCGGCAGAAGTTCATCCGGACGAACCTCCGGAGCGACATCGACAACACGGAAGAAGCACAGTAAAGCATGAAGCCCGCCACCGCCCGAAAACTCCTGCTCCGTATGCACTGGAAGCTGATGGATACCTCTCTTCCGCCGGAGCCCAAGCTCATTTTCCTGGGCGCGCCCCACTCCTCGATCTGGGATTTCGTCGTGGCCTGGCTCTATGTACGCGCTTTCGACCGCAAGCCGCGCGTAATGATCAAGAAAGAATTCTTCTTCTGGCCGCTCGGCAATCTGCTGCGCAGCGTGGGCGCCATTCCCGTGGACCGCAAGAACGCGGTCGGCGTGACGCGCCAGGTGATCAACGCCCTGGAGGAGAGCGAGAACTTCATCCTGTGCATCGCCCCGGAGGGGACCCGCAAGCCGGTCAAACGCTGGAAGACGGGCTTCCACACCATTGCCCGCGCCACCGGCGTGCCGGTCTATCTGGGCTACTTCGACTGGGGCCGGATGGAAATCGGTCACGGCCCGCGCTTCGAATGCACCGACAACGCGATGGACGACCTGCGCGCCATCCAACGGTTCTACAAAGAAAAAGGCGTCCAGGGCAAACACCCCGGATGCCTTGCATATCTCGACGACTAGATTCCTAGCGGTATTCGACTTCTTCGATCCAGCCGGACCACTGGTTGAAGTAGAGGTTGCCGCCGGCCCATTCCACCTCGCCGCGCTGGAAGTCCACCGTTTCGCTGCGGATGAACTTTTTGGCGGGATAGAACTGTCCGGAATAGTCGCTGTTGCAGATCAGACGGTAGGCGTCCAGACCTTTCGTGTAGAAGAAATACTCGTCTTCGATGTCTTTGACCTCTCCCCGGCCGCGGCCGAATGAGACGTCGGTCGGCACCCAGCCGATGCCTTCGTAATAGATTTCGCTCCAGTCGTGCATATTGACAGCACCCGGATGCAGCATCCAGCCGCTCTGCCAGCGGGCCGGAATGCCTGCAGCGCGGCACAGCGTCACCAGCAGGAGGCCTACCTGACCGCAGTCGCCGTGGCCGTTCTCCAGCACGTACATCGGGATGTTTTCGAGGGTGGAGTACTCCCGGGCGCTGGCCCAGGGATAGGTCTCGGCAATCCAGCGGTAGATGTTGCGGGCTTTCAGATACGGGTTCGTCTCGCCGGCAGTCAGGGAATCGGCCAGGGCGCGGATCCGGTCGGTGAAGACGATGTGGGTCTTGCGCTCGGCCGTGTAGGTCTTGTAGAGATCCGACGCGGTATCATAGGGCTTGCAGTCCTCGGGCGAGAAGTCATACCACTCGTTGTAGCCGGTGAAGGAGAAGGTATAGGAGAAAACCGTGGGCTTGCCGGCCTCGGCGGTCTTTTCCATATAGATGCTCTTGTGCTCCACTTCGTCGGGCGCGATGATGAAGTCGGATTCGGAAGCCGACAGCAGCTGGATATCCGTCATGCTGTTCTGGTCTTCACGCGGATACGGCATCCAGGCCCGGACCGTTTCGCCGGCCGGAACCACGTCGGGCTTGACGGTCAGTTCATACTTGATGACGAAAGTCACGGGTTTGACCAGGTTCTCGCCGGTGCTGCGGACAGCTGCGATGACGTCGTGGTTGTAGGTATCCAGATAGACGTCCTCCACGTCGCGCGTCACCCCGTTGACCGCCTCGAACACCTTCTTGGCCTCGGGGTCGATGCGGAAAAGGTTGCGTCCCGCGTTGCGGAAATAGCGCTTCTGACCGTCGATCACGCGGCCTTCCAGCGCCTTGGATGCTTCCCAGGCTGCCACCTGTTCCTGCGTCAGGTCAGGATAGTAGGGCTTCAGATAGTCCAGGATGTACGTGCAGTCGCGCGAGAAATCGATGGCGATGCGGGCGTCGCGCTCGGCGTCGGTAATCTCGAGGGTCGGGTCGCCAGAAACAGCGTGTCCACACCCGGCAATGACGAGTGCGGACACGAAGATGAACCACGCTTTACGCATAAGGCTCTATGTATTAAGGTGTTATTTCACACGTTCGCCGTAGGAGCGGTCGGTGGTGTTGACGCGGATCTTGTCGCCCTGGTTGATGAAGAGCGGAACCATGATGATGGCGCCGGTTTCCAGCGTAGCTTCCTTGAGCGCGTTGGTCGAGGCGGTGTTGCCTTTGACGGCGGGTTCGGTGTAGGTCACTTCCAGTTCAACGTAGGTCGGGAGCTCGCAGGTGAGGCAGCGCTCTTCCTCGCCGTCCACGTGGAAAACCATCTGGACGATCTGGCCTTCCTTCATCAGGTCGTTGTTCTCCACGATGTCTTTCTCAAGCTTGATCTGGTCGAAGGTCTCGTTGTTCATGAAGTTGAAACCGTCGTCTTCTGCGTAGAGGTACTGATATTCGCGGTGCTCGACCGTGATCACATCAATCTTCTCGCCCGCGTTCCAGGTCTTCTCCAGGATGCGGCCGTTTTCGAGGTTGCGGAGTTTGGATTTGACGAAAGCGGGGCCCTTGCCCGGCTTGACATGCTGGAACCATACGATCGAGCAGGGTTTTCCTTCGAAATCGATGTAGAGTCCGTTCTTGAAATCAGCTGTTGTTGCCATAAAATGTAGTGATATTTTGATGATTACTTATTTCGTTACGTCCTGCAAATATATGAAAATTTCTTCTAACTGCCACTTGGGGGTGGATGTGGCCCCGCAAATGCCTACCGAGTCGCCGTCGCGGAACCAGTCCATATCGATCTGGGAGGCGTTCTCCAGCCACCAGGTGCGGGCATTGACGCCGTGACACAATTCGAACAGCACCTTGCCGTTCGAACTCTCGTGTCCGCTGACGAACAGGATCACGTTGTGTTTGCGGGCAAACTCCACGAGCGACTTGTGGCGCTGGGCCACCTGCCGGCAGATCGTGTCGTACACCTCGGCGTCAGGCCTTTGCGCGCGGATGAAATCCGCGATGCGCTGGAACTCGTCGGGGTCCTTGGTGGTCTGCGAGAACAAGGCGACGGGACGGGAGAAGTCCAGATTGGCGGCTTCTTCGATACTGCTGATGACGAGGGCCTTTCCGCCGGTCTGCCCTACCAGTCCGTTGACCTCGGCGTGTCCTTTCTTGCCGAAGATCACAATCTGGCCATCCGTCTCGCGGATGCGCTCCCAGGTCGTTCGGACGCGTTCCTGAAGCTTGAGCACCACGGGGCAGGTGCAGTCGATCACCTGCAGGTTGTTGCGGCGGGCCAGTTCGTAGGTCTCGGGCGGCTCGCCGTGCGCACGGACCAGCAGTACGTCGTCGTGCAACTGTTTCACGTCTTCGATCGAGAGGATCTCCAGGCCTTTTTCCTTGAGCCGGTCCAGTTCCACGGAGTTGTGGACGATGGCGCCCAGCGAATAGAGATGGTTGCTGTATTGCAGATAGTTCTCGGCCTGCTGGACGGCACGGACTACGCCGTTGCAGAAGCCGGACCGGGGATCGATCTCGAGGGTGAGCTTCATAGCAGCTTGATGTTGAAGCGCTCGCGGAGGATGCCGTCGAGCCAGACCATCTGGTCTTCCACGGTCATGTGGCTGTTATCGAGCACCAGGGCGTCTTCGGCCTGGCGCAGGGGGTTCATAGCCCGGTGGGAATCGATGTAGTCGCGCTCCTGCACGTTCTTGAGGATTTCCTCGAAATTGGGATGCTGGCCCGCTTCCTCCATCTGCTTGACGCGGCGCTGAGCGCGGATCTCGGCGTCGGCCGTCATAAAGATCTTCAGGTCGGCATTGGGGAAAACGGCGGTGCCGATGTCACGACCGTCCATCACGCAGCCGCCTGCGCCGAGCCGGTGCAGCTGCTCGTCCACGAAGTTGCGGACGAACGGCAGCGTGGCGATGGCGCTCACGTTGCGGGCCACCTCCAGTTCGCGGATCTTGCCCGAGACGTCCTCGCCGTCAAGGAAGACGCGCATCGAGCCGTCTTCTTTCGGCTGGACAGCGATGTCGATCTTGCCCAGGAGAATGTCTTCCTGGAGCTGGCGGTAGAGGATCTCGCCGTTCCATTCGATCTGCCCGTGCCGCAGGGCGTAGAGCGTGACGGTGCGGTAGAGGGCACCGCTGTCGAGATAGAGGATGCCCAGACGGCGGGCGATCTCCACGGCGAAGGTGCCCTTGCCGGTGGAGGAATAACCGTCGATGGCGATGATGATACGGGTCATGGTATGCAAGCAAAAGAATCTGTAACCACAAAAATAGGAATTTATGGTTATCTTTGCAATTCATATCGAAACTAAATCCATAGCCATGAAGGTCCTGATCATCGACGACGAACGCAGCATCCGCAACACGCTCAAGGAAATCCTCGAATTCGAAGGCCACGAGGTAGCCACCGCCGAAGACGGCAAGCAGGGGCTCGACAAAGCCCTGGCCGAGAATTTCGACGCCATCTTCTGCGACATCAAGATGCCCGTGATGGACGGCAACGAAGTGCTCGACGCCCTGGTGGCGGCCGGCTGCGAAGCCTCCATCGTGATGATCTCCGGCCACGGCGACATCGACACGGCCGTGGGCTGCATCAAGCGCGGCGCCTACGACTTCATCCAGAAGCCCCTCGACCTGAACCGCATCCTGATCACCCTGAAGAACGCCACCGACAAGAGTTCGCTCGTCAAAGAGACGGTCATCCTCAAGAAGAAGATCCAGAGCAAATACGAGATCGTGGGCGACTCGCCCGCCATCGTGCACATCAAGGAAATCGTCGACCGCGTCGCCGCCACCGACGCCCGCGTGCTGATCATGGGCGCCAACGGCACCGGCAAGGAACTGGTAGCCCGCCGGCTCCACGACAAGAGCCCCCGTGCCGCCGCCCCCTTCATCGAAGTCAACTGCGCCGCCATCCCCAGCGAACTCATCGAGAGCGAGCTATTCGGCCACGAAAAAGGCGCCTTCACCTCGGCCATCAAACAGCACAAAGGCAAATTCGAGCAGGCCGAAGGCGGCACCCTCTTCCTCGACGAGATCGGCGATATGAGCCTCGCCGCCCAGGCCAAGGTGCTCCGCGTGCTGCAGGAAAAGAAACTCTCGCGCGTGGGCAGCGACAAGGATATCACCGTCAACGTCCGCGTGGTGGCCGCCACCAACAAGAACCTCACCGACGAAATCGCCAAAGGCCGCTTCCGCGAAGACCTCTACCACCGCCTGAGCGTCATCGTGATCCACGTCCCCGCCCTGAAGGAACGCATCGAGGACATCCCCCAGCTGATGACCTATTTCATCGACCAGATCAGTCAGGAAAGCGGTATGGCGAAGAAAACCGTCACCCCCGAAGCCATCGCCGAACTCCAGAAACTCCCCTGGACCGGCAACATCCGCGAACTCCGCAACGTCGCCGAACGCCTCATGATCCTCTGCGGCCCCCAAATCACCGCCGCCGACGTGGTAGCGTACGCCACACCGTCGATTTGACGGGGGCGTGCTGGGCATGTCCATAGTCGAAAAGTTTTTCCCCTCGTCGTCGGTGTCCGTATTTCGGCCACAGAATGAACCGCTCTCCAGTTTGGCTGATTCACTTTTGCCGCGACGACGTTCTGAGCGCTCCCACACTGTCGTCGTGGCACGATTTCGGGCATTTCCGGCCCAAACCCACCCGCGACGACAACGTGACCCAATCTACAGCGTCGTCGCGGCGAAACAATATTGATCAAGGTACGAGTTATCTATTGTCTGAACGAGAATCCCAGCCGGATGAAGAGGGATTGGGGTCTGGCTGTCAGATAGACCCTTCGTCGAGATACGAACTGCCGATGGTGTAGTTCTCCAGCTCCTTCCCGTTGTAAAGGTAGCGATTATTCGTGATACTCGCATCGTTGAATGCCAGGCCGAAGGGAGTCAGGATGTAATCGACGTCGAGTTGAGCAGAAATAGTGGTCAGCATTGTCTTTCTGATTGAAAACTATGGGAATTCTCGATTGAAAATCTTGGGATTTTTGAATCTTTGAGGCATTAGTGTCCACTTATGTGCCTATTATGTTCTTTAAATTGCAGAGTCCGATCTGGACACACTGGATGGAACGCTACCATTACCATACGATTAATGATATCTAACACCCTTCATTCTTATCCCTCACATCGATAATAACCTGCGGTATTTGCTTTAAGGAAGAATAATCCATTTTCCACATATCTACTTCGCAAGGCTCATAATTGTTATTTACATAAAGAGTTGCTAATACATATACCCCATCTGAATCTAAGAAAAGGATATCACTTGCAACTTGTATACTGTGACACTCAAGAAAATAATAACTCCCCATCCCCCCATCATCGAATGGAAATATGCTAATAGAATCTATCCATGATACGGTTTTGGTTATTCCAGCTTTCAGCAATAAGGCTGAAAGTAATCTTTTTTCGTCAGAGGACAGATATCTACTTTTTATTGACTTGTATGCGTCCGACATTATAATAATTGGTTGAACTATACAAATATACTCAATAATCGGCGAGATCGTTCATAATGGCCTCCAGGCTTTCGGCCTCTTCCGAACTAGACAACCAAATAAACGCTGCAACGGACACAACTCATTGTCAGGCGTTTATGAAAGTTGATCCCCTTCGTATTATGGGGGATCAACTTCTGTAAATGACTGGTTATCAATTGCGTCCGTTGCAGTGCAAGAATGGGGGTCTTGCGTCTATCTCAGCCGGGGTTGCCAGAATCTCAGATTATTGATAACTTTGCGGCGAGATTCGCGACCGCAGGGAGCGAATGACGGGATTGGTCAAGTTGGAAATGGAAAAAAGACACGCGTATGAATCTGGTAGCTATCGTAGGACGCCCGAATGTGGGCAAATCGACTTTGTTCAACCGACTGGTGGGCATCCGCCAGGCCATTGTCGATGAGACGGCGGGCGTGACGCGCGACCGTCATTACGGCAAATGCGAATGGTGCGGCCACGAGTTCTCGGTGGTCGATACGGGCGGTTTCACTTCGAACAGCGAAGATGTGTTCGAGGGCGAGATCCGCAAGCAGGTGCTGATTGCCATCGAGGAGTGCGATCTGGTGCTCTTCATGGTCGAGGCTGCTACCGGCATCACCGACTACGACGAAGAGATTGCCGACATCCTGCGCCGTTGCCGCAAACCCGTGATCCTGACTGTCAACAAGGTGGATACCGGTGACAAGATGTACGACAGCTATCAGTTCTACGGTCTGGGGCTTGGCGACCCGATGGCCATTGCCGCCGCCACCGGCAGCGGCACCGGCGACCTGCTCGACAAGGTGGTCGAGCTTCTTCCGAAGGAGACGAAGGACATGGTTGACCCCTACGAGGGTCTCCCCCGCTTCACCATCGTCGGCAAGCCGAACGTGGGCAAGTCCTCGCTGACCAACGCCCTGCTGGGCGAGGAACGCAACATCGTCACCCCGGTGGCCGGCACCACGCGCGACGCCATCGCCACGCACTACAACAAATACGGGCATGAATTCATGATCGTCGACACCGCCGGCCTGCGCAAGAAGGCCAAGGTGACCGAAGACCTCGAGTTCTACTCCGTGCTCCGCTCCATCCGGGCCATCGAGAATTCCGACGTCTGCATCCTGATGATCGACGCCACCAGCGGCATCGAGGCACAGGACATGTCGATCTTCAACCTGATCATCCGCAACCGGAAAGGCTGCGTCATCGTGGTCAACAAATGGGACCTGGTACCCGACAAGACCGCCAACACGATGAAGGAGTTCACCCAGGCCATCGCCAAACGCATCGCTCCGATGAGCGACATTCCCATCATCTTCACCTCCGCCACCAACAAACAGCGGATCATGGACGTGCTGGAAGCTGCCGAACACGTGTATGCCAACTACTCCCGCCGCATCCCCACCTCACAGCTCAACGAGGTGATGCTGCCCGAGATCGAGAACTATCCGCCGCCGGCCTGGAAGGGCAAGTACATCAAGATCAAATACATCACGCAGCTCCCGACGCCCTCGCCGAGCTTCGCGTTCTTCTGCAATCTCCCGCAGTACATCCGCGACCCGTACAAGCGCTTCCTGGAGAACAAGCTCAGGAGCCATTTCGATTACACGGGCTGCGTCCTGCAGGTTTTCCTGCGACAGAAATAGAGATTCCCGGTCAAGCCGGGAAGGACGGAGAGACTGCCGGGAGTTCGACGGTGAATTTCGCGCCGCCGAGGTCGGAACGGCTGTAGCCGATCGTTCCCTGACTTTGTTCGATGATGCTCCGGCAGATGGCCAAACCCAAGCCGGTGCCGGTTTTTTTCGTGGTGAAGTTCGGCGTGAAGAGTTTGGCCATATCCTCTTCGCTCACGCCCGGGCCGTTGTCTTCCACGTCGATGCGCCAGAATCCCTCCTTCTCCGGGCCGGAAGGCAGCAGGCGGATGCGGATCCGTCCTTCCTGCGTACCGGAGCTGTCGATGGCCTGGATGGCATTGGTGATCAGGTTGACCAGCACGCGGGCCAGCTGGCTGCGGCGCGCATCCACCAGCGCCGGCGAGACGGGGCGCTCGTATTCAAAGGAAATGTCTTCGCGATTGTCGAAGAACTCGCGCTGTTCCTGGATCAATCCGTCGAGATCGATGCGGGTGACTTCCTCGCTGTAGAAACGGGCGAAGGAGGAGAATTCCGTGGCGGTCTGCGACAGCGTGTCGATCTGCTCCAGCAGTGACTTGCTCACGCTCTCGAGCTTTTCCTCCCAACCCGGCACGTTCGCTTCCTTGAGCTTCATCAGGTACTGGATGCTGAGCTTCATCGGCGTGAGCGGGTTCTTGATCTCGTGGGCGATCTGGCGGGCCATCTCTTTCCAGGCCTGCTCGCGCTCGGTCTGGGCCAGTTGGCGGGAACTCTCCTCGAGATCTTCCACCATCTTGTTATAGGAATTGATCAGCACGCCCAGTTCGTCCTTCGTATTGCGGTAGCGGATCCGGCGGTTGCCAGTCAGGGCGAGTCGGTCGATGCGTTCCTTGATCTCGACCAACGGACGTGACAGCGAATTGGAGATCAGGGCGCCCAGCGCAATGGCCGCCAGCAGCAGGATCAGGCTGATGTTGATGATCACCGACACGGTCGAGGAAGTCGCGTCGGTCACGTCGCCGCTACGGCTGAAGAACGGCACCGAAGCGATGGCCACCATATCGCCGTCGCCGTTGAACACGGGCTCGTAGATGTCGTAGAAACGCACGCCGGCGATGTTTTCCAGATCGACGAATCGCAACTGGCGCTGCTTGACAATCTGGCGGAAAGCCCTGTTGTTCATACGTTTGCCGACCAGGAACTGGTCGAAGAGCTCCGGCTTCGTGGAACGGATCAGCTCGCCGTGGATGTTGTAGAGATTCAATTCGCTGCGCGTGACCTTGGTGAACTCTTCCATCGCATTGAAAAGCTGCAGGGTGTTGAGTTCGTTGTAACGCATCGCATACTTGCAGGGTTCGGCCAACGTGGCCTGCGCCGACTCCATCAGCGCATCCATCGCCTCACGGTTGTTCGCCTTGTTGAGACGCATCACGAAGACGACGCTGCCGATGCCCATCGTGCCCAGTGCCGCGACCATGGCCAGGGTGATCAGCAGGGTAATCTTCCGCTTCAGCGAATGCTTGGGCAGGTTGAAGAGCTTGTCTTTGCGCCAGCGGATCGTGAAGAGCAGCATGAACAGGCCGTAGAAGATGGCCAGGTAGGAGAACGACACCAGATGCGGGAAGAAGGGCCGCCGCTGGCGCGAAATCACGGTCATATCTTCATCGGAGAGCCGGTTGATGAAATGCACGTAGCCGTCACGCGTAACCATCCGGTAGCCTACCCCATACCCCGTCGGCGGTACGACGGGATAGTCGAAACTGCCGCCGTACGAGACCAGCCGGTCGTCGGAGTAGCGGGCGTAGGAATAGTGCCGCGAGAGCGTCGCCGCCGTGCCGGCACGGGCCGTCATCGCGTCGAAGGGACTGCTCACCACATCGTTCTTGTATTTCGATTCCAGCTCCAGGAACAGGCGCGACACCTCGTAGGTCTCAGGATTGAAATACGTGAACATACCCAGATACGAGGCCAGTCCGTTGTAGTCGTGCAAATAGTAGAGATTGGAGCCGGGCGCCAGCGAGACACCGTATTCCTTGATCAGGTTTTCGTAGAAGGGGAAGCAGCCCACCGGATCGGTGCCCTGCCCCAGCGTGATCAGGTTGTTGGGGGAACAGATCGTCAGCGTGATGTTGTATTTGCTCACGATGTCGCTGTAGAGATAACGTTCCAGCAACCGGTTCTTGATCATATCCACCCCGCCCAGGTTCGTGAGCACCGAAAGGAAGGGGTCGTTCTGGATGGAGGGCTCCACGTCGCGCAGGAACATCTCGAGCGACAGGTCGCGCTCGATGGCCAGCTTGCTGGTATTCACGCGGTTGCTCTCATACTCCTTGGTCAGGCCGTAGAAGCTCATGGCCGCCACGCTGTAGAGCGAAACCAGCATCACGTAGAGTACCAGGTTCTTCCACGAGAACAGGTTGATGCGCGCATCGCGGCGGATGAGCATCACTGCCATGTGGATCTGGTAGATCAGGGCCAGGAAGAGCATCGCGAAGGTCAGGTAGCACAGCAAGGCGTAGATTCTCAAGTCGAGGATCCGGTGCGGCTCCATCTCGATACCGGAGTTCAGGATCAGGGAGCGCATCACGAAATGGATGTAGCCCATCAGGGCCAGTGCGGAAAGGATGATTGCCGCAATGACGGTCCATCGCCCGGCCGGTCGGAGCGTTTCCTCCTTCTTGTGGATGCGGTAGCGCATCACGAACAGGGCGTAGAAGGCCATCGCCACCATGACATTGTTGAACAGCAGACTGCCCAATGAATTGAAGAGCGTCGTGTCGGCGTACAGGACCGGCGAGAAGAGCTCGCCCGTCGCATAACCCTTGTACACGAAATAGAAGGCCATCATACGCACCAGGACCAGCGTACCCACCGCCATCCAGAAACTCTTCCAGGTATGATGCCGGTAATGATAAGGAAAGACAGCCAGGAGCATCAGCACGAAGGCGATCCAGCGCAGCGGCATGTTGCCGTGGGCAGGTGTGGGCGGCACGGTCGGAACCACCGAGAAGAGCGGTTCGTCCTCGATGCCATAGACGATGGCCGTATCGTCGTCGTTGATGGCTACCGTGGTGTAACCGTCTTTCAGGCGAAGATGCTTGTTGACCGAGTTGAGGACGGCGCTGCTCGGGTATTCCGTCTTGACCAGGACGCCCGTCACGACCTTGAGCCGGCGGTCCATCGTGAAATGCGTTGTGACCACGTACCAGGCGGAGCCCAGGTTCACGTACTGCTCGCGGATCCCGATGTAGGCCAGCGGACTCGAATAGAGGTTCCGATTGCTGGAAAAATGCAGACGATATGTGTAGGGATAGACGTCCACCTCGTCGTTGCTGATGGGGAACTGGTGGGTCCAGCACTTCATCGTGTCGGACTGGTAGCAGTACAGCACGATGTCTTCGGGCATATCGTCGAAGTCGATCCAGTCTTGGTCGACGGCGTCGAGCGCCAGGCTGGCGTAGCGCTCCGCCAGGGCCTCCCGCTTGTGGAGCGAACGCTCCACGCGGGCCACCTGGCGGCGCAGCCGGGCCTCATAGTCCGGCCGGATATAGGACAGGGCTAGCAGGACGACGGCCGCGGCGAACAACGCCAAGCTGCTGTAGCGCAGCAAAAAACGCCTTATGCGGAGCCAATATGGACGGATACGGGTCATTCGTGATGATAAGGTTCTCCCTTGATGATGGTCAGCGCCCGGTACAACTGCTCGAGGAAGACGACCCGCACCAGCTGGTGGGAATAGGTCATCCGGGAAAGCGAGAGGTGCTCGTCGGCTCTGTCGTGGACTGCCTGTGAGAAGCCATACGGGCCGCCAATGACAAAGACCAGATCCTTCAGGAGACGCGTCGCCTTGAGCTCCAAATTCCGTGCCCAATCGAGGGACGAGAATTCCTTCCCGTGCTCGTCGAGCAGCACCAGATGGTCGCTGCCGCGCAGGGATTTGAGTATCAGTTCGCCCTCCCGCTCCTTGACCTGCTCCTGCGAAAGCGAGGCTGTCTGCCTCAAATCAGGGATTTCCATCAGGGAGAACGACACGTAGTGGCCGATGCGGTCGGCATACTGGGAGATCCCCTGCCGGATCCAGGCTTCCGTGGTCTTGCCCGTGAACAACACTCTGACTTTCATGGCGTGATTTTTGAATATTCAGGTCCTTGTCAAAAAAAACGTAGCGATGAAGAAAGTTTTTTGGCTCGCATCCCTGCTGTTCGCCCTGTTTATCGCCGGGCCGTCGTCTGCACAGCCCCAGGAGAACGGTCCAGATGTCTTCACCCCCATCGGAAAATACCTCCAGTCAGGAGATTACGACAAACTCTCCGCCTGGTTTGCCGACAATCTCGAACTCGACATGCTCGGCGCCGTGAACAACTGTACCCGCAACCAGGCCAAACTCATCATGAAGAATTTCTTCGCCCACTATACCCCCAAGAAATTCACCATCCTCCACAAGAGCGGAAAGGCACCGATGAAATACGCGGTCGGCTCCCTGAGTGCCGGCGGCGAACGTTTCCGGGTTATCCTTTACGTCAAGACCACCGATTCGGAGAGCCATATCGAACAACTCAAGGTCGAACGCGAGTAATTTCCCAGGTTCCTACCACAATCCCCTGCCCGCCGCACTGCGAGATGGGCACCACGCGGCCGTCCAGGTCTTTCACCTCACGGAGCTCCTTGAGGTAGGTGTGGCTGTGCCCGCCGATCACCAGGTCGAGGTTGCGGGAATTCTCCACCATCACCACGTCGGAAGGCCGCTCCAGCGACCCGCCTTCGTAGCCGAAATGCGACAGCAGGATTACAAGGTCACAATGCTTCCGGTTCTTCAGATAGTCCGCCCACTTGTTCACTTCCTCGATGGCGTTGAGCCGCACCATTCCGTCGAGATGGGATTTGAGCACCACGCCTTCCAGGTAAGAGGTCGTGCCGATGATGCCGATCTTCATACCGCCCCGCCGGACGATCACGTACGGTTTGACCAGTTTCTTGAGCGGAGTGTTCGAAAAGTCATAATTGCAGGTGACGGTCTTGTGGCGGCACATCTTGAGCCGGCGGGCCAGGTCTTCCTGGCCGTTGTCGAACTCGTGGTTGCCGAGTGTGAACACGTCGTACTGCATCAGGTTGACCAGTTCCACTTCCAGGTCGCCGTGCGCGACGGTATAATAGGGAGTTCCCTGGTTGAAGTCGCCCGCGTCGAGCAGCAGCACCTTCTTCTTTCCGTATTTGGCGCGGACGCTGTCGATATACTGGAGCCGGCGTTCCACGCCGCCCAAGCCCTTGTTGTAGCCTACGCGGATCGGTTCGATCTGGCTGTGCGTATCGTTGGTGTGCAGGATGACCAGGTCCTGCGCCGGTGCCGGGGCCACGAAGAGCAGGGCGGCCACGGCGGTCATAAGCAGTCGTTTCATCGTCTTCTTTCCTCCCAGTCCGTATATTTGATCCGTCCGTCGGGCTTGAGGGCGATCGTCTCGCCCTTTTCCATCTTTTCCCGGAGATATTCCACGATGGCATCGCGGATCCAGATGCCCGTATCCTTGCGGTTGAACGCCACGTCGGAGAGCACGACGCCGTCGCCGCCGTCCATCAGGAAGTTGATGGTGGCGAACTTGTAGACGCGGTTGTCGTCGAGGGGCGCGCCCGCCACGTCGAGTTTGTCGGCCTTGTTGCCGGTGATGACGATTTCGACGCCGCTGAGCGCCTCAACCCGCCGGCGCGAAATCATCTGGTCGAGGAAACGCCGCAGGTCGGAGCCCTTGATGTCGAAGGTCACCAGATAGTTGTCGAACGGGAAGATCGAGAAGATGTCGTACACCCGCACGGCGCCCTTGGGCAGGCTGGTGCGGATTCCGCCGAAATTGGTCAGGGCGATGTCAACGGTTTCGCCGGTCTTCTTTTCGGCGATCGCCCGGATGACATCGGCCGCGAAGTTCGACAGGCCGCTTTCGGGACGGCCCTTGTCGTACTCATCTTCCGAATACCCGATGATCTCCTGGAGCGGAGCTACTTGCGCGCTGTACTTCTCGATGACCTTCGTGGCCCGGAAGTCTTTCATCGCGTCCCAGGTGGAGTCCATCGGGACCGGGGTCCATTTGTACGTAAACTGTGCTGCCGCATCGCCCAGGGAGGCGAGCAGCAGCACGGCAATCAGCAGGATTCTTTTCATGTATGCAGGATCAGTCTTTGAGTTTCATCCATTTGAGCAGGTCCTTGAACGTGGACTTCTTCCCGTAGGTCAGGATGCCGATCCGGTAGATCTTGGCCGAGAGCCAGGCCGTAGCCAGGAAGGTTACCAGCAACAGGACGATGGAAAGGATCAGCTGCCAGGAAGGTACCACGCCGAAGGGGATGCGGGCCAGCATCACCATCGGGGATGTCCACGGGATGATGGAAGTCCACACGGAAAGGGCGCTGTTGGGATGCTCGAAGGTATGGAGCATGATGAACAGGCCGATGATCAGCGGGATGGTGATCGGCAGCTGCAGCTGGTTCGTATCTGCCTCGTTGTCGACGGCCGCGCCGATGGCGGCGAACATCGAGGCATAGAGCAGGTAGCCCAGCAGGAAGTAAATCAGGAAGCAGCCGATGATGTAGCCCCAGTTGAGATCCTTGATCTGGCCCAGTATCTTGACAAAGCCCGAGGCGTCGGGGTCGGAGCCGGCGGCCTCGAGGATCGACGTCATGTCGTTCGGGCCGATGTTGCCGTCTTCGCCGGCCGTAGCCAGGACGGTTTCCATACCGCCCATGTCCTGCAGGAGCTTCGGCCCGGCAACCGTGTTGACAGCCGTCACGATGACCAGCGTCAGGGCAATCCAGATGAAGAACTGCGTGAGGGCCACCAGCGCCACGCCGATGATTTTGCCCATCATCAGTTCCACGCTCTTGACCGAGGAGACGATGACCTCGACCACGCGGCTGCTCTTCTCGTCGATGACGCTGCGCATGACCATCGTGCCGAACATGAAGACGAACATATAGATCAGGAAGCTCATCAGGTAGGAGAGCACCATATAGACCTCCACGCTGTCTTCCTTGGCGTCACCGTCGTTGGTCAGGGTCATCGAGTTGAGCTTGATGTCGGTCTTGACGTCAGCCAGGATCGCGTCGAGGTTCTGGATGTCATACTGCATCAGCTTGCGGTTCTCGACGGCTTTGTTGACCGCCCGGTTGATGGAGGTCTTGAGGTCCATATTGAGCGGCTCCTTCGAGTAGGAGACCACCGAGACTTCACCCTTGTCGTCGAGCGGGGAGATGCCGACGATGGCGTAGTAGTCGAGTTCGTCGAAACGGTCCTTGAGCGCATCGGCGGTCTCGCCCGCCTCGCCCATCACATAGGTGGTATGCTCGCTGTTCTCGAGATAAGGAGCGACGATGCCCGATTCGTCGATCACCTTGACCTTCTGGTTCTCCTTGCCGGAGAAGAGCATGATCAGGGCGGGAACGCAGATGAGCAACGCCATGCCGATCGGCGTGAGCAAGGTCGTCAGGATGAAAGATTTCTTGCGGACACGGGTCGAATATTCGTGACCGATGACAATGCCTACTTTTTTCCAGTTCATAGCGCTTCCCTCCTATTTTCCGGTTACCAGTTTGATGAAGATGTCGTTCATACGCGGAATCAGCTCCCGGTACGAAACCACGTCGACCGAGCGGATGAGTTCGCCCAGGACCTGGCGGGAGGAGTTGCCTTCCGTCACGTCGAGCACGGCCCGGCGGGTCCCTTTGAGTTCGTCGTCCGAGCTGATGGAGAATGCTTCGCCCTGTGCGAGGGGTTCGCCGCTGCGGTAGAGCACTTCCACCTGGTTGGAGCCGTATTCGCGGCGGATGGCGTCGGTACCGCCCGTCACGACAAGATGCGACTTGTTGATCAGGGCGATGTTGTCGCAAAGTTCCTCGACCGATTCCATATTATGGGTCGACAGGATGATGGTGGCGCCTTCGTCCCGCAGACGGAGGATCTCGTCGCGGATTATCTGGGCGTTGACCGGGTCGAATCCGGAGAAGGGCTCGTCGAGGATCAGCAGCTGCGGCTTGTGGAGGACCGTCGTGATGAACTGAACCTTCTGGGCCATACCCTTCGACAGTTCTTCCACCTTCTTGTCCCACCAGCTCTGGATGCCGAAGCGGATAAACCATTTCTTGAGTTCGGCGGTGGCAGCGGCCGTGCTCATACCTTTGAGGCGGGCCAGATAGAGCGACTGCTCCCCCACCTTCATTTTCTTGAAAAGACCGCGTTCCTCCGGCAGGTAGCCGATGGCGCGGACGTCTTCGTCGTCTACGTGTTTTCCATTGAGGATCACCTCGCCCGCCGTCGGGATGGTAATCCGGTTGATGATGCGGATCAGCGTCGTCTTGCCGGCGCCGTTGGGCCCCAGCAGACCGAAGATCTTTCCTTCCGGCACATTGACCGACACGTCGTCGAGCGCCTTGAAAGTGCCGAAACTCTTGGTAATGTGTTTACACTCTAACATAAAAAATGCCTACACGTTTATTTGTAACTTACAAAGGTAGTATATTTCGTTTCACGCTGCAAATATAAAAATAATTATTGAATTTCAATATATTTTTTCAATTTTTCGATATTTTCCGGCGGTAAAGCCCGCTCCTTCGCAAGATCGGGAAGCGTCCAGCGGGCCGAGTCGTACAACTGACGGTAACGAAGGACGCTGCGGGCGCCTTTGGCACCGATGTAAGGATGCCGGGCCAGCACGGTATCGGAGGCGTGCCAAAGATCGATTTTCCGGATCTTCTTCGCATCCACGGTCACATCTTCGGAAAAGCCCGCCAACCGGTCCGCATCGAGGCCGTCAATCTCCAGCAGCTGCGCGGCATCCACGAAGCCTCCCAGCCGCTCCCGGTAGTTGAGGATCTTGCGGGCATAATACGGCCCGATGCCGCGCAGCGCCACCAGCGCCGCACTGTCGGCCCTATTCAGTTCCAGTTTAGGGATGTCAATATAGGCTTCCAGCCGGGCAAAAAGGGTGTCGGAAACGACATACATCTTCCGGAAATCCTCCTTGCTGCGAAAGCGCCCGCCTTTGCTGCGATAGTTTTCAATGGACTCCGCCTGCCGCTCCGATAGCCCCAGCCGCTGCAAGTCCGCCACACTCACCGTATTGGGATCGAAGGCAAAAGACTCATACGTCCGCCCCGGCTTCTTCACGCCGGAAGCCCGCGTCCCACCAGCTGGCCGCGCATATCCTCCCAACTTCGACCGCCCCGACAGGTCAGCATCACCGTCCACCCCCGACTTCGATTGACCCAGCAAGTCAGCATCACCGTCCACCTCCGTCTTCGATTGACCCAGCAAGTCAGCATCACCGTCCGAGCCCGACCCTGATTTCCCAGCCACTCCCGGCTGCTCCGTCCGGCCCAACTCAGACCCTGCTGTCCAGCCCAACTCCGGCCCGACGCCCGGTGCTGACCTTTCTGTCATACCCGACGATGAGCCTCCCGCCATGTCCACCGCTGACCTTTCCGTCATTCCCGCCGCAGACTTTTCCGTCATGCCCGGCTCTGACCGGGCATCTTCCGCCCGCGGGGGCCGCTCCACGACCTTGACCACGAAAATCGCCAGCTGAAAGCCCAAAACCAGGAACACCAGCGCCACCATCCCCGATGCCGCACCCTTCGACAGCTTCTCTTTCTCTCTTTTCATCGCTGACTCTCTTTCATTGCTGATGATGCTCCGTCCCCGGCAAGGTCTGTTTTTATGTGGGGGACCTTGCCGGGCAAAAACCATTCTGATTGCCTCCAGAGGCCGATTACCTCGGCAAGGTCCCCTTTCTCTTTTTCGACCTTGCCGAAATACACGCTCGACCTTGCCGAAACATCATCTCCTTCTTGCCAGTCGCCCGACCTCGCAGGAAACATCTTCTCCTTCTTGCCGGTCGCCCGACCTCGCAGGAAACATCTTCGCCTTCTTGCCAGTCGCCCGACCTTGCCGAAACATCATCGCATTCTTGCCGGTCGCCCGACCTTGCCGGAAACATCTTCTCCTTCTCGCCGGTTCCTCCTACCCGTTCACGGCCTCCTCCTTTTTCTTTTCCGGGGGTCGGCCCAACATTTTCCGGATCACATCGCGGTCCAGGCCAAAGGTTCTGGCCAATTGTGGAACAGACGTCTTCATTGTCCGGCTTATGTAGGGGATCAGACGGGCCTTCTGCTCCAAGGACAGTCTTGACAGTTCCGCCTTGAACCAACGAAGGCTTACTGCGGCGGTATGCTTATAGAATTCGCTATCCGTCAATCGCTTCCGGGGGTTGTCGATCAGTTTTTGATTCATCTCGGCCGGATTCAGGCTGCCGATGGTCCGCAAGAAAAAGGACTGATCGTTTCCGAAGGCTTGCTCCAGATACGCGCTGTCGCAGATGCTGGAGGGAATCAGCCTGCCGGAATCATCCAGCAACCACGGAACATCCTTCAGTTTATCTGCGGTGTGCATGATCCGGCGCATCTCATCGCGATGCAGGGACGAGACCGGCCGGACGTTTACCCGCTTAGACACATCCTGCGAGAACATCGCCCGATAACCCGACCACGGATATTCATTGACATTGCAGCCGTTGTCCAGCGCATTACGGGGAACATATGCCAGCGCACTGCGGACATACCAGTCGGAATCCAGGCAGATTGCCTTGACATCCGTACCCTTGAGTACGCCCGACTCACCATATTTCCGGCTGAACCACATGGCGGTCATCCGCTTGACCTCTCCACCGTAATCGTCCGCATCCTGCTGATACCGGGCCAGTACGACGGCATGACAATGATTGGATACCACGGCATATATCACCAGGACCACGTTTTTCCTCCGGGCTGAGACACACAGGATTTTCACCATCGCGTCGTAGTCTTCCTCGTCGCGGCACAATATCGTCCGTTCCAGCCCTTCCATGCTTACATGGAAAGGTTGGACATTCCGGAAGCTACCGTCTGGCAGCCTCCGGAGTACAACCCTTTTCATTGTCCGGTCAGTTCTTTTCGGACGAGGGGGAGGTGCCGGGGGCGAAGGTGAATACTTTGCCGCCGCTGCGCTGGAATTCGGCCATCGCTTCCCGGAAGGACCGGGCCAGGATGGCAGATTCTTCTTCCAGCCAGTGAATCATCTGTTTGCGGTTGACACTCATAGCAATGTCAGCGATTGTCAGACAGCGCAGCATGGCCAGGACGGAACGCTCGTTGCCACCCCAAAGCCGGGTCGCCATCGAAAAGGCGACGTCGGACGTCGTGGCGGGAAGGAGGGCAGGATTTTTTACAGGGTCGAAATCCGTATGGAAACGGATGTCGTTCTCTCCGAAACGGAGCACTTCAAGGATCTTTTTCATGGCTCTAAACTCACAAATCGTTCTACTCTACAAATATAATACATTTGTGGACGAATTCCAAACAAATCTCAACAATTCTGCAAAATCCGTTGAAAAAGACTATCTTTGTCCTGCTCATGCTGAAACACAACAGAACCCTCATCCACGTGGAGTTGAAAGACACCCACGAGCACTACTATTTCGGGAGTGTCGCCGCTATGTTCGACGACAGTCGCGTGCGGGATCTGCTCGCCATCAAGTATCAGACCTTCCGGACGAAAGGCCTCAGCGAATCATGCCCCTATGAAAACGAGCATCTGATCGTCCGCAAAGGTTTCCTGGAAACCATCGACCACTCGTAGCGCAACAGCGGGAACCTCCGGACGGCAATAGACTACTGTCCACCTTCAGCAAAGCGGCTGTCCACCTCCGGCAAATGCGACTATCCACCTTTGGCTAAGCGACAGCTCCACCTCCGGCAATAGACGACTGCCCATCTTCAGCAAAAGCGACCACCTACCTCCAGCAAAGCAACAGCTTCACCTCCAGCAAAGCAACTACTTCACTTCCAGCACCACCACCGAGGCGGCCGGAAGAGTCAGCTGCACGGTTTTCCCGGAAACTTTTGCCTCCTTGAACGGGGCGGGAGCCACTTCGGGCTTCTTGCCGAAGTCATTGTAGGCGTTGATCCGCCTGGCCTTGAGGATCTCGCCGGAAACAGAGCCGGGCTTGAGCTGGTCGAAGGACAGTTCCACCGTCACAGACTTGTCCAGGGAAGGATTGGCCAGGGACACATGAAGGACACCGGCGGCATCGCGTGAGGCGCAGGCGCTGAAATCGTCCATCGCGCGTCCGCTGGGAGAAACCAGCATCCCACAGGAGTAATCGGTCGGAACGTATGTCGCTTCTTGATGCACGTTGTACATCCGGAACACGTGGTATGTCGGCGTCAGGACCATCTGGGAACCTTTGGTAAGGACCATAGCCTGCAGCACGTTCACGATCTGGGCGATATTGGCCATCTTCAGGCGGGCGGTGTGTTTCTGGAAGATGTTGAGCGAGAAGGCGGCCACCATGGCATCGCGCATGGTGTTCTGCTGGAACAGATGACCGGGGTTGGTGCCGGGTTCCACATCGAACCAGGTGCCCCATTCATCCAGCAGGAGCGCGACCCGGCGCTGCGGGTCGTAGACGTCCATGATCACTTCGTGGTTGCGGAGTACCTGGTCGATCTCCACCGACTTGGCAAGCGTGTTATAGTATTCATCTGCCGTGAAGTCCGTGGCAGAGCCCTTGTGGTTCCAGTCGCCTACCGTATAATAGTGCAGCGACAGGCCGTCCATCTTGGAAGCCGCATTCTTCATCAGGGTACGCGTCCAGTCATAATCGTAGTCGGAGGCACCGCAGGCCACTTTGAAGAGGCGGTTGTCACCGTGGTTGCGGGAATAGAGGGCATAGCGCTTGTACACGTCGGAGTAATACTGGGCCGTCATATCGCCGCCACAGCCCCAGGTTTCGTTGCCGATGCCCAAGTATTTCACTTTCCAGGGTTTCTCCCGGCCGTTCCGGGCGCGGAGTTCCGCCATGGAGCCGTTCTCGGCGGTCATGTATTCCACCCATTTGGCCAGTTCCTCGACCGTACCGGAACCCACATTGCCGCTGATATAGGGCTCAGCGCCCAGCAATTCGCACAGGTTCAGGAACTCGTGCGTGCCGAAGGAATTGTCCTCAACGGTACTTCCCCAGTTGTTGTTGACCAGTTTCGGACGGTTTTCCTTGGGTCCGATGCCGTCCATCCAATGGTATTCGTCGGCGAAACAGCCGCCGGGCCAGCGCAGCACAGGCACCTTGAGGTCCCGCAGTGCCTTCACCACATCCGAGCGGTAGCCGTCCACATTGGGGATGGAGGATTCAGGACCCACCCAGATACCCTCGTAGATACAGCGCCCCAGATGCTCGGAGAACTGTCCATAGATCTCTGCCGGGATCACGGGTTGGTTTTGGGCCGTCTCATGGATGGACACCCGCACTTGGGCCTGAAGTGCCAGGCTGACAGCCGCACCGGCCAGAAAAAGAACGATTTTTTTCATTTCATCCAAGTATTTTTTACTTTTTCCCTGGCAGCTTCCTGCGCCGCGATGACGCTGTCGCACCAGCGGTCGAACGCCGGGTCTTCCACCTGCAGTTCAGGGTGGGCCAGGATGTTGGCGATGGTATCGCAGATTCCGTCTTCAAAACGGACGGTCGCCTGGAATCCGGGCACTGCACGCTTCAGCTTGGTATTGTCGAAAAGCACCGTGCAGGCCTTGTCGCCGAGCAGGCCACCCCGGAAATCATAAGGGCCCACCGCGGCCAGGAAAGCCGAAGATACGTAGTAGGGCTTGAGTTCGACGCCCAGGATGGCAGCGATGACCTCGTAAATCTGGTTCCAGGTCAGTGTCTGGTCGGAAGTGATCTGGAAAGCGTTGCCCAGGGCGAGCGGATTGCCCATCAAGCCGATGAATCCCTTGGCAAAATCGGTGTTATGGGTCAGCGTCCACTGGGAAGTCCCGTCTCCGTGGATGATGACGGGCTTGCCGTCCAGCATCCGGCGCAGGACCTGCCAGGAGCCCTTGTCACCGTGGACGCCGACAGGGACGGAACGGTTGCCATAGGTGTGGCTCGGCCGGACGATGGTCACCGGGAAACCCTCCTCCCGGTATTTATCCATCAGGAAATCCTCACAGGCAATCTTGTCGCGGGAATACTGCCAGAAAGGATTGGCCAGCGGCGTTCCTTCATTGATGAAAGGACTCACGACCGGCTTTTGGTAGGCCGAAGCGGAGCTGATATAGATATATTGCGCCGTCTTTCCGCGGAAAAGCCGCCAGTCGCGTTCCATCTGGCTGGGAACGAAGCCGATGAAATCGGCCACGCAGTCCCAGGTCTTACCTTCCAGCAAGGTCGCGACCGTTGCTTCATCGCTGATGTCTGCGTGGATGACGCGGACGCCGGCGGGAACGGTCTCGTCGCGGTTCCCCCGGTTCAACAGGGTAAGCTCCCATTTTCCTTCCGCCGCCAGGGCAGCCGTGATGGCAGAACTGATGGTTCCTGTCCCGCCGATGAACAACGCATTTTTCATATTCTGTTCGCTAAGGGGATGCTTGTTGCGCCGGTCAGCTGCCACTGCCGCTGACGATGACGACGATTTCGCCTTTCGGCGCATTCTGCGAGAAATAGGTGAAAAGCTCCTGCAGGGTGCCGCGATGCGTCGTGTCGTGCAGTTTCGAAATCTCGCGCGAAACCGTGGCGGGACGGTCGGGGCCGAAGGCCTCGACGAACTGCCCGAGCGTTTTGACCAGACGGAAAGGCGATTCATAGAAAATCATCGTCCGCGTTTCCGTCGCAAGTTGCCCGAGACGGGTCTGCCGCCCTTTCTTGACGGGCAGGAACCCCTCGAAGCAGAAACGGTCACAGGGAAAACCCGAATTGACCAGCGCCGGCACGAAAGCCGTCGCCCCCGGCAGCGTCTCCACTTCAATCCCAGCTTCCACGCAGGTACGGACCAGCAGGAAGCCCGGATCGGAGATACCGGGCGTTCCGGCGTCGCTGATCAGGGCGACGGTCTTCCCGGCGAGAATCCGCTCCTTCACGCTCTCCACTTTCTCGTGCTCGTTGAACTTGTGGTGCGACTCCAGCGGCACATGGATATCATAATGCTTGAGCAGCACCGAACTCGTCCTGGTGTCCTCCGCCAATACCAGATCGGCCTCACGGAGCATACGCAAGGCACGCAGCGTGATGTCTTCGAGATTGCCGATCGGCGTCGGAACGATATAGAGTTTCGCCATATTTTTCGTATCTTTGTTAGCTGTCATTCCCGGCTTGACCGGGAATCTATACCAGTTAGTACGACAAAATTACATAAAAATGTTCATAGAAAACGCAAAGAATCCCGGTTGGATCGAAGTCATCTGCGGCTCGATGTTTTCCGGCAAGACCGAAGAACTCATCCGCCGGCTCAAGCGGGCCAAGATCGCCAATCTCCGCGTCGAAATCTTCAAACCCAAGATCGACACCCGCTACTCCGAGGAAGCCGTCGTCTCGCACGAAGGCCATTCCATCCTCTCCACCCCGGTCGATTCCGCCCGAAGCATCCTGGAAAAGGCGGAAGGCGTCGACGTGGTAGGCATCGACGAAGCCCAGTTCTTCGACGAAGCCATCGTCGACGTGACCCGCCAACTCGCCGAACGGGGCATCCGCGTCATCGTCGCCGGCCTCGACATGGACTACCTCGGCAAACCCTTCGGCCCCATGCCCGCGCTGATGGCCACCGCCGAATACGTGACCAAGGTCCACGCCATCTGCGTCCGCTGCGGAGACATCGCCCATCACTCCCACCGTCTTTCCAAGAGCGACCAACTGGTCGAACTCGGCGAAAAAGACATCTACGAACCCGTCTGCCGCCACTGTTTCAAGAAATTACGCGAAAAAGACATCGAATCCGGAACGCTTTTCGAAAAATAAATTTGGCCGTTTACCAAATTAATCCTACTTTTGCAGTCCACAACACCGCGGGGTAGAGCAGTCGGTAGCTCGTCGGGCTCATAACCCGGAGGTCGGAGGTTCGAGTCCTCCCCCCGCTACT
>CAMVKH010000013.1 GCA_947168065.1 uncultured Bacteroidales bacterium
AGCTGGCCATGCACCCGACGCAGTACCGCGACTACAAGAGCGGCGCCGCCGAGAAGCGCTTCAAGAACGACCTGGAGGCCGCCCGTGCCAAGGCCGGCGCCCCGATCATCGTCGAGCGCCCGGTCGTGGAGCGCCCCGCCTTCGACATCGAGAAGTACACCGAACAGCACCCGAATGCACAGCCCATCCAGACCCCGGCTGCCGGTACCCTCACCTGGACCGTCGAACCGTCGGGCGATTCCATCGCTCCGGCCATCGGCACCAAGATCGAGGAAGGCAAGCCCGCCTGCTGGGTCCAGGCCTACTACGGCGTGGAGGAATGTAAGGCCCTCAAGAGCGGCCGCATCGTCTCGATCAACGCCAAACAGGGCGAAAAGGTCGTCAAGGGGCAGATTGTGGGCTTTATCGAATAAAGCTGAAGGCCAACCAGTTGATAACCAGTTGTTTACAAAGAATAGCCCCTCTTCAGCAAAGAGGGGCTATTTCATACAAATCAATGGCCTTTAAGCACTTAGCCTCCAGCCGCTAGTTCAACAACTCAATCGACGGATCCAATTTTGCCCGAAGCGCCGGGACGTCAATCTCGAAATAGTGATAGGCGTAGAGATACCTGGGCTTGATCAGGTTTGCGGCCTTGATGAATTCCTCGTCGGTCATCGTGTAGGGAAGATTCTTCGGGAGGAAGGCCAGGTCGATCTTCGGCAGTTCCTGCATCTCGGGGATGGGCTCGGTGTCGCCGGCCAGATAGACCTTGAAACCGCCGAAGTCGAGCACATAGCCGTTGCCCACGCCACGCGGATGGAACAGTTCGCCGGAAGGGTTGCGCCGGTTCACGTTGTACGACTCGACCGCCATGACCTGGATCCCTTCCCACGTACAGAACTGGTCGTTGGCCAGCACGATGTAACGGTCGTCCACCGGACCCACGTTCTGGCTCGCGACAAACGTCGTGTCGGGCGTCTCGATTTCGCAGAGCGCCTTCTCGTCATAGTGGTCGTAGTGGTTGTGGGTAATCAGGATCAGGTCGGCCGGCGGGAAGCCCTTGAAGGAGCACACCTCGCTGTACGGGTCGGCATAGATGACCTTGCCATCTATGTCGAACCGTACGGAGGCGTGTCCCAGCACCTCGACCCGGAGTTTCCCCATCGGGGTGTCGAAGGTCTTCATACTAGTAGCCCGGATTCTGCTGGATCGTGGGGTTGGCGTTGATCTCGTTCTGGCCGATCGGGAGGATGCAGCGGAAGAACGTGCGGTCGATGTGGCTCTCACGATAGGTCGTGGAGGTACCGAATCCCCAGGCATCGTCTTCGAAGTAGATGGTCCGGTTCTGGCGCATCGCCTCGAAGAAGAGCAGGCCCTCGCCCAGGAGCTCGCGCCTGTACTCGTTGTAGATGGCATCGACGCTCACCGTACCGGCGGTCCAGGGCGTGTAGTTCGGGTTGCGCCGTGCGATCGCGTTCAGCAGGTCGGCTGCCTTGCCGTTGTTGCCGGCGCGGCAGTTGGCCTCCGCTGCGAGCAGATAGACCTCGGAGAGACGGATGACCTTGATGTTCACGGCCGTGGAAGTGGACTTGCCGTCACCGGCCAGGCTCGGGCTGCCGCTGTACTTGTAGCAGCACACGGGCCAGTTGCTCCGCTCCTCTTCGCCGTACATGTGGTCGTAGTCCATCACGCCCCAGCGGACATCGGCATCGTCCATGATCGCGTGCCAGTATTCGCTGGCGCTGAAGCAGCCGTAGGCCGACGAGTTGCCGTGGTTCTTGCGGCGGAACAGGATGCCGTAGGCGCTGCCGCCCAGGTCGCCTTCGCTCGGGAAGATACCCAGTTCGAAGATGGATTCGGAACCGTTCTGCTTCGTCCACGAAGCCACCCATTCCTCAGGCTCGTAGAGCTTGTAGGTGCCGCTGTCGATGACATTGGCGAAAGCCGAAGCGGCGCCGGAGAAGTTGTCCATATACATGTACACCTTGCCCAGGATGGCCTGGTTCGCATAGTAGTTGATGTAGCCTAGCGTCTTCTTGGTCGAGAGCAGCGGGGCGCCCTTGGTCAGGTCGGCCACGATCTGCGTGTAGACCTCCTCCACCGTGTTGCGCTGGAGCTGCGCACCGGCATCGACCGGTTCGGTGACGACAGCCACGCCCAGGGCGGACTTGTTCATGTTGTACGGCTGGCCGTAGAGTCGGACCAGGTCGAAGTGGATGAGCGCGCGGGCCGTATAGGCCTGGCCGAGGATATTGTCCAGTCCGCTGGTAGACGTACCGGCGGCTTTCAGTTCCTCGATGTTCTTGATGATGTTGTTGGCCTGGAGCAGGCAGTTGTACATCTGGGACCACAGGCCGGAGTAGGTGTTCGACTGCTGGGTGTGGGCGTAATAGTACATCGTGGAGCCCGTGTAACCGGCGGTGTAGATGGTGAAGTCACCACCCTTGGCGTCGCCGACCATCAGGAAGGTCTGGCCGTAGTAGCTCGAAGAGGTCATTTTGCGCATCAGGCCGTTGAGCATGACCTGGGCGTCCGACTCGCTGGTGATACAGGTCGAGGAGTCCGCCTGGTTGCTCGGAGACACATCCAGGAAACCTTCACACGAGACGAAGGTCAGCAGGCAGAAGAACGAAAGGATGATTGCTATCTTTTTCATAATTGTGTCCTCCGTGATTTAGAATGAGAATTCGAGGCCAAAGGTGTAGGTCTTTCCGATCGGGGTTTCCCAGCCTCTGGTACCGTATTGGTTGACTTCAGGGTCCGCTTCCTTGTACTTGGCGAAGGTCAGCAGGTTGCCGCCCGTGAAGTACACGCGGATGTTGTTGACGGAGATCTTCTTCGTCAGGACGGTCGGGAAGTTGTAGGAGAGCGTGACGGTCTTCAGACGGAGGAACGAGGCGTCGTGCAGGTGGCGGGAGCTGCGCTGCATGGCGTCTTCCAGGTCGGTACCGCGGAGCTTCGGCTCCGTACCGGAGGTGTTGGTCTCGGTCCACATGTTCTCGAAATATTCCCGGGCACGGATACGGTTCCAGTAGTAACCGTCATCCGCCACGTCGCGCCAGGCGCCGTTGGCCAGTTGGCCGCCGATCTTGTAGTTGAAGTTGAGCGCCAGGCTCAGACCCTTCCAGGCCACGTCGGTGTTCAGACCGCCGAAAAGGAACGGGTTGGCATCGCCGATGATCACTTCGTCCGCATCGGTCAGGTCGTACACGACGTTGCGGCCGTTGTAGGTGATGTCCTTGTTCTCGTTGTTCGAATACCAGAGGTTCGCACCGGTGGTCGGCTCGACGCCGGCCCACTCGCGGCCGTAGAAGGCCAGGGTGGATTCACCCTCGCGGTAGATGAACTTCGCACGGTCGTCGCCGCCCGTCGGATCCCACCAGATGATGTCCTGGCCGCCGTAGAGTTCGGTGACCTTCGATTTCAGGAACGAACCGTTGACGCCGGCGCTCCAGCGGAAGTTCGAATTCTTGATGATGTCGCCGGCCAGTTCGAACTCGACACCGTGGTTGTTGATGGAGCCCACGTTCTGCAGCGTGGAGCTGAAACCGGTGATGGTCGAGATGGGCACATCCTGCAGCAGGTCCTTGGAATCGCGGTTGAAGTACTCGACGCTACCCGTGAGGCGGTTGTCGAAGAAGCCGAATTCGAGGGCGAAGTTGGAGGTGTAGCTGGTCTCCCAGGAGAGGTTGGCATCGGCCGCGTTGATCAGGCCGCCGCCCGGGCTCTCCATATATTTATAGCTGTAGCCTGCGAGCGAGCGCCAGCCGTAGTTGCTGCTGGGCAGCGTACCGTTCACACCGTAGGAGGCACGGAGGCGGAGATTGCTCAGGACATCCTGGTTCTGCAGGAACGGCTCGTTGCTGATGCGCCAGGAAGCCGCCACCGACCAGAAGTTACCCCAGCGGGCCGCGGCACCCAGGCGGGAGCTGCCGTCACGACGGAAGCTGCCGGACAGGTAGTACTTGTTGTCGTAGTTGTATTCCGCACGGGAGAGGACGGACATCATCGTGTTGCCCCAGTAGTAGGAGTTCGCATCGAGCGTACCGGCGGTGGCGACCGTATGGAGGGCGCTCACCGGAAGGTCGCGGCCCGTGGAACGCATGAACTCGGTATTGTTCTTTTCAGCCTCGAAGCCGACCAGGGCCGTGACGTGGTGCTTGCCGAACTCCTTGTCGAAATTGAGCGTCGAGGACGAGACCGTCTTCTGGTAGTCGGTCATCATCTCGGTCACGGAACCGTTGGTCGAGGTGCCATTGTAGTGTTCGGCGCTGTACCAGATGTGGTCGCGGACGCGGGTGTCATCGTAGGAGAAGACGGTGCGGAAGTTCAGCCAGTCGGTGAACTTGACGGTTGCCGTCTCGCTGACGGAGACCTTGAGGGTCCGGGAGTTGTTTTCCCACAGGTCATTGTAGTACAACTGGTTCTGGGCCAGGGAAGCGTAGCGGGCGGTCCAGGGATCGCCGGTCTTGTAGTCATCCGGCCAGTAGAGAGGCCACAACAGGTTGCGGGTCTGCATGAAGTAGTTGGAGCCCGTGTTGCGGGTATCGTTGTAACCCTGCTTGTTGGTGTTGGCCAGACTCACGTTGGTAGACAGTTCGATGAGCTTGCCCACCTTCTGGGTGAGGTTGACGCGGCCGCTGATACGGTCGAAGCCGTTCACATAGACACGGCCCTGCTCTTTCGTATAAGCAAAGGAAGTATAATAGGTGCTGGTCTGCGTACCGCCGCTGACATTCAGGTCGTAGGTCTGATAGACGGCCGTGCGGAAGTAGGCGTCGTCCCAGTCGAAGAACGCGACGTTGCCGTTGGCATCAGTACGTTTCAGTTTACCGTCGGTCTTGGGCGTGATCGTGATATGGCCGTAGCGTTCGGTGTCGTTCTTGGTCAGGTCGTAACCGAACTGGTTCCACTTGCTGTTCAACTGCCCCAGGGCGTAGCTGCTGGCGTATTCCTGCGTACGGCCGCCCGAGATGCGGTAGTCCCAGAAGATCTGGTACAGCATGTCGACGTTGTCCTGTGCGGATGCGGTCTCGAAGTTGTCCGTGGCCCAGCTGGGGGTCAGACCGACCGAAGCGCGGAACGTGATCGTCGGCTTGCCTTCGCGGCCCCGCTTGGTGTTGATCAGGATGACGCCGTTCGCGGCGCGGGATCCGTACAGGGCGGAAGCCGCGGCGTCCTTCAGCACCGTGATGGACTCGATATCATTCGAGTTCAGGGTGGCCATCACGTTGTTGGACGTGTAGATGTAATCGCCCATCTGGCCGGTGTCGCCCGAAACGGTCGGGACACCGTCGATGACGTAGAGAGGCTCGTTGGAAGCGTTCATGGAGCCGATACCGCGGATGCGGATGGCAGATGCCGAACCGACCTGGCCGGAGGACTGGGTGATCTGCATACCCGCAACCTTGCCGTTGAGGGCCTGCTCGAAGGAAACGGAAGGAACGTCCTTGATGGCTTCCTGTTTCACCACGGAAGCGGCACCGGTGTAGGTGCCTTTCTTCGCCGTACCGTAGGCGACGACAATCGTCTCCTCCAGGGACTCGGCGTTCGGCGCGAGGGCCGCGTCGATCACCGAACGGCCCGCGACGGAAACCTCCAGGTCGTTGAAGCCGATGGAAGAGAATACCAGGACTGCATTGGACGGCACGTTTTCGAGGACGTACGCACCGTTCTCATTGGACGCGACACCCGTCATGGTACCCTTCACCACGACACTGGCGAAGGGGATGGGCGATCCGTCCTGCGAAGAAGTCACCCTGCCGGTGACCCTGCTTTGCGCAAAGAGGGTGCTGCATGACAACACCATCAGCGCAAGGATTAAAACTTTCTTCATAAGCAGTATATTAGGTTAAGATTATAAATTTTCTCCCGCGGTTTTAACTTTGTCTTACAAAATTAAATAAAAAATTGCGGAATAACCAGCGTCTAATGGCGCTATTTCCGTTTTTTTTCGTTAAATTTGTCTAGCGATACAGGCTGCGACAACCTTAACCTACCTATTATATACCGCTTATGAAGAGATTATTTGCAGCAGTCGTTCTGGTGCTCACATGCAGCACCCTGCTGGCTCAGAACAAGGTGACCGGACGCGTCACCTCTTCAGAAGACGGAAGTCCCATCCCCTTCGCCAGTGTCGTGGTGAAAGGGACGATGAACGGCGTAGCCACGGACGACAATGGTGCCTATACCCTCACCAATGTCGCTCCCGGAGCCGTCCTGGAATTTTCTTCTGTCGGCTTCTTGACACAGGAAGTCCTCTATGACGGGAAACCTGTGGTCCATGTCATCCTGCGGCCCGACACCGAATCGCTGGAAGAAGCGATGGTGGTGGCCTACGGTACGGTCAAGAAAGGATCGTATTCCGGTTCGGCCGCCGTCGTCAAGCAGGAGTCCATCAAAGATGCCCCGGTGGTAAGCTTCGAACAGGTCCTGGCAGGTAAGGCCCCCGGTGTGCAGGTGGCCTCCTACTCCGGCCAGCCTGGTGCCGACACGGATATCTCCATCCGTGGTTTCGGTTCCTTCAACGCCGGCAACCAGCCGCTCTACGTCATCGACGGTGTCCCCGCCACCAGTGGCGACCGTGCCTGGGGTAACCTCTCCATCGGTTCGATGAACTTCCTCAACCCGGGCGACATCGAGTCCATCACCATCCTGAAGGATGCCGCGGCCGCCTCCCTCTACGGTTCCCGCGCCTCGAACGGTGTCATCCTGATTACGACCAAGAAAGGCCGCGCAGGCAAGATCACCACGAACTTCAAGGCCAGCGCCGGTTTCTCCTACTTCGCCTATGACAACTACCCGCTCTGTACCGATGAGGAAACCGAACGGATGCACCGCATGGCCTGGACCAACTATGCCAACGACAACCCTTCTTCCTGGCAGAGCTACGGAAGCGTCGATGCCTATGTGAACGCCAAAGTCGCAGCCAACTATCCCGCCAGGGATGAAAGCAAATACATCTACAAGGATTGGGAAGACGTGCTCTTCCGCACCGGTATCGCCCAGAACTACGAGCTGAGCCTTACGGGCGGCGGCGAGCGCGGCAAAGTCTATGCCTCCGTAGGCTGGACCGACCAGCAGGGCGTGGTGGTGATCGACTACCTGAAACGTTTCTCCACCACCATCAATGCCGAGGCCAAGGTCACCAACTGGCTGACCGTGGGTGCCACCAGCCAGTACTCCTGGCAGTACCAGAACGGTCAGCAGGACGGCTGGGCCTCCAAGGACAACCCGTTCTTCATCTGGAAAGTGGTCCTCAACGACCGCTGGCCCTATGCCTATAAAGATACGGGCGACCTGTATCTCGATACCTGGAGCCCGAGCTTCTCGACCGTCAACCCGGTGCCGACCTACGACAAGCAGATCAACGATGCCTGGCAGAACCGTGTGCTGCTCAAGGGTTGGGCCGAACTCAAGTTCACGGATTACCTGAAACTCAAGACGACCATCAGCGAAGACTGGCTCTATATCCACGACCGTTTCGGCTGGCTCTATGGTCACCCGAACTTCTACGCCTACAGTGACACCGGCGGTTACATGGCCGACCACCACTTCAACATCCGCCGCCTGGTCAGCTCTTCGACCCTGAACTTCGACAAGACCTGGGGCGATCACCACGTGGCCGCAATGGCCGGTTGGGAAGCGGAAGAAGAGAATTATGAAGAATCCGTCGTCAACAAGATCGACTTCTCCTACATGGGTGCGACCCAGTCGGTCCTGGCGACGAACTTCGATGACGGCTACACCTACACCAGCCGGAACTCGCTCCTCTCCGCCCTCGGCAGCCTGAGCTACGACTTCGGCGCCCGCTACTACCTGACCGCCACTTTCCGCCGCGACGGTTCCTCGAAGCTCGCACCGGAAACCCGCTGGGGTAACTTCTGGTCCGTATCGGGTTCCTGGCGTTTCTCCAACGAGCCGTTCCTCAAGGGTTCCGGCTGGTTGACCGACGGTAAGATCCGTGCCTCCTACGGTACCTCCGGTACGCTTCCTTCCTCCAACTACGGCTACATGTCCGTGTACAACTATACGAACTACGGCAACACCGGCGCCAGCTATCCTGCCAACCTTGCCAACTCCGACCTCTCGTGGGAAAAGAACAAGAACTGGAACGTCGGTGTCGACCTGCGTCTGTTCGACATGGCCAACCTCACGGTCGAGTACTTCAACAAACTGACCACCGACCTGTTGCTCGACGCAACGGTTCCTTCCACCACCGGTTTCACCTCCACCCTGATGAACATCGGTTCGATGGTCAACCGGGGCTGGGAAATCGCCGTGAACTTCGACATCCTGCGCAACAACAACGGCTGGAACCTCTCCGTGGGAGCCAACTGGTCGCACGTCCACAACGAAGTGCTCGCCCTCTCCGAAGAAGGTGAATCCATCGTCGATACGCCGTACGTCTGGCAGCAAGGCTATTCCTTCTACCAGTTCCGTACCCGTAAATACCTGGGTGTCTGCCCGGAAGACAACTACATGGGCAACAGCCTCCTGAAAGCCGGTAACCCGATGTATGCCGAAGGTTCCTACTATGAGCAGGGCGAAATCGCCGACCAGACCGTGGTGCTCAAGGATGGTACCGTGATCCAGGAAGGCGGCACTGTCCCCGAAGACACCTGGAACTTCTATCCCACCAACCGCAACAATTCCAGCAACATGATCCTCGAAGGCATGACCGCGATCCCGAAGGGCTTCGGCGGCTTCAATGTCAACGTGGGCTGGAAGGGCCTCACCCTCGACATGGCCTGGTCCTACAAGTACGGCCACTACATCTGGGATGAAGGTGTGGAGCAGATGGAAAGCGACGGTTACTACGACTTCCACCGCAACATCGCCAAGGATCAGCTGAACGCCTGGACGCCGGAAAACACCAACACCGACGTCCCCCGCCGTATCCGCGACAACGGACAGGGCGGCTACTACTACTCCAGCCGCTTCCTCAAGAGAGGTGATTTCCTCCGTCTGAAGAACCTCACCCTTTCCTACAATCTGCCCAGGAATTTCAGCAACAAACTGAGCATGAGCAACGCCCGTATCTACGTGGCCGCCGCCAACCTGCTCACGTTCTCCGGTTTGAACATCGATCCGGAAATCAAGTCGAATGGTTACTACTACTATACGATGCCGGCAATGCGAACCGTAACCTTTGGCCTCGACCTGACATTCTAAGACAACCCGCTAATCTATGAACGATATGAAACACTATATCAGACACATTGCGATCGCTGCGGTCCTGCTGCTCGGCCTGACCGCCTGCGAAGGGTTCCTCGATACCGTACCGACCAGCTCCGTGGTGGACAAGAACGCGATGGTGACGCTGGCCGATGCCGGCGTAGCCTGCAACGGCCTCTACACCCCGCTGAAATATTATACCCTCTACGGTACCTATATTCCGTACATGGGCGACCTGCGGGCCGACAATATCTACCCGCGCATGTCCGACGGAACCGGCGCCGTGATCTACACCTGGCAGTATGAATCCACCCAGAGCAGCTATTTCGGCACATTCTGGGAGAACTACTACAACGTGATCATGCGCTGCAACACCTTCATCGAGAATATTGACGCCTGCGAGGCTTCCAGCACCGGAGAGATCGCCCTGAAGAACGACTACACCGGCCAGGCCTACGCCGTGCGCGCCCTGTGCTACTTCGACCTGGCCCGCCTCTACGGCCAGACCTACACCTTCGACAACGGCGCTTCCCTGGGCGCAGTCATCCTGACCGAAACGGTCGGCCCGAAAGAGGCCCGGCTGCCCCGCAGCACCGTAGCCCAGACCTACGAACAGGTCCTGTCCGACCTGGCCACCGCCAAGGGACTGCTCTCGTCCGAACCCAACCTGGGCCACTTCAACTACTGGGCAGCCCGCCTGCTCGAAGCCCGCGTCTATCTCTATATGGGCAGATTCGCGGAAGCGCTGACGGCGGCCACCGAAGTGATCAACAACTCCCCTTACCGGATGGTCAGCGGGGACGGCTACGCCGCCTACTGGGGCCATGAAGGAGACATGGAATCGGTGCTTGAACTGCTGGTTTCCGTGCTGGGTGATATCGACTCGGACGGCGGCTTCTACACCATGTACCACAACCTCTGGTTCGACGACCCGAACAGCGGCGCCAGCCTGATCCCGACCCTGAAGTGGCGCAACCTCTTCAAGGACACCCCGAACGACGTCCGCGGCCAGATGATCCAGTACGACGATCCCGAGACCGGCGCCAAGAAGAGCGGTGAATACTGGCTCCGCAAGTTCATCGGCAACAAGGACCAGGGCTACACCTTCCGCCGCAACAATCCGCGCGTGATGCGTATCACCGAGGCCTACCTGATCGCCGCTGAGGCCGCCCTCGCTACGGGTGACACCGGCAGTGCCAGCCGCTACCTCAACGCCGTCCGCAAACGCGCCGACGCCACGGCTGAAGACGTGACGGCCACGATGGAACTCATCCAGATCGAACGCCAGAAAGAGTTCATCGGGGAAGGCCACCGCTTCTTCGACGTGATGCGTACCGGCGGCGAGATCACCTGCGACATGAACGACCCGCACGAGTTCCGCAGCGGTTCCGCCTATGTCCACACCCTGAAGCCCGGCGATGCGAAAGCCGTACTGCCGATCTCCAGCGACGAACGCGTTTCCTATCCTGAACTCCAGCAGAATCCTGGTTACAAGGATTAAACAAACGCTCCCACAAAAAAAGGGGTGGCCCATCCGGTCACCCCTTTTCATTTTAGCGCTATCCGTTAGAAGACCCTTAAGATATTGAGTCCCTTGGAGTCTTTCGTTCCCAGCTTGATGCCCACCGAGACGACGAACTGTGCCTCGTTGAAGGGGATCTTGTAGGGCTCGACCACATAGCGGTCGACCACTGAGGAGGTGCTCTTCTTGTCGGGACGGACGATGTTGGCCTGGCCGTAGAAGGCCTGCAGGCCGGCCCGCACATAGACGTTGAAGATCGGGATACGCGAGCTGAACTCACCGCCCAGGAAGATATCGTGGCCGGAGATGTGGTTGAACGGAACCAGCTTCACCAGGCTCGGATACCAGGTGTAGGTAGCCAGCACGTCGAAGTCCACGTTGTTGTGCAGCGCGCCGCCGATGCGGAACTCCTCGTTGATGAAGAGCACCGAGAGTGCCGGCAGGAAGGTGATGTCCTTGTAGAGTTCGTCGCCCGGCTTGAGTTCGGGATTGGATCCCCGCTCAGGATAGGTGATGCGGTCCTGCATGTTGAGGAAGAAGACACCCTTGACCGCGCTGGTCGTCATGCCCTTGAAGAGCATCAGCTCGGCCAGGGTCACATCGCCCATACGCTGGAACGATTTGTTGAAATCGCCGCCCAGGGCCGGCTGCGGCTTCAGCAGGTTGTAATTGATGCCGAACATCCGGAAGTTCTCCTTGGAGTACGACAGCAGGTTGATGTGGTCACGCTTGCCGCCGCGGAACCAGAAGTAGCCGTCATAGGCCGTGGCCAGGTTGCCGCGCGAGAGACGCACGTGATACATCGACTTGCTCACGGGAAGTTCAACCGTGGCAGGGGTCTTCACGTTGTCGACGTAGATCATCTTGTTGTTGCCGCGTCCCTTGGTGATGGTGATCTTCAGGCTGTCCTCGTCGCTGGTGATGGTCAGCGGGAAGGTCTTGTTCATCTGGATCAGATAGTCCTTCGAATCGGTGGTCAGGTCGGGCATGAACTCTTCGGTCATCGGCTGGAAGCCCTGCTTCTCATAGCGGAACTGGTGCAGGCCTTCGGTAAGGGGCGCGCTCAGCGGCGTGGTGCCGGCCAGGTTGCCGTCGATATAGACCATGCAGTAGGCAGGATCGGAGGTGAAGTGATACGTGGTGTAGCGCTTCATCGAAAGGTTCACCAGCTGCTCCTTCCCTTCTTCGATATCGAACTCATAGACAGGATGTTCGGGCTGATAGCCCGGCTTCTCCACGCGCAACTTGTGATGGCCGGTCTGAAGCTTGCCGGTAAAAGGCACCTCGCCCACTTCCTTCTCGTCGATGAAGATCTTCGCGCCGGCGGCATTCTCGGCATCCTGCACGGAGACCGTACCGTTGATGGCGGACAACGTGAAGTCGAGATGGACGGTCTCGCCTTTCTCGATCTTGATGTTCTTGACGGCGAACTTGAAGCCGTCCGACTCGGCGCGGATGACATACTGGCCCGGATGGAGCGGAATCAGATTGCCCTCATAGAGGCTGTAGTAGCTGATTTCCTGGTCCACGTTGAAGCTCTTGAGCGAATTGGGGCGCATCTCGACCTGGCGGCCGCTGATGTCGAGCCGGGCGTCGCCGTCGAAGATCATGCCGTCCTCAGGGCTGATATCGACCGAAAGCAGGGCGAAGGTCGGCTTGAGGGAGATGCGGTGGAACAGGTCGGCATCGCGCGGGTTGCGGGGGATGAAGATCGTGGTGTCGAGGCGCTCGAAACCGTTCTTCTCAATCCGGATGTAGTGCTTGCCTTCCTTCATCTGGAACTGGTCGGCCAGCATGCCGGTGTTCTGGTCCACGTAGATGATGGCCCGCTCCGGGATGGTCTGGATCGACACGGTGTAGGAGGCGTCGCGGCGACCTTCCTGCGTGACCATCACGTAGGCGGTGCGCTCCTTCCCCATCGAGACTTCGATGACACCCTTGCGGGAGGCTTCGTCCTCGTTGGGCTTGACAGTGATGAAGATCACATCCTCATCGACCGTGGTCGAGCACCAGTCGGGAACGGCGCTCACTTCCCATTTCTTGCCCGCGGTCACATAGATGCTGTCGCGGGCTCCGGTGTCCGGCACCAGCATCGCATCTTTCGACAGGTTCAAGTCGCCCAGTTTCGTGAGTTCCGAGCGGCACTGGCGGATGAGGCGGTCGGCCTTGGCCTTCTGGTCGGCCGTCACGCCGGGCGCCTTCTTGGCGGCGTCCAGGGTCTTGATGGCCAGGTCGTATTGCTTGCCCGTGTAGTATTCCACTGCTTCGTTGTAGCGCATGTCGAACGACTTCTGCGCGAAGATAGGCGTCGTTGCCACGAAGATGAACAACAACAGCGTGATCAGTCTTTTCATCGGTTCAAGTTTTCTTGGATGGTTTCTAATTCGGCGTCAGGTTTGATGGACAGGGCGTAGCGGATGCAGGAGAGCACGTTCTCCCGCTCCGAATCGCGGTGCGATATCTTGTAGAGTTCGTAAGACTCCCGGGCGTAGGCCGCCCAGGCGGAATGGATGGAATCTAGCCGGGTACGGGCTGCGGCGTAATGGCTGTCGAGCTCCTTGCCGAACAGGCCCTTGAAGGGGCTGTCTTCATAACGGTCGCGGACGGCCATGGCGCTGTCGAGCGCCTGGCAGGCCTGCTGCAGGGAAGCGATCTGCTCGCCCGTGGTCTCGAGCGACGTGGGCGCGTCTTTCTGCAAGTCGGCGCTGCGGACCAGCGAGTCGGCCTCGCTGATGAGCTGCTCGAAGTGCCGCGAAGCGGCCAGCGCTTCGTTGTTGTCCTGCTTGTCGCGGTTATTGGAAAGGGCGAACAGCACGGCTGCAATCACCAGCAGAACCACGACGGCGACGGCCGACCCGATCAGGGCTTTCTTCTTGCGGGGCGACATGACGTGACGGCCGCCGACGGTCCCCTCTTCCGGGTGCTCGATCGCCTTGCGGATGTCTTCGATCAGGGCTGTCCGGATGGGACACAGCTCCTTGCGGCGCCAGTTGAAGTTGCCCAGCATCAGTTCCAGGTCGGGCGGCATGGTCTCGCTGCCGTCGATGATGTAGGGGATGATGGTGCCGCTGTGCTTGTGGTTGAAGGCGTAGGTCACCTCGCCGCGGGTGAATTTCGACTTGAAGGAGTTCTGGCTGGCCAGGAAGAGGAACACCGTGGACGAATCCACCGCGTCGGCCAGCACCTCCGGGAAATTCTGACCGGCCTCGATCCCCTCCTTGTCGATGAAGAAGGTCAGGCCGGCATCGGTCAGCGCCGAACAGATTTCTTCAGCTATCTTCGAATCTCTCCGCGAATAACTGATAAAAACATCGTAGTTCATGGCTAAGTTAAGTTTCCGTGTTTTGCAAAAATAACAAAAAACCAGCACATTGTCAATGCTGCTGCTCCTGATGCAGAAGCTGGAGGGTGGTCTTGACCACGATCCAGTCGAAGTGCCGGACATCCTCGGCCAGGGACTGGTAGTCCTGCAGGGCGGGATGGATCTTCAGGTCTTCCCGTTTCGAGGGTCCGCAGCGATAGCCATCCATTTCGTGGGCGGCCTGCCAGCGCAGGTGTTCGCCGATGGCCAGGTAGGTCAGAACAGGTGTGGCTGCGGGATCGCTGCTATGGCTTCCCGCATACACGACGGGGATGGAATCCGCCACGGCGGGATCCTGCCACATCCGCGGCGGACAGAGCGCCGCCTTGACTTTCCGGTGCATGTAATCGGAATAGTCCTGGCCGACCTTGCGCCGCATCTCCAGTTTCTTCCACAGGGGCGAGGTCGGCGCCGCCTCGATCTTGCGGATGCGCTCCTCCCAGAGGACGGGCTCGGCGGAAACTTTGCAGTAGGCGTTGTAGAAGGCCCGGGCGTGGCGCTCGAAGGTCTCGTCGATGATGTTGGCTTCGGTCCAGGCGTCGAGGCCGCCGAGGATACGGACGCAGTCCACGCCCAGGCTCCGGGTGTAGAAGTCGAGCACCTTGCGGTATTTCCCGGGCTCGGAGAGCTTGACCACGATGGCCGGGAATCGGCGCAGCTCCTTGTGGCAGAGCATTTCGAGCATATCGAGAGCCAGACGCACGTTCTGCTGGTCGTCGCCCAGCGCGATGGCCACGTAGTTGAGGGTATCGAGACTGGCGGAGAAATGGCGCCAGAATTCATCGGAACCGATGTCGAGCGAAGAGAAGCGCACCTTCTCCGGCGCGATGGCGGGATGCTCCATCCGGAACGTGCCGGAGAGCCGGGCCGCGCCGCGGTCCACCACTTCGCAGCAGAACGGCGCCGCTTCCCCGTCTTCGCCCACGAAAGCGCCGAACTCATAGAGGAACGAAAGGATGCCGCGGCCGATATCGCCCAGACCCAGCACCATGGCGTGGAAGCCGCCGTGCACCCAGCCGGCGGGCTCCCCTGCCTCATCGAGCGCCTTGTCCACGAAATTCACCGGATAGAAGGCCGGATCCATCTTCATCTGCTTGACGGTCAGGAAGGCTTCATCGACCAGCTTGACATCGCGTTCGCTGACCAGCGCCAGGTTGTCGTTGAGCGTGCCGCGGTCGGCCCGGCAGTAGATCCGGCCGGGACAGGGCGGCAGCATGGCCACGGTGGCGATGTTCTGCGGCTCGTCGTCCGAGAGGAAGTAGAGCGAAGTGCTCTCGTGTGAAGTCCATTTGTCGAGCGGCGCGAGGCCCATCTCCCGGAACAGGTGTTCGCCCGGGCAGTCCTTCAAGGCCTGGCGGGCAGCCAGGACCACGGCGCCGGGTACGCGCTGGCGGATGTATTGCGTCCGGACGGTGCCGGGGCGCAGGCCGCGGAGCATCTGCAGGAAGGATAGCTTGGCCGGAAGCGCATCCTGCTGGGGAAACACGACGAAAAGGATCTGGTTCTCTTTCTCCTTGGCCAGGTCGGCGGCCAGGGTCAGGGCGCAGGCGTTCTCGCCGAAAAAGACGTGCCTGTGCTTCCCTTTCGGCCGGTGGAAACGCAGCCACAGCCGGCTTGCGAAGCGGCGGGCGAAGAGATGGACCGTCAGGATGGATGTCGTCCAGATGGCGCAGAAGAACAGGCCGTAGAGCAGCACCAGGTGGGACTGCACGAGGCCTACAGCCTCGGGCGGCGTGGTGGCCTGGACATAGTAGTAAGGCGCGAGGCCCATCGACGAAAAGGCGCGGAAGAGGAACAGGTCGAGCGCCGTGACCACGGACAGGCTGAAACGGGTAAACCAGTTCCGGACGCCGACCGAACCAAAAGCGTCCCAGTAAAGCAGCGTCGCCAGAACGGCGACGACCAGTGCAGGAATCCACAGCAACGCGGGTTTGCGGCGGATGATCCGCAGGGTCACGATCATATAGAGGATTACCCCGCCAAGCACCAGGAAAGCCAGCAAGGAAGGATTATCGAGAAGCGAAGCCATTTTCAAGTCCAAGTTTATTCTTTCAAAGTTAGGATTTTTATGTAGTTTTTCCAAAAATCCGTATTTTTGTACTATTAGGAATCCCAAATTACTGCATGTCATGAAGAAACTCCTCGTACTGCTCGCCATCACGGCCGCATTCGCATTCGTGTTCTCCTCCTGCAAGGAGACGCTCCCCAAGCGTTTTGAGATCTTCGTCAACCAGGTTGAGAAACGCTACACCAACTTCTCGGAAGACGACTGGACCAAGGCCAACGAACACTTCGAAAAACTCGTCAAAGAGTATCAGGACAACAAGAGCTCCTTCAACTCCGACGAGAAGAAAATGATCAACGAGTCCATCGGTCGCTACGCCAGCATCCTGACCAAGGCCGGCATCAATACCATGGGCGATTTCTTCAAGGATGCCATCGACAACATCGGCGGCTTCCTCAAAGGCATCGGTCTGGAAACGGAACCGAAAGAAGAATAGTTATCCGCTAATCGTTCGACGCACTGTCGCGCCGGGACAAGCGCCGCGCAAGCCGCGCTGCCCGGCGCGCTTCGCGTCTGGCCTTGCGCTCCGCCCGGCGGAGGGCGCGTTTTTCAGCGCGCGTCAGGTTCTCGGTCTTGACGACCGTCTCGGGCGAAGCCGGCGTCACTTCGCCGGCCTGGCCGGGCACAACGGCGGTGCTGTCGCGCCGCGAGCGCGTCGGCCGCGTCGGGTCGGGCTGCGGCAGGATGACGTTCTCCTTCGGGGCGATGGCGGTAGAGTCAGGGAGATTGCCGGTCGCTCCGTTGAGATTCCCGGTCAAGCCGGGAATGACGGTGGTGGTGTCGCCAGGCGTGACGGGTATGACGGCCGGGATAAGGTTGCCGAGACTGTCGAGGGCGTAGATGGGATTGCCGGCGCTGTCGAGGGGGAAGCCGGCGGCAATCAGGCTGTCGCGGCGGGCGACGGAGGCCAGGGAGTCGGCGATGGCCTGCTGCTCGACCTGCGCCAGATAGGCGAGCCGGTCGAGTGAATCTTTTTCCGCCTGCCTGCGGGCCGCCTCAGCCCGTCTCTCCTCGTTGCGGCGCTCGATCAGGTCGTTCATGTAATTGTCGAAGTACTTGTTGGTCTCGCGGAAGAGCGGGCGCTGCATCCGTTCGTACTGTTTCCGCTCGGAAGTGCGGACTTCCCGTGCGGTGATGGTTTCGCGCGAGACGGGGCGCTCGTCGCCACGCCATACGAAGCCCTTGAGCCGCTGCTTCTCCGGCTCCACGTCACCGACCGGGTAGGCGTCGCTCTTGATTGATTCCATATAGAGCAGACGCTGCGCCTGACCGTCCTTGAGCGCGGCTGTCAGGGAGCGCGACTCCTTGAGGTTGACCGTCGTGATGACATCTTCGTCGGCCATGTAGAAGATGGCCGAAACGCCGCCCAGGGCATCGAAACGATAGAGCTTGCTGTCGTAGAAATAGCCCAGCATCTCCGTGCTCTTGATCTGGTTGAAATGGACGCTGTCCTGCTTCGAGATGATCCAGGCATTGGTCAGCATGCTGCCGCGGGAGAAGGTACCGTCTTTCATCAGGAGCTGCATCTCATCCGCGGTGAGCTGGTTGCGCACCTCGTTCCAAAGCACGGGCTCGCCATAGAGCCGGGCAATCGAATCGAGCTCCGAGAAGACCATCGAATCGCACGCGGCCTGCATATCGCTGCGGTACATCTTCACGTTGTTCCAGGCCAGCACGTAACGGATGGGAGTAGTGTCGCGCGGAGGACGATTGACGGCGGTGGAGTCGCCGGGAATGACGGCGGTCGAGTCAGCGGGATTCCTGGTTGAGACGCCCGTAGAATCGGCGGGATTCCTGGTTGAGACACCCGTAGAATCGGCGGGATTCCCAGTCAAGCCGGGAATGACAGCGGTCGAGTCGCGGACGACGGACGACGAATCACGCACGGCTTGAGGCGCGTCCGGGGTGTCGTCTTTATCGTCTGGTTCTTCGATGACGGGATGGAGGACCGCGTTAATTAGGGAATCGACGGCGGTGCGGGAGGCGCGGAGCGACTTCTCGGCGGCGACGAGGGAGTCGACGGCACCGGCTGTCACCAGCGAGTCGAGACGGGCCAGGGCGGCAAGCGAGTCGGCTTCGGCCTGCTTCGCCCGCTCCACCCATTCGGGTGGCAGCTTGCCCACCTGCCGCATCTTTTCGATGCGTTCCTTCTCGCGGGCCTCCGCCTCTTCCGTACGCTTGGCCGTCAGCGCGTCATAGAGCATATCTTCCAGCCGCCTTTCCGCGGCACTGACTTCTTCCTTGGGCACATCGCAACGCGGCACGGCATAGACATAGAACGTGTCGGCCCGCGCATAGAGCGTATCCACGACGTGATTCTCGTTCTCCCCGTAATACACGATGGCAGGGTCGCCGGTCAGCAGCCCGCGCTGCGAGAGCGAATCGGTCGCCGGCAGATACTGCAGGTGGTCGCCCAGATAGACGCTCTTGTTGACCGTGTCGAGCACCTGGGCGTTCTGGTAGAGGTCCACCGCGCCGGTAGCCTGGTTGTAGTAGAGCATATCGCTCCAGGCATCGTACGAAGGGTCGAACATGAACACGTGGTCGGAGAAGTGGATCATCTGGTTCGCGCGGTCATACCAGCCCGCATCGGCGCGCAGGAATCCGTTGCCGCGCCACACGTAGGTATTCCGTCCGAAGTAGGCCTTCCCCTCATCCGAGAGGTAGCGCATCGACTGCGTCTTGACCTCGATCGAATCGAGGAAGAGTTCCGTGCGCTCTTCGAACGAGAAGAGGCCCTCCTTGCCGTCGTAGGTACCCTTGCGGCCTTCGATGATGCCGCCATCCTTGTCTTTGAGCGCGCCGCCGTACTCGAACACGGCCACGCTGTCCTGCGTGTTGTAGGTCAGGCGGTCGGTACGGAGCGTGTTGCCGTCCTTGTCGATCAGCTCGACGATCTGGCCGCGGAACTGGGCCCGGCTCTCGTCGATCCAGTACTGCATCTCCTCGCTTTTGAGCATGGTCTTGTTCTGGATCAGCTGCACGTTGCCGAAGGCCTCGATGAACTTGGCATCTACGTTCCAGGAAGCCGAGTCACAGAGCAGATAAGTGTCGTTGTGGAGGAAGCGCGCATGCCCCTGGACCAGGCGGTACTGCATGCCGAACCTTTCGTACTGTTCGGCACGGTCAGCCTGGATGAGCCGGAAGAGGCTGTCTTTGGGCGCTTTCTTCTGCTGGGCGAAGAGCGGGAAGCCGCCCGCCAGAAGCAGCAGCAGGAGCGTCGCTATGCGGCCGATTCCTCGCATACGTTTACTTGATCCAGCCTTTCCGCTGGAAATCACAACCCTGGAACATCGGATCGATCACGATGTAGGTGCTCTTCTGCTTATCGGCGATGAAATCGTCTATGGCTTTCTGGGCATTCTTGGCGTTGACCTCGTCGATGAGCGAGTTGTAGTCGTCCTGGAAATTGGCCACGTGGGCCGGGATCACTTTCTCCAGGTAGAGGATCTTGTAGATGGTGTTGCCGTTGCGGCCCTCGTTGTCGAGCGATTCGAAGGGCTCGGAGATATCCCCTTCCTGCATCGTGCGGAGCACGTTGTAGTCGTTGGGTTTGAGCTGGTCTTTCTCGAAATACGAGGAGCCCGTGTACTCGTCGGCCATCAGGCCGCCGCTCGTGGCGCTGTGGCGCTCCTCGGAGAAGGAGCGGGCCGCGTCGAAGAACGACATGCTGTCGAGCACCACCAGGTTGCGGATGGAGTCGAGTTTCTGGAAGGCGCGGTCGCGGTCGGCTGAGGTGTACTGCGGCTTGATCAGGATGTGACGGGCGTTGAACATGTCGCCGTCACGCTCGATGAGCTGGATGATGTGGAAGCCGTCGGGCGTCTCGACCACCTGCGACACCTGTCCCACCTTGAGCGACATGGCCGCGTCGGAGAACGCGGGCCAGAAGATCGAACGGGAAGCCATGCCCAGTTCGCCGCCCTTGTTCATACTGCCCGGGTCCTGCGAATAGAGGCGCGCCAGCGTAGAGAACTTCTCGCCGTTGACGACGCGTTCACGCAAGCCCACAAGCTGTTCTTTCACAGCCAGTTCGGCCGCTTCGCGGTCGGGATAGATGCCGATCTGGCGGATGCGGTATTTCGTGCTGACCATCGGCAGGTCTTCGGCCGGGGTCTCTTCGACGTATTTCTTGATGTCGCGTGGGGTGAGTTTCGGGGTATTCGAGGCCACGTTGCGCTGCATCTCCTGGATCAGCGACTGGTCGGAGAGGGCGTCGTGCCACTCCTGGCGCAGCTTGTAGAGCGGCTTGCCGAAATACTCTTCCGCCTTCTGCTCGCCGCCCAGGGTGGTGAGCACCTCGTTCATGCGCTGGTCGAGCATGTTGGACACCTGCGCCTCGCTCACGACCAGGGAATCGAGCCTGGCCTGGGTGAGGAACAACTTCGAGACCAGGAATCCTTCGAGGATCTCGCAACGGGCGCTCTTGTCGACCGTCAGGCCGCGTGCCCGCTGCATCTGGGCTTCGGCCTCGATGTCCGAAAGCATGACGATGTCGTTGCCGATCAGCGCCACGGTCTTCTCGACCACGCCTTCGTACTTCTGGGCACGGGCCGGAAGCAGCACGGACAACAGCAGGGTGAGCGTTAGGATCTTCTTCATTTCTTACAGTATTATCGGGAAAAATGCCGCGGCCGAAGCCGCGGACAGATGCGTCAGCAACAAGTCCCGCGCCAAACTCTAGCGCGTGGAATAGTTCGGGGCCTCGCGGGTGATCGTCACGTCGTGCGGATGGCTTTCCACCATGCCCGCGGCCGTGATCTTCACGAACTTGGCCTGGCGCAGCGCTTCGAGGTTCTTCGCGCCGCAATAACCCATACCAGCGCGCAGGCCGCCGATCAGCTGGTAGATGACCTCGGCGAGCGTACCCTTGTACGGGACCTGGGCCACGATGCCCTCCGGCACGAGCTTCTTGATGTCTTCTTCCATATCCTGGAAGTAGCGGTCCTTCGAGCCTTTCTGCATGGCTTCGAGCGAGCCCATGCCGCGATACGACTTGAACTTGCGGCCATTGAGGATGATGGCCTCGCCCGGGGCTTCCTCCACGCCGGCGAAGAGCGAGCCGGCCATGATGGTGCTCGCGCCGGCCGCCAGGGCCTTGACGATGTCGCCCGAGTAGCGGATGCCGCCGTCGGCGATCACGGGGATGCCGGTACCTTCCAGAGCGCGGGTGGTCTCCATCACAGCTGTCAGCTGCGGCACACCGATACCCGCGATGATGCGGGTGGTGCAGATGGAACCGGGGCCGATGCCCACTTTCACGGCATCAACACCGCACTCCTTCAGCGCAATGGCGGCCTCGGCGGTAGCGATGTTGCCCGCCACGATCTGCAGGTCGGGGAACGCGGCGCGGACTTTCTTGATGGTATTGAGCACGCCCAGCGAATGACCGTGCGCCGTGTCCAGCACCACGGCGTCGGTATGGACGCTCACCAGCCGTTCCACATCTTCGAGGCTGTGGGAGTTGATGCCCACGGCCGCCGCTACGCGCAGGCGGCCGAGGCTGTCCTTGCTGGCTTTCGGGTTATCTTTGATCTTGGTGATGTCGCGGTAGGTGATCAGGCCGACGAGAGTGCCGTCGGTGTCCACTACCGGAAGCTTCTCGATCCGGTTCTTGCGCAGCACTTCCGTCGCCTCGGGGATCGTGGTCTTCGGCCCGACGGTGATCAGGCTTTCGCACGTCATCACTTCCCGGATGGGCTTGGCCGGATCGTCCTGGAAACGGAGGTCACGGTTGGTGACGATGCCGATCAGGTGCTTGCGGGGATCGACCACCGGAATGCCGCCGATGTGGTACTGCTTCATAAGCCGAAGGGCATCTCCGACCGTCGCTTCCACGTCGATCGTGATCGGATCGTAGATCATGCCGTTCTCGGCGCGTTTGACCTTGCGGACGTGCTCCATCTGCATTTCGATGGGCATATTCTTGTGGATCACGCCGATACCGCCCTCCCGGGCAATGGCGATGGCCAGATTGGCGTCGGTCACCGTATCCATGGCCGCCGAAACGATCGGCACCTGCAGCGAAATCTCGCGGGTAAAGCGGGTCTGGATATCGACCTCGCGGGGAAGGACTTCGGAACGGGCAGGAATGAGCAGTACGTCGTCGTACGTCAAACCCTCCATGACAATCTTCTCGTTCATCATAATGCGCTGGATCAAGTATATTTTGGCAAAGATACGAAATCCGTCGCGAATTCCAGCGGAAAGCTTCACACAAAAATCGGCGGGGCCTGGTAGGCATTGCGTGCATTCTGTCTTTCCGCGACACAGATGAGAGCGCTGCTTCGTCTGTGTCGCGAGGGGTTTTCGGCCGAAATCGCCCCTTTTTTGCGCGCGACACGGACAAGAAGAGTGATTCGTCTGTGTCGCGGAAAGAAAATGGAATAAAGAAAACCGTTGGTCACCTTGGGTTTCAACCGGGGCGGCCAGTTCAGCGGTGCCGCACCGGCCAACGTCATACGCCGGATCTTAACGAACGGCTATCCCCAAAACCCAAAAAATCCCGAAATCTTTCAAATATATTTTATTCCGCGTAATTTGGTGGAATCATCCTAAAAACCATACGATAATGATAGATTTGAAGAATCTTTTCAAACGCCCCGACCGGACGGACGTGTTCGCGCTCGGCGAGAAGCGGCTGGCCCAGCTGAAAACCGAAGGCCGTTATTCCACTTACAGAAACACGCAGGCCGTCCTGCGCAAACTCTCCGTTTACCGCGGCGGCAAACCGCTTGCCGTCAAGGACGCCACACCGGCCCTGATGGCGGATTTCCGCGACTATCTCCTTGAAAAAATGGGAAACAGCCGCAACACGGTGTGTGAGAACCTCAAGATCATCGGGGCGCTCCTCACCGAAGCCGGCGTCGAGAAAAACCCCTGCGCCGGACTGGGCGTCACCCGCGAATACAGCGAGCGCACCTACTTGCTGGACAACGAACTGGCCCAGATGATGGCCCTGCACCTGAAGCCCGGCAGCGAGCTGGACATCTCCCGCGACATCTTCTATGTGGAATGCCACACCGGCCTGCGCATCAGCGACTTGCTGCAGCTCCACTGGAGCGATGTATCGGACGGGTTCATCCGCATCCGCATGCAGAAGACCAAGCGGAAGATCGAAGTTCCCATCACGAAGAGCGTCACCCGCGTCTTCCGGAAGTACCGCACGCTGTTCTCCAAGCCCGAATCGTACATCTTCCCGCTGCTGGACCGCCTGCCGCCACTCGAGGGTGAATTCTCCCGCGAACGCCGGCTGGTTGCCGCCACCGCCAACCTCAACGCCCAGATCAAGATCGTGGCCTCGCGTGCCGGCATCCACAAGAACCTCTCCACCCACGTGGCCCGGCACACCTTCGCCACGATGCTCATCAACAAAGGCGCTTCGATCTACGACGTCAAAGAACTCCTCGGCCACTGCGACGTCAAGGTCACCCAGATCTACGCCCACCTGATGGACCAGCGCAAACAAGAGCTGGTCCAACTGCTCGAATAACCCACAGCCCGCCTGACCCCGGGCCTCCCCTTCCCGCGCCTTATTGCCCGACGCACGCTCCTGCCGGCGGCGCAGTCTAATGAGACTGCACCGCCGGCAGTCTTTGTGACATACCCGTAGTTTTTTGGACAAATAAAGATTGCGGCCCGCAGTAAT
>CAMVKH010000014.1 GCA_947168065.1 uncultured Bacteroidales bacterium
AAGGTAAGCAGTTTTTTTTGAAAACAAAATTTTTTTGAATTTTTTTTGAAGAAAATAACAAGAGGCCGGCAAAACCGGCCTCTCGCGCTATTATAATTATGGTATTACAGGTTGCAAACCACTTCGAAGTAGAGGGCTCCGTCGATGACGGTAGCTTTGTAGAGGGTGTTCTCCACCTGGTAGTAGGTCCTGCCGTCGAGCTCGATCTCGTCGTAGTCGGCCGGAATCTCGGTGACCAGGGCGCCGATCGGCGGTTCGATCACGTAATACTGGCCGTTCTTGAGGATGTAGAACACACCGTCCTGGTAGTAATACTCCTGGCCTGCCTGCGTCAGGAGGTTGGTGTTGTAGTAGTCGTCGCTCGTGCGGATCACGTAGCCGGTGCGGTTGTTGCCGTAGACCGTGGAGAGGGCGGCGGCCCTGCGGGCCCGGGCGGCCTCGTCACGGATGGTGTTAATCACGATGGCGGTCAGGGCTACGTTGAACAGCGTGGAGGCGATCGTGGTTCCTCTCGGAGGACGGCAGACGTAGTAGCCGCCGAGCAGGTAAGGCCTGTAGTAGATGCCGTCGTAATAGTAGTAGTCGATTCCTCCGACCCTCATCGTGACATAGCCTCTCGGAAGTGCGTGGAGCCTGTGTCCGAAGTAGTGGTCGCCGTAGCGGTAGGAAGGCATCGGCTTGTGGCGCGGCTCAAGGTAAGGTCTTACGTATTCAGGTCCGCGGTGTACCGGCAGGGAGTTGTGGTACTGCACGGCGGAAGGTCTGTGTTCGCGCGGACGATTGTAATACGGATCGTTGTAGCGGCTGTTGCTCTTGGAAGCGGGCTTCGTCTGACGGGTCTCACGCTGGGCAGGGATGTTCTGCCGGCCTACGCTGCTGTTGTCGCGGCTGATCTTCGCGCTGTGGCTGTTGCTGTTCGGCGCGGTTACCGTGCTGCTGCGGCGATCCTGGACCTGTGCGGAAGGACGCGTAGTCTGGGAAGCGGGCCTCGTGTTGTTGTTGCGCTGCACCGTGGTCTGCGTGTTGCGGCTCGCAGGTGCGCTCTGGCGGGTTTGTCCGGAAGGCGTCGCGATCTTGGTCTGCGGCGTGCTGCTTGCGGAGCTGGTAGTGGAAGATCCTGAAGAGCCGGTGCGTCGCGGAGCGGACGAACTGTTGCTGTTCGAGCTCTTGGTCTGGGCGCTCTGCTCTTTCTTCGTCGTGGAGCCGGAGGTGTTCCCGGTCCGGCGATTCTGGCCTTGTACCTCGAACGGGGTAGTACACATCATTGCGATGCAAAGCATCAGTACTACACTTGTGATTCTCTTCATAATCCTTTTTGTTTAAGGTTGGTGTTGTTGTAACAAACATAGCAAATATGTTGCCGAACCGCGAGTTTTTCCGTAATTTTACCTCAAATAAAAAACAGAGAGTTATGGCAAAACGTGTTTTGGTAACGGGAGGAACGGGTTACATCGGCTCCCATACGACGGTAGAACTGCTGGAAGCAGGTTATGAGGTGGTCATCGTGGACAATCTCTCGAACTCCGAGCGGTTCGTATTAAAAGGTATCCAGAAAATCACGGGAAAGCGAGTCCCCTTCCACAAGGTGGACTGCTGCAGCCTCTCACGGCTCCGCGCCGTGTTCAAGCAATACGAGTTCGACGCGGTCATCCATTTCGCGGCCAGCAAGGCCGTGGGAGAGAGCGTGGAGAAGCCGTTGCTCTACTACAGGAACAACCTCACGTCCCTGATGAACATCCTTACGCTGATGCGTGAAACGGGCGTGCCGAACCTCGTGTTCTCCTCGTCCTGCACGGTGTACGGACAGGCTGAGAAACTGCCGGTCAGCGAGCAGACCCCGCGCCGGGAAGCCACTTCGCCCTACGGCAACACGAAGCACATGTGCGAAGACATCATCCGTGACTCTGTGGCAGCCTATCCCGAGATCCGGAGCATCGCCCTGCGGTACTTCAATCCGATCGGCGCGCATCCGAGCGCCGAGATCGGCGAACTGCCGCGCGGCGTGCCGAACAACCTGATCCCCTTCGTCACCCAGACTGCAGCGGGCATCCGCCCGGTGCTGAGCGTCTTCGGCGACGACTACAATACGCCCGACGGCTCCTGCATCCGCGACTACATCAACGTAGTGGACCTGGCCAAAGCCCACGTGGTGGCGGTCAACAGGATGACCGGCGACAAGATGAAGGAACGCTACGAAATCTTCAATATCGGCACGGGCCGCGGCGTCTCGACGCTCGAGGTGGTGCGTACCTTCGAGAAGGTGAACCATCTGAAACTCAACTATAAGATCGTAGGACGCCGCGCCGGCGACATCGAGGCCGTGTGGGCCGATCCCACCTACGCCAACGAGGAACTCGGCTGGAAGGCCTGCAAGTCGCTCGACGAGACCCTGCAGTCTGCCTGGAACTGGCAGAAGCATCTGGACGGAAAGAAATAAAACGAGTATGATATGGAAGAAGAGAACAAACCCGCTTCGCTTCCGGAGAATGCCTTCCGGAAACTCGCTCCGGGCGAGAAGTACGAACCGCTTCTGAAGCCCGAAAAGAATTATCCCGAGATTACGGCCTGGTCGGTCAGCCTCGGCCTGATCATGACGATCATCTTCTCGGCCGCCGCGGCCTATCTGGGCCTGAAGGTGGGCCAGGTGTTCGAGGCAGCCATTCCGATCGCCATCCTGGCGGTCGGCTTCTCCAGTGCCGCCAAGAAGAAAGGCGCGCTGGGCCAGAACGTCATCATCCAGAGCATCGGCGCCTGCTCGGGCGTCATCGTGGCCGGCGCGGTGTTTACCCTGCCTGCCATCTACATCCTCGGACTGGACGTGAATTTCGTGCAGATGTTCCTCAGCTCGCTGCTCGGCGGCGTGCTGGGCATCCTGTTCCTGATCCCGTTCCGGAAATACTTCGTCAAGGAGCAGCACGGCGAGTATCCGTTCCCTGAGGCGACGGCTACCACGCAGGTGCTGGTCAGCGGCGAGAGCGGCGGCAAGAGCCTCAAGACCCTGCTCACCGCCGGCCTGATCGGTGGTATCTATGATTTCGTGGTCTCTACTTTCGGCGCTTGGGCTGAAACGCTCTCCACCACGGTGATGCACTGGGGCCAGGTCGTGGCCGACAAGGCCAAGCTGGTGCTCAAGATCAATACGGGCGCTGCCGTCCTGGGCCTGGGCTATATCATCGGCCTGAAGTACGCCTTCATCATCTGCTGCGGCTCGCTGCTCGTCTGGCTGCTGATCATTCCGCTGATGGGCGCCTTCTGCGGCGGCGTGGACATCCTGGGCATGAGCTTCTCCGATGCCATCGGCCAGATGTCGGCCGACGAGATCTTCCGCACCTATGCGCGTCAGATCGGCATCGGCGGCATCGCTACGGCCGGTATCATCGGCATCATCCGCCAGTCGAAGGTCATCAAGGATGCCGTGGGCATGGCTGTACGGGAATTCGGCAAGAAAGGCGCTGCGGCTCCGACCGAGAAAGTGGAGCGTACCCAGCGTGACATTTCCATGAAGACCGTGGTCTTCGGCATCGTGCTTGCCCTGCTGGCCGTCTTCGCGTTCTTCGCTTTGGGCGGCGTGGTCCACAATGTCTGGCAGGCGCTTGTGGGTCTGCTCATCGTGGCGGTCATCTCCTTCCTCTTCACCACCGTAGCGGCCAACGCCATCGCCATCGTGGGAACCAACCCGGTGAGCGGCATGACCATCATGACCCTAATCATCACAGCGCTTGTGCTGGTCGCCTGCGGCCTGAAGGGCAATTCGGGCATGGTGGCCGCCCTGCTTATCGGCGGCGTGGTCTGCACCGCGCTTTCCACGGCCGGCGGTTTCATCACCGACCTGAAGATCGGTTACTGGATCGGCACGACGCCGGCCAAGCAGGAGTCCTGGAAGTTCCTGGGCGTCCTGGTTGCCGCCGCGACCGTAGCCGGCGTGGTCATCCTGCTCAACAAGACCTACGGCTTCACGGGTCCCGAAGCCCTCGTGGCTCCGCAGGCCAACGCCATGGCCGCCGTGATCCAGCCGATGATGGAAGGCGGCAGCGCCCCGTGGCTGATGTACGGCCTGGGCGCCATCATCGCCATCCTGCTGACTATCTTCAAGGTACCTGCCCTGGCCTTCTGCCTGGGTATGTTCATCCCCATCGACCTGAACCTCCCGTTGCTGGTAGGCGGCGCCATCGCCTGGTATGTAAGCACCCGCAGCAAGGACAAGGCCGTCAATGCGGCCCGCCAGGAGAAAGGTACCCTGATCGCCTCCGGCTTCATCGCCGGCGGTGCCCTGATGGGCGTGGTAAGTGCCATCCTCAAGTTCGCCAAGGTCGATTGGTTCCTGACCGATTGGAACGCCACCTACGGCGAGGCCATCGCCATCATCCCGTTCCTCTGCATCATCGCCTATATGATTTTCGCATCCCTGAAAACTGAGAAGAAATAATGGAAAAAGTCACTGATAAATTCTTGCGCTACATCGCCGTCGAGACCACGTCCGACGAGAACGGCACCACCCATCCCTCGAGCCTCAAGGAACTTGACCTGTCGCGGATGCTGGTGGAAGAAATGAAAGCCATCGGCATCGCCGACGCCTCGCTCGACGAGAACGGTTATGTGATGGGCACCATACCGGGCAACATCGACAAGGAGGTTCCCGTGCTGGGTTTCATCGCCCACGTCGATACCTCGCCCGACGCTTCGGGCAAGGACGTCAAGCCGCAGTTCATCTGCAATTATGACGGTACCGACATTCCGCTCAAGGGCGTGCCGGGTCTTGCCCTGCGCGTGGAAGATTTCCCCGAAATGCTCGACTACAAGGGCCAGACGCTCATCACCACGGACGGCACGACGCTCCTGGGCGCCGATGACAAGGCCGGCGTGGCCGAGATCATGACAGCCGCCGAGTACCTGCTCACGCATCCGGAAGTCAAGCACGGCACCATCAAGATCGGATTCACGCCCGACGAAGAGATCGGCTGCGGCGTGGATTTCTTCGACGTAGCCAAGTTCGGCGCCGATTACGCCTACACGATGGACGGCGGTGCCATCGGCGAACTGGAGTACGAGAACTTCAACGCCGCGGGCGTGAAGATCCGCATCCAGGGCTGCAACATCCACCCGGGCTATGCCAAAGGCAAGATGGTCAACGCAATGCACGTGGGAATGGAACTCGTCTCCCTGCTGCCGGCCGCACAGCGCCCCGAGTACACGCAGGATTACGAGGGATTCTTCCACCTGACCGGATTCAACGGCACGGTGGAAGAAGCCTCGATGAGCTGGATCATCCGCGACCACGACCGTGCGCTCTTCGAGCAGAAGAAAGCGCTGATGCAGGAAGTCGTCGCTTTCATCAACAAGAAATACGGCGGCATCGTCACGCTGGAGATGAAAGACCAGTACTACAACATGCGCGAGCAGGTGGAACCGCACTACTTCATCGTGGAGCGGGCCATGCAGGCCATGGAGATGGCGGGCATCACCCCGAAGGTCCAGCCCATCCGCGGCGGCACCGACGGCGCAAGACTCTCGTTCATGGGACTCCCGTGCCCGAACATCTTTGCCGGCGGCCACAACTTCCACGGAAAACTGGAATTCGTGCCGGTAGAGAGTATGGAAAAGGCGACCGAGGTGATTTTAAATCTGGTTTCGCTGTTCGCCGCCAAATAGGCGCAAGACAAACGGCCAAAGAAGGGCCTGTGGGATGGATTCCCTTGCGGCAACCCCCGATTTCGGCCCCTGGTGCAAACAAATCGGCCTCTCATCATCTGAGGGGCCGATTTTCTTGCGGCTGTTTGGCAGAAAATGCTATTGATACAGATAGTATTTCTTCGACAGCTCCTTGAAGGCCTCGACGTCTTTCATCCAGTAGTCGACGATGTCGGAGACCAGGAAGTTCTGGCTGAAGGTCTTGCGGATCCAGTCGGTGCCGCAGACGATGTCGTTGGTGCGGTTCACGCCGACATCGAAGGGGTTGTGCTCCGGATAGAGCTTGTGGGCCGCCTGCATCACGTAGAAATTGATCAGCGTCAGCGGCGCCGCTTCATAGTCGGTGAAGAAATACTGCACGCCGTGGAGGAGTTTGCCCTGGGCGTTGCCGAAGAACGGCTTGTAGTGGATGGTGCGCCAGGCTACGCCCGGAATCTTGTAGCTGTCGAGCTCGGCCTTGAAGGCTTCCGCATCGACCCACTCTGCCGCGAAGACCAGGAACGGAAGCGTGTAGCCCACGCCGATATTCAGGAAACCGCCAGAAAAGTCACCCACGATGCCGGCGCAGGGATAACCCACGGCATTCTGGGCCTGCGGCACCTGCGGTGACGGCAGGATCCACGGCAGGCCTGTCTGCTCATAGGTCATTGCACGCTTCCAGCCTTCCATCGGAATAACGGTCAGCTTGCATTTGAGGGCGGGTTCATCGCCCTTTTCGCCGCAGTTGAGCCCTTCTTCGTTGATCAGTTCCGCCAGTTCGCCCACAGTCAGACCATAAACATACGGAATGGCGAACTCGCCGATGTAGGAGAAGAAGCCCGGCTCCACGTAGTTGCCCTCGACTTTGAGGCCGCCCAGCGGATTGGGCCGGTCGAGCACCATCACCTCGACATTGTTCTCGGCACAGGCGCGCATCATCAGGCCAAGAGCGCTGATGAAGGTATAGGAGCGCGTGCCCACGTCCTGGATGTCATAGACCACCACGTCGAGGTCCTTGAGCATCTCGGGGGTCGGTTTGCGGTATTTGCCGTAGATGGAATAGACCGGCAGGCCGGTCGCATCGTCCACGGTATCGTCGGCATGTCCGCCGGCATAGATGTCGCCGCGAACGCCGTGCTCGGGCGCGAAGAGGCGCACAAGTTCCACGTTTTCAGCCTTGTAAAGAATGTCGATCGTCGAATGGAGATTGCGGTCGACGCCGCTCGGGTTGGTGAGCAGGCCCACCTTCTTGCCTTCCAGGCCGGCGAAGCCGCGGTCACGGAGGACTTCGACGCCGGGTTTGACGGTTGCGGGAGCGCAGCAGGTCTGCGCCTGGGAGCGGCAGCAGGCGCAGAGCGCCAGCACGGAGGCCGCCAGTATCAGGATCTTTTTCATCGTATCAGAGATTTATTTGCGTCCATAGTTGGGGTCGACCTTGCGGCGGGCCAGGATCGTGACTACGACCGTGGCGATGCAGCAGACCATCACCATCCAGAAGAAGTTCACGTAGCCGATGGCCTCCTGGATGTAACCGGCGATGAAGCCCGGCAACATCATGCTCAGGGCCATGAAGGCCGTGCAGATGGCGTAGTGCGAGGTCTTGAATTCTCCTTCGGAGAAGAACATCATATAGAGCATATAGGCGGTGAAACCGAAACCGTAGCCGAACTGCTCGATAGCCACGGCAGTGCTGATGGCAACCAGGTTGGTCGGCTGGACGATGCTCAGGTACACGAAGGTCAGGCAAGGCAGCGTCATACAGGCCGCCATGGGCCATAGCGCTTTGCGAAGGCCCATGCGGGAGGCGACGATACCGCCCACGATGCCGCCAGCCAGCAGCGCGATCACGCCGATGGTGCCGTAAACCACGCCCACCACGTCGGTCCCGAGGCCGAGGCCGCCGCCCACGTGGATCATGCGGTCGCCGACCGCCTGCAGGCTCTCATCGACGGGAGCCACCAGGAACGGCTGGCAGAGCTTGATCAGAAAACCTTCCGGAAGACGGTACAGGAGCATGAATACGATGGCCAGCCCGACGCCCGGTTTGGTGAAGAAAGTCTTGAAGGAATTGCCCAGTTCCCGGAACGTATCCTTGCTGCTGCCACTCTCGATGCGGGGCTTGTCATCCGCCGGCTTGGGAAGCAGGAAGGTATGATAGAGCGTGATGAGCAGGAAAACGACGGCGGCTACGCCGATGGTGATCTGCCAGGAGAGCGGGATGTTGCCGCTGCTCCGCTCGATGCGGCCGGCGATAAACACCAGCACGCCCTGTCCGAAGACCGAAGCGATGCGGTAGAACGTGCTGCGGATGCCGATAAAGGCCGCCTGGCTGCTCGGCTCATGCGCCAGCATATAGTAGCCATCGGCGGCGATGTCGTGCGTGGCCGAAGCGAAGGCGGCGATGATGAAGAGCACCAGCGTGAACCAGAACATCGAGATCGGCACCTGTCCGCCGGCGATGGCCGCGGCGTCGGGCCGGGGCAGCGTCAGCGTGAGGAGGATCATCATGGCCGTCATCAGGGCCTGCATCGTGATGATCCACCAGCGTTTGGTCTTGACCACGTCCACGATCGGGCTCCAGATTCCCTTGAGGAACCACGGGAAATAGAGCAACGTCGTGAAGAACGCCATCTGGCCGTTCGGCACACCCATCTTGGTGAACATCATCACGGAGATGTTGTTGACCAGGAAGTAGGGCACACCTTCCGCAAAATAGAGCGTGGGCACCCACCACCAGGGAGATTTTTTCGTCTTTTCCATATCGAATGTCTTTAATATTTCTTTTCAATCGTGCTGCCGGGGAAATAGTGCGCGAGGATCTCGTCGTACTTGTACCCTTTGGCGCCCATCACGGCTGCGCCGATCTGGCACAGGCCTACGCCGTGACCCCAGCCCGCACCGCGCAGGATGAACTTGCCACCGGTCTTCTCCACCACGAAGGCGGAGCTATAGAGATGGCTGGGCGACAGGGTCTTGCGGATCTCAAGCTCCTTGCCGATGATCTTGGTTTTCTTCGTACCCACGATCTTGAGTTTCCAAAGGCGGCCGGAAGTTCCCCGGGCCACGGGAATCAGGTCGAGGATCTCGCCGTAGTCTTCCCCGCTGCGGCGCTTCACCAGTTCGGAGAGTTCCGCCACCGTGTACTCGACCTTCCAGCGATAGAAGTTCTTGGTCTCCTGGTCGAAATTGGTGAGCACCTGCGAGAGGATCTTTTCGTCCTGGGTGTTGCAGAAGGCTTCCGGTTCGGAGAGGATCCATTTGCGGGCGTTCTCCTCGACCGTCAGGTCGGGGAAGTCGTTCTCGGCAGCTGCGTCGCGACGCTTCACCAGATACGGGAACTGCTTCGGCTCCCAGCAGAACTTGAATTCCTCGAACACGCCGCCGCAGCATTTGGAAAAGCGGGCGTCGCAGATCTTGCCGTCATAGGTAAGCACGCGGCCCCAGGTCTGCTCCACGGCATCGCGTACAGCCTGGGTAGAGGCGCGGCTCAAGCCATAGTAACGCTGGCAGTGGTCGTCGGCACAGACGTCGAAGTTCACATGGTCTTCCCGGTCATACCACTTGATCCGCTCCTGCGGCGTATCGGTGCAAGCCGAATAGTCCGTTCCCGCGGCCTTGAGTTCCTTGTTCTTCTGAATCTGGGCCAGGATCCAGGAGCGGGAGATGATGCAGTGGGCCTTGAGCAACTCTTCCGAATTCGTGGCCGACATCTCGCTCGAGATGACGCTTACCAGATAGTTTTCGATGCCCACGCAGTTGACCGCCGTGACCTTCCCGTTTTCGACGATGAGTTTCAGGTCGTCGGGGAAAACCTGGGTCTCCTGGCGGTTCCAGTGGAAATCGACGCCGATGGTGACGTTGCTCAGTTCGAAGGAGCCTTCCTCGCCGGTATGTTCAAAATAAATCTCGTTATAAAGTTTGCCTTCGAAAAGAATCTTCCCTTCCCGGAAGCAGGCGGTATGGGCGCCGGTATACGTCTCCCCTTCAAAGGTGTATGGGGTATTGAATTGAAATGCCAGTTCGGGCAGGGACACTACGCCGACCGTGAGGATTTCCTGCTTGCGGAGGAGTTTTTCTTCCATAATCTGTGTTTTTGCTGCGTCAAATGAGACTTCGCGGATGATTTCGCCCAACCGCGGGGCGTCGAGCCGTTCGAAACTCGGGCGCGAGGCGACGATGGCCACGCCGGCCATCTCCACCGCGCCCGGACTGATGAGGATCTGCCGGGCGGGATCTTCGTCAAAGAAACAGTCCGGGCGCGATTCGGCCCGGAAGAAGACGACCGTGGTCCATCCGCCCACACCGTACCACGTGAGCAGGTTCATCCGCGGCTCCCACTCGCGCTCCGTCTGGACTTCGCCCAGCGACACCAGCCGATAGAACAAGTGCTCCAGTGCCGCCAGATCGGTCGAGCTTAATACGAAGGCACTGCCGGCAAACCTGTCCAGCCGGCTGACGACCACCCCGTCGCGCTTGCCCAGCAGACGGAGTCCTTCTCCGCGCCGGACCAGCCTCTCCACCGGAAGATTGCCCGTGGGAATGGCCTGGAAATGCATGTGGTCCGGCGCGGAAGCCCCGCACATCGGACCGTTGTAGAAGAAAGTGAATTCCGGTGCCTGCTGCGAAAGGGCCAGCAGGTCGGCATAATGGCCGTCGATCTGCTGACGGGCGTGCCGGTCGATCGAGATGGTGAAATGACGGTCGAAGATCGGGAAAGGATTGACGCGGATCCACCAACCGTTGCCATAAGGCGACACCCAGTCGAGCGTCAGCTGTTCCGGCCCGATCCCGTCGGGACAGAGGAAGCACGGACGATGCCGCAGCGTCTCCTCATCGACCTGCGCCATCACCGAGGCCACACGCCCCGGATTGAAAAAGAGCACCGCGTCCAGCCCGTCGACGGGCATGGCGCGGTGCTCCACTTTCTCAAGCGCGGCATAATTGATCGCCGCCCTCCCCCCGAGCGCCAGCTCGCGGGAGAACATCGCGGTCATCCGGTCGCTCAATTCCGACATCCTACTTCTTGTTCAATGCAATGCGCGCCTTGAGTTCCCAGGTGCGGATGCGGTCTTTGTAGGTGTTGTTGGCGTTGACCTTGTCGATGTCGAGGGAGGCGTCGGAGTTGTCGTCCCAGCGACGGCAGTTGTACACGGGCTCGTAGATGCGGCCGATCTGGTATTCGCGGCTGACGCGCAGGCCCACGGCATAGTCTTCCCCGTATTTCGTGGTCGGGAAGTTGATGGTGCGCAGCATCGGGGTGTAGAAGCCGCGCGGTGCGCCGAGACCGTTGATACGCAGGGCATTGTTACGGCCGTTCTCGGGCGTCCACTCGCGGTGGTCGATGATTCCCGGAGGGATGGTCTCCATATGGAAGTTGGTCATCCGGTAGGTACCCACCACCATGGCGCAGTTCTGGGCGTAGAACGCATCGACGAACTTCTGGACGGTCGTCTCGTCGGCATATACGTCGTCGGAGTCGAGCTGGATGGCGAACTTGCCGCACTTGGGATGGTGCAGGGCGGAGTTCCAGTTGCCGCCGATGGCGTGCCAGCTCTTGTCCTGGGCGATGTAGATGAGCTTTTCGTCGCCAAGGAAACTCTTGATCACATCGACCGTGCCGTCGGTGGAGTTGTCGTCCACCACGATGACGTTGTATTTGAAGCTGGTCTTCTGGCTGAGGGCCGACTTGATGGCGTCGCCGATCGTCCGCACGCGGTTCTTGCACGGGATGACGACCGAAGCCTCATACTCGAAGCTGTCGTCGCTGAATTCGATGTGTTTGAACTTAGGGGCCAGATAGCCGCCGATGGCCTTCAGATGTGCGGTGCAAGCCTGCTCCATCTCAATCTGGACGGCGCGGTTCTTCGGATCCACGTAGTCGAAGAGTTTCTCGCCGCTCTTGCGGGTGTCGGTCTCCACGTCGTAGTAGAGGAACTCGTTGATGTGCTCCAGCGCACCTTTCTGCGACACTTTCAGGCGCAGGTCGTACATGCCGGCGAACTTGTAGTCCACGTCCATACGGCCGACGGCCTCAGTAAGGGCGCTTGTGCGGTAGAAGAGCAGGCTGCCGAAGTCGAAATCATCGCGCAGGGCGCCGAACTGGCAGTCGATGACCGGCGCGTTGATCCGCTCGTCGCCCTTCTGGTTGAAGTGGTCGGCATAGACCATCGCAGCGCCGGCGTCCTCCATCAGGTTTTCCATCCTTTCAAGCGAGAACCAGACCAGGCTCAGCGTCGTGTACTTGGTCGAAATCAGCGTGTACGGCGTTTTGGCGTTGGCAGCGATGGCCTTGACGGCCGCCGTGCTGTTGAGCCCGGGCACTTCCAATACCTTGCAGCCCAGCACCTCTTTCGGTGCCCCTTCCCCTACGTGGAGAAGGAAAATCTCATTGACAAGTTCCTGCGCTTTCAGATTGGCCACGGTCTGTGCCACCTGCGCCTCGTCCTGGAAAGGAATGAAACAGTTGATGTTCTTCATGGATAAAATATTATGTATGTATTGTATTCGAACCGAACTACAATATTACGAAAAAAACGCGAAGAATCGTTATATTTGTTGTCAGAACAGACCCTGTCGATGCATCCGCTTCTGACCGTCCTCGCCCTGTTGATCTACCTGCTGGTTCCGGCAGGTGTCGTGCTGCTTTGCCGCCGCTTCCGCACCGTCAGAAAGGTCGGCGCGATCCTCATTCTCTATTTCCTCGGCGTCATCGCGGCCAACCTCTTCGTATTCCCGTTTGAAGGAGCGGCTGCCAAATTGTATCCGCTGCAGGATGCACTCACCTCCGTTACCATTCCGCTGGCCCTGCCGCTGATCCTCTTTGCCTGCGATTTCCGCCAATGGCCAGTGAAAAAGGCCCTGGCCGCACTGCTGATCGGCCTGGTCTCGGTCGTGGGCGTGGTCGTCGCCGGCTACTTCCTGTTCGGCGACAAGCTCGGCCCGCAGGCGGCGGGCATCGCGGGCATGACGGTCGGCGTCTACACCGGCGGCACACCCAACCTGGCCTCCATCAAGATGATGCTCGGCGTTGACGAAGGCACCTACGTGCTGATGAACTCGTTCGACATGTTGGTCAGCTTCCTCTTCCTGGTTTTTCTCATGGCCGTCGGCATCCGGCTCTTCCGGAAGTTCCTGCCGGTCGAAAAAGCGCCTGAAACCGGCAAAGGCCCGCTGAAAGTCGGACAGAAACTCGCCCAGAGCGAATCCGACATGTACCGCGACATCTTCACCCGACAGCATTTCCTGCCCACGCTCAAGGCACTGGGCCTCTCCATCCTGATCACCGGTATCGGCCTGGGCCTCTCGATGCTCCTCACCGGCGGCGTCAACATGATCGTCCTGATCCTCACGCTGACGACGCTCGCCATCGCCGCCTCCTTCCTCCCCGCCGTCAAGAAATGGGAGAAAAGCTATGACGCCGGCATGTATCTGGTGCTGATTTTCAGCCTGGTCGTCGCCTCGATGGTCGACATCCGCAGCCTTGACTTCCACGAAGGCCTCTGGCTGCTGCTCTACATCGCCTTCGCCATCTTCGGCTCCCTCACCCTGCAGGTCCTGCTGGGCAAACTCTTCAAGGTCGATGCCGACACGACGGTCATCACCTCGGTGGCCATGATCAACTCTCCCCTCTTCGTCCCGATGATCGCCGACGCCATGAAAAACCGCCGCGTCATCCTGACCGGCATCTCCATCGGCATCATCGGCTACGCCGTCGGCAACTACCTCGGCGTCCTGGTCGCCCACCTCCTCGGCTGAGAACGAAACAAGCCAGCAGCCTTACGCCACCCCCAAAATGATGCCCGCATCAATATGGAGTACATTATGGATACGGCGGGCAATGGGAAGAGTGGGCTCAGTTTTTCCGTTCAGATATTCACTGATACGCGAGGGGCTGACACCGATCTGATCTGCCAGTTCTTTCTGGGTGAGACCCTGTTCAGACATCCTCTCCCGGATGACTGATGCAAGATCCGGATCACCGATGGCGAAATGCTGATCCGAATAGTCTGCCACAAGATTCGAAAGGATTTCAAGTTCGATGCTTGACGGATCTGTAGTAGGTGTTTCATCTCCTACCAACGGCAGAAGTTCCTCGATACGTGCAACCGCCCAATCGTACTGTTCCTTGGTTAGCATTCTGGACATCGTTAAATATTATTTGCTCCTATGTTCCTGTTCATCCGTTCATATTCGGGGTGGGTCCCGATAAAACGAATATAGACGAAGTAGGTTGTAAACTTGATGACGACAACAATCCGGTGGTGGTTGTTTCCCATAATATTGAAGACATAACGCTGATTGCCGACAGCATCGACCGAATTGAAAGTCCTCTTGATATCTGCGAAATTATGCCACTCGCTATGTCTGACGATGTAACTCCACTCCTGAAGCGCAGTCTTTGTCTCAGGATGGATTTCAATATATTCCTTCAGTGCCTTCTCGGTAAGTATCCGCATATGCAAATATAACGCAAATATTCCAATTATCAAAATAAAATTCCAATAATCGGAATACCCCCCCCCTAATCCCAAAGCCTGCACGGCTCTGATGTCCGTTATTCCTTCCTGCGGCGTCGCTCTGGCTGTGACACAAACGAGAGCGCCGCTTCATCTGTGTCGCCGATGAGAATGAGCCTATTTGAGCCTGGATCCCCCAGGCATTGGCATGACCGACAGTCTCCAGCCGATGGACATACCTGCCATCTCCAGCAGGAATCTCGCTCCTGTTTTGCAACCATCGCGCGGCAGGTTACTTGATAAGCCGCTGATAATCAATGGTTACCTTCTCGGTCATCCGCGCGGTTAGCTACCTGGACGTCGGACCGCGCGTCTCGCGCAAAACCAATGCACTGAGAATCAAGTTCTTACCTAAATATCTGCCGCGCGATGGTTGCAAAACAAGGGAATCATGGGAATCATGGGAATTCTGTCCGACCCGCCTGTTAGCGCGAAGCGCTCCGCGGCTTCTGCCGCGGCCCCTCCCGCCGGGAGGGGTAAGGGGTGGGGTTAAAAAAAAGACGAGGCAAAGCCTCGTCTGATCTCCACAAAAAAGAAATCCAGACCCAAAGTCTGGATTTCTTTTTTGTGGAGATAGTCGGAGTCGAACCGACGACCCCCTGCTTGCAGGGCAGGTGCTCTAGCCAACTG
>CAMVKH010000015.1 GCA_947168065.1 uncultured Bacteroidales bacterium
CGGCTGTTTGGGACTGCAAATATATGGGTTTTCAATGAAAGTCCAAAATATTTTTCAAAAATTTACATCAAAAGCGCCTGATACACGGAATTCGTGTCCAAACCGCACTCCTGATAGAGTTCGGCGGGGGTTCCCTGCTCCACAAAACGGTCGGGAAGGCCCAGACCGGTCAGGGTGCAGGCGCATCCGTGCGCCGCGATGTATTCGGCCACCACACTGTAGAGTCCGCCTTCCGTCGTGCCGTCTTCGAGCGTGACGATGCGCCGGCAGCGGCTGCAGGCATCCTGCAGGGCGGCGGTGTCGACGGGCTTGAGAAAGCGCATGTCGTAGTGCAGCACCTCGAGGCCCTTTTCCTGGCTGGCCCGTTCCACGGCCTTGACGCCGTTCATGCCGATCGCACCTATAGATAATATAGCGACGCCGCTTCCTTCGTGCAGTTTGACGGCGGTGCCGGGTTCGATGTAGTGGAAGGGCTGGCCGCGCCAGGGTGAGCCGTGTCCGTAACCGCGGGGATAGCGGATGACGGTGGGACCGTAAGCCGGCTGCGTGGCGGAGTACATCATGTCGCGCAGGGACGCCTCGTCGAGCGGGGCGCAGAGCGTGAGGTTGGGGATGGGCCGGAAAGCCGCCATGTCGAAGGCGCCGTGGTGCGTGGCGCCGTCTTCGCCCACCAGGCCGCCGCGATCCAGGCAGAGGATTACCTTGAGCTTTTGGAGCGCCACGTCGTGGATCACATTGTCGTAGGCGCGCTGTGAGAAGCTGGAGTAGATGTTGCAGAAGGGGAGCATGCCTTCGGCGGCCAGGCCGGCCGAGAAAGTGACGGCGTGCTGTTCGGCGATGCCCACGTCGAAGACGCGTTCGGGCAGGGCCGCCTGCATGATGGTCATGCTGCAGCCCGACGCCATGGCAGGGGTGATGCCCACGATACGGCTGTCTTCCCGCGCCAGGTCGAGCAGGGTGGTGCCGAACACCTCCTGGAACTTGGCGATGTCGCGCTTGGCGCCGGTGCGGCGCCCGGTCTCGACATCGAAGGTGCCGGGTGCGTGCCACACGGTCTGGTCCTTTTCGGCGGGGGCGTAGCCCTTGCCCTTGGTGGTGACCACGTGCAGCAGCTTGGGGCCCGGGATGTTCTTGAGACGCCCGAGCATATAGGTCATGGTGGCGATGTCGTTGCCGTCCACGGGACCGAAGTAGCGGAAGCCCAGCGCGTCGAAGAGCGAGAAGGTGTCGCCGCCCTGCTTGATGAGGTTGCGCTTGGTGCTCTTGATGACCCGTTGCAGCCATTTGCGCACCTTGCCGGCGCCCAGCCGGTCCCAGACGCTCTTCTTGAGGCGGTTGTAGCGCTGGTCGGTGGTCACTTTGAGCAGGTAGTTGTGGAGGGCGCCGATGTTGTTGTCGATGGCGATCTGGTTGTCGTTGAGAATCACCAGCAGGTCGGCCTTGAGGCTGCCTGCGTTGTTGATGGCTTCGAAGGCCAGGCCGCCCGTCAGGGCACCGTCGCCGATGACGGCGATCACGTGTTCCTGCCGGCCTTCCAGCTGGGCGGCGACGGCCATGCCGAGGGCCGCGGAGATGGAGGTGGAGGAGTGCCCGGTGCCAAAGGCATCGTAGGGACTCTCGTCCCGGCGGGGGAATCCGCTGATTCCGTGGTATTTCCGGTTCTGCTTGAAAGCCTCGCGACGGCCCGTCAGGATCTTGTGGGCATAGGCCTGGTGACCGACGTCCCACACCACTTTGTCATGGGGCGTGTCGAACACCTTGTGGATGGCCACGGCAATCTCCACGGCACCGAGGCTGGCGCCGATATGACCGGGATTCTCCGCGCAGCACTGGATGATGTATCCGCGCAGTTCTTCGCAGAGTTGTTGGAGCTGGCCGTTGTCGAAGTCCCGGATCTGGGACGGGTCGTTGATGGTTTCCAGCAGGGCCACGCTATTGTCGGATTAGGGTTTGCCCGCGGTCGGGGCCGAGCGAGAGGATGCGGATGGGAACGCCGACTTCCTGTTCGATGTACGCGATGTACGCCTTGAATTCCGCCGGGAGCTCTTCTTCCTTGCGGCATCGGCCCAAGTCGCCCTTCCAGCCCTTGAACTCCTTGTAGACGGGTTCGACGGCAGCGAACACGTCGTAGGGGACGCGGTCGCAGCGCTCACCGTTCACCTTGTAGCCGCAGGCTACCTTGACGGTGTCGAAGCCGTCGAGCACGTCGGCCTTCATCATGATGAGCTCGGTCACGCCGCTGATCATCACGGCGAACTTCAGGGCGGGGATGTCGAGCCAACCGGTGCGGCGGGGACGGCCCGTGGTGGCGCCGAACTCATGACCGCGCTGCCGGAGCTCTTCGCCCGTGGCGTCGTTCAGTTCGGTAGGGAAGGGACCGCTGCCCACGCGGGTGCAGTAGGCCTTGAACACACCGTAGACCTTGCCGATGCGGCGCGGTGCCACGCCCAGGCCGGTGCAGGCGCCGGCGCAGGCGGTGGACGACGAGGTGACGAACGGGTAGGAGCCGAAGTCGACGTCGAGCATCGATCCCTGGGCGCCTTCCGCGAGAATGGCCTTGCCTTCGTCGAGCAGGGCATTGGTCTCGTATTCCACGTCGATCAGGGGGAAGGACTTCAGATATTGCACGTCCTCCATCCAGCGGGCTTCGGCTTCGTCCAGGTCGAACGGATAGTCGAACTTGTACTGCGCCAGGCGGGCGATATGTTTTTGTTTGAGGGTGTCGTATTTGCTGCGGAAATCCGCTTCGAGCAGGTCGCCCACGCGCAGGCCGTTGCGGCCGGTCTTGTCGGAATAGGCCGGACCGATGCCCTTGAGGGTGGAACCAATCTTGCTCTTGCCCAGGGCCGCTTCATCGGCGGCGTCGAGCAGTTTGTGCGTCGGCACGATCAGGTGCGTGCGTTTGGCGATGCGGACGCGTTCGCGCACCGGGACGCCGAGCGCCTCGATGGCCTCGCATTCCTGCCGGAAGATGGTGGGATCGAGGACAACGCCGTTGCCGATGATGTTGATGGCGTCTTTCCGGAACACGCCGGAAGGGACGGAGTGAAGCACGAAGCTCGTGCTGCCGAACTGGATGGAGTGGCCCGCGTTGGGACCGCCCTGGAAGCGTGCCACGACCGGGTATTGTGCGGCGAGCACATCCACGATTTTACCTTTTCCCTCGTCTCCCCACTGGAGACCAAGAACCACGTCGAGTGTCATCTTGCTAAAGAATTCTAGATAAAGAAATGATGGTTTTGCGCCGCTAAGTTACGATTATTTTTTATATTTGTAAAATCGTATCAACGTACTCTGAAATGACTGAAGCTATCACCAAAACCACGTTGCGGGATTCGGCGGCGATGCGATGGATCGCCCTCCTCCTGCTGGCGCTCGGCATGTTCTGCGCCTATATCTTCATGGATATCCTTTCGCCCATCAAAGACCTGATGGAAGCCACCCGCGGGTGGGATTCCAAGGCCTTCGGCACGATGCAGGGATCCGAGACCTTCCTCAATGTATTTGTCTTCTTCCTGATCTTCGCCGGCATCATCCTCGACAAGATGGGGGTGCGATTTACCGCCGTCCTTTCGGGCGCCGTGATGCTGGCGGGCGGCCTCATCAAATATTTCGCCGTCAGCAAGGCCTTCATCGATTCGAACCTGGCCGTCTGGTTCACCAACAACCTGAACTGGCATACGGGCATCGGCTTCATCGACGACGTCCTGCCGTTCTACCATGGGATGCCCGCCTCCGCGAAACTGGCAGGCCTGGGCTTCATGATCTTCGGCTGCGGCTGCGAGATGGCCGGCATTACGGTCAGCCGCGGCATCGTGAAGTGGTTCAAAGGCCGTGAGACAGCCCTGGCCATGGGTTCCGAGATGGCGCTTGCCCGCCTTGGCGTGGCCACCTGCATGATCTTCTCGCCCTATTTCGCCAAGCTCGGCGGGCAGATCGATGTCTCGCGTTCGGTGGCGTTCGGCGTGGTGCTGCTCTGCATCGCCCTGATCATGTTCATCACCTATTTCTTCATGGACAAGAAGTTGGACAGCCAGACCGGTGAGGCGGAAGAGAAGGATGATCCGTTCAAAGTGTCGGACATCGGCAAGATCCTTTCGAGCCTCGGCTTCTGGCTCGTGGCCCTGCTCTGCGTGCTCTACTACAGCGCCATCTTCCCCTTCCAGAAATATGCGGTCAACATGCTGCAGTGCAACCTGACCCTTTCGGAGCCGGCCGCCAGCAGCTTCTGGGCCGGTGAAAGCGTGACCATCATCCAGTACGTCATCATGCTGGTCGTGGCGGTCTGCGCCTTCTCGAGCAATTTCATCAAGAACAACAAGGCCCTGAAATCCGGTCTCATGGCCCTGGCCGTCGTGGCGCTGGTGATTTACTGCTTCATGGGTTTCATGCGCGGAACCGCAGAGACCATCTTCGCCGTGTTCCCGCTGCTCGCCGTGGCCATCACCCCGATCCTGGGCAGCTACGTGGACCACAAGGGCAAGGCGGCTTCGATGCTGGTCATCGGCTCCCTGCTGCTGATCATCTGCCACCTGACCTTCGCCTTCATCCTGCCGCTCTTCAAGGGCAGCGCCGTCGGCGGAACGGTCGTGGCCTACGCCACCATCCTCGTCCTGGGCGCCTCGTTCTCGCTCGTGCCCGCCGCCCTCTGGCCGTCCGTGCCGAAGCTGGTCGACGAGAAGATCATCGGCTCGGCCTACGCCCTCATCTTCTGGATCCAGAACATCGGCCTCTGGCTCTTCCCGATCCTCATCGGCAACGTGCTGACCAAGACCAATGCGCCCGGCACCGGCCCCGACGAGCTCAACTACACCTGGGCTCTCGTGATGCTGGCCTGCCTCGGCGTGGCCGCCCTGCTCATCGGCCTCTACCTGAAGGTGGTCGACCGCAAGAAGCACCTCGGCCTGGAAGAGCCCAACATCAAGTAATTTCCCTGCGTTATGGCTACTGATACCCAAAACCTGAAGACAAGCCGCATCGCGTGCTGGCTGGCTCTGGCCTGCCTCGTGGTGCCGATGTTCGGCTCCTATTTCTTCGACGACATGTTCTCCACCGTGTCGCAGATCTTCAAGAATCCGGAGATGCTGCAGCTCGGCTGGAACTCCCAGCAGTTCGGCTTCTATGCTGGCGGCTATTCGTTCCTCTGCGTGTGGGGCGGCCTGATCATCTGCGGCGTCCTGCTCGACAAGTTCGGCGTCCGGCTCATCGGCTCCGTTTTCGTGGGCATGATGGTGATCGGCGCGGCCATCGTGACGGCGGCCATCTCGGCGCCCGGCCTCACGGCGGGCACCTCGCTGACCATCGCCTATGTGGGCTGCATGCTTTTCGGCCTGGGCAGTGAGATCGCCGGCGTGGCGGTCACGCGCTCCATCGCCAAGTGGTTCAAGGGCAAGAACGTGGCGCTGGCCATGGGCCTGCAGCTGGCGATCGCCCGTATCGGTACCGGCCTGGCCATGCTGCTGTCCCCGGTGCTGGTGCTGAAGAACCATGCGGAAGGGACGATGTTCACGCTGGCTGAAACCAACAAACCGGCCATCGTGGGCCTCTCGCTGCTGTTCATCGGTGCCATCCTCTGGGCCATCTTCGTGGCCATGGACGCCCGTTACGACCATCAGCAGGGCATCGCCACGCAGCGCGGCGAGGTGAAGGAGGAAGACAAGTTCAAGTTCTCCGACATCCTGCTGGTACTCAGGAACCCACGCTTCATCATGATTGCGCTGCTCTGCGTCTTCTTCTATTGCTGCGTCATCAGCTTCAAGAAGTTCGGCACCTCCATCATCATCCCGCGCTTCGGGCTCGACGATTCCACGGCTTCCGTGATGATCTCGATGATCGCCTTCGCGCCGGTGCTCTTCACGCCGCTCTTTGGCGCACTGGTCGACAAGGTAGGCAAGGCCACGACCTGGATGATCACCGGCGCCGTGCTGGTCTTCTGTGCGCACCTCTTCATCGGATTCGCCCCGAGCGTGCCGTTCTTCGGCTATCTTTCCATTGTGCTGCTGGGCGTCGGCTATTCGCTGGTTCCCTCCGCCATGTGGCCGACCGTTCCGAAGATCATCCCCGAGAAGAACCTCGGCACCGCCTATTCCATGATCTACTGGATCCAGAACATGGGCATGATGCTGGTCCCGATCATCGTCGGTTCCATCATGAAGAAGAACAGCGGCAACGACATCCGCGCAGCCGTCCACTCCGAGTACGTGTTCGTCTCCCTCGGCGTGGTGGCCATCTGCGTCGCCGTCTGCCTCTTCGTCAACTCGAAGCAGCATCCCGAACTCAAGATCGACCGGCCTTCGAAAGAAGTGGCATAAATAGAAGAAGAGCCGCCCTTCCGGACGGCTCTTTTTCGTTCCCGGCCACGCTGGAGCCCCAGATGGTGGCCGGCAGTCATTTGTAATCCGCTCCGGCCACGATATCGCAGGAAAACGTGGCCGGGAACAGAAAAATCAGAAAACTCAGAACAATTCCTTCTCCTTGATGTCCTTCACCCGCAACTGGATGTTGGCGATGCCGCGGTAGTAGTTTTCGGCGATGGAGTAGCAGATGTCGACGGGGTTGCCGGCCTGCATGTGCTCGAAGTGCTCGGAGAGGTTGAAGGCGATGGCCGAGATGTGGTGGTAGGGCTCGTCTTCCTGGATCAGTTCAAGCTTGAGGTGCTTCAGGTCACCCTGGTCGGCGGCACCCACCTTGCGGCCGTTGCCGTTGTCGTAGACGTTCTCCGTGATGAAGACCGGCGACTGGTTGCCCGGGCCGAAGGGCTGGAACTGCTTGAGCAGGCGGAAGAACTTGGGCGTAATCTGGTTGAAGTCCAGATAGGAGTCGATGTCGACCGTAGGGGTCATCACGACGTTCTGGATCTTGGCGGCGACGGTCGCCTCGAAGCGTTCGCAGAATTCGGCGAAGTGCTCTTCCTTGATGGTCAGGCCGGCGGCATACATGTGGCCGCCGAAGTTCTCCAGCAGGTCGGCGCAGCTCTCGATGGCGTCGTAGAGGTCGAAGCCGGCGATGGAGCGGGCGCTGCCCGTGATGAAGCCGTTCGACTTGGTCATCACGATGGTCGGCCGGTAGTAGGCCTCCACCAGACGGGACGCCACGATGCCGACGACACCCTTGTGCCACGACGGGTTGTAGACGATGGTGGACTTGCGCACGGCAAAATCGGGCATCTCCTGCACCATCTTGAGGGCTTCTTCGGTGATCTCGCGGTCGATCTTCTTACGGTCGTTGTTGTGTTCGTTGATGGCGGCGCCGATCTCGAGGGCTTCGTTGTCGTCGCGGGCTGTCAACATGTCGACGGCGGTCCGTCCGCTCTCCATGCGGCCGGCCGCGTTGATGCGGGGGCCGATCTTGAAGACGATCTCGTCGATGGTGATGCGGTGCTTCTCGAGCCCGGAGAGCTTGATGATGGGAATCAGGCCCTTGCGCGGATTCTCATTGAGTTGCTTGAGCCCGTAGTAGGCCAGCACGCGGTTCTCGCCCGTCACCGACACGAGGTCAGAGGCGATGCTCACCACGAGCAGGTCGAGCAGGGTCTGGTATTCTTCGAAAGGAATGCCGTGCCGGTTGGCATAGGCCTGCACCAGTTTGAAGCCCACGCCGCAGCCCGACAGATCGTCGAAAGGGTAGGTGCAGTCTTCGCGCTTGGGGTCCAGTACGGCCACGGCCGGCGGGAGCTCCACGTCCGGCAGGTGGTGGTCGCAGATGATGGTGTCGATGCCTAGTTTCTTGGCATATTTCACTTTCTCGACGGCCTTGATGCCGCAGTCGAGCGTGATCAGCAGCGTGCAGCCATGCGCCTTGGCGGTGTCGATGCCCTTGTATGAAACGCCGTAGCCTTCATCATATCGGTCGGGGATGTAGTACTCGATGTTCGGATCGAACTGCCGGAAGAAGGAGTAGACGAGCGAGACGGCCGTCGTGCCGTCCACGTCGTAGTCGCCATAGACGAGGATGCGCTCTTTCGTACGCATCGCCTGATCCATGCGGTCGACCGCCTTGTCCATGTCCTTCATCAGGAATGGATCGTGGAGCATGCTCAGGTCGGGGCGGAAAAACTCGCGGGCCTTGGAGAAAGTATCGATGCCGCGCTGCACGAGCAGGTTGGCCAGCACCTGGTCGATCCCCAGTTCCTGAGCGAGCTGGCGGACGGCGGCGGGATTGCCCTGCTCCTTGACGACCCATTTCTTTTCGATACCCATAAATTACTCCAATATTCCGCAAATATAACAAAAATGTCGGGTATTCGTCAAAAAATACTAACTTTGTCGACCTAAACCGACAAAGCAGATGGAAATCACCGACCTCAACGAACAGGAACTCAATAGACGCGCTTCGCTGCAGAAGCTGCAGGAACTGGGCATCAATCCTTATCCCGCTGCCGAATTCAAAGTCAATGCCACTACGGAAGAAATCAGAGCCGGATTTGACCCTGAAAAGGGGAATTTCCAGGACGTCGTGATCGCCGGCCGGCTCATGAGCCGCCGCATCATGGGCGCCGCCTCTTTCATCGAGCTGCAGGACGACTGCGGCCGCATCCAGGTCTACATCAAACGTGACGAGATCTGCCCGGGCGAAGACAAAACCCTGTACAACACCGTCTTCAAGAAACTGCTCGACATCGGTGACATCATCGGCATCGA
>CAMVKH010000016.1 GCA_947168065.1 uncultured Bacteroidales bacterium
AAGCAGGCAATAATGACTGCCGTCCACAAAAACGGCCCAAAACGTGGACGGAAGCGTAGCTGAGCGGGTGGTATTTGGGGACGCGAGCATTTTTTCTGCGAGCGGACACAAATACCAGAGCGAAGCGAAGCGTTTTACGATATACTATGATCATAGCTTTAACAGGTTTTATGGCGAGCGGAAAGACGACGTTCGGACGGGCGGCGGCCGAGCAGATCGGCTGGCGCTTCGTCGACTTGGACGAAGTCATCACCGCGCGCCACGGCACGCCGGCGGAAATTTTCGCCGCGCAGGGAGAACACGCCTTCCGGGACATCGAAACCGAAACGCTGCGCGAAACCCTGCAGTCCGCCGAGCCGACCGTGCTGTCGCTCGGCGGCGGCACGATCCTCCGTGACGAAAATCTGGCGCTGCTCCGGACGAAGGCCCGCATCATCTGGCTCGACACGGATTTCGCCATCATCCTTTCTGAAATCGGCAACAGCGACCGCCCGGTCATACGCGGCCGTTCCATCAGCCAGATCCGCGCCCTCTACGACGAACGCCGCCCCCGGTATGCGGCCGCCGCTGATATCATATTCCCCATCAACACAACCGATTACGAACAGGTTATCCGCAACCTGGCCGAAACCATCCAATCCCTATGAAAATCATCCGAATCCTCTTGGCCGCGGCCCTGCTTTCCCTGCTCAGCGCCTGCAGCCCCAAGACCACGCAACTGCCCGCCGACGCCCTCGTGCTTCGCAGTCCCGACACCCAGCTCGAACTGAAGTTCGCCGTCGTGGACGGCGTACCGCAATATGCCCTCTCGCGGGCCGGAGAAGCCGTCATCCTTCCCTCCCGCCTGGGATACACGCTGATCGGCCGGGACGCCCTCACCGACGGCTTCACCCTGACCGAATCGTCCTTCAACTCCCTGGACGAAACCTGGGAACCTGTCTGGGGCGAGGAAGCCGCCATCCGCAACCATTACAATGAAATGCTGGTGCGGCTTCAGCAGCCTTCCGGCGTGGCGATGAATGTCCGCTTCCGCCTCTACGACGACGGCCTGGGCTTCCGCTACGAATTCCCGCAGGAGAACAAGCTCACCTATTTCAAGGTCGCCGAGGAACAGACCGAATTCGTTCTGCCCGGTGATCCTGTCGCCTGGTGGATCAGCGGCGACTACGATACGCAGGAGTACAGTTATACCCGCTCCCGGATCTCGGAGATTCCCCGCCTCAATGCCATTCCCCGGCCCTATAACGCCTCGCAGACAGAAATCTCTCCGCGCGCCGTGCAGACCTCCCTGCAGCTGAAGACGGACAGCGGCCTGTACGTCAACCTTCATGAGGCCCGCGTGCTGGACTACCCCACCGCAAACCTCCTCTTGAAAGAGGACAACCGTACTTTCCAGATCCACCTGACCCCCGACGCCGAAGGCGTGAAAGGACGCCTGCAGGCCCCGTGCGTGAGCCCCTGGCGCACCGTGCAGGTCTGTACCAGCGCCACCGCCGTGCTGGCCTCGCGCCTGATCCTCAACCTCAACGACCCCTGCGTCCTCGACGACGTAAGCTGGATCCATCCCACGAAATACATGGGAGTCTGGTGGGAAATGATCACCGGCAAGACACACTGGTCCTATACCTCCGACTTCCCGTCGGTGCAGCTGGGTGTCACGGATTATGCCCACGCCAAACCGCACGGCCACCACGGCGCCAACAATGAAAATGTGCGACGCTACATTGACTTCGCGGCGGAAAACGGCTTCGACGCCCTGTTGATCGAGGGATGGAACGAAGGATGGGAAGACTGGTTCGGCTGCCAGAAAGACTTTGTCTTCGACTTCGTGACGCCCTACCCCGACTTCGACCTGCCCGCTCTGAACGCCTACGCGCACAGCAAGGGCCTGCGGCTCATCATGCATCACGAAAGCTCCTCTTCTACCGTCAACTACGAACGATGGATGGAACGGGCCTACGAATTGATGAACCTGTACGGATACGATGCCGTCAAAAGCGGCTACGTGGGCGACATCATCCCCTACGGCGAACACCACTACAGCCAGCCGCTCATCAACCACTACCACCATGCCGTTGTGGAGGCGGCCAAGCACCACATCATGGTGAACGCGCACGAAGCCGTACGCCCTACGGGCCTCTGCCGCACCTGGCCCAACATGATCGGCAACGAGAGCGCCATGGGCAACGAGTTCATGGCCGCCGTGCCGCCCGGACATACCGCCACCCTGCCGTTCACGCGGCTGCAGGGCGGCCCGATGGACTTCACCCCGGGCATCTTCGAGCAGGACATGGCCATCACGGCGCCCGGCCAGGAAGGCAGGATGCGCCACACCATCTGCAATCAACTGGGCCTCTATGTGACCTTCTACAGTCCGCTCCAGATGGCGGCCGACCTGCCGGAAAACTACGCCCGCTTCATGGATGCCTTCCAGTTCATCCGCGACGTGGCGGTCGACTGGGACAAGAGCCTCTACCTGGCGGCCGAACCGGGCGAATTCATCGTCACGGCACGGCATCCGAAGATGGCGACGCTCAATGCCGGCCGCTGGAGCGGCAAGTCGAGCGTCTGGGAGTTCGTGCATCCCGACGGACGTGAACACGACGTCTGGTATGTCGGCGGCATCACCGGCGAGGACGCCCGCGACGTCAGCGTGAAGCTCGATTTCCTGCAGCCCGGCCTCAGATACGAAGCCACCATCTACGCCGATGCTCCCGACGCCGACTACGAGACCAAGCCCCAGGCTTACACCATCACGAAGAGGACCGTAGATGCCGCCACCGTCCTCGACCTGCACATGGCCCGCTCCGGCGGCTTCGCCGTGTCGCTGCGGGAACTGTAACAGCCTTGCCGCTGAGGAAGAAATCCCTTAAACCGACCGATATGAAACGACTTCTTCTGATTGCGATGCTTTTCGCGCTTGCCGCAGGCTGCACCGGCCAGCCGCAGCCCGGCAGGAAGGCCGGCCACGTCATCTTCATCGGCGTGGACGGCGTCTCGACCCCGGCATTCAAGGACCCGGCGCTGCTGGCGCGGATGCCGAACGTCAAGATGATGATGGAAAACGGCAGCTATACGCTGGGCAAACGCTCCGTCATGCCTTCCTCCTCAGCCATCAACTGGGCCACCATCTTCAACGGGCTGCCGACCGAGCAGCACGGCTACGGCCACTGGAACTCCTCGAAACCGGAAATACCGGCCGTCCTGGACAACGGCCGCGGCATGCCGCCGACCCTTTACACGCTGCTGCGCGAGCAACGGCCGGAGGCCGAATCAGGCTGCATCTACAACTGGGACGGCATCGGCCCGCTGCTCGATACGACCGTCCTCAGCTACTATCTCTACGATCCAGGCTACCACAATCCGGACGGCTATACGATGGAGAAATACACGAAGGAGCGCGCCGTTCCATACATCCTGGAAAAGAAGCCGGTCTTCTTCACCTTCTACATCGGCGACGTGGACGAAGCGGGCCACCGCTGCGGCTGGGACACGCCGGAGTATTATGACTGCCTGGAAGAGACCGACCGGTGCGTAGGCTTCATCCTGCAGGCCGCCCGGGACGCCGGTATCTTCGACGACACGATCTTCGTGTTCTCGTCCGACCACGGCGGCTCCGACAAGGGCCACGGCCAGCTCAACATGCTGCACCTCGAAACGCCCTTCGTGCTCTACGGCAAGAACATCCGCAGGGGCCACGTCCTGGAATACCCGATGATGCAGTACGACCTCCCCGCTACCCTCGCCTACGCGCTCGGCGTACAGATCCCGAAACAGTGGCGCGGCCGTCCGATGACGGAGATGTTTCAATAGAACGAAGAGAGCCGCCCTTCCGGACGGCTCTCTTTTTTTCCGGCCACGCTGGAGCCCCAAACGGTGGCCGGCAGACGGCATCAGAACGGCAGGTCGTCGGCGCCGTCGTCGGTAAGGTCGGCGGGGTTGACCATCGGAGTGGTCTGCTGCGGCTGCGGGTTCTGCGACTGGGCAGGGGCATTGTAGCCGCCGTAAGACGGCTGGGACGGAGCGGGTGCAGCACCGTCGCCACGCTTGCCGAGAAGCTGGATGCTGTCGGCCTGGATTTCCGTCACGTAGCGCTTCTGTCCGTTCTGGTCGTCCCAGCTGCGGCTGCGGATACGGCCTTCCACGAAGATCTGGCTGCCCTTGCGGATATAGTTCTCGGCCAGGTCGGCCAACTGACGCCATGCAATGATGGTGTGCCACTCGGTAAGCTCCCGCGATTCGCCATTTCTGTCCTTGTACCGTTCGCTGGTGGCCAGCGTGATGGTGGCCACTGACGCGCCACCCTGCAGGTGCCTGATTTCAGGATCCTTCCCTACATTTCCAATCAATAATACTTTGTTCAGTGCCATAGTTCAAAAATTTCTTAAAAGTACGGATTATCTTCCAAACCTGCAAATAAAAGTTGACGGCTGCCGCGCCCGGCGGTCGAGGCCCGTTGTGCTGTTCGAATTGAGTGGGTACGGCAGCCGTCTTTCAGGACTTTAGCGGAGGGTGTTCAGCTCGCTGAGATAGCGGTCGTGCTCCTCGCGCAGCGCCTGTACCCGGTCGGAGAGATAGCCCTCCAGCGGAATGCTATGGGCCAGCCCCAGTTTCTTGCGGACATCCGCCCGTTTGTTGTAGAAAGTATGCTCATGGTCGTAGCCCAGAATCTTGCTGATGCAGACCGGGTCGATGCCGACCGTAAGCATGGCGCACAGTCCCAGTTCGCTGGGATTGAGCTCCGGGCATTCCCGGGACAGCCGGGACAGGAGCCCGCTGTCGTAGAGATTGGCCAGGATGACGAACGCATCCCGGACGGAGCGGCCTTCCCCGCGGGGTGACAACAGGATGTTGCTGAGCCGCTTGCTGAGCAGATACTGACTTTCGCCGCTGATTGCCACGGCATTGGCAATGTCCGACAGCAAATCCACCAGGGTCCTGACGGCGGGATCCACCAGATCCCTTTCGGCATGAATGAAATAGAGAAGATCCTGCAGTTTCCTTTTCTGGCGATAGAGCTGATGGCAGAGTGCAGCAATCAGTCCTGTCAATGCAAAAAAAACAGGACGAAGAGAAATATCTTCATAGTGAAAAAATTATTAAAGTTGGGCGCAACAGGCCTTGACGCGCTCAGCATCGGGTTGGATGCCGGTCATCAGTTCGTAGCCCGAGACCGCCTGGCCGGCGAGCCACTCCATCCCCGAAAGGTAGGTGATGCCTTCGGCTGCACAGCGCTCCTTCAGGCAGGGATCCTTGTAATTGGCTTCCACCACCACTTTCCCGGTGAGCGGGAGTTCATCCAACATATCGATTTTTACGGGAATGGCGTAAATGAGGATCTGCGTGCCAGCCATCTGCCCGGGCACCTGCTCCAGGCGGAGCGGAATCATGCCGCCGCCCGTGAAGCAGAACTCACGGGCTTTGCGGAAGTCGCGGTTGGCCACACGCACGGCCATCTTCAGCTTCAGGGCAGCCAGCGCCGCCGCCTTGGCAGCGCCGCCGCAGCCGATCACCAGCACCTGCGGACGCTGACTCCGGTCGGCATAGGGCGCCAGCAGCTGCTTGAGCGCCCAGAAGTCCGAGTTGTAGCCGTAGATTTTCCCGCCTTGTTTCTTCAGGATGTTGACGGCGAGCAGTTCGCGCGAGATCGTGTCCGCCACGTCGACCCGGCGGAACGCTTCGCCCTTGAAGGGGGCCGTCACGTTGACAGCATCATATTCTTCAAGGAAGCGGTTGTAGGCCCGCTCGAAAAGGGTTTCATCGATCAGGTCATAGGTCATGTCCGCATCAGGGTAAGCGGCGCGGAACAGTTCCGGGCTTTTGCTGTGCGAAATCGGATGTCCGATGAGTCCGTACTTTTTCATGGATGCTATGCTTGCTGGTTGCGTTGGCGGACCGCCTCGTACGCGAGGATGGCCGCAGAGACCGACACGTTGAGCGAATCCATGGCGCCGGCCATCGGAATGCGGATGTGCGCGTCGGCCCGCTCGCGCCAGAAAGGCGAGAGGCCGGTGTCTTCCGCACCGAAGACAATGGCGGTGGGACGCACCATGTCGGTGTCATAATACAGTTTCGAGTCCTGCAGCTGGGCCGTCAGGATGGCAATGCCCTGCGCGGAAAGCCAGTCGAAGGCCTCTTGCGAAGTGCAGGCGACCGTCGGCACGGAGAACAGGGCGCCGAGGCTGGCCCGGATGAGATTGGGGTTGTAGAGGTCGGTGAGCGGATCGCAGACCAGCACGGCGTCGACTCCTGCGGCATCGGCACTGCGCAGCACGGCGCCCAGGTTGCCGGGCTTCTCCACCCGCTCGAGGACCAGCACCAGCGGTGCGGCGGAAAGCGTCAGTCCGGCCAGGCTGCGCTCCTGCGCCCGCATGACCGCCACGATGCCTTCCGTGCCGCCGCGGCAGGCGATCTTCTCGTAGACCCGCCCGCTCACCAGGAAATCGGCCTGGGCGGCCTCCGGCTCGCCTTCGCGCACGAACAGGGTCTCGGTCTGCCAGCCGGCAGCCTTCGCACGGGCATATTCGCGCCGTCCCTCTACGACAAAGAGCCCGCGGGCTTTGCGCTCGCGGGACTTGGTCTCCAGGTTCAGGAGATCCTTGATTTTCGGATTCTGCGGGGAAGTGAGCAGTTCCGCCATGCGGCTATTCGCTTTTCTCTTCTTTCGGAGCGGTCTTCTCGGGCCGCATCTGCGGGAAGAAGAGCACATCCTGGATGGTGGAAGAGTTGGTCATCATCATGGTGAGACGGTCGATGCCCATGCCCAGGCCCGAGGTCGGCGGCATGCCGTATTCAAGGGCGCGGACGAAGTCCATGTCGATGTACATGGCCTCATCGTCGCCGGCATCCTTGAGCTTCACCTGTTCATTGAAGCGGTCGAGCTGGTCGATCGGGTCGTTCAGCTCGCTGTAGGCGTTGGCGAGTTCCTTGCCGTTGACGAAGAGTTCGAAGCGCTCGGTCAGGGCGGGGTTTTCGCGGTGGCGCTTGGTCAGCGGACTCATCTCCACAGGATAGTCGATGATGAAGGTGGGCTGCACGAGGTTCTTCTCGCAATATTCGCCGAAGATGGCGTCGATGAGCTTGCCCACGCCCATTTCGGGCTTGATGGGCACGTTGAGTTTCTGGCAGGTTTCGCGGAGTTCGGCTTCTCCCATGCCGGCGATATCCACGCAGGCGTATTCCTTGATGGCATCGAGCATCGGGAGCTTGCGGTACGGTGCCTTGAACTCGATCTCATTGCCCCAGACGTCGAATTTCGTCTTGCCGTTGATGGCCACGGCAATGCGCTCGATCATCGTCTCCACGAACTTCATCATCCACTTGTAGTCCTTGTAGGCCACGTAGATTTCCATGCAGGTGAATTCCGGATTGTGGGTGCGGTCCATGCCTTCGTTGCGGAAGTCCTTCGCAAACTCGTACACGCCCTTGAAGCCGCCCACGATGAGGCGTTTCAGGTAAAGCTCGTTGGCGATGCGCATGTAGAGCGGAATGTCCAGATAGTTGTGGTGCGTGATGAACGGACGGGCCGTTGCGCCGCCCGGGATGGACTGCAGGATCGGCGTCTCAACCTCCAGGTAACCATGCTCGTTGAAGTAGTCGCGCATGGTGTTGATGATCTTCGTGCGTTTCTGGAAGATCTCTTTCACTTGCGGGTTGACCACCAGGTCCACGTAGCGCATGCGGTAGCGTAGTTCGGGGTCGGTAAAGCCGTCGTGGACGGTGCCGTCGGCGTCGGTCTTGACGATAGGCAGCACGCGGAGCGACTTGCTCAGCACGGTGAGGCTTTTGGCGTGGATGGAGAGGGCGCCGGTCTGGGTGATGAAGGCAAAGCCTTCGATGCCGATGATGTCACCGATGTCGAGCAGTTTCTTGAAGACGGTGTTGTACA
>CAMVKH010000017.1 GCA_947168065.1 uncultured Bacteroidales bacterium
GCAGGAGAGTAAGGGTCTTAGTTTCCTCATAAGATGATGTTTTAGATTAAAAAAACATTTCCCCGGGAAAACGCCGTCGAGATTAGGATTATTTATTCATTAATTATTACTTTTGGGTGATGAAACAAAAGCTGACCGGCACGCTGGAATTCTTTGCCCGGCACAACGACGCATTTGCCTGCAAGGTGGGGTACAGCCGCACCCGGGGGACATTCGACCGCTACAAAGTGGTGTACAGCCACTTGGCAGCCTACATACGAGGCAGGTACCGGAAAGACGACATTCCGTTGCAGAGCATCCGATCCTCTTTCGTCGAAGGGTTCGACAACTGGTTGCGGGTGAAGTGTCGGCTGGCTCCGAACAGTATCTGGGGCTATATGATCGCTGTGAAGCACATTTTCATGCTGGCGCGTAACGAGGGCTTGATGGTCGTCAATCCGTTCGCTTCTTACATCAATAGTTATACAGGGGTGGACCGGGGCTACCTTTCAGAGGAGGAACTGGTCCGGTTGATGGAGGTCCCGGCGCGCACACGCGTGGAGGAACAGGTGCGCGACCTGTTCCTCTTTTCCGCCTTCACGGGCCTGGCCTACATCGACGTCAAGAATCTGCGGGAAGAAAATGTCCGGAAGTACTTCGACGGAAACTGGTGGCTCATCCTGCGCCGCCACAAGACGCAGGTCGAGTCGAATGTCCGGCTGCTCGACGTACCGCTGCGACTGGTGGAAAAGTACCGCGGCTCGCAGCCTGACGGACATCTTTTTCCCGTGCCGAGCAACAACTGCTGCAACGTGAACCTGCTGCACCTGGCGGAGCGCTGCGGCATCAGGACCCACCTCACGTTCCACGTGGGCCGGCACACCTTCGCTACGATCGCGCTCAACCGCGGAATGCCCATAGAGACGCTCAGCCGCATCCTCGGTCACACGAACATCCGCACCACGCAGATCTACGCGAAGATTACCGACAGGAAAGTCAGTGCAGACATGGCGGCCCTGGCCGGCAGCCTTGCTGCGGTCGAGGCCGACATCTGCCGGAAGATATGATTATTTATAGAGCGCACCGGGGTCGGCGCCGTCCCAGGAGAACCGCTCGCGATAGGGATCGTAGACCGTCATGTCGATCTCGTAGCGGCGGCCGCCGGTGACCATGTTGTCGATGAACCAGCACACTTCGTCGTAGTTGAGGAAGTATCGCGCGGCGACAGCATGTCCCTCACCTGTAAAGCGGAGGATCATGTGCGGGTAATGGTTCTGCTTGAACGCCCGTACGATGCGGTCGGAGCCGTAGAAGCCGATGCCGAAGAACTTGATCTGGTCGTAGGTGACCAGATTGTCGTCCGTACCGTGGAGAAACAGCGTGGGCGCAGGGGTGTCGTACTGATACTCAAGCCCCGAACGGGAGAAGATAGCGCCGGAGAAGGCGATGATGCCGGCGTAGCGGAAGTCTTCCGGGAGGAGCTGCTGAGCCAGGTCGGTGCGGTTGCAGCGCTCGAAGTCGCACTGGAGCGAGGTAATGGCCCCGGCACTGCTGCCCATCAGGACCACCTGTCCGGGATCGACCGTCAGTTCCGAGGCGTAGTCCAGGACGTAGCGTGTGACTTTCATCACATCTTCAGCGGCCAGCTTGATGGCGTTCTCAAGGGGTTTGACCATGCTCAAGGGCCCTTTGAACTGAACGCCGCGCAAGCCGAGCCGGTAGTTCGTTGCCACGACGACGAAGCCGTCATCGGCCAGCTGCCGGCACAGGCGACGGGTTTCCAGGTTGCGCTGGTTGTCCGCGATGAAGCCGCCGCCATAGGAGTAGATGATGCAGCGGTGCTGCTCTGCATCATCAGCCGGGAAGTAGAGGTCCATCTCCAGGGAGAGGGTGTCGTACTGCGCAAAGGCGATGGATTCGTCGGGCTGGAAGCGGGTCGTGTCGATGGGTGTGATATCTCCGGCCTGGGCGGGAGTCTGCGCCCAAAGCGTAACGGTTGTCAAGGAAAGGGCGGCGATAAGAATCAAAAAAGGTTTCATGGCAGCGAATTAGGTTTCAAATATAAGAAATTAATCCTAAATTTGCGGGATTAAGAAATGATAACCCAAAAAACACACTATAATTAAAACGTATAAAAATGGCAGAAAAACTGTTTACTGAGTTTCCTCCTGTTTCCACAGAACAGTGGGATGCGGTAATTATCAAGGACTTGAAGGGGGCCGACTACGAGAAGAAACTCGTATGGAAGACCCACGAAGGTTTCCCGGTGCGCCCGTACTACCGCGCCGAGAACCTCGGTGACATCAAGTCTCTCGGCGAGATGCCCGGCCAGTTCCCCTTTGTCCGCGGTATCAAGAACGACAACAACTGGCTCACCCGCCAGGACATTTGCCTCTGCAAAGGGCTTGAAAAGGCGAACGAAGAGGCGCTCGACATCCTGAACAAGGGCGTCGAGTCGCTCGGCTTCATCCTGGCCGACGAGAAGGCACTTTCCGTCGAGCAGATGGAAACCCTGCTCAAGGGCATTGCCATCCCCGCCGTGGAGATCAACTTCCGCAAGTGCTGCCCGAAGCATAGCGCCGAAACCCTGAAGAGCTTCCTGGCCGTAGTCAAGAAGCAGGGCATCGCCCCGGAAGAGGTCCGCGCCTCGTTCGACTTCAGCCCGCTGCACCGCCTCACCGTGAAGGGAAACTTCTGCGAGGAGAAGGCCTTCGGCTTCCTGGCAGAGGCCGTCAAGGCCGTCGCCGACTTCCCGAAGATCAAGGTCATCAATGTCCAGGCCTACGACTTCAACAACGCCGGCAGCAGCCTCGTGCAGGAACTCGCCTTCGCCGTGGCTATCGGCAACGAGTACATCGCCCGTCTTACCGAACTGGGTCTTGACGCCAAGGAAGTGGCCCGCCGCATCAAGTTCACCTTCGGCATCAGCTCCAACTACTTCATGGAGATCGCCAAGTTCCGCGCCGGCCGCGTGATCTGGGCCAACATCGTGAAGGCTTGGGGTGTGGATTGCGACTGCGCCTGCAAGATGCACGTCCACGCCGTCACCAGCCGCTGGAACCAGACCGTCTATGACGCCTATGTCAACATGCTCCGCGGCACGACCGAAACCATGAGCGCCGCCATCGCCGGTGTCGATTCCATCGAAGTCGTCCCGTTCGACGACGCCTTCCGCGCACCGGGCGAATTCTCCAACCGCATCGCACGCAACGTGCAGTCGATCCTCAAGGAAGAGTCCCACTTCAACAAGGTCGTCGATCCCGCCGCCGGTTCCTACTATGTGGAAGAGCTCACCCAGTCGATCATCGACGCCGCCTGGAAGCTCTTCAAGGAAGTCGAAGAGAAGGGTGGCTACACCGAGGCTTTCAAGGCCGGCTTCGTCCAGGAGCAGGTGAAAGCCGTCTCCGACAAGAAAGACAAACTCCTGGCCCAGCGCCGCGAGACCCTCCTGGGTACCAACCAGTTCCCGAACTTCCTCGAGAAGGCCGGCGAAGAGATAACCAAGGAGATCGTCACCCGCGACTGCGCCTGCTGCGGAGAGAAAGCCTGTGGCTGCGAAGAGAAGATGGCCGAGCCGCTGCTCGCCTACCGCGGTGCCCAGCCGTTCGAGGCGATGCGCCTGGCAACCGACCGCAACGGCCGCCAGCCCATGGCCTTCATGCTGACCTTCGGCAACCTGGCCATGTGCCGCGCCCGTGCCCAGTTCTCCAGCAACTTCTTCGCCGTAGCCGGTATCAAGGTGGTGGACAACAACCGCTTCTCCTCCATCGAGGAAGGTGTCGAAGCCGCCCTCAAGGCCAAGGCCGACATCGTCGTGGCCTGCTCGGCCGACGACGAGTATCTTGAGAACGTTCCCAAGATCGCCCAGCTCATCGGCGACAAGGCCATCGTGGTGGTCGCCGGCGACCCCGAGTGCCGTCCGCAGCTCGAGGAGCAGGGCATCAAGAACTACATCCATGTGAAATGCAACGTGCTGGATACCCTCAAGGAGTACCAGAAAGCACTGGGCGTGAAGGAACTTTAATCAGGAGGAAAGACAATGAGACCGAAATTCAACGATATCGACTATACGAAAGGCGCCGCGCCCGAGTGCGGATGCGCCTGCAAACAGGAAGAGCTCTGGCATACTCCTGAGAAGATCGACGTCAAGCCGCTCTACACGGCCGCCGACCTCGAAGGGATGGAACATCTGAACTATGCCGCCGGCATAGCCCCGTTCCTCCGCGGACCTTACTCCACCATGTACGTCAACAAGCCCTGGACCATCCGCCAGTATGCGGGCTTCTCCACGGCTGAGGAATCCAACGCCTTCTACCGCCGCAACCTGGCCGCCGGCCAGAAAGGCCTCTCCGTGGCCTTCGACCTGGCCACGCACCGCGGCTACGACGCCGACCACCCGCGCGTGGTGGGTGACGTAGGCAAGGCCGGTGTGTCGATCTGCTCGGTCGAGGACATGAAGGTCCTCTTCGACCAGATCCCGCTCGGCAAGATGTCCGTCTCCATGACGATGAACGGCGCCGTCCTCCCCATCATGGCCTTCTACATCGTGGCCGGTCTGGAGCAGGGCGTCAAGCTCGAGGAGATGGCCGGTACCATCCAGAACGACATCCTCAAGGAGTTCATGGTGCGCAACACCTATATTTATCCTCCTGAGTTCTCGATGCGCATCATCGGCGACATCTTCGCCTTCACCTCGCAGTACATGCCCAAGTTCAACTCGATCTCGATCTCCGGTTACCACATGCAGGAAGCCGGTGCGACCAACGACATCGAGATGGCATACACCCTGGCCGACGGTATGGAATACATCCGCACCGGTATCAAGGCCGGCATCGACGTGGATGCCTTCGCACCGCGTCTGTCGTTCTTCTGGGCCATCGGTATGAACCACTTCATGGAGATTGCCAAGATGCGTGCCGCCCGTATGCTGTGGGCCAAGATCGTGGGCCAGTTCAACCCGAAGAACCCGAAGAGCCAGTCGCTCCGTACGCACTGCCAGACCTCGGGCTGGAGCCTCACCGAGCAGGACCCGTTCAACAACGTGGCCCGTACCTGCATCGAAGCCATGGGCGCCGCCCTCGGCCACACGCAGAGCCTCCATACCAACGCACTCGACGAAGCCATCGCCCTGCCGACCGACTTCTCCGCGCGTATCGCCCGTAACACCCAGATCTACATTCAGGAAGAGACGCAGGTCTGCCGTTCCATCGACCCTTGGGCCGGTTCCTACTACGTGGAGAGCCTCACCAACGAGCTCGCCCACAAAGCCTGGGAGCACATCCAGGAAGTCGAGAGCCTCGGCGGTATGGCCAAGGCCATCGAGACCGGCGTGCCGAAGCTCCGTATCGAAGAAGCTGCTGCCCGCAAACAAGCCCGCATCGACTCCGGCCTGGAGAAGATCATCGGCATCAACGAGTACCGCCTTGCCCACGAAGATCCCATCGAGATCCTCGACGTGGACAACACCAAGGTGCGTGAATCGCAGATCGCCCGCCTGAAGGACCTCCGCGCCCACCGCGACGAGGCCAAGGTCCAGGCCTGCCTGAATGCCATCACCCATGCTGTCGAAACCAAGACGGGCAACCTGCTCGCCCTGGCCGTCGAGGCTGCCAAGGCCCGCGCCACCCTGGGCGAGATCTCCGATGCCTGCGAAAAGATTGTCGGACGTTATAAAGCTGTCATCCGTATGAATACCGGTGTTTACTCCTCGGAAGTCAAGAACGACAACGAGTTCGAGACCGCCAAGAAGATGGTGGCCGAATTCGCCAAGAAAGAGGGCCGTCAGCCCCGTATCATGGTGGCCAAGCTTGGTCAGGACGGTCACGACCGCGGCGCCAAGGTGGTTGCCACCGGCTACGCCGACTGCGGTTTCGACGTGGATATGGGTCCGCTCTTCCAGACCCCGGAAGAGGCTGCCCGCCAGGCTGTCGAGAACGACGTGCACATCGTGGGCGTCTCCTCGCTGGCCGCCGGTCACAAGACCCTCGTCCCGCAGATCATCGCGGAGCTCAAGAAACTCGGCCGTGAGGACATCCTCGTCGTCGTGGGCGGTGTGATCCCGGCCCAGGACTACGATGAACTCTACCGCGACGGCGCCGTGGCCATCTTCGGCCCCGGTACCCCGATCGCCAAGGCAGCCATCAAGATGATCGAGCTTCTGAACCAGAAGTTCGAGGACTGATCGAGGCCTGAATCGTAAAAAAAAAGCGCTCCCCGGTTGTGGGAGCGCTTTTTTTTCGTACCTTTGTCTATCTTGTGTGTATTGCCTGTTTTTGAAACCAAACCTAATACAACTATTTTTTTAATCTAAAAATTCATTTATGAGGAAACTTAGACTTTTGTTCACTTGCC